>NZ_JAQTMS010000116.1 GCF_028714215.1 Rhodoferax sp. | reverse complement strand
TTTCGCCGCAATTGAGCAGCACCACCACGCACCTGCCCTCCGAGGCGATGCGGGCCAGGGCGGCATCGAGACTCCAGGAATGCATGGCGCGACCGACCTCCAGCGCGTCCAGCACCGACAGCGGTTCATGCACGCGGACCAACACCGTGTCGCCTGCGGCCCACTGACCTTTGACCAGCGCCAGATGGACGGCGTGGGCGGTCTTGTCTTTGAAAGCGTGCAGGGTGAAATCACCAAAAGCGGTGTTGATCGGGCGGGAACCCAATTTTTCAACCAGCGACTCGACCCGGCTGCGGTGCGCGATCAGGTCAGCGATGGTGCCAATCTTGAGGCCATGCTCGGCGGCAAACAGTTGCAGGTCGGGCAGGCGGGCCATGGTGCCGTCGTCTTTCATGATCTCGCAGATCACGGCGGCGGGGGTGCAACCTGCCATGTCGGCCAGGTCGCAGCCGGCTTCGGTGTGGCCGGCGCGCATCAAAACGCCGCCTTCAACCGCTTGCAGAGGAAAGATATGCCCAGGTTGTACCAGGTCGTCGGGGTGAGAATTTTTGGCCACCGCCGCTTGCACGGTGCGGGCGCGGTCGGCAGCCGAAATGCCCGTGGTGACGCCTTCAGCGGCTTCAATCGACACGGTAAAGGCGGTGCCTTTTTTGTCGCCGTTGCGCGCGGTCATGGGCGGCAATTGCAGGCGTTCACACAAGCCCCGGGTGAGGGTCAGGCAAATCAGGCCGCGGCCAAATCGGGCCATGAAGTTGATGGCCTCAGCGCTGACGTGGTCAGCGGCCAGCACCAGGTCGCCTTCGTTTTCGCGGTCTTCTTCATCGACCAGAATCACCATGCGGCCAGCGCGCATGTCGGCCACGATGTCTTCAACCGGGGAAATGGTTACGGGGATGGGGGCGGTCATGCGGCGGTCTTTCATGGATGGCTAAATAGGAGGGTAGCGGGCAGGGCGGCTGACGCGTTAAGGCGCAGCCAGATGGGTCTGCTGCGGGTCCGCGTTGAGCATGCGTTCAACATAGCGCGCGATCAAATCAATCTCAAGGTTGACCACGGAGCCGGTTTGCAGTGTATTAAGCGCCGTATTCTGAACCGTGTGCGGGATCAGGTTAATGCTCATCTCGCAGCCGTCTTCAGTATCCTGGACGCGGTTGACGGTGAGGCTAACGCCGTTGACCGTGATCGACCCTTTGTAGGCGAGGTATTTGGCCAGCGTTTTGGGGACCAAAACCCGCAACTGCCAGCTTTCACCCAGCTGGGCAAAATGCGTCACGGTCCCGATGCCATCAACATGGCCAGACACCCTGTGACCACCCAGGCGGTCGTTGGCACGCAGGGCTTTCTCCAGGTTGATGCTGCCCGTCGCGTTCAATCCGGCGGTCTTGTCGAGTGACTCGGCTGAAATATCGACGCAGAACTGCTGCCCCGCAACATCCAACGCGGTCACCGTCATGCAGGCGCCATTGAGCGCGATGCTGTCGCCCAAACCGACATCGTCGAGGAAAGCGGGCGGGCATTCGATGGTGAGGCGCTTGCCGTGGTTTGCAGAGCTGCCGAGGGCGTGAACGGCGGCGATGCGCCCCACGCCGGTGATGATTCCAGTAAACATAAGCGTATTTTCGCAGGGAAAGAGTTGTATTTTTGAAAGGGGTTCTGTCATTTACGGTCGGTTTGCGGTGGCTGTGCTGCCTTATTCGTCGTTGCGACCGCAGCGCGCCAATCTATGCCAAACCCACTGATTTAAGCTTTTTAGGGCTCTAGCCCCCGTCGTATCTGCCTATTTGGCTATGTAATTGATAGCAAAATGGGTTCTGTCAGCGATTTAAAACGTTTCGCGGCCGGGCGGTCTGGCAAGAATACGCAGGTCATCACCGACGGGCTCGATGCTGTGAAAGCGCAGGTTCACTGCGTCTTTGAGTTGCGTGATGGGGCCAAAGTTGGCCATGCCGCTGCCAAGCCCAATCAGCATGGGTGCGAGGTAGACCAAATATTCATCCACCAAACCTTCCCGAACGAAAGAGCCATTGAGCTTGTGGCCGGCCTCCACGTGCAACTCATTGATTTCACGCGCGGCCAGGTCACGCAGCATGGCAGCGAGGTCCACCTTGTTCCGCGTTGCGGGTTCGTGTCCGGGCGAGTAGATGACGGTGGCGCCACGCGCTTCCAACGCTGTTCTTTTAGCTTCGTTTTGGACGGCAGCGTAGAGGTAGATGACGCGGCCCGGCGTAAAAAATGCTGCATCCAGTGGCGTCTCAAGGCGGCTGTCCACGATCACCAGATGAGGCTGGCGTGGCGTGTCGACCAGCCGCACGTCCAGGCGCGGGTTGTCCGTGAGCACGGTGCCGATGCCGGTGAGTACGGCGCAGGCGCGGGCGCGCCAGGCATGTCCGTCCGTACGCGCAGCCTCCGATGTAATCCACTGGCTGACGCCATTTTCCAGAGCAGACTTGCCATCCAGCGAGGCCGCCATCTTCAGGCGCACCCAGGGTGTCTTACGGATCATGCGGCTGAAAAAGC
>NZ_JAQTMS010000115.1 GCF_028714215.1 Rhodoferax sp. | reverse complement strand
CTGCTCCTGGGCGGTGTCGTGGTAGGGCTTGGTATTTGGGGCCTATCGTGGGTGGTAGGCGCCATTGGCCTTATGAAAACCATCCGCATCGCGCACATGGCCACAAAAGCCACCAAATCACGCGCCAAGGAGCTTTAAACCATGAAACACATTCTTAAACCTATTGCACTGACCGGCGCGGCCGTTGCCATCGCTTTCTTGAGCCTGCGCGGTGGCGTGGCCATCTACAAGCAATTCACAGTCAATCCTGCAGCCGTGAACGAAAGCAGCCAAGCAGCACCAGGCCGGGTCATCATTACGTCCAAGGCCGATCGCATGGCGCGCGCCAAGGCGCTGCTGGCGGGCATGGGCAAGGATGGCATCGTCAGTGAAGTCTTCAGCGCAACCGACGGCTCCACCGGCGTGGTCATCAAGTCAGGCGAGGGCGCCTTCATCGGCTGGATGATCGAAGGCGTCGATGCTCTTTTTGTTGGCGCCAAGTTCGACAGCCTGGGCAACAACCGCACGCAAATGGAAATGCTGGCCCGCCAGTTGGCCAAACCCAGCGCGACATCACCCGTATCGGGCCCACCGAGCGCGAACCAGCAAGCCCAGATCGGACAAAGCACCTCGCGCCTGCTCTCCAGCATCAACCAGTCAGCCGGTTTCATTGAAGGCAGTGCCGGACCCATCATCACGGCTTACATAGACACCAACTGCACGTTCTGCACGCAGCTCTGGCGCAATCTGCGCGCGCCCATCACATCCGGGCAGGTCCGCGTGCGATGGGCACCGGTGGCCATCATTGCGCCGGATAGCCGTACACGGGCAACCACATTGCTCCAATCGTCCAGGCCTCTTGATGTTCTGGCCGAACACGGCCAAAGTGGCAGACCCATTGCAGCCTCGTCCGAAACGCAGGGCATCAACCAGGCCTTAGACGCCAACAACGCCATGCTCAAGCTGCTTTCTGCCAACCAGTCACCCGCAACACCCACGCTGGTCGTCAACACAGCCAGCGGTGAGCCGGTGATTGTGCGTGGTCTGCCGCCCAACCTTACCGAACTGCTGGCGCAGGCCCGCTAAAACAACCGACAAGGCCTTTTGTTGAAACCTTGACAGGGCGAGGCCATTCTGTAAATTGAATGCACCCACACCGGGATTTAACAAGAAAAAAGGAACTTGAAATGGATGCAAACTTTTTTGAAAAACTGGCCCGCTCCCTCTGGACAGGCTTCATCTCTGACACATGGCTCAAACCCGACGACCTGATCTTTTTTGTCTTGCTGGGGCGTGTGGGCTACCTCTACTTCAACTGGTCGGACAAACGCAAGCTCGAAGAGGTGTGCAAATGGGAGTTTCCCGGCACCCGCGAAGAATCACAACGGCTATACGTCATGCACCGCCTGGGCTTGGTCGCACAGATCACGCTGGTCGGGCTTGCATACATTGCGCTGCGCAACTGGGTGTGGGTTTGGTGATGCACAGGGCCGGAAATGCCGGCAGGCGAAGAATTTAACCAAGACAGGTACAAAACATGGGAATCAATGACCGGTACGACCGTATAGCAATGCTGGACCAGGTGATAGCGCGAGCGAACATGGAAATCCACCATCAGGCTTACCAAGCGCTCATGCAAAAAGCGTATCTGCACAAGTCCACCCCAAACTGTCTGTGTCGCGCTCCCGAGCCGATCCCGATGTACATCGCCAGGATGGGCGACACCTACATCGTCAAGCGTTGCCCCAAGACCGGTCACCTGCACCACCCCGAATGCGAGTCGCATGGCGGCATCAGCACCGCCGCCCACGCGATCTACAGCGACGATGCGCTGACCGAACGTGCCGATGGCAAAGTCAGCCACAACCTGGCCGTGCCCCTGTCCACGATCGAGCAAGTCACCGGCATTACTCTTGACGAAGCCGCTGCGCCGCCACTGCCAGACATGCAAAGAACCAAACGCAGCACCATGACCCTGCGCGGCTTTCTGAACCTCTTGTGGGAAGAAGCCGGCCTACACACCTGGTCACCGGGCATGGCAGGCAAACGAAACCTGGGCCGGGTCTACTGGGGGCTGCGAAGCCAACTCGCTGACCGCCTGATTGGTGGCGAAGACGCCATGGCGCGGGTATTCATTCCAGAGGCCAAGATTAGCGACGAACAAGATAAGAAGACGCTCGCCACCCTACACGAGCGCTTCGACCAGATGCAAAAGACCTATGGCGACACCCGCAAAGGCATCCTGATCGTGGTAGCCGAGTTGCGCCAGCTCCAGGCCACCGCACACAACACAGCGATCAGGCTCAAAGGACTCCCCGGCAACAGCCCCATCTGGACGCCCAGACAGAGCGTGGCGCGGCTGCAAAGCCAGTTCGCACATGGCCTGGTCCACTTCGAAAAAACCCCGGCCCACGACTACACCGGCTGGGCGAAGGCAGACAAGCCAAAGATTTTTGTCATTGCCGGCATTCAGCGATCCAAAAGTGGGAGCCTGCTCTGGTGCTACGGCGCGGCCATGGAAACAACTGCCCAGTTCATCCCGGTGGACAGCGGCCACGAATTCAGGATCGCCAATTTATTGACCGAGCAACAGCGCCGATTCGAGAAGCCCCTGCGCTATGACGGTGCGACCGCCACCTTCCCTGACTTTGTTCT
>NZ_JAQTMS010000114.1 GCF_028714215.1 Rhodoferax sp. | reverse complement strand
ACCCCCGCCGCGCTGGAGAGCGATGGTCTGACCACGCCCGGGGGCCGCTTCAGTTACGCCACCGGCAAGCTGGTCCTGTGGTCGGCCGATGCCGCCAAGGTGGACGCCAGGGGCGACGTGCTCAAGAGCGGCAACTTTCGCAAGCTGGCTTACGCCAACCCCAAAACCGCGCCCTATGGCACGGCGGCGGTGCAGGTCATGGACAACCTGGGCTTGACCTCGACCCTGACCCCCAAGCTGGTGCAGGGCGAGAGCATTGGCCAGACCTTCAACTTTGTGCACACCGGCAATGCCGAACTGGGCTTTGTTGCGATGTCGCAAGTGCTCGAAGGCGGCAAGCTCAAGGGCGGCTCCATGTGGGTGATTGCGCAGGCCCTGTACCGTCCGATCCGGCAAGATGCCGTGCTGCTGCAGCACGGTGCCAACAACCCGGCGGCGCAGGCGCTGATGAAACTGCTGCAAAGCCCCAACATCAAAGACCTGATTCGCTCTTACGGGTACGACATTTGACATTCAGCGCACCCTCCGCCATGGCCCTGCTCACCTCCTCTGACCTGCAAGCGATTAGTTTGACGCTGCAAGTGGCTGCGCTCACCACCGTCATCTTGCTGCTGGTGGGCACACCACTGGCTTGGTGGCTGGCGCGCACGCGGTCATGGTTGAAAGAACCCATGGGCGCACTGGTGGCCATGCCGATCGTGCTACCGCCGTCGGTGCTGGGCTTTTATCTGCTGGTGTTCATGGGGCCAAACGGCACTGTGGGGCAATGGACACAGTCGCTGGGCCTGGGTCTGCTGCCCTTTACCGTCGCCGGGCTGGTGGTGGCATCGAGCTTTTACTCACTGCCGTTCATGGTGCAGCCGATCCAGAACGCTTTTGCAAACATGGGCACGCGCCCGCTGGAAGTTGCGGCCAGCCTGCGCGCCTCACCGTTGGATGTTTTTTTTAGCGTGGTGGTGCCGCTGTGCAAACCCGGCTTTGTGACCGGCGCCATCATGTGTTTTGCCCATACCGTGGGCGAATTTGGCGTGGTGCTGATGGTGGGCGGCAACATTCCCGGTGTGACGCGCGTGGTGTCGGTGCAGATTTACGACCACGTCGAGGCCATGGAGTATTCAGACGCGCACCGCTTGGCCGCGGTCATGCTGGGCTTTAGTTTTCTTGTGTTGCTGGCATTGCATGTCTACAACGGCGCGCGGCGCAAAGGGGCTGGCGCATGAACACCAGACCGGAGCAGGGTAGCAAAGACACATCGGGATTGACCTTGCAAGTGGCGCTGAAACGCCAGGACTTTCGCCTGGAGATTGACCTTGAGCTGGAGGGTCACGGCATCACGGCCCTGTTCGGTCCGTCCGGCTCAGGCAAGACCACCGCCTTGCGGGTACTCGCTGGCTTGGAGCCCATGGCGCAGGGCCGCGTCTGCGTGCAAGGCGAGGTGTGGCAAGACAGCGCTCAAGGGGTCTTTAAACCGGTACACCAGCGCGCCCTGGGCTATGTGTTTCAGGAGGCCAGCCTGTTTGAGCACCTCAATGTGCAAGAGAACTTGCAGTACGGCTTCAAGCGCACGCCGGCAGTAGAACGCTTCAGAAACTGGGATCACACCATGGACCTGCTGGGCATTGCACACCTGCTCAAGCGCTGGCCGCATGAACTCTCGGGCGGCGAGCGTCAACGTGTGGCCATCGCCCGCGCGCTCGCGGCGAGCCCGCGCCTGCTGCTGCTGGACGAGCCCATGGCCGCGTTGGATGCCGCACGCAAGGCCGAGATACTGCCCTACCTGGAGCGGCTGCAAAGCACGCTGGATATCCCGGTCATTTACGTCACCCATGCCATTGACGAAGTAGCCCGACTAGCCGAGCACCTGGTGCTGCTGGAGTCTGGCCGGGTCACGGCGCACGGGCCGACGGCTGAGCTGTTGACGCGGCTGGACTTGCCACTGGCACACGGCGACGGCGCCGGGGCCGTGCTGCACTGCAGCGTGGTCTCCCATGACGCCGCCGACCACCTCACACTGACCCGTTTTGCCGGTATTGATCTGGTGCTGCCGCGTCAAAACGTCGCCGTCGGCCAAACCTTGCGCGTGCGGGTGGCGGCGCGTGATGCCAGCCTGACCTTGCAACGCCAAACCGACACCAGCATTTTGAACATCCTGCCCGCCTCGGTGCTTGCCCTGTCGCCTGACGGCCCAGGCCAGGTGATGGTCGCGCTGCAAGTGGGCGGCAGCGCCCTGCTGGCGCGCATCACGGCGCGTTCGGCTCACACGCTGGGGCTTGTGCCCGGCTTGCCGGTGTATGCGCAGATCAAAGGTGTGGCGATTCTGGGTTAGCCCAGCCGGCTTCAGGCAGACAGAAAGTTACTATAAAATTAATAGCAATACCTCCTTATTTCACGGGGGCTATAGGCCGATTTACCATAAATAAATCGAGTAACACGCATTCAGCAGGAGACTCCGGGGCCCAGAGCATGAGGCACTGGACCTCAAATGCGCTTGAGCACCTCGGCCACGCAGCGCTCAATGCCGACAAACACGTCGCTCAGGCGCGCGTCGTCAAACATGTAGGCCGGGGTGGTCACGAGTTTATGCGCCTCATCAATCACGATCTCCCGCGCGTTGGGCGTGTTCTGGTGCTGCTGGCCGAGC
>NZ_JAQTMS010000113.1 GCF_028714215.1 Rhodoferax sp. | reverse complement strand
TTGAGGGGGCGAGGGGGGTGATCAAGGGGGAAGGGGTCAAGGTCATAATTCGGGCCGATATGAAAAACATCGTTATTTTGATCTCAGGCAGCGGCTCCAACATGGCCGCCATCGTAAAGACAGCGCAACGCGAGGGTTGGCAGGATAAATTTGGAGCCCGGGTGGCGGCCGTTATCAGCAACAAGGCATCGGCCGGAGGACTGGTTTTTGCGCGTGAACACGGTATTGCCACCGAGGTGCTGGAGCACCAGGCTTTTGCTTCGCGTGAGGCGTTTGACGCCGCGTTGGTCCAAATCATTGACCGCTTTGACGCGCCAGAGCAGCCCACGCTGGTGGTTCTGGCGGGCTTTATGCGCATTCTCACGCCCGCATTTGTGGGGCGCTACGCTGGGCGGCTGCTCAACATCCACCCGTCGCTGCTACCGGCCTTTGCGGGCTTGCACACTTATCAGCGCGCGCTGGATGCGGGCTGCAAGGTAGTCGGGGCCACCGTGCATCTGGTCACCGCGGAACTCGATCACGGCCCGATCCTGGCGCAAGCCGCGGTGCCGGTGCTGCCGGGTGACACGGCAGACAGGCTGGCGGGCCGTGTGCTCACCCAGGAGCACCTCATTTATCCGCGCGCGATTGCAGATTTGCTACAAAAAAGATAGCTATATACGTATATTTAACGGGGGCTGCAGCCAAATTTGTCATAAATTCTCTGCTCAGGTCGCCGTGCGGATGGCTCTTTTGTTCACCGAGGCCTGACGCAAGAACGCCGCAGTGTGGAAGCACACTGCGGCGCTGTTTTTGGTGGGCCTCCCGTGAGTCGAACACGGCACCAACGGATTATGCTTACCAACTACGACTTTCGTCGCCCCTTTCGGGTTTGTGGTCTGGACTGTCTCTTGTCTTTACGACCTGCCCGTACAGTCTCTACACGTTCTCTCCCAAAGAAGAGCTTCGCTCGGGATTGCCACGGTCATTGTTCACCAGAGGTTTCCCCGACTTTGAGCAGTTCTACCAAGGGGCAGAGTTAACTTGCGCCAAGGCAACCCAATCTGTTTATTCCACTCTCAGTAACTGAGGCTGAGGAAAAAACCACTTTAAGTCCGCTGCTCTAACCAACATGAGCTAGAGGCCCGAAGCGCAGATTGTAAGGGCCTACTTGTGGTAGCTCAGGGCGTTGCTGACCAATTTCGACGTAATGTCCACAATCTGGATCATGCGGTCGTAGGCCATGCGTGTTGGCCCAATGACGCCCAGGGTGCCGACGACCTGGCCGTCCACTTCGTACGGTGCGCTGACGATGGACAGATCCTCGAAGGGGACCACCTGGCTTTCGCCACCGATGAAGATGCGCACCCCCTCGGCCTGACCGGCAATATCGAGCAAACGCATGAGCTGCGCTTTTTGTTCAAACAGATCAAATGCGCGGCGCAGGTGGCCCATGTCATTGGAAAAATCAGTCACTGCCAGCAGGTTTCGCTCGCCCGAAATAACCACTTCGTCCTGCGTTTCCGACATGGCCTCGGAACTGACCGCCACGGCCGCCTGCATCAGGCTGGCAATTTCCGAGCGAAGTGATTCCACCTCGTTTTTCAATCGCTCGCGAACCTGCTCTATGGCCAGCCCGACGTAATGGCTGTTCAGGTAGTTGGCGGCTTCAACCAGTTGCGCCTGAGAATAGTCCGTCTCGGTAAAAATCACCCGGTTTTGCACGTCACCCTCGGGCGAGACGATGATGACCAGCAAGCGCCGCTCGGACAAGCGCAAAAATTCAATGTGGCGAAACACGGAGGAGCGGCGCGGCGCGATGACCACGCCGACAAACTGGGACAGGCTCGACAGCAGGTTGGCGGCGTTGGAAATCACCTTTTGCGGCTGGTCGGGCGCCAGAACGTGGGCCGCGAACTGCTCCTGGCGCACCGTCAGCATGGTGTCGACAAACAGGCGGTAGCCGCGCGCCGTCGGAATACGTCCGGCCGAGGTGTGCGGACTGACAATCAAGCCCAAATCTTCCAGATCAGACATCACATTGCGGATGGTGGCAGGTGACAGTTCCAGCCCCGAGGCTTTCGAGAGCGTGCGCGAACCCACTGGTTGCCCATCGGCGATATAGCGCTCAACCAGCGCTTTCAATAACAACTTGGCACGGTCATCGAGCATGGGGGCATTTTAGTGATGTAATTTGCCAATGAAATCAAAATTCCGGCACGTGGCGCTGATAGGTAAATACCAGACCGTGGCATCGGGCGCATCAGGCGCGTCCTCGCGTCGGGTGCTGGAAGACATTGCCCATTTTTTGGGTGTGCAGGGTTGCGAGGTGGTTTTTGAGCACGACACCGCGCACAACATGGGCATTTCCGGCTACCCGGTACTGGATGTCGACGCCATCGGCGCGAAATGTGATCTTGGCTTGGTGGTCGGCGGCGACGGCACCATGCTGGGCATTGGCCGCCAACTCGCCAGGTTTGGTGTGCCCTTGATCGGCATCAACCAGGGGCGACTGGGGTTCATCACCGACATCCCGCTGGGCGGTTACGCAGCCGCGCTGGCGCCGATGCTGCGCGGTGAGTTTGAAGAAGACCATCGCAGCCTGATGCACGCCAGGGTGATGCGTGACAGGCGATGTGTCTATGACGCGCTGGCGATGAATGATG
>NZ_JAQTMS010000112.1 GCF_028714215.1 Rhodoferax sp. | reverse complement strand
GTGTTTAAAAATTTCTACGGGGGCGGTTTGGGGTCGGTACGCGGATTTGAACAAGGAAGTCTGGGACCGCAGGACAGCGCGGGAACCATCCTTGGTGGTACTAGAAAGATGAATTTGAACGCCGAAATACTTTCCCCCTTTCCCGGCGCCGGCAATGACCGGACCTTGCGGATGTTCGCGTTCCTAGATGTTGGCAGTGTGTCGGGTCCGGGCGCGATCAATGAAAATGCGGGCAGCCTGCGCTCATCGGTCGGTGTGGGTATCAGCTGGATATCGCCGGTCGGTCCGTTGCGACTGGCGATTGCCAAGCCCATCAAAAAGTTTGAAGGCGATAAAATCCAGACCATGCAATTTCAAATTGGGACGACTTTCTAATGAACTATTTTCTACGTCGCAGTTTTGCCAGTATCTTGTTCGGCGGTCTGCTGGTATTGGCACAAATGCAGGCTCAAGCCCAGGAGTTCAGGATTGGATTCGTCAGTACCGACCGGATTTTCAAAGAGGCGAGTACGGCCAAGTCGGCCCAGCTCAAGCTGGAGCAGGAGTTTTCGAAGCGCGAAAAAGAAATCATTGATCTGGGGGCTGCGTTGAAGACGCTGGCTGACACCTTTGACCGTGAAGCACCTACTTTGTCGGCGGGGCAGCGGACCACGCGTCAAAAGCAGTTGGTGGAGCAGGATCGTGACTTCCAGCGCAAACGTCGTGAATTTCAGGAAGACCTGAACGCCCGCAAAAACGAAGAGTTGCAGCAGGTGATTGAGCGCGCCAACAAAGTGGTCAAGCAAGTGGCTGAAGCGGAAAAATACGACCTGATTCTGCAGGACGCGGTGTATGTCAATCCAAGACTGGATATCACCGATAAAGTCCTCAAGGTCCTGAATTCGAACGGCGTTAAATAGCGGTGCCTCAGGCAAGTGACGTGTGACGCTGCTTCTAGGTTCGATTGTCGAGTTGCTTGGCGGAGATTTGCAGGGCGATGCAAGTCTCAAAATCGAGGGCCTGGCGCCACTTGAAAGCGCAACGCCACAACAGTTGAGTTTTCTCAGCCACCCCAAGTACCAGAACCAATTGGCGGCCTCCAGAGCCGCTTGTGTCATCGTCAGCCCGGAGATGCGCGGAGCGGCGCTGGCGCGCGGGGCTTGCATCGTGACCGAGCAACCTTACCTGTACTTTGCCCGTGTCACGCAACTCTGGAAAAAGAGTCTGCCGCGGACGGCACGGCCGCGGATTCACCGGAGCGCGGTGATTGACCCTGAGGCTTTTGTGCACCAGCGAGCCTGCATTGGCGCCCTGTGCGTGATTGAAAGTGGCGCCAGCGTGGGTGCCGACACGGTGCTCAAGTCGCGCGTGACGGTGGGTGAAAATTGTGTCATCGGCGAGCGTTGTCTGGTGCACTCAGGCGTTGTGATTGGTGCCGATGGTTTTGGTTTTGCGCCTCATGCGGGGGCTTGGGAAAAAATTGAACAACTCGGTGCGGTTCGCATCGGCAACGACGTTGAAATTGGCGCCAATACCTGCATTGACCGTGGCGCCTTGCAAGACACGGTGATTGAAGACGGCGTCAAGCTCGACAACTTGATACAAATCGGCCACAACGTACATGTTGGGAAACATACCGCGATGGCCGGCTGTGTCGGCGTGGCGGGCAGCGCCACCATTGGCGCTCATTGCACCCTGGGTGGCGGTGCCATTGTGCTGGGACATCTGACGCTGGCCGATGGGGTTAACATCTCGGCGGCCACAGTGGTCACCCGCTCGCTTCGCAAGCCCGGTCACTACACGGGCATGTTCCCGATTGATGACAATGCCGCCTGGGAAAAAAATGCTGCGTCACTGAAACAGCTGCACAGTTTGCGCGACCGCATTCGGGCGCTGGAAGATAAACTAATGACCTTGCGGGACAGACCGTAGTTACACGAAGTGAACAAGCTCTGTCCCCAACTGAATAGAAATACCATGGACATTTATAAAATTCTCAAGCAACTGCCACACCGTTACCCCTTCCTGTTGGTGGATCGGGTGCTGGCGATTGACAAGGGTAAGAGCATCCGGGCGTTGAAAAATGTCACCATCAATGAGCCATTTTTTCAAGGCCACTTTCCCCATCGGCCTGTGATGCCGGGCGTGTTGATGCTCGAAGCCCTGGCGCAGGCCGCCGCGCTGCTGGCGTTTGACGCGATCGATACGACGCCAGACGAGGATTCTGTCTACTATTTTGCCGGCATGGATGGCGTGCGCTTCAAGCGTCCGGTGGAGCCTGGCGATCAACTGATTCTTGAGGTTGAGTTGGTGCGCATGAAGGCGGGCATTTTCAAGTTCAAGGCGCGCGCCCTGGTGGACGACGAACTCGCTGTGGAAGCCGAGCTGACCTGCGCTGTGCGCAAAATAGCCTAAAAGATGAGAGCCCCCACGTTTGCGGCTTCGCCGCTGCACTGCCCCCCGGGGGGACTGAGCCTCCTTGGGGCGGCCCGGCGGAGGTCCGCGCCTTGACAACCATTCATGCCACGGCGATTGTCGATTCCCAGGCCCAGCTTGACAGCTCGGTGACCGTTGGCCCCTACAGCCTGATTGGCCCCAACGTCAAGGTGGGCGCGGGGACCACCATTGGTCCGCATTGCGTGATCGAAGGGCACACCACGATCGGACGCGACAACCGCATTTTTCAATTCAGCTCTTTGGGTGCTATT
>NZ_JAQTMS010000111.1 GCF_028714215.1 Rhodoferax sp. | reverse complement strand
TACCACCCTGACCCTCGCAAACAGGGCGCAAGCAGCTACAAAATCAGGAGCCGGCTCGGGAATGCTCATGATGCCGCGCAGGCGCAAGTTGGGCAGCTCGGCCACGCGCTGGGCGAGCGCCAGCGCCTCGCCCGGCGCTACGCCCGACTTGCTGGCGCCACCATCCACGTTGACCTGAATACAAACCTGGAGCGGTGGCCGACCGGCCGGGCGCTGCTCGCTCAGACGTTGTGCAATCTTGAGTCGATCCAGCGTCTGCACCCAGTCAAAGTGCTCGGCCACCAGCCTTGTCTTGTTGCTCTGGATCGGACCGATGCAGTGCCACTCAAGCGGCAAATGGCGCAAGTGACTGATTTTCTCCACCGCCTCTTGGATGTAGTTCTCGCCAAAGGCGGTCTGTCCGGCTTCAAAAGCCTGCGTCACGACCTCGGGATCAACGGTTTTGGAGACGGCCAGCAGGGTGACCTCGCTGGCCGCACGGCCGGCGGCCTGGCACGCGGCCGCGACGCGCGCGCGAACACTTTGCAGTTGGATCTGAAGTTGTTTTTGATTCGTGGTCATAATTACCGTAAGCGTAACAAACCATCGGGAACTTTGTGGACATAACCCAATTACTGGCCTTCAGCGTCAAGAACAAGGCGTCTGACCTGCACCTCTCCTCCGGTCTGCCCCCCATGATTCGCGTCAATGGCGACGTGCGGCGCATCAACGTCGAAGCGCTCGATCACAAGCAGGTGCATGCCATGGTGTATGACATCATGAACGACTCGCAACGCAAGGTGTATGAAGAGTTTTGGGAGGTCGATTTTTCGTTCGAGATTGAAGGGCTGGCCCGCTTTCGGGTCAATGCCTACAACCAGCAACGCGGGGCGGGTGCCGTGTTTCGGACCATCCCGAGCAAAATCTTGACCCTGGAGCAATTGAACGCACCGAAGATTTTTGCCGATCTGGCGCTCAAACCGCGCGGTCTGGTGCTGGTGACCGGCCCCACCGGCTCCGGCAAGTCGACCACCCTGGCGGCCATGGTCAACTTTCTCAATGAAACCGAGTTCGGCCACATCCTGACGGTGGAAGACCCGATCGAGTTTGTGCACGAGTCCAAAAAATGTCTGGTCAACCAGCGCGAGGTTGGCACCCACACGCTCAGTTTTGCCGCCGCACTGCGCTCGGCCCTGCGCGAAGACCCGGACGCCATTCTGGTGGGCGAAATGCGCGACCTGGAAACCATCCGCCTGGCCATGACCGCCGCCGAAACCGGCCACCTGGTGTTTGGCACCTTGCATACCTCCAGCGCTGCCAAGACCATTGACCGCGTCATCGATGTCTTTCCGGCCGAAGAAAAAGAGATGGTGCGCGCCATGTTGTCCGAATCCCTGCAGGCCGTGATCTCGCAGACCTTGTGCAAAACCAAGGACGGCCAGAGCCGGGTCGCGGCGCACGAGATCATGCTCGGCACCAGTGCCATCCGCAATTTGATCCGTGAGGCCAAGGTGGCGCAGATGTATTCGAGCATTCAGACCGGCAACAGTGTGGGCATGCAAACACTGGATCAGAACCTGAGTGATCTGGTCAAACGCAACATCATCAGTCCGTCGGAAGCGCGCTCGAAAGCCAAGATTCCGGAGAATTTCCCCGGCTAAAGCAGGGCTCCCACGCTGGTCACGGCGTGTGTTGCGCTGCCCCTACGACCCAATTAACAACGAGGTGTTCTCATGGAACGCGATCAAGCCACCAAATTCATCAACGATCTGCTCAAGCTGATGATCAGCCGCAACGGCAGTGATTTGTTCCTCACGGCCGAGTTTCCGCCTGCCGTCAAGGTGGACGGCAAGGTCACCAAGGTCTCGCCCCAAGCGCTCACCGCGGCGCACACCATGTCCTTGGCGCGCTCGATCATGAGCGACAAGCAGGTGGCTGAGTTTGAACGCACCAAAGAATGCAACTTTGCCATCGCACCGCCCGGTGTTGGCCGTTTTCGCGTCAGCGCCTTTATCCAGCAGGGCCGGGTCGGGTTGGTGTTGCGGGTCATTCCGCTGAGCGTGCCCACTATTGACGGCTTGGGTGTGCCCCCGGTACTCAAGGAAGTGGCCTCTGCCAAGCGCGGCTTGTGCATTTTGGTGGGCGCCACCGGCTCCGGCAAATCGACCACCCTGGCCGCGATGGTTGACTGGCGCAACGAAAACTCGTTTGGCCACATCATCACGGTGGAAGACCCGATCGAGTTTGTGCATCAGCACAAAAACTGTGTGGTGACCCAGCGTGAGGTCGGAATCGACACCGACAGTTGGGAGGCGGCGCTCAAAAATACCCTGCGCCAGGCGCCCGATGTGATTCTGATGGGCGAGATTCGCGACCGCGAAACCATGGAGCATGCGGTCGCGTTTGCCGAGACCGGGCATTTGTGTCTCGCCACCTTGCACGCCAACAGCGCCAACCAGGCGCTGGACCGCATCATCAATTTTTTCCCTGAAGAGCGCCGCGCGCAGTTGCTGATGGACTTGTCGCTCAACCTGAAGGCGCTGGTGTCGCAGCGGCTGATCCCGAAACAGGATGGGCGCGGGCGCTATGCGGTGGTCGAGATCATGCTCAACACCCCGCTCATCTCCGACATGATCTTCAAGGGCGAAGTCTCCGAGATCAAGGAAATCATGAAGAAAAGCCGCAACCTGGGCATGCAGACTTTCGACCAGGCTTTGTACGACGCCTACGAAGCCAACCTGATCACCTATGAGGACGCCCTGCGCAACGCCGATTCACTCAATGACCTGCGCC
>NZ_JAQTMS010000110.1 GCF_028714215.1 Rhodoferax sp. | reverse complement strand
CATCGACCCAGGACACGCGGAACTGAATGATGCGCTCGGACTCGACCAGACGTTCCAGAATTCCACTGTCGGCATAGTGCGGGTTGGCTTTGATGAAAGCCCACAGGCTGCCCATGACTTCCTGCACTGCCTGGTGGAATTCGGGCTGGTGCGGATCACGGGCTTTAACGTAGTCGAGAAAATCAGACAGGTTCTTGTACTTCACTACATATCCTTTGGCTAGTTAACGAAAAATTTGATGGGCGCTGGTCGAAACGAGCCCGCCTGGGGAAATGGTGCTGTGCTCTGAAAAGGTGCAATAAACCTTGGGGATTCCGGCGCAGTTGACTGTTTTTTGTGAAAACGCAACGCAGCTCAGTTAAATCGTGGTGAAAGAGTCGATATAAGCACCAAATCAGTGCAACGTGAATTCTACACTTAATGTTTTATCGGAATAACGTTATGCATTTGGATACTGGGGTGCCCAGGCTAAGACGGGCCTGCATGCCGGTGAATTGCGTGCGCATGCGGTGCTTTTGGACTATCAGCAGGTGGCGACCCGTGTCCTGGTTTTTTTGCCGGCAGATGTCGGCGCGCGCCAATTTCCTTGCGCTATGAACGGCAATAAAAAAACCCGCCAAGGCGGGTTGCTTTGTGAGCGCAAGTCTTGGACTTACTTTTTGGCGGCGCTGGCAGCCGGTTTGGCTGCGTCAGCTTTAGGCGTGACTGCTTTCTTGACGTCTTTCGCGGTTTCCTTGACCGCGTCCTTGGTGCTGATAGCTGCACCTTTGATCGCGTCCTTGGTACTCACGGCCGCATCTTTGGCTTTTTCCGTCAGTGGCTTGTCGGCTTTCTTGGCCGGTGCTGCACTCGGGCCCTGGTACTTGGCACCGGAGACAGTCAGACCTTCAGCGGAAAACTTGGCCGCATTTTTGTCGCCGACGCCTTTGACGCGGGTCACAAAATCGTCCCAACTCTTGAATTCACCTTTTTTGCGCTCAGAAATAATCTGCTTGGTGGTCACGGGACCGATGCCTTTGATGCCATCGAGCTCGGCTTCAGTGGCTTTGTTGACGTCGACCGCGGCGAACGCTGCGACCAGGAACATGGCGGCAAAAAAAGCCAGTAATTTTTTGAACATGAGAATTCCTCAAAGAATGGATTGAAATGGGCCTGTGACTCCTGTTGCGCACAAAGAGTCACTGGACTATAACGGTCTCATTTCGGGTCGGGTTGACCTGTCCGCGGCGTTATTGATCAGTAGTCGTCCAGCACGGCACCCTTGCTGGCGGTAGACGCATCAAGCGCAATCTTGTTTGCCAGATTGGCAGCCAGCACCAATTGTCAGCAAAAAAAAAGGGCCAGGCTCGAATTGGCATCGCTGTCTTAGGAATCCTCGGCACAGGCCTGGTGGACGCCGGGAGTTGGAAGCTGGGACATAATTGACCAGCCTTTCACTTTTGTCTCCGTTCTACAGAAATCACCATGCCCGTCTATCGCTCAAAAACCTCTACTGCTGGCCGCAACATGGCAGGTGCACGCTCGCTCTGGCGCGCCACCGGCATGCAAGACGGCGACTTCAACAAACCCATCATCGCCATCGCCAACTCGTTTACTCAGTTTGTGCCCGGCCATGTCCACCTGAAAGACCTGGGGCAACTCGTGGCGCGAGAGATCGAGCTTGCGGGCGGTGTGGCCAAAGAGTTCAACACCATTGCGGTCGATGACGGCATTGCCATGGGCCACGACGGCATGCTGTATTCGCTGCCGAGCCGTGACATCATTGCCGACTCGGTGGAATACATGGTCAACGCGCATTGCGCTGATGCGCTGGTGTGCATTTCCAACTGCGACAAGATCACCCCGGGGATGTTGATGGCGGCCATGCGGCTGAACATTCCGGTGGTGTTTGTTTCGGGCGGCCCGATGGAGGCCGGCAAAACCCGGCTGGGTGTCATCAAGCTCGATCTGGTCGACGCCATGGTGATGGCTGCTGACCCCTCTGTGTCAGACGAGGAAGTCGCCGAGGTGGAGCGCTCGGCTTGCCCGACGTGCGGCTCGTGCTCGGGCATGTTCACAGCCAACTCGATGAACTGCCTGACCGAGGCACTGGGCTTGTCGCTGCCCGGCAATGGCACAGTGGTGGCCACCCACGCTGACCGCGAGCAGCTCTTCAAACGGGCCGGCCATTTGATTGTGGAACTGGCCAAACGCTATTACGAAAAGGATGACGCATCCGTGTTGCCGCGCGCCATTGGCCTGAAAGCCTTTGAGAATGCCATCACGCTCGATGTCGCCATGGGCGGCTCCACCAACACCATTTTGCACCTGCTGGCGGTGGCGCAAGAGGCCGGCATTGACTTCACCATGAAAGACATTGACCGCCTGTCGCGCAGTGTGCCGCAGCTGTGCAAAGTGGCACCCAATACGCCCAAATACCATGTGGAAGACGTGCACCGCGCTGGCGGCGTGATGGCGATCCTGGGCGAGCTGGAACGCGCTGGCAAGCTGCATACCGACGTGCCCACCGTGCATGCGCACACCATGATGGAGGCGCTGGCGCAGTGGGACATCATGCGCAGTCCTTCGCTTGAGGTGCAAAAGTTTTACCTGGCTGGCCCGGCGGGCAAGCCAAGTCAGGTCGCTTTCAGCCAAGCCACCCGCTGGCCGAGTCTGGATACGGATCGTGCCCAGGGCTGCATCCGCTCAGTGCAACACGCGTACTCGCAAGAAGGCGGGTTGGCGGTGCTGTACGGCAACATTGCCCTGAATGGCTGCGTGGTCAAGAGCGCCGGTGTGGATGACTCGTTGTTGGTGTTTGAAGGCCCGGCGCATGTGACAGAGTCGCAGGACG
>NZ_JAQTMS010000109.1 GCF_028714215.1 Rhodoferax sp. | reverse complement strand
GGGAACGGTTCAACTGTGCCAGTGCCAATCTGGCTGATCCCATGCTGGTCGACTCCGAGGCACTCGATGCTGTTCGTAGCGCCCGGCGGGCGGCGGTGACCGAGCTGCAGTTTCAGGATATCGCCTCACAGCTGATCGTTCATACTTCCAAGATCCTTCAAGGTTGCGCCTACCGTCTGGCGTCCGAGTCCATGGGGCTCGAAGATGGCGAGGCGGTGCCGTTTGTTGAAGAGGTGCCGGAACGCCCCAACCCGGTCACCCAGGATGCCATGGACGCTGGTTCCATAGAGCTTTTTTAAACGCCGCCCCATTTACCCCCTAACTGAAATAGTCGGAGCCTTACATGTCATTAATACTCGCTGTTGACGACTCGCCGTCCATGCGCAAGATGGTGTCGTTTACTTTAACCGGGGCTGGCTACCAGGTGGTGGAAGCGGTTGACGGTGTAGATGCCTACGAAAAAGCGCAGGCGCAATCATTTGATCTGGTTCTGACAGATCAGAATATGCCCCGGCTTGATGGACTCGGGTTGACCCGTAAGCTCAGGGATCATCCGCAGTTCAAAACCGTTCCAATCCTGGTGTTGACCACGGAGTCGAGTGATTTGATGAAGCAGGCCGGGCGGGCCGCTGGTGCCACCGGTTGGTTGGTCAAGCCGTTTGACCCGGCTCGTTTGCTTGAGGTCATTAAAAAAGTGATCAAGTAACGCGTTCAGAGATAGTTGGGTTGTCACAAGGAACACAGGAGATTGACATGGCGGAAGCGCACCAGGAAAGTAGCAGTACGGCGGCGGATTTTGATCTCAGCCAGTTTTATCAAATATTTTTTGAAGAGGCCGCAGAAAATCTTGATCTGATGGAGCAGATGCTGCTCAGCTTGAATCTTGAAACTGCAGACGATGAAGAGTTGAATGGGATTTTTCGTTGCGCCCATTCCGTCAAAGGCGGCGCGGCCACCTTCGGCTTTTCCGATGTGGCCGAGTTAACGCATCAAATGGAATCGCTGCTGGATCGTTTGCGTCGCCATGAACTGCAGCCCAACTCCGCCATGGTCGATGTGCTGCTTGAGTCAGCAGATGCCTCGCGCGGCTTATTGGCGCGTCATCAGGCCGGGGGAGAAGGCGATGCCCCCCCCACCGCGGATTTGGTGCGCCGCATCAAGGTCCTGGTTGCGGGGGACATGGCGCAGGCGCTACCGAGCGTAGCGCCCCCGCAGCCGCTGCCGACACCTGTGGTTGCGCCTGCGATTGTGGCAGTGCAGTCCAAGGTCGTGCTGGCGCCGACCCCTCAGCCATCGAACACAATACGCTCGCTTGAAATTCGAATTGGGCCTTTGGATCACCCGGCGCAAGCTGATGCGATCAAGGAATTGTTTCGTGATATTGAAGGTTTGGGTGACATCACGGTCGTGGCTTGCAACCAGGCTGACACGCGGGTCTTCGCCGTTGAAACTTCGTCCACGGATGCAGATTTATTGGATTTATTCGCATTTCATGTTTCAAGGGAACATGTGTCCATCAGGGAAGTTGACAACGCCGCCGTCACGTCTGAGACCGGTTTCGGATCTTTCGATGGCGCTGCCGGTTCGCCCGAAACATCGCTCTATGATGATCCGCCACCGGGAGCACCCTTGGCCCCGGCGCCAGGTTTTGGTTTTTTTGATGGTGCGCCTGGCGCCCCTGTTCCTGTCGCCGCTGCCACCGGCGTGACTGCCGGGCCCAGCGGGTCAACCGCTTCTGCGCGGGGGGTGGCCAAAGCGGCAAGCCCAGTGGTCCAGCCAGAGGCGGCAACGATCCGGGTGGCCATCAGCAAGGTGGATCAACTGATCAATCTGGTCGGCGAGTTGGTCATTACACAAGCCATGCTGGCGCAAAACAGCAGGGCGCTTGACCCAGCGCTGTACCAGCAACTGCTGACGGGTCTGACTGATCTGGACCGAAACACGCGCGATTTGCAGGAATCTGTGATGTCGATCCGGATGATTCCAATGTCGATCGTGTTCAGCCGCTTTCCGCGCATGCTGCGTGATCTGGCGGGCAAGCTCGGCAAGAAAGTTGATTTCGTCACGCAGGGTGAGGCCACTGAATTGGACAAAGGTCTGGTCGAAAAGATAACCGATCCGTTAACGCACCTGGTGCGCAACAGTTGTGACCACGGTATTGAAATGCCCGCTGATCGCATACGCGCCGGCAAGTCTGAAACTGGCACGATCACGCTGTCAGCGGCACATCAGGGCGGCTCCATTGTGATCGAGGTGCGCGACGATGGTCACGGCATGTCACGTGAAAAGATTTTGACCAAAGCTCGGGAGCGTGGCATGGATGTGTCGGATCAGATGCCGGACTCTGAAGTCTGGATGCTGATTTTTGCGCCCGGTTTTTCCACCGCCGAAGTGGTGACCGATGTGTCAGGGCGAGGCGTTGGCATGGATGTGGTCAAGCGCAATATTGCCGCCTTGAACGGCACGGTGGAGATTGATTCGGCTGAGGGTTATGGCATGAAGGTGTCGATCCGGCTGCCACTGACACTGGCCATCATGGATGGCATGTCGGTCGGCGTTGGCGACGAGGTTTACATCTTGCCGCTGTCCTCCGTGGTGGAGTCATTCCAGGTGAAGTCGGATGCCGTGAGCACGGTCGGGCAGGGCGCCCAACTGGTGAAAGTGCGCGACGAATACATGCCGGTGATCGAACTGGAAAAAGTCTTTCAGGTGCCGCGCTTTGATTTTGACAAGTCGAGCGACATCATGGTGGTGATCGAGGCCGACGGCAGTCGGGTCGCCCTGCTGGTGGACGAATTGCTGGGTCAGCAACAGGTGGTGGTCAAAAACCTGGAGTCCAATTACCGAAAAGTGCCCAACATATCAGGCGCCACGATTT
>NZ_JAQTMS010000108.1 GCF_028714215.1 Rhodoferax sp. | reverse complement strand
ACTCAGTCGCAGCTGTGCCGCCCCTGTGAAGAATGCACGAAATTGCTCATCATTTGAAACTAGGCAGATGGAACTTCGGCGGCACGCCCATACGGGTGTTGATGAGCCACTGCTGCGCGATCGACAGGATGTTGTTGGTAATCCAGTACAGCACCAAGCCCGCTGGGAAGAAGAAGAACATCACGCTGAAGGCCAGCGGCATGAACCACATCATCTTGGCCTGCATCGGGTCCGGCGGCGCTGGATTCAAGGAGGTCTGCAACACAGTCGTCAAGGTCATCACCAGCGGCAAAATGTAGAACGGATCAGGCGATGAAAGATCGTGAATCCACAGTATCCAGGGTGCGTTGCGCATCTCAACACTGGCGAGAAGCACCCAATACAAGGCGATGAACACCGGGATCTGAATCATGATCGGGAAACAGCCCCCCATGGGGTTGACTTTTTCTTCGCGGTAGATGCGCATCATCTCCTGCTGCATTTGCTGCGGGTTGTCCTTCAGGCGCTCCCGCATTTCGGTGACCTTCGGATTCACAGCCTTCATCTTGGCCATGCTGGCATAGGCCTTGGCATTGAGCCAGTAAAAGGCCGCTTTTAACAACAACACCAGGGCGACGATGGACCACCCCCAGTTGCCGATAAAGCTCTCAAGCGCATGGAGTAACCAGTACAGCGGCTTGGCCAAAATGGTCAACCAGCCATAGTCTTTCACCAACTCCAGCCCAGGCGTCAGCGACTCAAGCACCTTCTCTTCCTGCGGACCCGCAAAGAATCTTGCCTCCACGGACTTGCTGGCGCCGGGCGCAATGTTGTCCAAGGGGGTGATCATGCCAACCGCATACAAATTGGTATCGACCTTGCGCAGGAACAGATCGCGCTTGATGCCGTCGCCCAGCAACCAGGCACTGGCAAAGTAATGCTGCACCATGGCCACATAGCCGTTTTCCGCTGTTTTTTCGACATCGACCTTGTTGTTTTCGATGTCCTTGAAGTCAACCTTCTGGTATTTCTTGGCCTCGGTATAGATCGCCGGGCCGGTGAAGGTGGAATAGAACTTGGACTCTCCCGGCGGTTTGCTGCCATCGCGCACCAACTGCAGGTACAACTGCGGCGACACCACAGCGGCACCAACGTTGACCACCTCGTGCTTGACCGCCACCGCATAGGTGCCACGGGTGAAGGTGAAGGTTTTTACCAGTTTGACGCCGCCAAGCTCCGGGGATTCGAACCGGACAACCAGTTGATTGCGGCCATCCTGCAGCGTGCGCTCCCCTGGTGCGACGGTCATGACGGTCTTGTGCGTCGGAAAAATGCCGCCTGCCGCCCCGGCAATCAGCCCAGTTTGCGCCATGTAGGCATGGTCTTTGTTGTTCTCCAGCAGAACAAAGTGTTTGCTCTTGTCAGCCATGTCGGCGTGCTTGACAAACTCGGTTTGTACAACCGACGCGCCTTCGGTATCAAAGGTGAGCTTGAGTACATCGGTTGTCACGACCAGGCGCTCGTGGGCTGCGGCGGACGCGTCAGTTGTAGAGGTCAATCCAGCTGTAGCCCCCGTCATTTGTGCGGCAGCAGCTACTGTATTTGCAGCAGTAACACCCGTTGGCACACTGGACACAGGCACTGTCGGGTGGGCCGTTGCCGCCGTGTTGGACGCACTGGGGAAAAAAGTAGCTTTGTGGCCATTAAAAACCTGCCACTGATCCCACAGCAAGACCATGGAAAAGCCAAAAATCACCCACAAAATGGTGCGGCGAATATCGTTCATGAAGACTTCTTTTCAGAGGAAGGGTGAATCAGTTGGGTAAACAACTGGGCTTTGAATCGGGGTTTTTCACTCGGAACCGGATCGGAACCGCCCGCGCACCAGGGATGACAACGTGCGAGTCTCGTCAACGTCAGATAACTGCCTGCTGCCGCGCCATGCGTTTGCAAGGCCTGCAGGGAATAGGCAGAACAAGTCGGCTCAAATCGGCAGGACGAACCCAGCCAGGGACTCAACAGCAAGCGGTAGCCCTTGACTATGCCGACCAGCACATCCCTGATCATGACGCACCACCCATCAACACAAGGCCTTGCGACCGAGCCGTGGCCCGTGCAAACAGCTGCTGCAATTCCAGGCGGACAGCCATCTTGAGCTCCGCAGACGTGGCGCTAATGAACTGTTTAGAGTCAATGACAGCGCGCAAGCGAACGACGTGAGCAGCCACAGGAAGCATTGCCTCAAACTCGGAACTCACGCTGTAGATCTGACGCTTGATGGCATTGCGTGTGACAGCCCGTTTCGCCCAGCGTTTGGCCACCATGGCCCCTAGCCACACGTCGCTCAAAGCAAAAAGTGCTGAGTCAGAGGCCATGACAGACGCCAGCGGCTTATTTCTGTTCACCGGGCCATCAAGCGCAACGCGATGCAAAGCGAAGTGTGCCGTTCGGGCCACCGTGCTGCCAGCCAGCACAGCCTGAAACTGACTTCGCGTCTTCAGTCGCTGCAATTTGAAGCGGCGCCAGAACTGCAAATCACAGTCGCAAACTATGCGGGTGGCCAGACTCAGACCGCCAGACGCTTGCGCCCTTTGGCGCGGCGAGCGTTGATCACAGCGCGGCCGCCACGGGTTTTCATGCGAACCAGAAAACCGTGAGTGCGGGCGCGGCGAATCTTGGAGGGTTGGTAAGTGCGTTTCATTTTGGAAATCCTAAAGGGCTCAATGACGGCCCGCAAATTTTTTAAAAAATTACCGGGCCGCAGTCTTAACTCCCCCAATACGTTCAGAGGAACCGGTGATTATCGCAAACTTTCCAGGCCACGGCAAATTCTCTCTTGAACCGCCTTGAACGCGTGGTCCGCCGCATTCAACACGAGCATGCGTTAGCAGCCTTTCTCGGCTTGTGGACAAATGCTTGATAAATTACAATTTT
>NZ_JAQTMS010000107.1 GCF_028714215.1 Rhodoferax sp. | reverse complement strand
TCCACCACCTTGACCACGCGGTTGAGCGTTTCTGCCTTGTGGTCGGAAAGATAGGCCACGACCGGCATCACCGAGCAATCCGAATTCATGTATTCGGTATTCCAGTTCAGGGCATTGTTGACCTGCGGGTCGATCAGGTTCTGCGTTTCACTGATGGTCAGCCATTTCGGGTTGCCCTCAAACGCACCGGAGGTATACGAGCGAATGGTATCCGCCATCGAATTGACCCGCTGCACGCCCGGGACCTGCATCAAGGCCCAGCCCAGGCGGTCGGTTTCCACCAGTGCGTCCGGCATGCGGCACTTGTCCGGTGAGGTCTTCACCATGACCGCGAACACGTCGCTGGAAATGCCGAAGTTGTCCGTCACGAACTTGTTGTCCTTGTTGTAGCGGGAACTGGCGCGCAACTCCGGTGCGCCCGGATCCAGATCGCCGATCTTGAGATCGTGGCTGATGTAGTTGCCGCCAATCGCCATTAACACCGCCACGATGATGGCGCCGGCCGCCCAGCGCCGTTCGGTAAAGTGATCCAAGAGGCCCCACACCTTGCCAAAAAAGCCCTTGCCGGTTTCCTCTTCCTGCTCTTCCTTGAGGCTGCGCTTGGCCGCCGCCGGGCTCACGCCGGTGAAGGAGAGCAGCGTCGGCAACAGGATCAGGTTGGTGAAGATCAAGACCGCAACGCCCAGACTGGCGGTCATCGCCAGTTCGCGAATCACCGGGATGTCGATGATCATCAGCACGCCGAAGCCCATGGCATCGGCCAGCAGTGCGGTCAGGCCGGCGAGGAACAGGCGGCGGAAGGTGTAGCGCGCGGCAATCAGTTTATGCGTGCCGCGGCCGACGTCCTGCATGATGCCGTTCATCTTTTGCGCGCCATGGCTGACGCCGATGGCGAACACCAGGAACGGGACCAGGATCGAGAAGGGGTCGATGCCGTAGCCGAAGGACACCACCAGACCCAGCTGCCAGCATACCGCCACCAGCGAGCAGCTCAGGACCAGGGCCGTGCTGCGCACGCAGCGGGTGAACGAGAAAATGATGAGGGAGGCGATGACCGCCGCGGCGACGAAGAACAGCATCACTTGATACAGTCCGTCGATCAGGTCACCCACCAGTTTGGCGAAACCGATGACGTAGACGTTGACCTGGGTCGTGCCCGGTCCACCCTTGCCGGCCATGTAGCGGGTGCGGATGTCGTCGAGGCTTTTCGACAGGTCATGGTAGTTGACCGGCCGGCCTTCGGCATCCTTGTCGATGAGGGGGATCACGATCATGTTGGATTTCAGGTCGTTGGAGATCAGGCTCCCCACGACGCCGGCGCGGCCGATGTTGATGCGCAGTTCCTCGATCGATTCGGGTGAACCGTTATAGGTATTGGGCAGTACCGGCCCCCCGGCAAAGCCCTCTTCCGTCACTTCGGTCCAGCGCACCACCGGGGTGAAGATCGACTTCATCCAGGCGCGATCGACGCCATGCAGCAGGAAAATCTCGTCGTTGATCTTGGCCAGGGTGGTGAGGTAATCCTTGTTGAAAATATCCCCCTTGGGGTTTTCCACGACGACGCGGACCGAGTCGCCCAGTCCGCGCAACTGGTCGCGGTTCTGCATGAAGTTCTTGATGTAGGGACTGCTGCGCGGCAGCATCTTGTCGTAGCTGGCGCTGACCACCAGATGGCGCAGCTGGAAGGCAAAGAAAGCCGTGATCAGTATGGCTCCAAAGACAATCCATTTGCGGTGGTTGAAGATTATCCGCTCGAGTAAATTGCCCGATGCTTCGTCAAAGTCTTTCGGGTCGGCGATAACCGGCATTAGTTCTGACTTGCTTATATCCACGGTGCTTGTGCTTCCTATGAAATTTTCAGCGCTTGATGACGACGGGCTTTACTGCTTACTGAAGCGTCTCGACCCGGACACCTTCTGATCCGACCAGTGCAACCTCACGGCCGGCTATCGGCTTGATGCCGTTGTAAGACATCGGCTTGGTGATTTTTGCCGGCTGGAAGGTCTTGCCATGGTCACCGCTCAGCAGTACGGCGCCGGCCTGATTGACGATGGCGATTTGTCCGTCGGGCAGCACGACTCCGCCGGTGATGCCGGCACGGTTGCCTTCCAGTTGAACGCGCTCCCAGCTCTTGCCTTCGTCGCCGCTGCGCAGCAGGCTGCCGCGCATGCCATAGACCAGCAGGTTGCTGCCATCGACGATTACGCCGAACAGCGTGCCGTTGTAGGGGGTCTGCATCGCGACAAAATGATTCTTGGCCTTGTCCAGGCGCCACACCATGCCCTGTTCCCCGGTCAGGTAGGTCGCTTTGTCATCCGCATAGACGGCATAGAAATGCAGTTCCTTCGGATTGTCGGTGCGATCCATCAAGGGGGTCCAGGTCTTGCCGCCATCTTCGGTGCGGAAGATCCGGTTGAAGGTGCCCACGACATAACCTTCGCGCTCGTTGTCAAAATGGATGCCCAGCAGCGTTTGCGTGTTGGCCTCGGTGAGCAGGGCTTTGGCCTGGCGGGTTGCCCGATCGATATCGGGCGTCAGTTCGGCCCCGCTCTTGGCGGCATAGTATTTCTCGGTGATCTCCGCGGCGGTCTTGCCGTCGAGCTGCTTGCTCCAGGTGGCCCCGCCGTCGCCGGTATGCAGGACGACGCCATAGTGGCCCGTCGCCCAGCCGTTCTTGTCATCGACGAACGAGACGGCGACCAGGTCGCTGCTGACGGGTACCTTGGCCTGTACCCAGGTCTTGCCTTCGTCGTCCGAGTAAACAATGTGCCCGCGCAGGCCCACCGCGACGATCCGCTTGCCCGCCTTGGCGACGCCGATCAGCGGTGCCACCGCCGCCAGTTTGCTCTGCAGTGCCGGTACTTCGATCGGCGTCTTGTACGCCTGCGCCGTCATGGAAACCACCAGCGCCACTCCTGCACAGGCAGTGCGGAGAAGCCTATATTTTTGCCACATTAATTTGATCCCTGTGTCCATTTGTCATTAACTGCCAA
>NZ_JAQTMS010000106.1 GCF_028714215.1 Rhodoferax sp. | reverse complement strand
CATCGACATCATGCGGCTGTTCAACGACGATCCCGATACCGATGCGGTCATCATGATTGGCGAAATCGGCGGCCCGGACGAGGCCGACGCAGCGCGTTGGTGCAAAGCCAACATGAAGAAACCGATTGTGGGCTTCATCGCCGGTGTCACCGCCCCTGCGGGCAAACGCATGGGTCACGCCGGCGCCTTGATTTCGGGTGGTGGCGACACGGCCGAAGCCAAGCTGGCGGTGATGGAGGAGTGCGGCTTCAAGATCACGCGCAATCCGTCCGAACTGGCCAAGCTGCTCAAGGCCATGCTGTAAAGGCGAGTCGCCTTTGTCGGTGCGCCCCAATGGCGGCGCTCAACCCACCTAGCCGGATTGCCTCAGGGACAATCCGGCTTTGTTGTTTATAAGCCTCAGGCATTCAAAGAGACCCAGCACCGTGGAAGAATTTCTCACCGCTCACTTTTGGTTCGCTGTCGGTCAGATCATCATGATCGATATTTTGCTCGGCGGTGACAATGCCGTGGTGATCGCCCTGGCTTGCCGCCAGCTGCCGGTGCACCAGCGCCTCAAGGGCATTTTGTGGGGAACGGCGGGGGCGATTGTGCTGCGTGTCATCCTGATCGCCTTCGCCTTGACTTTGCTGCAGGTGCCATTTTTGAAAGTGGTCGGTGCCGCCTTGTTGTTGTGGATCGGTGTCAAGCTGCTGCTGCCGCAGGACGAAAACGGGCACAACAGTATTCAGGCCAGTGACAAGCTGTGGGCGGCGGTCAAGACCGTGATCATTGCCGATCTGGTGATGAGCATCGACAACGTCATCGCCATCGCCGGTGCGGCCACAGGCGCTGGCAGCCAGCACCAGTTGCCGCTGGTGATTTTTGGTTTGCTGGTCAGCGTTCCGATCATTATCTGGGGCAGTCAACTGGTGCTCAAACTGATGGACCGCTTCCCGGTGATCATCACGGTGGGTGGTATGTTGCTGGGGTGGATTGCCGGCACCATGGCGCACAGTGATCCCGCCGTGCAAAACTATTTACCCCAGTCCATGGTGTGGCACTACGGCTTCGGCTTGGTGGGCGCGCTGGGCGTGCTGGCGATGGGAGCGGCGCTCAAGAAGCGCCGGCAAGCACCCACCTGAGTCGATGCCAAGGCGCACGCAGGCTTGTTGCTGGCCGTGGCTTGTTCGGCATTTTTTGCATAAAGCTGCGAAATTTCGTCAAGATGCCTCTTGTTGACGGTGGTTCCATCTGCTACCGTAGCCGTGCGCTGGATCTTTGCGTTTGACATCTTGCGGGCTGGTGCGCCGCTGATCGGTTTCAGCTACACAAAGGGTTAAAGGTGCCGGGTGGCGAAATCTTCTTTATCTGAATCGGGTTCTTTCTGGCGCACCGACGGGTTTGTGGGTGTCTTGGTTGTGCTCATCGTGGTGCTGCTGTACCTGGGCAGCGACTTTATAGGCACCTTGGAACGGCGGTTTTATGACTTCGCCAGCACCAACACCAGCAACTCGCACCAGCCGTCCGACCGGATCGCCGTCATCGCCATCGATGATCGGAGTATTGCCAACATCGGTCGCTGGCCCTGGCCAGGTGATGTTCACGCCCAGTTGATTGACAAGTTGGCGACCGCCAAATCCAGGGTTGTGGTTTATACCGTGTTCTTTTTTGAACCCCAGGTCGACGGGGCTCTGAGCTACATTCGCAGCTTGAAGGAGGTGCTGGGCGCCGACGCCGATCCAGCCGGCACCCCCTCCGCTCGGAGCGGACAGCTGGCGCGGTTGATGGCCGAGGCCGAGACAGCACTCGACACCGATGGCCAACTGGCTGCGAGTCTCAAAAGCGCCGGCAACGTCATCCTGGCTTCGTATTTCACCTTGGGCGAACCGCAGGGCAACGCCGAGCAGCCCCTGCCCGCGTTTGCGCTCAAGAGTGCGCTCGATGAAAACAGCGGCTTCTCGCTACCAGCGCTCAGAGGGCAGCAGCCCATCGAACGCCTGGGGGCGGTCGCAGCCGGCATCGGTCACCTGAACCAGACGCAGGACGTGGACGGCGCCGTTCGATTTGAGCCCCTGTTGGTCAATTACGACGGTAAGGCGGTTCCCTCGGTGGCGCTACTGGCCGCCACCCAAAGTCTCAACCTGAGCACGGCCGATATCACGCTCCATGAGGATGAATCAGTGCAAATCGGCCAACTGCGCGTAAAAACCGATGCGGCGGCGCGCATGTTGCCCCAGTTCTATCAAGGGCGTGACGGCAAACCGGCCTTTAGCGTGGATTCTTTTGACGATGTGCTCAGCGGCAAAATCCCGGCCTCCAAATATGCAGACAAGATTGTCATCATTGGGGTGACGGCAACGGGCGCGGGTACCCAGTTCCCTGTGCCTGGCAACCCGGCCTTGTCGCCCGCGGAAGCGATTGCGCACGTGACGTCGAGCATCTTGGGCGAACACTTTATTGTTCAGCCAGTCTGGGGTGCCGGGGCCAGTCTGGCGGTTTTGCTCCTGGTCAGCGCCTATCTCATTGCCGCCTTGCCACGCCTGCCGGCGGGTCGGGCAGCCGTATCCACCCTGCTGTTGTTGGCGGTTTTACTGGGCACCGAGTTTGGCCTGTTGTCGGGCGCTGGGCTGTGGTTGAAGCTGGTGTTTCCGGCGACGCTGCTGCTGATCGGCCATCTGGCCCTGACGACCAAACGGTTCTTGATGACGGAGGCCGACAAGCTCAAGCCGGATGAAGAGTCGGCTGAAACCAGGCGCATGATGGGCTTGGCGCTGCAAGGACAGGGGCAACTCGACATGGCCTTTGACCGGTTCCGCCGCGTGCCCCTGGCAGAGGCGGTGATGGGCGATTTGTACCGCCTGGCACTTGACTTTGAGCGCAAGCGCCAATTGGACAAGGCCGGGGCGGTGTATCAATACATGGCGACCTACAACAAGGACTACAAAGATATCCAATCGAAGTTGAACCGGGCCAGGAATCCGTCAGAAGCCGTGCTGATGGATGGCAACAGTTCCCGCCCGGGCGGCGCCCTGCGG
>NZ_JAQTMS010000105.1 GCF_028714215.1 Rhodoferax sp. | reverse complement strand
GTGGGTTGACGCAGCGCTTGTTGCGGTGTCACGTTTCACCCGTGCGCGGGCCAAGGCCGCTTCAATGACCGCGCTTTTTTGTTGCTGGACGGTGACGTCAGTGTGCAATGAAGGGTTGGTCAGAGTCGCTGTCGTGCGACGTTCTTCTTCAGGCTTTTCAAGGCTCAAGCCACCGTCCTTACTACGTCTATAGCTACTAAATGCATAGCGACGTTGGGCTAAATCAGCCTGCTGTCGTGACCAAGCCGCCCAGCCGGTGGCTGTTTTTGGCAGGTTCTCCAGTTGGATGCAGTCCACCGGGCAGACCGGCAGACACAACTCACAACCGGTGCAATAGGCCTCGATAACCGTGTGCATCAACTTGTTGCTGCCAAAAATGGCGTCAGTGGGACAAGCTTCGATGCACAGTGTGCAGCCGATGCACCAGTTTTCATCGATGAACGCAACGCTGCGCGGTGTCTCGCTGCCATGGATCGGATTCAGCGCTTGAAATGCTTGGCCGGTGATGGTCGCCAGCCACGCAATGCCTTGCTCGCCGCCGGGCGGGCATTGGTTGATACCCGCTGTTCCTGTAGACACCGCCTGCGCGTAGGCGGCGCAGTCCCGGTAGCCGCAGCGGGTGCACTGGGTCTGGGGCAACACCGCCAGGATTTGGGCGGCTAACGTGGTCATTACTTTTTGCGTAGAGGCTTGCCTGCTACATTTTTTGTAGCTACTTCCTCCCGTTTGACGGAGGCTACCGATGGTTTTTTCTCAATTTTCGCAGGGGTGACCGGATCGATCATCGGTGCCGGTTTTGCGGCTACCGGTTGGTGACTGAGGATGAACGATTTGACCGCTGGGTACACCATCTCGCGCCAGCGCCGGCCGCTGAAGATGCCAAAGTGTCCGGCGCCCTTGACTTCCAGGTGTTTTTGCTCCGAGCTGGCAACACCACTGCAGATGCTGTGCACGGCCTCGGTCTGGCCGGAGCCGGAGATGTCGTCAAGCTCGCCTTCGACCGAGAACAGGGCGGTGGAGATAATGTCTTGCGGGCGGACCGGTTCAATTTTTCCGTCCACGCCCTTGACATTCCAGCTGCCGTTGAGGAGGCAGAACTCCTGAAACACGACCCGGATTGTTTCCAGGTAGTAGTTGGCGTCCATGTCCAGCACGGCGTTGTACTCGTCATAGAACTTGCGGTGCGCTTCGGTGCTCGCGTCGTCGCCCTTGATCAGGTCCTTGAAGTAGTCGTAGTGGCTCTTGGCGTGGTTGCTTGGATTCATGGCCACAAAGCCCGAATGCTGCAGGAAACCGGGGTAGACCCGCCGACCAGCACCGGCAAAGTTGGTGGGAACGCGGTAAATCACGTTGTTCTCAAACCACTCAAAACTCTTGTTCATCGCCAGGTTGTTCACGGCCGTGGGCGATTTGCGGGCATCAATGGGCCCGCCCATCATGGTCATGCTCAAGGGCGTCAACTCACCGCGACTGGCCATCAGGGAAACGGCTGCCAACACCGGCACCGTGGGCTGGCATACGCTCACCACATGGCAATTGCCGTAAATGCCCTGCAAATGGCGGATGAACTCTTGCACATAGTTCACATAGTCGTCCAGATGGAATTCACCTTCTGACAGGGGAATCAGGCGCGCATTCTTCCAGTCGGTGATGTAGACCTTGTGATCTTTGAGCATGGTCTTGACGGTATCGCGCAGCAGCGTGGCGTAGTGACCGGACAGGGGCGCCACGATCAACACTGCGGGCTGCCCTTTGAGCTTTCCGAGTGTGGTCTGGTCGTCAGTGAAACGCTTGAAGCGGCGCAACTCACAAAAGGGCTTGTCAATCTCTACACGCTCATGAATGGCGACTTCGACCCCATCCACATCGACCGTGCGCAAGCCAAATTCCGGCTTTTCGTAATCTTTGCCCAAGCGATGCATCAAATCGTAGCCAGCAGAAATACGCTGGGCAAACGGGTTTTGTCCGAACACGGACAGCGGATTACCGTAGACCTTGGAGGCAGAGTGCGCCAGGTCCGAGAAAGGCTCCATCAGAGAGCGTTGGGTTTCGTAGATCTTGTACAGCACGATGAATTTACTTTCTAGAAATGTTGCAGTGCAATATAACAGTTTTGACGGGTATTGCGCAGGAGTGAAAGCACCAATTTCCCAGTCATCCGTCAGGCTTCTGCAAGGCTCAAACCGGGCAATATTCTCGCTTGATGGACACTTTATAAAGGAAAATCAAGGACACTGCTGGCGTCGCAAGGCGTAGGGTTTTGGCCACGGGTGCCACGGCGCCAGTGGTGTCGCTAATTCTTGGAGATTTGATGACTGTCATGTCAGATGCTAGCGCCTTCGGCCCTGTCCAGGCGCTGAAAAAAACAGGCAAAATGCCGGTCATTTTTCTGGGCCATGGCAGCCCCATGAATGCCATTGAAGACAACGAATATCGTCGCAGCTGGCAATCGCTGGGGGCCAAATTTGGTGTGCAATGGCCCATGCCACAGCTCATTGTGTGTATCTCTGCCCATTGGCTCACAAACGGCTGGTGGCTGACCGCCATGACCCAGCCCAAAACGATTCACGATTTTGGCGGTTTCCCGCAGGCGCTTTTCGATCAGCAGTATCCGGCCCCGGGTTTTCCGCAAGCCGCACAGGAAATCAGCCAGTGCCTGCGTCAGCCGGGCAGCGCCAAGCCCCTGTCACTCGATTTTCAGGAATGGGGTCTTGACCATGGTGCATGGTCCGTGCTCAAGCCAATGTTTCCTGCTGCCGATGTGCCGGTCATTCAACTCAGCATGGATTACAGTCGCCCCCCTGCAGAGCACTATGCGCTGGGCCAGCAACTCAAAGGTCTGCGCGAACGTGGCGTGCTGATTGTGGGCAGCGGCAACATGGTGCACAACTTGCGCACCCTGCAAATGGGCGCCGGGCCGAATCAGGCGTATGACTGGGCGCTTGAATTTGACCAAACCATGGCCGACTATTTGCAGAACGGGAATCTGGCTGCGCTACAGAATTTCCAGGCGCTCGGGGCGGCTGCAAAACAGTCACATCCCACCCACGAGCATTTTTTGCCCCTGCTTTATACGGCCGGGGCCGTCGATGCCAGCGAAACGCCGCAGTTTTTCAATACCAGTTTTCAGGCGGCATCGATCTCGATGCGTTCGGTCATCTGGGCCTGATT
>NZ_JAQTMS010000104.1 GCF_028714215.1 Rhodoferax sp. | reverse complement strand
CCATCACTCTGCAAAGCGAAGTAAGCTCTTCGCTTGAGCAACATGAGACTTTGCGGGACAGACCGCAGTGACGCGCAGCGAACAAGCTCTGTCCCCAACTGATTAGAGGAATATATGGGTCATAAACTGAAAATTACCGGTTGGATTTCAATTGGTGTCATGGCGGGCGCCTTGACCACGGTGTCGCTGCAGACCGTGGCGCGCGGCACGCTGACACCTTTGCCGCTAGAGGAATTGCAGCAGTTGGCGGCCGTTTTTGGCATCGTCAAGAGCAACTACGTGGAACCGGTGGACGACAAAAAGCTGATTACCGATGCCATCGCCGGTATGGTGGCGGGGCTGGACCCGCATTCGGTCTACCTCGACAAAAAGGCGCTGAAGGATTTCAACGAGGGCACAACCGGCAAATTTGTCGGCGTCGGCATCGAAATCTCGCAAGAAGATGGCTTGATCAAGGTGGTGTCCCCGATTGAAGGCTCGCCCGCGTTTCGGGCCGGCATCAAACCCAATGACCTGATCATCAAGATCAATGACACCCTGGTCAAGGGTTTGACGCTGAGCGAAGGCGTCAAGCGCATGCGCGGGGAACCCAATACCAAAGTGCTGCTGACCATTTTTCGCAAATCCGAAAATAGGACCTTCCCAGTCCCGATCGTGCGCGAAGAAATCCGCACCCAGTCGGTACGCAGCAAGGTGATCGAACCGGGTTACGCCTGGATTCGCCTGAGCCAGTTCCAGGAACGCACGGTGGAAGACTTCGCGCGCAAGATGGAAGAAATTTACAAGCAGGAGCCTCATCTCAAGGGCTTGGTGCTTGACTTGCGCAATGATCCAGGCGGCTATCTGGACGCTGCCGTGGCCATTTCGGCGGCTTTTTTACCGGCCAACGTGACGGTGGTATCGGCCAACGGCCAGTTGGCAGAGAGCAAATTCACCTACAAAGCGGCGCCCGAGTATTACCAGCGCCGTAGCGGCGCAGATCCGCTCAAGCACCTGGCTGACGTGACCAAGGGCGCACTCAAAAGCGTGCCCCTGGTGGTATTGGTCAATGAAGGCTCCGCCTCAGCCAGCGAAATCGTCGCCGGGGCGCTGCAAGATCACAAGCGCGCCAAGCTGATGGGCAATCAGACTTTTGGCAAGGGTTCGGTGCAAACCGCAGTCTGCCTGGACTCTGGATTTCGCATGGACAACTGCCCGACGGCTGCCCTGAAGCTCACCACCAGCCGTTACTACACGCCCAGCGGCAATTCGATTCAGGCCAAGGGCATCGTGCCCGACGTCATGGTGGACGAAACCGCCGAGGGCAATCTGTTTGCCGCGCTGCGCACGCGCGAGGCGGATCTGGAGAAACACCTGAGCAACGGCCAGGGTGACGAAAAGAAAGGTAGCGTCAGCGATAAGGTTCGGGAAGATGCGCTTAAAAAGCTGGAGGACGAACTTAAAAAGCCCCTGGCCGAGCGCAAGCTGCCGGAGTACGGCTCCGACAAGGATTTTCAGCTGATCCAGGCCATCAACCAACTCAAAGGTCAGACTGTCCTGGCCAGCAAGACCCTGGTCGAGCGTCCCGAAGAAAAGAAGGAAGAGTGAAAGCCCGCGCATGACGGACGAGCAACTGCTGCGCTACTCGCGCCACATCCTGCTGAACGAGATCGGGATTGAAGGCCAGGCGCAGATTTTGGCCAGTCATGCCTTGATCGTGGGTGCGGGTGGTTTGGGCTCACCGGTTGCCCTTTACCTGGGGTCGGCTGGCGTCGGGCACATCACGGTGGCTGACCACGACCACGTGGACATGACCAATCTGCAGCGGCAGATCGCGCATACCATGGAGCGTGTCGGCCAGCCCAAGGTGCTGTCAATTCAAACTGCCATTGCCGCCATCAACCCCGACGTGCAAGTCACGCCGATCATGCTACGCGCCGATGCGGCGCTGCTGGACACCCTGGTGGCGCAGGCCGACGTGGTGCTGGACTGCTCCGACAACTTTGCCACGCGCCACGCCATCAATGCGGCTTGTGTGAAACACCGCAAGCCGCTGGTATCGGGCGCGGCCATCCGCTTTGATGGTCAGATTTGTGTCTATGACCCGCGCGACGCCAACTCGCCCTGTTACGCCTGTGTCTTCCCCCCGGATAACACCTTTGAAGAAACACGCTGCGCCACGATGGGCGTTTTTGCACCGCTGGTGGGCATCATCGGCTCCCTGCAAGCGGCTGAAGCGCTCAAGCTGCTCAGCGCTGTCGGCACCCCCCTCACCGGGCGCCTGCTGATGCTCGATGGCCGCGCGATGGAGTTCACTGAAGTGCGTGTCGCACGCCAGACCGACTGCCCCATCTGCGGCGCGGCGCACTGATACCCCGGAGTTATCGCGGCGCGTCATGACACGAACCGTGCCGTTGGCGGAAATCACGTGGCAATTCGGCTTGGTCCTGCGCAAACAAGCCCAATCGTGTCTGCCTTGCAAGGGTTTCTTCGGCCGCGTACGGCCCCAGGGCGCGACGCCAGCGGTAGGACCAGGCTTGGCCCGCCTGCACCATCTGCGCGCCCAGATCATGGCCATCGAGTCGAATGCGCGCCAGTCCTCGTCCGTAATCGTCATGGCGCCGAATCGTGACCTCGACATGTTGGTGCAGCGCCAACTGCCTGAGCACCTCACGCGCGGCCTCGCCACCGGTCTGGCAGATCTCAGGTGCATCAATGCCGTCAATGCGCAGCTTGCGGGGTGGCCCCCCTGCGTCCGGACGGACCCAGAGCGTGTCACCGTCAGAGACAAATGAGACGTTGCCAGTAAAGATTGTTTTCGCCTGCACATGGGTTGCGACCATGAAGAGAACCAACAACAAGAAGCGTACGGTTTTTCGCGGCTCATGGCCCAAGATTGTTTGATTCATCTCGTTGATTGTCAGTGCAATAAGTTCAAGGGCTGCGCCGGTCCTGGAACCACCAAAGCCCAGCTAATGGGTAGAAAACCGGTGAACTTTTGGTCAAGATTCAAGAATGTTCCTGTTAGACTGGTTCGCCATCACACCAATATTCCGTGACTTCTGAAACTGTATCCGCCATGATCGACCTGCATGATTTGCGTCTGGATGATGCACGTGCGTTGCTGGAGCATGATGCGTCTGGCAGTTTGCCCGAACCGGATGAATCCCGCACCCAGTACCTGCAGAGAGTCATCGACCAGCTGTGCGAACTCTCCCTCAAAGACCCGCTGACGGGTTTGGCCAACCGACGTCATTTCCGCCATGTACTGGGGAGCGAAATTGATGCTGTGGCCCGCTCAGGTGAGTCTGCGTTGCTGTTGATGATGGACATTGATCATTTCAAGAA
>NZ_JAQTMS010000103.1 GCF_028714215.1 Rhodoferax sp. | reverse complement strand
TGTTGCACCGCAAGCGCCATCTCGACCCCAGCGGCACCACCGCCGACGACCACCAATCTGTAGCCCCTCAAAGCCTTGGCTGCCGCAAGAACGTGCGGCCAACGCGCGAAGAAATTGTCCAGCGGCTTCACTGGCAAAAGCTTGTCCCCCAGGGTTTCCAACCAGGAGGTGTCGGTTTCGCTGCCAACGTCGAGCGACAACAAGTCGTACTCAAGATGCTGACCATTGGTCAATGCAACACACCGACGCGCTGCGTTCATACCGACAATCTGCTCGAGAACAAGGTGGACACCGGCCGCCCGAACCAGCGGGTCGAGGTCAACACGACACTCGGCTTGGCTGTAATGCCCAGCCACCCAGCCGGGCAACATGCCTGAATAGTGCTGATGTTTTGAAGGCGTGATCAGGACAACATCTATTCCTTCGGGCCGCTTTTTCGCCAGGGCACGCAGCACCGACAAGTGCGCGTAACCACCTCCTACCAAAACAAGTCTCTTGGTCACAAATGTTCTTACCGAAATTGGCGCTGTATCAGACGTGCGGCGATGGCACGGCGCTCGGGAAATGTCAGGTCATCTTTGCTGAGATACAGAAACGTCTCCTGGCGCCCCAATTGAGCGGCGGCGGCAGAGGTTGCATCCACGCCGAGGATGGTGGCCTGGAGCCCTGCCTGTTTCGCGATGCGCTCCAGCGCAGGACGTGCTTGCTCCAGCGACAGCATGGCGGCAAACAGGACGGGTGTCCGAGGCGCCATGCTCTTCAATTTCAGAAATACCTCTTCTGCAGACTCAATGATCGAAGACGACAAGGCGAGAGAAATGACGGCTCCAACTGCACCCGTAGACTGACTTTGCAGACCACTGATGTGCTCCAATTTATCGGTGGCATAGCCGTTTTCCTCCAGGAAAGGTTTCATAACGGCGACGATAAAAGTGTGCGGGCGGGCGATAAGAACAGTTTTAGACATTGAACTCTTTCTGCATTGATGACATGCGGATTAGTCGCCACGACCACCGGATTTGTTACACACCGCTGGGGCAATTTGACGTGAACACGCCATTGTTGGAGTTCGCAATCGCGCATGCTCACAAATTTCCGGATGACCGTGTAAGTATTGTCAAGGCTCAAACGACTATGCCCATGAAAGTCGCGTTTCCACTTGACTTTCTGCGTTTTTCGCCAATCTCACCCGTTCAACCCTCCAAGGACTTTTCTATGAACCATCTCTCATCCACAATCGCCAAGACGATCGCCTCTGCCGTAGTCACTGCCGCCGCACTGTCTGGCAATGTCATGGCTGCAGGTTGCGCCGGCGCAAAGTGCGGCCCCAAGACCAACATGGCCAAATGCGGCGCCTGCAAGGCCAAGTGTGGTGCAGCCAAGCCCCAATGCGCTGCCAGCAAGGCACATGCGGCAAAAGCCAAAGCCAAAAGGATGAAAGCCAAATGCGGCGCCTGCGCTGCCAAGTCATAGTTTTCTTCGCTTTCGCTCCCCGGTGACTACTTGGTCACCGGCGCTGCATTCTTGAGCATGACCGCTTCAACACATCTCCGGCGAAATTGGCGCGCTGCTTCCGACACGCAGATCGCCAGGGCGCTACGGGACGCGCGCGCCAGTGTCTTGGCGTTCGTAACCGTGACAGCGGAGCGTGGTTCCCTGATTCAAAGCTGGATTGCGGATCGCGAAGTGCTTCAGTTTGAGCACTACCCAGCAGACGACCTGGTTGACACCCAACGTGGCTCCCAGTTTTACTACCATTCTCATAGGGACGGCGACCAGGAACACGGGCATTTGCACTTGTTTTGGCACAGCACGGCGACTGGGCGCAGACGGTACGTGAAGCCTGGCAGGCCCAGATGGAATCGCACCGAGCCGACTCATCTATTTGCCATCTCGCTTGACGCGCGTGGCCTGCCTGTTGGGCTGTTCACTGTGAACCAATGGGTCACGGATGGCCACTGGTTTGATGCAGCAGCCACCATGGCTTGCATTGATCGGTTCGCGATGGGCGAGATCGAAGGGCATGAACAATCATGCCGCTGGTTGACGGGCTTTGTTCGCTTGTATCGCCCTTTGATCAATGAACTGCTCGTCCAACGCGACAAACGTTTGGCGCGGCGATCCAACTTGACGCAGGCCTTGCAAGACCGTGGTCTGGAAGTGCTGAGTCTGATACCCATCGACTGGATTGCCGACACGGATGCCTTGGAGGCAGAGTCTGTTCGGCGGCAGTTAACCCGGCAGCGTTGTTAACCCAAAGAATCCAGCGGCTATTCCGCTGATGGCGGTGGCCGATGCTTCCCGCACTGGCTTCATGCGTGTGCGAGATTGGGTGCTCGCACGCATTGAACGTGTGCGACACGGTTTCGCACTGCTGCTCGGTGCCCTGGGAGTCGCGATTCTGACGGGCGGTGACAAATGGATGGAGAGTCAAATTCTGCTGTGGCTTCCGGACTCGTGGGTTAATTTAACCGTCGGGATTTGACAACACTGCCTGAAACAGCCATCCAGCGAACCAGCCCCGACGCGCAGGCGATTGATCGCTCCAACCGGCACCAAGGCCGGGTCTTTGCGCATTGCTGACAACACCCTCAAACAACAAACCTGTACGCGAATTAGTCACCGTGTCGAATTTTGCACATCGATAAGGGACGGACAAAAAAATACCCGGCACAGTGGCCGGGTGTCGGGTATATCGGGGTGCGCAATCAGTTCATCAGGCGGACCCTCTGTGGCAATCTAGAGCTTACTTCTTGCCCCCAGCACCTCCACCCATGCCGCCATGACCAGCGCCCATGCCGCCCGCACTTCCAGATGCACCTGCACTTCCAGACATACCGGCACCGCCGGCTTTGCCACTGCCAGCGGCACCGGGCTTGCCAGCACTTTCAGCCATGCTTGAACGATTGGCTGCACTGACAACGTCACCCAGCCTCACGCCCATGGAGTTGGCGATCTGCCCCCAACCCAGGCCACTGGCGCGCTGGTCTTGAATGCTTTTGACAGCGTCGGCAAGCTGGCCGCTGGTCGGGTTGGTGATGCCTTGCTTTGCAAGGTTTGCCTTGGCCAAGTCGGTCGCGAAGTCTTGCTTGGGGGCCGTCTGCGTCACGGGAGTTGGCGCAGTAGCGGTCTGAGCCATGACACCCAGTCCGGACAGCATGGCAGCCGAAAACAAGCACTTGGCTAAAGATGATTTACTGATTTTCATGGGGCACTCCTGTTCATATGAAAGAACAAAAATTCTAGGCTTGCACCTAGGCAGATGCTATGGAGTTTGTGTAAAGGGTGTAACTTGAAAACTATCCCGTCGCGGTCAAATCCTCATTTCTTGGAAACGTGACCACGTGCTCCACCT
>NZ_JAQTMS010000102.1 GCF_028714215.1 Rhodoferax sp. | reverse complement strand
TGCCGGCGTTGGAGATGTCCACCGTCCAGCTCATCGTGCCGTCGGTGCCGGTCTTCGGTTCCTTCTTGGCGAACAGCGCGTCCATCATCGGGGTGGTGATGCCTTCGCCGACTTCCAGTGCGCCCAGCGTTTCGATGCGGAATTTCAGCAGGTGCGCAAATGCCGCCACCAGGCTGGGCATGCGCTTCACTTCGCCGTCGGGCGGCATCGGCATGTCGAAGGTGTCGTCGCCGGCGGTCTTCATCAGCATTTCCAGCTTCATGCGCAGCCACACCGGGTCGCGCGCACGCATGTCCATCGACAGTGATTTCGCCAGCGCGCCCAGCCCGCGCGGCTGTTCCCCGCCGTTCACCCAGACCTCGAACGGATGATTCTTGCCATTCATGGTGTGGGAAACAAAAACGACGAAACTGCCGAGCGGATGATCCACCACTTGGGAGACCCAGCCTTCGCTGCCGCTTGGCAATTCCGGCCGGCCCGGCCAGCGCAGCGACGCGAGAGTCGGGTTGGGCGCAGCCTCCAGCACGATGCGCCGGTCCTGGTCGAACAGCAGGTCTTGCGGCTGCTCTTCCTTCTTGGCCGGCGTGACGGACAGCACGGAGCCCAGCACGCTGTTGGGGCGATAGGTCGCGAGGCCTTTCAGGCCGGCCTTCCACGCTTCCGTGTAGAGGTCCTTGAAGTCCTCGTAGGGGTAGTCGGCCGGCACGTTGACCGTCTTGCTGATCGCCGTGTCGATGAACGGCGCGACGGCGGCCACCATCTTCATGTGGTCGATCGCCGAGATCTCCAGCGCGGTGACGAACGCGGCCGGCAGGTTGTCCACATCGCCGCCCTGTTCCTTGTAGACGCGCCAAGCGTGGTCTTCCACCGGGTAATCCTTGGTGCTGCCGTCCATCATGCGTTTCTTGCGCGTATAGAACCAGGAGAACGGCGGCTCGATGCCGTTGGAGGCGTTGTCGGCAAACGCCAGCGAGATGGTGCCGGTGGGCGCAATCGACAGCAGGTGGCTGTTGCGGATGCCGTGCTTGCGTATCTTGGCCTTGATTTCTTCCGGCAGCCGCGAGGCGAAGCGCGGTGCGGCGAGATACTGTTCGGTGTCCAGCAGCGGGAAGGCGCCGCGCTCGATGGACAGGTCTACCGAGGCGAGATAGGCCTCGTCGCGCATGAAGCGCGTGAGGTCGGCGGCCAGTGTGCGCGCCGCGTCGGTGTCGTAGCGCAGGCCCAGCATCACCAGTGCATCGCCGAGCCCGGTATAGCCCAGCCCGATACGCCGCTTGTTTGCCGCTTCCTTCTGCTGTTCGGGCAACGGCCAAGAGGTGACATCCAGCACGTTGTCCAACATGCGCACGCCGACCTGGATCAGCTTCCTGAATTTTTCGTAGTTGAAGGTGGCCTGGGCGGTGAAGGCGTTGTCCACCATGCAGGTCAGGTTGACCGAGCCCAGGCAGCAGCAGCCGTAGGAAGGCAGCGGCTGCTCGGCGCATGGATTGGTGGCCTCGATCAACTCGATGTAGGACAGGTTGTTGTCGCGGTTCATCAGGTCGATGAACAATACGCCCGGCTCGGCATGGTCGTAGGTGCTTTCGATGATCTGTTTCCACAGTTCGGTAGCTGGCACTTTGCGGTATACCCACTTGCCGTCGGCGCGTTGTGCGGCGCCTTGTTCCCTGAGTGCGGCGGCAGGCTCCGCGGCATGCACCAGTTCGAAGTCTTCGTTGTTTGCCACGGCGTGCATCAAGGCATCCGTGACCCCCACGGAAATGTTGAAGTTGCGCAGGTCGCCCTTGTCCTTGGCGTGGATGAATCTTTCGATGTCGGGATGGTCGCAGCGCAGCACACCCATCTGTGCACCGCGCCGTGCACCGGCCGATTCGACGGTTTCGCAGGAACGGTCAAACACACGCATATAGGAGATCGGCCCGCTGGCGCGTGAATTCGTGCCCTTGACCATCGCGCCTTCGGGGCGAATGGACGAAAAATCATAACCGACCCCGCCGCCGCGCCGCATGGTTTCCGCGGCCTGCTGCAAGGCATCGTAAATACCCGGCTTGCCGTTACTGATGCCGGAGATCGCGTCGCCCACCGGCTGCACAAAGCAGTTGATCAGGGTTGCATGAATCTTCAAACCGGCCGCCGAGTTGATGCGGCCGGCGGGCACCAAACCGTTTTCCTGCCCCAGGAAAAACTCCTCTTCCCATTTGGCGCGCTGTTCCGATTTTTCGGCCTGCGCCAGGCCGCGCGCCACGCGGCGGCGTACATCCTGAACAGAGGTTTCACCGGGCTCCGCATATTTTTCCAGCAATACTTCGGTGCTGATTTCCTGTGGCATGCCAGTCTTTCCTGCGGAGACCGGGTTGTCCGCTGGCTGGTCGTCCAGCGGAGGAGTTGCAGCGGTCTTTGACGATTCAGCCCGGGCCGTGCCGGGTGAAGCGGAGGATTCGGAATTGTTGCGGGTGGATGTTGAAGAAGAAACTTTTTCCATAACGAGCACGGTGCGCCCCCCCCTTGGATTAGCCGGGCTATGCAGCCCATAAAATTAAAAAACCACTATATCTAGTGGTCCCCCTCTGATTTTCGACTAATTCTAGTGTGTCGATATTTTTTTGCAAGCACTATTTTGGCCTGGATAATTTGATAAATAATTTGACTTGGCCGGCAGCCTGGGGTAGCCGGGTTTGGTTCCGGATCAGCCGGGATGAGCGGTTTCTGGCGGGCGATCCGCGCGGTGGATACCCGCAAATCCGGGTTTCTGGGGTTTTCTTCCGGGTTGCTTGCATTGGGGTGACCATTTACGCTTTAATGCGCGACGTTTTTATTGTCGGGAGCATGGCATGGGGTTTATTGAGAAATTATTCGAGGGGGCGTTGTGGAACAGCCGCTTCATCATATTGACGGCGGTGATCGGCAGCCTGCTGGCGGGGATTGCGATTTTCTACATGGCCACCGTGGATGTGGTGAACTTGTTCAGCCATGCTTTGCATTACGCCGACGCCGGTCTGACTGCCGAGGCGCGCAAGGCATTGCATGACAGCACGGTGTCGCACATTGTTGAGGTGGTGGACGGTTACCTGCTGGCGACGGTGATGCTGATTTTTTCGCTGGGACTGTACGAACTGTTCATCAGCGATATCGACCAGGCGCACGGCAGCAAGTCTTCCAGCAAAATATTGGTCATCAATAATCTGGATGACCTTAAATCGCGCCTGGCCAAAGTGATCCTGATGATCATGATCGTCACACTGTTCGAGAATGCGCTGAACATGCGTCTGGGTACACCGCTGGACCTGGTCTATCTCGGCGCAAGCATTGCACTGATCGCGCTGGCTTTGTATCTGACCCATGCTTCCGAATCTGGCGCGGGCGGCGATGAAG
>NZ_JAQTMS010000101.1 GCF_028714215.1 Rhodoferax sp. | reverse complement strand
TGAAGCCCGATTCCTCTGCCAGGGGAATGAACAACACGGGTGACACATTGCCCAGTTCGCCATCCAACCAGCGAATCAGCGCCTCCACGCCCACCAACTGGCCGGTGGCCAGGGAAATTTGCGGCTGGTAGTGCAGCCGGAACAGACCCTGCTCCATGGCCCGGCGCATGGCATGGTCCATTTTCATGCGCGACAGCAAATCAACGTTCATCTGCGGTTGATAAAAACGGAAACTGCCGCGACCGCGCTCCTTGACCAGATACATCGCCGTGTCGGCGCACTTGATCAACTCATCGAGCGAGCGGCCATCGGCCGGATACAGTGCGATCCCCATACTGCACCCAACCGAAAAGCTGGTTTCCTCGATCAGAAAAGCCTGCGCCATCAGGCCCAGAATGCGGTGTGCCAACACTTCAGCGCCACGGGCATCAATTTCCTGGACAAAAATGACAAAGTCGTCGCCACCGAGCCGACACAAGGTGTCGGCGTCACGCAAACAACGTTTGATACGCTCCGCCACCTCGATCAGAACCCGGTCGCCAAACACATGCCCCATCGAGTCATTGATATTCTTGAAGTGATCCAGATCCAGAAAGAAAACACCAAACTGCGAGCCGTGGCGCTCGGCCATGCGCAAGGCAAAGCCGACTCGCTGTGACAACAATAATTTATTGGGCAGACCGGTCAGGGCGTCGCTGTAAGCCAGTTGTTCAATGCGTTTTTGGGCCGCCAATTCTTCGGTCAGGTCCTTGAAGAAGCAAATGGTGTGCAAAACAGCGCCGTCCTCGTCACGCAACAAAACCCAGGACAGATGCACGGCACAAGCGGCGCGACCGGCACGGTCAAGCCAGACCTGCCCGCGCCAGAAGCCCTCGTCGCGCAGCACTTGTTCCACACGAACCATCAGTTCAGGGTCACATGGATCCTGAAATAAATTCCTGGCGGATTCCCCAAGCAATTGAGCTTGAGAAGTGTCTGCCAAACGCTCACAAACCGGATTGGCAGCCAGAATAGTCAGATCCGGATCCGTGATGAAGATGGCATCCACGCTCGACTCAAACACTTTGGCCGCCAGACGCAGTCTGGACTGGGCATCAACACTTTGCGTGATGTCCCGAAACGAGAACACCCGACCGGTCGCTTGACCTCTGCTGAATTGCGGCCGTGACACCCGCTCCAGTAAACGCCCGGTGATCAGTATCAAGACATCAGTGGTTTCCAGCAAGGGACTCTCAGCAATTGTCCGCAGGCGCGTCTCGTATGCCGCGGCGTCGAGCACCCGCGAGGCAAGATGGCCATGCAAGACCCGGTCATTGGGATTCAAAAGCAACTCTTCGGGCACATCCCACATGGCGGCAAAATGCCGGTTGTAGTTGCGGACGTCGCCATTGCGATCAGTGACCAGAATGCCATCGGCAGTTGATTCGAGTGTGGCCCGCAGCTCTGCCACCAAGCTTTCAAGTTCATCTTCGGTGCGGCGCTGCTGACGCAGATCGCGAATGCCCACCACATACACCGCGCACCCCGTTTCGGGCCAAACCCGGCTGACACGGCGCTCCACCGGAACGGCCATGCCATCGGCACCACGCAACAGGGTTTCCGAGTGAATGCCCTCAACCAGACCAGCGGCGATGTCCTCCCAAAAGAACTGGTCTTCTGGCGTAACAGTCAACTCAATAGCGGGCTTACCCACCAAATCCTCTGCCTCCAAACCCAACAAATCGGCCGCTGCGCGATTGACCGCGAGGATGCGCAAACTTACCGGATCAACCAGCCAGACGGCCTCGATCAAACCGTCAATCAAGAGGCTCCAGGCCGCTGGCTTCACAGCCCCACCTCGTCTGACGGTGACTCAATTGCTTTTTCAAAAAAATAACAAATTCGCTGCCGCGGCAATAGGTAATCCATGGCCTCCCGAGGCAAACTCGCCGGCTTGAGACTGCGCCGAATGCCCAGGGCGGGAGAGTGCTCCAAGTCCAGAATCAGTGCCTCATGCTTGGGAACACGAGGTTCATGCACGATCACCTGGGGCCTGAGTGGCCGGGTGGAATTGACAGATACCACCAGGGCAAATCGTTCGTCAGCCAATTGCACCACCGAGCCCGGCGGATAAACCCCCATCATGCGGATAAAGGCACCCAGTGTCACGCTATCGAAACGGGCTTTCAGCTGAGCAAAGATGAGTGCCAGGGCTTCATGCGGGGTGACGGCAGTCGACGGACGACTCGGATTACACAAGTTGTCATACTGGTTCACCAATGACAAAATTTTACTTGGTATGGACAAGCTGTCGCCCTTCAGCCTGGCCGGGAAACCGCTTCCATCCATCGCCTCGTGATGCTGAGCGATGGCTTGCAGGGCGCCCGCTGTCAAGTCCATCTTCCGCCCCAGAGGGATGCCTTGGGCAACATGGTCCTGGTACAGGTTGTATTCAGCTTTTGAAAAATTTTCGTCTGGCCAGCGCACCCGGTCCGGCAAACGGGATTTGCCGATGTCATGCAAGAACGCCGCCATGCCCAAATCAAGCATGTCCGGCTGTGACAAGCCCAGAGACCGGCCGAGCAGCAGAGAAAGAATGGTCACATTGACCGGATGCATGGACGCTTTGTCCCCCATACCCTCAGACAACAGGCGAATGGCCAACTCGCCCTCCTGCAGCATATCGCCCACAAACCCGCCGACCACGCCAAGACACTGTTGCTTGGCCGCGCCAGGGTGGGCACTGATTTGCTCTACCGCCAGCTTGTAGCGTTGAATGGCGTCAACAAAGCGGCGTTCACAGACGATCAGACTGTTATGTTGGGCACTCAGCAACTCACTGCGCTGTCGCCGAAGACGATGCTCATCAGTTGACGCCAGCGTGCTCTGCGGCTTGGCTTGTTCGCCAGGGCTATCGCCGGCCAGGACGTTTGCGCCATCGGCATTTGCGAATCCTGGCAACAGATCGCTTTTGCCACGAAAATAACGAACACGTTTCAGACCCAGGCCGCGAATCACCTCAAGCTGTTTCTCAGAGGAAATTTTGAAGCTTCTGGTGGGAAACGGATGGGACATCCAGCCGAGTTCAAGCTCGATGAACATGCCGGGTCGCAACTGATGGATTTCAATCAATTCGAACTGGGCTTCGTCCATATGTACTTCAGTTGGCGACCCTGCTTTTTACGAGCACGGCAATATTTGGCACAAAAATTTTCATCTGACGGACGAACATTTCCTCCGTATGCGTTCGAGAATATCATGCCAAAAGCAAAGAAAAAGGAATCCCGATGATTGATTTGTATTACTGGCCCACGCCCAACGGCTGGAAAATCTCCATCATGCTGGAAGAATGCAAGCTGGCGTACCAGTTGATCCCGGTGAACATTGGCAAGGGTGAGCAGTTTGCACCCGCATTTTTGGCGATCAGTCCCAACAACCGCATGCCCGCCATCGTGGACCATGATCCCGCCGGGGGTGGCGATCCGATCGCGGTATTTGAGAGCGGCGCCATTCTGATTTACCTGGCTGAGAAGACCGGCCTTTTCATGCCGGGCGATGTACGCCGCAGGACCCAGGTCTTGCAGTGGTTGATGTGGCAAATGGGGGGGCTCGGCCCGATGGCGGGGCAGAACGGTCATTTTTTGCTCTATGCGCCCGAAAAAGTACCCTACGCCATCGATCGCTATGGCAAAGAGGTGAACCGACTGTATGGCGTGCTCAACACCCAACTGGGGAAAACCGGCGCGTTTGTGGCCGGGCCCGACTACTCCATTCCCGACATGGCAATTTTCCCCTGGATCCGAACCCATCAGGCGCAGCAGGTGTCTCTCGACGAAT
>NZ_JAQTMS010000100.1 GCF_028714215.1 Rhodoferax sp. | reverse complement strand
CGGAGGCCGCCACCGCCAGCTGGTTGGCTTGGCGCGCGTTGTCGGCGTTTTGCTTGACGGTGCTGGTCAGTTGCTCCATCGAGGCCGCCGTTTCTTCCAGCGAACTGGCCTGCTGTTCGGTGCGGCCGGACAAGTCCAGGTTGCCGGCGGCGATCTGGCTGGAGGCGGAGGCGATGGTGTCGGTGCCGCCACGGACCTCGCCGACAATGCGGACCAGACTGTCGTTCATGTCCTTCAGGGACTGCATCACCTGACCGGTCTCATCGCTGCTTTTGACGTCAATCCGGCTGGTCAGGTCGCCGGCCGCCACGGTCCGGGCGATCTGCACCGCCTGGCCCAGGGGGCGCGTGATGGAACGCGACACCAGCCAGGCGCAGAGCGCGGCCAGAATCAGCACCAGGGCACTCAGCGCCAGCACCATCTGCTTGCCAAACGCGGTCGTGGCCGCGATCGACTGGCCTGCGCCAAGGGTTTGTTCCCCGGTAATTTTCAGCAACTCGTCAAACGCATGGGCGATCGGTTTGTCGGCACCTTTGATCTCTTTGTCTATCTCAGCCAACGCCGTCCCCGCGCTCTGCATCTCGGCGGCTTTGCGGATCGCCGCGCGGTACAGCTCGGTGGCTTTCAGGACATCGCCCAGCAACACCGTCTCGCGTGCGCTCATGACGCCTTTCTTGCCGTAGCTCGCCACCGCCGCGTCGATCGCGTCCAGGTCCTCGGCAAACTTCTTGTTGGCATCGCCACCGCGCAGAACAAAGTTCTTGAAGTTGTGCACCGCATCGCCCAACCGGATCCGGCCTTGCGCCGCGAAATCGCGTTTCTGCAACGACAGGTCGGAAAAGTTTTGCCATTTGGCGGCCGCATCGTCCAGGGCCATGAAAGCCGCCAGGCCCAACAGCATGGACAGCAGCGCCACCAGGGTAAAAGAGATCCCCAGACGGGTTGCTATTTTCAAATTTCCGATATTCATCTCATGTTCTCTCAATACACTTCATCCGACCTGCTGTCAGGCATCGGGTCAGGCGCTTCATGGCGCCAGTTTCTCCACCAAGCCCATGTCCGCGCTCAGCATCAGCTTGTCGATATCGACCAGAATCAGCATGCGCTGGTCCAGCGTGCCCAAGCCGATCAGGTATTCGCCCGCCAGCACCGCTCCCATCTCCGGCGCCGGCTTGATCTGCTCGGCCTTGAGCGTGATCACATCCGAGACGCTGTCCACCACCATCCCCATCACCCGGTTCGCCAGGTTCAGGATGATCACCACCGTGAACTGGTCGTAGCTGGGCGTTCCCAGATTGAACTTGATGCGCATGTCGATGATCGGCACGATGATGCCGCGCAAGTTGATGACACCCTTGATGTGCGTCGGCGCGTTGGCAATCCGCGTCACCGTGTCGTAACCGCGCAGTTCCTGCACCTTCTGGATGTCTATGCCGTACTCTTCGTGGCCCAGCGTGAAGGCCAGAAATTCCAGGCCCTTGCCGGCCGGCGCGCCGGCGGCGGGGTTGTTGGGCTTGCTGGTGCTTGCGTCCATGAACATTCCTTTAAAAAGTCTCCCAGTCCCCGCTGTCGGCACTGTTGGCGGCGGCCGTGGCCGGCCCCTCAGGACGCTTCAACGCGGTGGACGGGGCGGCCTTGACTGCGATGGGCCGGGCGGTCTTGCCCTCATTTTTGACCTCGCCCATCAGTTGCACCAACAGGCTGCTGACCTTGCTGGTGGCACGCGAAAAATCGGTATCCCGCTCCAGCATCTTCTGCGCCTGCTCGGACTCGCCGCGATTGATGGTGCTGGCCACCTTGCCCGCTTCCTGGTGGAATTCGCGGTGGCTGTTCACCAGTTCCACGAAAGACGGTTTGCCGCCGTACTTCGAGGCGCCGGCGCCATACAGCCATTTACCGAGTTCGCAACAGTCGTCGCAAGCGGCCGCTTCGGCGTCCAGCGTTTCGTTCCGAATCGCGGCGGTCCGCAGTTTCATGCGCCAGTTGGCATGGGCCTGAATGGCGTTGTCGAGATTGATGCCGATCGCCGCGTCGGCCGCGGCCACCGGCAAGTCGCGGACCGCATTGGGCGTTCTGCCGCGCGCCGCGCCAAACATCTCGCTCTGCCGGCGATCGAGCTTGAAGACGCTGACCACTTGCGACAAGTTGCCGGCCTGCTCCTGCAACGAGGCCGCCGCCGCTGCCGCCTCTTCCACCAGCGCCGCGTTCTGCTGCGTCACCTGGTCCATCTGCGTGATCGCCTGGTTCACCTGCTCGATACCCGAGCTTTGCTCCTGGCTGGCTGCCGTGATCTCCGCCATGATGTCGGTCACCCGCTTCACGCTGTCGACGATCTCGTCCATCGTCTGGCCCGCTTGCGCCACCTGCTGGCTGCCCTCTTCCACCTTGGCCACCGAGTCCCCGATCAGGGTCTTGATCTCCTTGGCCGCCGCCGCCGAACGCTGCGCCAGGTTTCTCACTTCCGCTGCCACCACCGCAAAGCCGCGCCCTTGCTCGCCGGCGCGCGCCGCTTCCACCGCCGCGTTTAGCGCCAGGATATTGGTCTGGAAGGCAATGCCGTCGATCACGCCGATGATGTCGACGATCTTCCTCGATGAGGCATTGATGGCACCCATGGTGCCCACCACATCGGAGACCACACTGCCGCCCTTGATGGCGACACCGGAGGCCGCCACCGCCAACTGGTTGGCCTGGCGCGCGTTGTCGGCGTTCTGCTTGACGGTGCTGGTCAGCTGTTCCATCGCCGCCGCCGTTTCTTCGAGGGAACTGGCCTGCTGTTCGGTGCGCGAGGACAGGTCCAGGTTGCCGGCGGCGATCTGGCTGGAGGCGGTGGCGATGGTATCGGTGCCACTGCGCACTTCACCGACCATGCGCACCAGGCTGTCGTTCATTTCCTTCAGCGCTTGCAGCAACTGGCCGGTTTCATCGGTCGATTTGACGCGGATGGCGCTGGTCAGATCGCCGGCGGCAACGGTCTGCGCGACTTTCACCGCCATACGCATGGGCCGGGTGATCGAGCGGATGATTATCAGACCGAAAACCGACAGGAGGACCAGCAGGGCCAGTGTGCCGACCGAATGCTCGATCAGGCGTTCCAGCATCATGGCATCGATGTTGTCCACATAGATGCCGGAACCTATGATCCAGCCCCAGGGCTGGAAGCCCTTCACGTACGACATCTTTGGCACCGCTTGCAAGCTGCCCGGTCTGGCCCACAGATAGGGAACGAATCCGGCACCGCTGGCTTTGACGGTGTTGACGAATTCGACAAACAGACGCTTGCCATTCGGGTCCTTGTTGTCCGCCAGGTCCTGGCCGTCGAGTGCCGGTGTGACCGGGTGCATCAGCATGCGCGGCTGCATGTCGTTGATCCAGAAATACTCGGCACCGCCGTAACGCAAGCCCTTGATCGCCTGCATCGCCTGCTGTTGCGCCTGCGGCTCGGTCAGCGTGCCCTTGAGCGCCTGGTCATGGTAGTAAACCAGCAGGCCATGCGCCGTTTCCACCACCTGCTGCAGATTGTTTTTCCGTTCCTGGAGTATCAGCGTGCGCTCCGAAACCAGCGATACCACGTTCAGGGCGAGGATGCTCAAACCGACCGCCAGCAGCAGCAGGCCGAGTTTCTTGGTGATGCTTACGGAGCGGATACTTTGTTGATTGAACATAGATTTCGTTGTTTTCAAAATGCTTGCCGGCCGGCGCCGGACAGCGGCTTGCGCTGGGCTGTCGACAACTGCGGCGTCGGCTCGTCATCGAGCTTGAAGGCACTGATCACCTGCGACAGCTTGCCGGCCTGCTCCTGCAACGAGGCCGCCGCCGCTGCCGCCTCTTCCACCAGCGCCGCGTTCTGCTGCGTCACCTGGTCCATCTGCGTGATCGCCTGGTTCACCTGCTCGATACCCGAGCTTTGCT
>NZ_JAQTMS010000099.1 GCF_028714215.1 Rhodoferax sp. | reverse complement strand
GGTGAAAGATTCTCGATGCGCTCGCCGCGCAGTTCAATCGACCCCTTGGTCGCTTCACCACGCTCACCGCGCAGCAGGTTGGAAATAGCACGCAAGGTGGTGGTCTTGCCCGCGCCGTTGCCGCCCAGAATGGCCACGATTTTTCCTTCGGGCACATTGAGCGAAACGCCTTTGAGAACCAGAATGACGTGGTTGTAAATGACCTCGATGCCATTGACGTTGAGAACGATTTTTTTGGAGTCCATATATCCTTGCCTTCACCAATCTGTCACCAATCGGCAGCACTGCGCGCAATGCTGCCGATTGGACTGTCATTACCGACTTGAGAAGTCTTCATTGCGGACCCAGTCCGCAATGAGATTCAAAAGACCGAGAATGACAAGTCGATCAGGACTGGCAGTCCTTCACATCGCGCCGGGTCATCTTCTTGTCGGCAAGATATTTGTCCGCACCGGCCTTGATCATGGGTTTGAGAATCTGCTCATCCGCCTCGAGGTAATCCGAGCTGATGTCCCATTTCTTTCCGTCCCAGGTCTCGATACGCGCGGCGGTCGAGCCCATGTGGTCAGCGCATGAAGTGCTGAGCGGGCGCATGACGCCGGCAAAACCCAACGCATCAAGCTTCTTCTGGTCCAGCGCCAGGTTCTCCAGGCCCCAGCGCACCTGTTCGCCGGTCATGACCTTGCCCTTGCCAAAGCGCTCCTGAGCCTTGCGTACGGCTTCAATGCTCAGCATCTGGATGATCACGCCGCGCGTATACAGCACTTGGCCGACTTCGTCTTTAGGCCCCGTGCCTTGACCTTTGGCATGCACATATTTCAGGATGTCCTGCATGACTTTGGGCTGTTGACCCGAGGTGTTGAGCGCCAAGGCGTGGTAGCCCTTGGCACCTTCGCCCACGTCCTTCACGTCCGGCTCGGCACCGGCCCACCACACGCCGTACATCTTGTCACGCGGGTAGCCGGTGGCCTGCGCTTCTTTCAACGAAGTGGAATTCATCACGCCCCAGCCCCACAGCAGCACATAGTCAGGTTTGCTTTGACGAACCTGAAGCCAGGTGGCCTTTTGATCCACGCCCGGCGCGGTGACGGGCAACAACTGCAACTCAAAGCCGTGCATCTTCGCGCGCTCTTGCAGCAGCGGAATCGGCTCCTTGCCAAATGGACTGTCGTGGTACACGAGTGTGATCTTCTTGCCCTTGAGCTTGTCGAGGCCACCCAGGCTCTTGCCAATGTGCTGAATCAGGATGTCGGCACCCGTCCAGTAGCTGCCCTGCAAGGGAAAGTTCCACTTGAACGCCATGCCATCTTGCGAGACGGCCAGGCCGTAGCCGAGGGTCACCAAGGGAATTTTGTCCACAGGTGCCTTTTCGGTCAGGGCAAAGGTAATGCCGGTACTCTGCGGGTCAAACAGCGCCACGCCGGGTCGGCTCTTCAGGCGCTCATAGCACTCAACGCCACGGTCGGTCGCGTACGCGGTTTCGCACTCTTCGTAGGTCAGCTTGACACCATTGATGCCGCCATCACGGGCAATGACCATCTTGAGATAGTCCTGTTTGCCGTTGGCCCAGGGCGTGCCGTTGGGCGCGTAAGCACCCGTGCGGTAGGACAGCAGCGGGAAGAACTGCTCCTTGGCCTGCGCGTAGGCGCCAACCCCGATCGCAGCCAACAGGCCTGCCAAAACAACGTTACGAATTTTCATGGAAGTCTCCTCATGTATTGGCACTCGCATGCCTGTGGTTAAAGAAAAAAGTGAATCAAAAAATGGTCTTAATGGGGGAAGGGCCACAAGCGCAGTTTCTGCTTGCCAATGGACCACAACTTGGCCAGACCATGAGGCTCGACGATCAGGAACCACACAATCAAGGAACCAAACACGATCAACTCAGCGTGCGAGGTCACAACGGTCGAAATCGGAACACCAACTGCACGCCCCAAAAAAGGCAGAAACTGGTTCAAAAAGATCGGCAAAATCACGATAAAGGCAGCGCCAAAAAAACTGCCCATGATGGAGCCCATGCCACCGATGATCACCATGAACAGCAACTTGAATGACAGATCCACCGAGAATGCGGCCGGCTCCCAAGCGCTCAGATAGACAAAGCCCCACAGCGCACCGGCCACGCCAATAATGAACGAGCTGACCGCAAAAGCGCTGAGCTTGGCATACATGGGTCGGATGCCAATCACCGCAGCGGCCACATCCATATCGCGAATCGCCATCCACTCCCGGCCAACGGCACTGCGCACCAGGTTCTTGGCCAACAGCGCCAGCACCACCAAAATAGTCAGACAAAAAAGATACTTGGAGGTCGGGCTCTCAATTGGCATACCGAACACCTGCAAGCCCGCCACCGATACCGACCCGGATGGTGCGTCGTTGGTAAACCATTTGATGCGCAGGAACATCCAGTCACTGAAGAACTGCGCAGCCAGAGTCGCCACTGCCAGATAGAGCCCCTTCACGCGCAAGCTGGGCAGACCGAACAGGATGCCGAAAGCGCTGGCGCAAAGGCCGCCGAGAATGAGGGCCAGCAGCAGCGGCATACCGGGCACACGCACAAAGAAATTGAAGGCCGCGTAGGCCCCCACCGCCATGAAGGCACCCGAGCCCAATGAAATTTGCCCACAGTAGCCAACCAGGATATTCACCCCCAAGGCGGCCAGCGACATGATCAAGAAAGGAATCAAAATCGCCCGAAACATGTAGCCACTGCTGAGCATTGGAACGACGATGAAAGCCGCTGCGATGAGCAACAACACCGCCCAGCGATCTTGCGCAATCGGGAATATCTGTTGATCAGCGCGATAAGTTGTCTTGAACTGGCCGTTTTCTCTGTAAAACATAATGCTTCTTTTCCTGTGTGCCGTTACACGCGGTCAATAATCTTTTCACCAAACAGCCCTTGCGGCCGGAACAGCAGAAACACCAGGGCCAGCACGTAGGCAAACCAGATTTCGATGCCTCCACCGACGTAAGGGCCTACAAATACCTCGGACATTTTTTCGCCGACGCCAATGATGAGCCCGCCAATGATGGCACCCGGCACCGAGGTCAAACCACCCAGAATCACCACCGGCAAGGCCCGCAGTGCCACCGTGGTCAGCGAAAACTGCACGCCCAGCTTGCTGCCCCAGATCACACCGGCCACCAAGGCGACCACGCCGGCGACACACCAGACAATGAACCAGATGCGGTTGAGCGGGATGCCAATACTTTGCGCCGCCTGATGATCGTCGGCGACTGCTCGCAGTGCCCGCCCAGTGCTTGTTTTCTGGAAGAACAAGCTCAGCATGGCGACCAGCACGGCGGCAATCAGGGCGGCGTAAAGGTCTTCCTTGTTGATCAGGATGCCACCCTCAAAGACGCTTTCAAACGCCAGCATCGGGTCTTTTGGCATGCCAATGTTGATTTCGTAAATATTGCTGCCAAAAAGGGTCTGCCCGATGCCATCCAGGAAATAACCAATACCTAAAGTGGCCATCAGCAAGGTGGTGCCCTCCTGGTTGACCAGGTGGCGTAGCGCCAGTCGTTCAATCAGCCAGGCGACGACAAACATCACCAGGCCCGCGAGCAAGAAGGCGGCAAGGTTGACAACAATCCGATTGTCGATACCGGTCCAGCCCGGAATCCACTCAGAAAATCGCGCCATCGCCAGCGCTGCAAACAGCACCATGGCGCCCTGGGCAAAGTTGAAGACGCCTGAAGCCTTGTAGATCAGCACAAAGCCAAGCGCCACCAGCGAATACAACATGCCGGCCATCAGGCCACCGAGCAGGGTTTCAAGAAAAAATGCCATGATTAATGTCCCGTTCCAAGATAGGCGCTGATCACTTCTTCGTTGTTGCGCACTTCATCGGGCGTGCCGTCGCCGATCTTCATGCCGTAGTCCAGCACCACCACGCGGTCGGATATGTCCATCACCACCCCCATGTCATGCTCAATCAACACCACCGTGGTGCCAAACTC
>NZ_JAQTMS010000098.1 GCF_028714215.1 Rhodoferax sp. | reverse complement strand
CCGCCGGGTCCCAGACGCTGCCCAGATAGATCACCGCATACAGCGCCGGAATCAGCGCCACGCCCAGCGCCGCCAACAGCAGTTTGGGGAACTTGATGAAAAAGCGGGCCTCGATTCGGGCAATGGCCAACACTTGCGACAGCATCTTCAGGCTCCCCATTGCGGGCTACTCGACAACCCGGCCGCGCAAGGCCTTGATCTCGGAGCGCTGGCTTTTGGCAACGCGCAGCCTTTGCCTGGCGGCGCGACTGGGTTTGGTGGCGCGCCGGGTCTTGGGCGGCAGCGCCACGCTGTTGACCAGTTCATGCAGGCGCAACAAGGCATCGAGCCGGTTCATCTCCTGCGTGCGGTGCTGCTGCGCCTTGATCACCAGCACCCCGTCCTTGGTAATGCGGCTGTCGCGCAGCGCCAGCAGGCGTTCTTTCACGTCATCCGGCAGGGAGGAAGCGGCAATGTCGAAGCGCAGATGAATCGCGCTGGAAACCTTGTTGACGTTTTGCCCACCGGCCCCTTGCGCGCGCACCGCCGTCAGCTCGACCTCGGCTTCGGTGATTTCCAGCGGCGGGGAAACGGGTTCGGCCATACAACAGAGTTACCGGTTCGGGGATTCCAGCCTGCGCCGGAAAAACGAAAAACAGCTCAGACTGTAGCGCGCTCCGGCTCGGGGGCGGCTAGGTAGCGCGCCACAAAGGCACCGACGGCACCGGCCGGCAGCGGCAGCCAGACGGTGTGACCACTGCCCGGCGCCACCGTCATGGCCTGGCCCTCGGCGTTTTCCATGCGGCTGAGTTGCAGGTCGAGGTTGCCGCCCGGCTGAATCAGCTCCAGCCAATCGCCCACGGCAAAGCGGTTCTTCACCGTGACCTCGGCCAGACCGCGCGCCGCATCGAATGACACCACATCGCCAACATACAGGCTACGCCCGGATTCGGAGTAGCCGCGCAGGTAATTTTGCGTTTCCTCGGGCGTGTGGCGCTGGAAGAAGCCGGAGGTATAACCGCGGTTGGCCAGGCCTTCGAGCTGCCCCAGCAAGGCCGGGTCCAGCGCACGCCCGGCCACGGCGTCGGCAATGGCCCGGGCGTAGCTCTGCACCGTGCGCGCCACGTAATAAGGGCTCTTGGTGCGGCCCTCGATCTTGAGCGAATCGACGCCGATTTCGACCAGCCGCTGCACGTGTTCGATGGCGCGCAGGTCTTTCGAATTCATGACGTAGGTGCCGTGTTCGTCTTCCTCGATCGGCATGTAGCTGCCGGGGCGCTGGCCCTCCTCTATCACATAGACCTGGTCGCGCTCGCGCTGGGCTGCCTCCGGCGGCGCCAGGATGTCGCCCGAGGCGTCGACCACGCCGGGCTGGGTCTTGTAGTCCCAGCGGCAGGAATTGGTACAACTGCCCTGGTTCGCATCACGGTGGTTGAAATAACCCGACAGCAGGCAGCGCCCCGAATAAGCGATGCACAGGGCGCCGTGCACAAACACTTCGAGCTCGGTATCCGGGCACTCCTGGCGAATCTGCGCCACCTGGTCCAGGGACAGTTCGCGCGACAGGATGACGCGGCTGACGCCGGCACTTTTCCAGAAGCGCACGGCCGCGGAATTAACGGTGTTGGCCTGCACCGAGAGGTGGATTTCCACCTCGGGCCAGGTCTCGCGCACCAGCATGATGAGGCCGGGGTCGGACATGATCAAAGCGTCGGGCCGCAAGGCAATCACCGGCGTCATGTTCTGCACGTAGTTCTTGACCTTGTTGTCGTGCGGAAAAATGTTCGACACCAGATAGAACTTGTTGCCCAGTTGATGCGCCAGATCGATACCCTGCTGCAAGACCTCGATAGTGCCGAAGTCGTTGTTGCGCACGCGCAGCGAATAGCGCGGCTGGCCAGCATAGATGGCAGTGGCGCCAAAGGCAAAAGCGGTCTCCAGCATCTTCAGCGAGCCCGCCGGCGCCAGCAGTTCAGGGGTTTTCAAAGTCATGCCCGGATTATCGGTGCTGTCATGTTGCGGACAAGCTTGCGGGCCTCCCTTTCATTCTCAGGATCACGCGCCAAGGCGACGCCGGGAACCGCACGAACGGGTGTTCCGGAAAAAATCCCAACCGATAGGGTTTGGGATTTTGGTGAATGGTCAGTGACGCTCACAATTTTCTTGATCCACGACCTTTGCGCACTGACTTTTGGGGTTTGTCCCCCAGCGCCTTCGTTGCCTTTAGTACCCGGTCAAAGTCCGACTCAATTTTCAGTGTCCGATTGAATTCTGTATATTCGGCCAGCGCCCGCTGATCGGCCTGCGTCTTGCTGATGTTGCCCTTGTGGGTCAGCACCGCGTACTCATTGAAACTCAGGAATTTGTCCACACTGGCGGCCATGTCGGCCATGCTCATCTGGACGCGGTTTTCGATGATATTTTCGATGTAGTCGAAGAAGCCGGAGATGGTGCGCTCCAGCCGCTTGATCTCCGGCTCGGACAGGTAATTCTTGGCGATAGTGACATCCGAGGCCAGGATGCGGCCATACGGAGCATTTTTCCAGGTGAGCAGGCCAGCATGCGGAGCGGTGCGGTCGGCTTTGCTGTGAATGATCTCGGCGGCGGTTTGGCCCGTGATGGCATAGTGGAACTTGTTCTGCACCATGGCATAGAAGTTCTGCGTGATGTCTGACTTCGGGTCGTAATCGACGCTGCACTCGGCAAAGATGTCGGTGATCTGCTGGTAGATGCGGCGTTCGCTGGCCCGAATAGAGCGGACCCGCTCCAGCAACTCCAGGTAATAGTCCTCGCCGAACACCTGCTTGCCTTGCTTCAGGCGTTCATCGTCCAGTACAAAGCCCTTGCGGATATATTCCTTCAGAATCTGAGTGGCCCAGATCCGGAACTGGGTGGCGCGCTTGGAACTGACGCGGTACCCGACGGCGATGATGGCGTCGAGGCTGTAGTGCTTGAGGGTGCGCCGAACAGCTCGCCCGCCTTCATTTTGAACTACCGAGAAATCCTCGGCAGTTGCTTTTTCCGCCAGCTCGCCCTCTGCGTAGATGTTCCTGAGATGAAGGCCGATGTTGTCCGGTGTAGTCTGGAACAGCTCTGCCATGAGGCGCTGGGGCACCCACAGGGTTTCGGCGTGGATGAGCACGCGGACATGCACCTTCTCGTCATCGCCAGCGTAAAGCAGGAAAGGCGCTTCCGTGCCTTCAGTTACCGCGATGGGCTGCTTTTCCGCCGGGGTCTTTTTCTCGGTCATGTGTCACGCTCCCTGAGGTATGTTCGTTGAATGGTGGTCATGACACCAAGCCCAACTCATTGTGCCAAGCCGCGAGACGTGCCGGTTCTAGCATCGCTGCGCATAGCGCCTGATGGACCTCGTGATGGGGTTCGCTAGGCAATAGGTCGTTTTTCCAATGCTGCACATATGTCTGTATCTCAGACTGTGAATGCCGTGCTTGTCCGCGCGAGACTCGCCGCCGTTCCCGTCCGCGAAGTACGTCCTGCTGTTTGGCGTACTCCGCTTTAAATTCTCGCGTCCAGCGATCAGCAAGATTGAGCAACCTATCGAGGTTGTCCACCTTGGGTTGATCTTCTGGCTGGGCGGCTGTGCACTTCACCGCAAACTCGGGCAAGACATAGTCCAAGGCCAGCGTTCCATTTGCGTGGCGCAGGAAGGGGTGGAACCAATCGGCGAAGCTGCCCGCACTGTGTACGGGTTTATCGCCCTTATTGGGAGCCTCGTTACAGGTGCTGCAAATCAGTTGCAAGTTGTCCGCACATACGCTGAGCAGTGGAAACGCGCCCTTGTTGATCCAATGGTCAACATGTGGTGTATCGCCCAGCGGCCCTCCACAGAATACGCAAACTTCGCGCGCCTTTGGGTCGTGGTTCAGACGGTGCGCGTCGCGGAATGCCTGAACAAAGCTCGCGTAGGTCACGCCGCCCGCAACGACTGGCGTTCCGTCAGCCAAATAAGGCAAGCCACTTTTCAGGCCACGCTCGTAAAAGGCCTCCAGTAACCATCCCCCGGCAAAGCCGGGGGCTTTCAAATTGTGAGCCGCTCAAAGCGGCAAAACGGGGTCGCTAACGCGGCCCCAACCCTTGGTGCCACCGTTTCGGTGGCCGTTTATCTCCACAGCC
>NZ_JAQTMS010000097.1 GCF_028714215.1 Rhodoferax sp. | reverse complement strand
GCTGTGGAGATAAACGGCCACCGAAACGGTGGCACCAAGGGTTGGGGCCGCGTTAGCGACCCCGTTTTGCCGCTTTGAGCGGCTCACAATTTGAAAGCCCCCGGCTTTGCCGGGGGATGGTTACTCCTTCGGCCTGAAACCAATGATCAATGAGCTTGGTACCCGCCCGTCCACGTCGGGCGGCAGTTTCTCGGTTTTGTCGATGGCTTTCAAGACGGCATCGTCCCACGACTTGACGCCGCTGGATTTGCTCAGTTTGCGGCTGATGATGGTGCCGTTGGGCGCCGCCCGCACGTCGACTTCAGCGATCGGGTTGCCGGCGATTTCGTCGACGAACACGATGTTGGGCTTGATCCGCCCACTGACGCGGCCGGCGTAACTGGCCGACGGGCCGGACGATTGCAGGGCCGTGCCGGTGGAAGTTGCCGCGCCGCTGGCGCCGGCCAGGCCGGTCATGCGCTTGATATTGGCTTGCCGCTGGGCTTCGAGTTTTTGTGCCTCCTGCTGAGTCTGCAGCGCTTCCTTGCGTCGTTTTTCCAGGTCGGCTTTCTTCTTCTCCTGGGCCGCCTGCTTCTCTTTCTCGCGTTTTTCCTGCAGGCGTTGTTTCTCCAGCAACAGCTTCTCCTGTTTCAGTTGCGCCTGGCGTTGCCGCTCCTGCTCCAACTGCTGTTCCTTTTTCAGCCGCAGTTTCTCTTTTGCCAAGGCGATGTCGGCGTCGCTTGGCAGGGGCGGCTCGGCCCGCACCGGCGGCGGGCTTGGTTCAGCCACGGGCGCCGGTGGCTCGGGCGGCGCTTCGATCGGTTTCGGGGCGGCTTGTTGCGGTACTTCGGACCACAGTTCGGCCTCGGCGGTGACGCTCACGGCCTCACGCCGCCAGTGCATGCCCCAGGTCAGTGCCGCGACCAAAAAAGCGTGTGCCAGTATCGCCAGAGCGAGCGAACGCAAGGCGCCGGGCGTCGGCGGCGGCACGAAATCAAGGCGATCAGTGGCGGCCAGCATGCGGCACTTCTAACTTCTAGTTGGCCAGTTGCACCGACAAGCCGATGCGCTGCACGCCGGAGCGTTGCAAGGTGTCCATGACCTTGACCACGGTTTCGTATTTGATGTTTTTGTCGGCGCTGATGACCACCGCCGAGTTGCTGGCAGCGCCCTGTGCCTGCTTGACCGCGGCGGCAATGTCCTTGAGTCCCAAGGTGCTCGATTTGTCCTTGACTTTCAGTTCCAGCGATTCATCCTTGCCAATGAAAATCTGAATCACCTGATCGGGTTGTTTGGCCGCCTTGCCGACACTGGGCAAATCGATCACGCTGGGCGTGATCAGGGGCGCCGTCACCATGAAGATGATCAGCAGCACCAGCATCACGTCGATAAAGGGCACCATGTTGATCTCGTTGATGGTGCGCCGGCCGCGTCCGCGGCTGACCAGGGCTGGCATGTTCAAGCTCCTTTCATTGGCCGGAGGCCGACTGGGCGCCCACGTTGCGCTGCAGGATGTTGGAGAACTCTTCGATGAAGGTCTCCAGCTTGATCGCGATGCGGTCGATATCGCGGGCAAACCGGTTGTAGGCCACCACCGCCGGAATGGCGGCAAACAGGCCGATGGCGGTTGACACCAGGGCCTCGGCAATGCCGGGGGCGACGGTGGCCAGCGTGACCTGCTGCAGGGAAGCCAGCCCGGTGAAGGAATGCATGATGCCCCACACGGTGCCGAACAAGCCGACGTAGGGCGAGACCGACCCGACCGAGGCCAGGAACGACAAATTGCTTTCGATGACATCCATCTCGCGCTGGAAGCTGGCGCGCATGGCGCGTCGGGCGCCGTCCATCAAGGTGCTGGTATCGGCGATGCGTTTCTCGCGCAGCTTCTGGTACTCGCGCATGCCGCTGGCAAAGATGCGTTCCATCGGGCCGGAGTGGCGCGCATTCTTGGCGGCGGCGGAAAATAGGTCGTTCAAGCTGGTGCCGGACCAGAACTCGCGCTCAAACTGGTCGTTCAGCGATTTCACCCGGTTCAAGGCAAACAATTTGCGAAAAATTGCGGCCCAGCTGGAGACCGAGATCAGGACCAGCAACAACATCACCAATTGCACGATCAAACTGGCATTGAGCACCATGTGCAGGATCGACAAGTCTTGATTCATTTCAATAGTTCCAGAAGGGTTGGCGGGATTCTTGCCGGTTTGTAGCTTGCGGCATGAACCCAGCCGACCCGAATCGTCGCTTCACATAACAGGATATTTTCTGCCTGTGTCTTCAGCAAGGCCTGTTGCCGTATTGTCATCGACGCCCGACCGATATCCTGCGGCCAGGCTGTAACAAAAAGTTCGTCATCCAGCCGTGCCGGCTGGAGATAGCGGACCTGACTGTCGCTGACCACGAACATGCCGCCGCTGCGCTCGCGCAGGGCGCGCTGCTCAATGCCCAGGGCGCGCAGCCATTCGGTGCGGGCGCGTTCGAAAAACTTCAGGTAATTGGCGTAGAACACGATGCCGCCGGCGTCCGTGTCCTCCCAGTAAATCCGTACCGGCCAGACAAATGGGGGGCGGTCCATCATGAAAGCAGGACTTTCAATCGGTCGATCGCCAGTTTCAACTGGGGCATCGAACTGGCGGTCGAAAAGCGGATGAAATTGTGCGTCTCGGCGACGCCGAAGTCGCGCCCCGGTGTGACTGCCACATGGGCACGCTGCATGATTTCAAAGCTCAGATCCCAGCTGTCCTTGACCTGCAGCTTCTGACAGGCCGCGGTGCAATCGGCCCAAGCATAAAAAGCACCATCGGGCAGCACCGGCACGCTCAGGCCCAGGGCATTGAGTGCCGGTATGAAGTAGTCGCGCCGGGCCTTGAATTCGGCGCGCCGGCGCTCGTATTCTGCAAGGCTGTCCGGCTCGAAGCAGGCCAGGGCGGCGTATTGGGAAATGCTGCTGGGGCAGATGAACAGGTTTTGCGCCAGACGCTCGATCACTGGCACCAGCTGCTGCGGCACCACCATCCAGCCCAGCCGCCAGCCGGTCATGTTGAAGTATTTGCTGAAACTGTTGATGCTGATCAGATCTTCATCCACTGTCAGAGCCGTTTGACCATACTGAGCGTCGTAGCTCAGGCCGAGGTAGATTTCATCGACCAGCGTGATGCCGCCCTTGTGGCTGACCACGCCGTGAATACGGCGCAGCTCCGCCGGGTCTATGGAGGTGCCGGTCGGGTTCGACGGTGAGGCCAGCAGTACGCCACGGGTCTTCTCGTTCCAGGCCGCTTGCACTTTGTCCGCGCTGAGCTGAAAGCGCTCGCCGGCGGTCGTCGGAATCAGCACCGCGGTGCCATCCGCGGCACTGACAAAATGCCGGTTGCAGGGGTAGCTGGGGTCGGGCATGAGAATCTGGTCGCCCGATTCGATCAGGGCCAGGCAGGCCAGTTGCAAGGCTGCCGAGGCACCGGCCGTGACCACGATGCGGCTGGCCGGAACCTTGGCCTTGAAGCGCTGCCAGTACCAGTCGCTGATGCGTTCCCGCAAGGGCAGCAGGCCGGTCGCCGGCGTGTAGTGCGTCAAGCCGTCATGCACCGCTTTGCAGGCCGCTTCCTGCACCAACGCCGGGGCCGTGAAGTCGGGCTCGCCAATGTTCAGCAAGATCATGGGGGAGTCGGTCTGCGCCACCTCACGCGCCAGGGCCGACGCCGCCTTGGCCACCTCCATCACGTAAAACGGCTCAATTCGCTGCGCTCGCCGGGAGATTCTCATGCGCCAGTCTTGCTCCGGTCGGCATTCACTTCCGCGCCACGCAGACGGGGCGCCAATCCGTTGAGCACGGCATTGACGTACTTGTGGCCATCGGTACCGCCAAATTCCTTGGCCAGTTCTATGCATTCGTTGAGTACCACGCGCCAGGGCACATCCGGGCAGTGTTGCAGCTCATAAGCGCCAATCCACAGGACGCCATGTTCGATCGGCGATATTTCATCAAACTTGCGGTCCAGCAGGGGTGCGATCAGCGCATCCAGCTGGGCTCTTTCCTCGGTGCAGCCGTGCAGCAGCTTGCTGAAGTGCAGCGCGTCCGATTTTGAAAACCCCGCCAGCTCACGCGTGAAGGCTTCAATCTCGGAGACCGCATTTTTCCCCACCAGCTTCTGGTAAAGCGCCTGCAACGCGAATTCGCGGGCCCGACTGCGCTCCGATTTGCTGCCGGCCTTGCGGGCGCCGGTGCTGGTGAGCCCGGTGCGGCTCTGGCGCGGGGGGCGGCTGTCGGGGGTTTTGATGTGCTGTCCGGTCATTAGATTTCTTCCAGCAGGTTGGCCATTTCGACCGCGACGCGGGCCGCGTCACGTCCTTTTTCGGTTTGTCTGGCAACCGCCTGTGCCAGATCTTCGGTGGTCAGGATGGCATTCGCGATCGGCAACTGATAGTCGAGTGCAACCCGGCTGACGCCGGCGCCGGATTCGTTGGCGACCAACTCGAAGTGGTAGGTTTCACCGCGAATAATGCAGC
>NZ_JAQTMS010000096.1 GCF_028714215.1 Rhodoferax sp. | reverse complement strand
GGCGCACTCGAAAGCGGGCCGCGCAGAGGCGCGCGAGAAAGCCCTCGCCATGCTGGGGGCCGTGCGCATTCGCGAGCCCGGCCGCGTCTATGTACTCTATCCGCACGAGGTCTCCGGCGGCATGGGGCAGCGCGCCATGATTGCCATGATGCTGATCGCCAAACCGGACTTGCTGATCGCCGATGAACCCACCTCGGCGCTGGACGTGACGGTGCAACTGCAGGTGCTGGGAATCCTGGACCGGCTGGTTGTCGAGCGCGGCATGGGACTTATTTTTATCTCGCACGACTTGCGGCTGGTGTCGACCTTTTGCGACCGCATCCTGGTCATGTACGCCGGCCGCGTGGTGGAGGAACTCTCGGCTGGCGGCCTGGCCGACGCCCAGCACCCCTACACCCGCGGCTTGCTCAATTGCCTGCCTCAGTTGGGTGCGGCGCGCCATCCGCTGCCGACGCTGGAGCGCCGCTCGGAGTGGGCCCTGTGAGCACTACCGGTCACACCAGCCAGGTCGGCTTGGAGATTCAGCACCTGCGAGTTGAATACGATGGTTTTGTGGCGGTGGCCGACAGTTCGCTGCGGGTCGAGGCCGGCGAGAGCTTCGGCATTGTGGGCGAATCCGGTTCCGGCAAATCCACCGTGTTGCGGGCCATTTGCGGCCTGGCGCCAATGCATTCCGGCCTGATCCAACTGCTCGGCCCGGCCGGCTTGCCGCAGCCTGGCAGCAAGCCGTTTCGCCGTCTGGTGCAAATGGTGTTCCAGGACCCCTATGGCTCGCTGCACCCGCGCCAGACCGTGGACCGCATCCTGGCCGAGCCGCTGGCGATCCACGACATCAACGATGCCGAGACGCGCATCGAGCGCGCGCTCGATGAAGTGGGTTTGGGCAGCGGCTTTCGCTTTCGTTACCCGCACCAGCTCTCGGGCGGCCAGCGCCAGCGCATCGCCATCGCGCGCGCCCTGATTCTGGAGCCGCAGATTCTGTTGCTCGACGAGCCGACCTCGGCACTGGACGCCTCGGTGCAGGCCGAGGTGCTCAATTTGCTGGAAGACCTGCGGCGCCGGCGCGGCCTGACCTTCGTCATGGTCAGCCACGACCTGGCGGTGCTGACCCATATGTGCCAGCGGCTGCTGGTAATGCAGCGCGGCCAGACGGTCGAGTTGCTGGCGGCCAGCGACCTGGCCGCCAGCCGGGTGCAGGATGACTACACACGCAAGCTGATGCTGGCGTCAACCGGTTTTCGCCGCACTGCGGCACTGGGAGAAGATTGATGATCAACTGGGAAGCCCATGCCTGCTTGCCCCTGCATCCAGAGGCCGACTTCGGGCCGCTGGACCGGCTGCATGCCGCTGGCGTGAACTATGTATCGGTCAACATCGGCATGGACATGAATCCGCTCTCGCAGGTGATGTCGGTGATTGCCGGTTTTCGCGCCAGCATCGCGGCACAGCCGCAGCGTTATGTGCTGGTGGACAGCGTGCAAGACATTGAACGCGCCGCCGCAGACGGGAAACTGGCCATCGGTTTCGACCTGGAAGGTGCCATGCCCTTACTGGAGCAGCCCCAGATGGTGGCGCTGTACCGGCAGTTGGGCGTGCGGCAGATGCATCTGGCCTACAACCGCAACAACAGTGTGGCGGGTGGTTGCCACGATGTCGAGCAGGGCTTGACGCCGCTGGGCCACCAGGTGGTGGCGGCGATCAACGCGGCGGGGGTCTTGATGGACTGCTCGCACACCGGGCGCCGCTGCAGCCTGGACATCATGGCAGCCTCGACCCAGCCGGTGATCTTCAGCCACTCCAACCCGCTGGCGCTGGTGGAACATGGGCGCAACGTCACCGACGAACAGATACGTGCCTGCGCCGCCACCGGCGGTGTGGTCTGTGTCTCGGGCGTCTCGATGTTCCTGAACAGCAACGCGCCGACGGCCGACGATGTGGCCCGGCATGCCGCTTACGTGGCGGATCTGGTCGGCGTGGCGCATGTGGGCATTGGCCTCGATATCAGCTTTCACCAGAGCGAGCTCGATGACAACCCGCCGGGCGACTTCGATCCCGCCTACTGGTGGCCCAAGTCGGCCGGCTACAACCGCGGCATCGCGCGCACCGCCTACCCACCGGTCGAGAGCTGGAAAGTGCTGGGCGCCGCTTTGCAAGGAGTCGGCATGACTGCCGGCGAGGCGGCGCAGGTCATGGGCGGCAATATGCTGCGCGTGGCCGGGCAGGTTTGGCAATGACAATGTTTTTCCGGGAGACTGGCATGCGTCAATTTGAGGCTTCGGGCACCGCCCGGTTCGCCGTCCGCGCAGCGCTGCTGGGGCTGAGCGTCCTGGCGTCAGCTTGCGCCACAACACCCGCGGCAAGCAGCAACAGCGACTCGCTGCAACGCATTCGCAACGTGGTGGTGATCTACGCCGAAAACCATAGCTTCGACAATTTGTATGGTCTGTTTCCCGGCGCCAACGGCGTCAGTCGCGCCACTGCCGAGCAAAAAACACAAGTCGATCACGATGGCAAGGCGCTGCCCGAGTTGCTGGTATTCGGGCGTGACGGCAAGCCCGACAGCAACTACCCACGCCTGCCCAACGCGCCGTTCCGGATCGACGCGGCGCCGGTGAGCCGGCCGCCTACCACGATCGTGCCGAGCCCGATCCACGACTACTTTTATCACCAGGAACAGATCACCGGCGGGCGCAACAATATGTTTGCCGCCATGTCCAGCGTCGGCGGCTGGAGCATGGGCTACTACGACGGCAGTTCGTTCAAGCTGTGGCAATGGGCCCGCGAATACACGCTGGCGGACAACTTCTTCCAGGCGGCTTTTGGCGGCTCCTACCTGAACCATCAGTGGCTTATCTGTGCCTGCACACCGAAGTTCGCCAATGCGCCCGACAACATGCGGGTGCGACTCGACGCCAGCGGCAAGCTTGAAAAACGGCCGGGCTCGCCGTCCGCCGCGGTCGGGGCGGTGCAAATCCGCAGCGACGGTCTGGGCCGCAGCGTGACCGTCGACGGCTGGTCGGTCAATACCTCGCAGCCGCCGTACCAGCCCAGCGGCATTGCGCCTGCGTCAGGCGGCCCGGCCACCGACGCCAACCCGCAGGGCGTCAAATATGCAGGCCGTGATTCGGGTCTGCCGGTGCCGGCGCAAACCGCCACCACCATTGGCGATACGCTGTCGGCCAAAGGCGTTTCCTGGGCCTGGTACGCGGGCGGCTGGAACGCCGCCCTGGCCGATGGCATGCAGCCGCCCGAGGCCAAACGCCGCGTCATTTACAGCGCTGGGAAGGATTCACCCAACTTCCAGCCGCATCATCAGCCGTTCAACTATTACGCCCGCTTTGCCCCGGGCACGCCGGACCGTGCCCTGCATCTGAAGGACGGTGCCGACTTCATGGCCGACATTGCCGCCGGGACGCTACCGGCCGTGTCGTTTTACAAACCGAGCGGGCGCGACAGCCAGCATCCGTCCTATACCGACATCATGTTAGGCGACGCGCACATGGCGCAGGTGCTGGAAAAACTGCGGGCCAGCCCGCAATGGAAAGACCTGCTGGTGATCGTGACCTACGACGAAAACGGCGGCTACTGGGACCATGTGCCGCCACCGCAAGGGCCCGGCTGGGGCGATCGTTGGGGTCCCGGTTCGCGCATACCGGCGCTGCTGATCGGGCCGCACGTGAAACGCGGCTTCGTCGATTCCACCTCGTACGACACCACCTCGATCCTGAAATTCATCAGCAAGCGTTTTGATCTGCCGGCGCTGCCCGGCGTGCGCGCCAACACCGGTGATCTCACACCGGCGTTGAAGCCTTAGAGTTTCCCCAGCAGCAAAAATTCCATCAAGGCTTTTTGCACGTGCAGCCGGTTCTCGGCTTCGTCCCAGACCACCGATTGCGGCCCGTCGATCACCTCGGCTTGCACCTCTTCACCGCGGTGCGCCGGCAGGCAGTGCATGAACAGGGCATCGGGCCTGGCGGCGCGCATCATCTCGAGGTCCACGCACCAGTCGTTGAAGGCCACTTTGCGCGCCGCATTTTCGGCTTCATAGCCCATGCTGGTCCAGACATCGGTGGTCACCAGGTCGGCGCCGGCACAGGCTTGCATCGGGTCGCTGAACACCTGGTAGCTATCGTTCGAACGCAGGCCGGCGATCGACTGGTCCACTTCGTAGCCGCCGGGCGTGCTGACATGCACCTTGAAGCCCAGGATTTCGCTGGCATGCAGCCAGGTGTTTGCCATGTTGTTGCCGTCACCGACCCAGGCCACCGTCCTGCCGGCAATCGAACCCCGGTGCTCAATGTAGGTGAAGATGTCGGCCAGGATCTGACAGGGGTGGAATTCGTTGGTCAGACCGTTGATCACCGGCACCCGTGAATGCTCGGCAAAACGCTCGATCTTGGTTTGTTCAAAAGTTCTGATCATCACCAGATCGACCATCCGGCTGATCACCTTGGCGCTGTCCTCGATCGGTTCGGAACGGCCCAGTTGGCTGTCGCCGGTGGTCAGGTGCACCACGCTGCCACCCATCTGGTACATGCCGGCCTCGAAGCTGACCCGGGTGCGGGTCGAGGCCTTC
>NZ_JAQTMS010000095.1 GCF_028714215.1 Rhodoferax sp. | reverse complement strand
CCTACCTGGCGGCGCGGGGCATTCTGGTCACCGGTTTGTACCGCCTGCGTTTTGTGGCGCATCTGGATGTCGATGCGGCGGGTATTGACCGCACCGTGGCGGCGGTGCGTGATTTTTTAATGGGCAGACCGTGAACCGCTGGCTTGGTCGACATGACTTTGGAAGTTGACGCGATGACCCTGTTGGCCGGTATTGAGCCTCTCGGCCTCTTCATTGCGCCGGGCTGGGCAAAAACAGTCGCGTATTTACCGCTCGGACTGGTTTTCAACTTCAATGGCCTGTGGGTCAACCTGGGCTATGCGGTCTTGGGCGCGGCCGTGTCCCGGCGCTTGGCCCCACTGCAGCAAGGCAGGGCCTGGCTGCAACGCTTGGCCGGCGTGATGTTTATCGGATTTGGCCTGAAACTGGCCTTGACGGACAATCCACCTTCCTGAAACCTTGCGTGACAAACTGAAGCTACGTCAGCCAACGCTTTCCTCAACTTAAGACCATGCCGAACACCCACAAAATCACCCCGCAAGAAGCGCTTTTGCGCACCATTGAGCACCGCGAGATTTTTCACGACGAGATGCTGCACATCATGCGCGGCATCATGACGGGCGAGTGGTCGCCCGTCATGATGGCGGCCCTGATCACCGGCCTGCGCGTCAAAAAGGAAACCATTGGCGAAATCACGGCCGCCGCGCAGGTAATGCGCGAGTTTTCCACAAAGGTCAACGTCGCCGACACAAGCCATCTGGTGGACATTGTGGGCACCGGCGGTGACGGCTCGCACACTTTCAACATTTCAACCTGCGCCATGTTTGTGGCCGCCGCTGCGGGCGCCCGGGTCAGCAAGCACGGTGGCCGCAGCGTCAGCAGCAAGAGCGGCAGCGCCGACGTGATGGAGTCGCTGGGCATCAACATCAACCTGTCGCCCGAAGCCATTGCCCAGTGTATTGAACAGGTGGGGGTCGGCTTTATGTTTGCGCCCAATCACCACCCGGCCATGAAAAACGTGGCGCCGGTGCGCAAGGAGCTGGGCATCAAGACCATTTTCAATCTGCTCGGGCCGCTGACCAACCCGGCGGGAGCCCCCAATATCCTGATGGGTGTGTTTCACCCGGACCTGGTGGGTATTCAGGTGCGCGCGTTGCAGCGGCTGGGCGCCGAGCACGCGGTCGTGGTGTATGGCAAGGACGGTATGGACGAAGTGTCGCTGGGCGCGACCACTTTGGTCGGAGAGCTCAAACACGGTGAAATCACTGAGTATGAGATTCACCCAGAAGACTTCGGCATGGTTATGGCCAGCAACCGCGCGCTCAAGGTGGAGACGCCGGAGCAGTCCAAAACCATGCTGCTGGGGGTGCTGGACAACGCGGCGGGGGCTGCCAAAGACATCGTGATTCTCAATGCCGGTGTGGCGCTGTACGCTGCCAATGTCGTGCCGACGATGAGCGCCGGTATTGACAAAGCACGAGCGGCCATTGAATCAGGTGCGGCCAGAGCCAAGCTGGCGCAACTGGTTTCCATGTCCCAACAACTGAAAGGCACAGTGAAGTGACCGATATTCTGGAACAGATCGTGGCCGTCAAACGCCAGGAAATCGCAGCAGCCGTTGCCCGCAAACCCTTGGCCGTCATGCGCGCCGATGCCGAGTCGCGTGTGCTGACACGGGATTTTGTCGCCGCCCTGCGCAGCAAGATCGCCGCCGGGCAGCCCGCCGTGATTGCCGAGATCAAAAAAGCCAGCCCCTCCAAGGGCGTGCTGCGCGAGGATTTCATTCCCGCCGATATAGCACAAAGCTATGCGGAGCAAGGGGCTGCCTGTTTGTCAGTACTCACCGACTTGCAGTTTTTCCAGGGTTGTATCGACTACCTCAAGCAGGCCCGCGCCTCCTGCCCGCTGCCGGTGCTGCGCAAGGACTTCATGCTGGATGCCTATCAAATCTATGAATCGCGCGCTTGCGGGGCCGATGCCGTATTGCTGATTGCGGCCATTCTGGATGATGCGCAAATGAAAGACTTGGAGGCGATTGCGCGCAGCCTGGATATGGCGGTGCTGGTGGAGGTGCACGATGCGCCCGAGCTGGCGCGTGCATTGCAGCTCAAAACGCCGCTGATCGGCGTCAACAACCGCAATCTCAAAACTTTTGAGGTCTCGCTGGACACCACCTTGACGCTCATGCGCGAACTGCCTGCCGACCGTTTGCTGGTGTGTGAGAGTGGCATCCACACCCGCGACGACGTGCTGCGCATGGGGGCGGCCGGTGTCAACGCGTTCCTGGTGGGCGAAGCTTTCATGCGCGCCCCCGATCCAGGTGAGGCTTTGGCGAGGCTGTTTGCCACGGCCTGACATGTTCGCCAGTGACGTGCCCCGCTTGACCGAGTGGGCGCCTGAGCGCTGGCCGGTGGCGGCCGACTGGCGTCCTGTGGTGGAGCAGTTTTTGACCAGTGAAACGGGTCGGGCGTTGGAGCGCTTCGTGCAGGCGCGGCTGGCCGGTGGCGCCATCATCTACCCGCAGCAACCCTTGCGCGCGCTGGCGCTGACGCCGCTGGCGCAGGTCAAAGTCGTTATTTTGGGCCAGGACCCCTATCACGGGCCCGGTCAGGCCGAGGGTCTGGCGTTCTCGGTGGCGCCTGGTGTCAAACCGCCGCCTTCACTGTGCAATATATTCAGGGAAATCGCTCGGGACCCCTTGCTGGGCCCAGGTAACTTGATCCCACACGGTGACGGCTCACTGGTCGCCTGGGCGCGCCAGGGGGTCTTGCTTCTCAACAGCTGTCTCACCGTCGAGGCGGGCCAGCCCGCCAGCCATGCTGGGCGGGGCTGGGAGGCACTGACCGATGAAGTGGTCAAGGCGGTTGCATCAATAGACCATCCGGTGGTGTTCCTGTTGTGGGGCGCCCACGCGCAGGCGAAGCAGCGTCTGATCGCGGCGACCGCGAGGCCAGGCGGTGGTGCCACGGCCGGCCATCTGGTGCTGAGCGCCAACCACCCGTCGCCCCTGTCCGCCCGCCGCCCGCCCTTGCCATTTCTGGGCTGCGGGCATTTTGGTCTGGCAAATGCCTATCTGCTGCAGCATGGCTGCGCGCCGATTGCCTGGTAAGCGAAAGTTCTTCATTTGAACCCGTGTCCACACCATTTTTTCGTGGCATAATCCACGGTTCACCAAGGAGAGGTGGCCGAGTGGTTAATGGCAGCAGACTGTAAATCTGCCCTCTTACGAGTACGATGGTTCGAATCCATCCCTCTCCACCAGTGATGAATTGAATGTTGGTTCGCCGTCGGAGCGCGTGTTCATGTGTATGCGGGGACGCCGCAGCGGCTGCTTGTTTTGCAAGCTTGTGCGGGGTTCGTATAGTGGTAATACCTTAGCCTTCCAAGCTAAAGCGAGGAGTTCGATTCTCCTACCCCGCTCCATATTTGATGTGCTGGGATGGTTATGTAGTTTTGGGTGACCTGTATTTGACGGGTCGCACAGGCCCATTTGGCTCAGTGGCAGAGCACTCCCTTGGTAAGGGAGAGGTCCCGGGTCCGATTCCCGGAATGGGCACCATGATTTTTGATTTGACAGTCCTTCACTTTTCGGAGTCTGAAAATGGGAAAAGAAAAATTTTCGCGTAGCAAGCCGCACGTCAACGTCGGCACCATTGGCCACGTCGATCACGGCAAGACCACCCTGACAGCGGCCATCACCAGCGTGCTGGCGACCAAATTTGGCGGTACCGCCAAGGCCTACGACCAGATCGATGCAGCGCCCGAAGAAAAAGCGCGCGGCATCACCATCAACACGGCCCACGTCGAGTACGAGACCGCCAATCGCCATTACGCCCACGTCGATTGCCCCGGCCACGCTGACTATGTGAAAAACATGATCACCGGCGCGGCGCAAATGGACGGCGCCATTTTGGTCGTGTCCGCCGCTGACGGCCCCATGCCGCAAACCCGCGAACACATCCTGCTGGCGCGCCAGGTCGGCGTGCCTTACATCATCGTATTCCTGAACAAATGCGACATGGTCGACGACGCCGAACTGCTCGAACTCGTTGAAATGGAAGTGCGTGAACTGCTCGACAAATACGAGTTCCCGGGCGACACCACCCCCATCATCCATGGCTCGGCCAAACTCGCCATGGAAGGCGACAAAGGCCCCATGGGCGAACAAGCCATCATGAAACTCGCTGATGCGCTGGACAGCTACATTCCCCTGCCAGAACGTGCCATTGATGGCGCCTTCCTGATGCCCGTCGAAGACGTGTTCTCGATCTCCGGTCGTGGCACCGTGGTGACCGGCCGCGTTGAGCGCGGCATCATCAAAGTCGGCGAAGAAATCGAAATCGTCGGCATTCACGACACCCAGAAGACCACCTGCACGGGCGTCGAAATGTTCCGCAAGCTGCTCGACCAAGGTCAAGCGGGTGACAACGTCGGCATCTTGCTGCGCGGCACTAAGCGTGAAGACGTGCAACGCGGCCAAGTGCTGTGCAAGCCCGGCTCGATCAAACCGCACACCCACTTCACGGGCGAGATCTATGTCTTGTCCAAAGACGAAGGTGGTCGCCACACCCCGTTCTTCAACAACTACCGTCCCCAGTTCTACTTCCGTACCACGGACGTGACCGGTGCGATCGAGTTGCCAGAAGGCAAAGAAATGGTGATGCCGGGCGACAACGTGTCGATCATCGTCAAGCTGATCAACCCGATCGCCATGGAAGAAGGCCTGCGTTTCGCCATCCGCGAAGGTGGCAAGACGGTCGGTGCTGGTGTGGTTGCGAAGATCATCGCATAGACGATTTTATTTGTAGGGGCGTAGCTCAATTGGCAGAGCGTCGGTCTCCAAAACCGAAGGTTGATGGTTCGATTCCTTCCGCCCCTGCCACCAGATTCGCACGATGAGGTGGATTCCCGGCCCGCTATGTGAATGGCGGGCTTCAGCGTCTCAAGACGGCTGAATTTGATTTGATGCAGCAAAAGTACGAGATTGAGAAAAATGGCCACCACACAAGTTGAAACTGTCAGTACCGGCGCCGATAAGGTCAAACTTGCGACAGCCGCCGTGTTGGTTGTGGCCGCGCTTGCAGCCTTTTATTTGTTTGGCAAACAAGGGCAACTGGTTCAATGGGGTGCTTTGCTGCTGGGTTTGGCGGTCGCCGTGGTTGTTTTTTTTACATCCGAGACTGGCAAAGCCTTGTACGGCTTCGGTCAAGACGCCTGGAGAGAAGTTAAAAAAGTCGTTTGGCCCGCGCGCAAAGAAGCCATTCAAATGACGGCTTATGTGTTTGGCTTTGTGCTGCTGATGGCTTTATTTCTCTGGCTGACGGACAAGACGCTTGAGTGGTTGTTTTATGACTTGATTCTGGGGTGGAGAAAATAATGAATGACGCTGTAGAAACCCCGGCAACTGAAACGCCTGCGGCGGCGCAGGTTCTGGCAACGGCGCCGACCAACCCCGATTTGCGTTGGTACGTTGTTCATGCTTATTCAGGCATGGAAAAAGCGGTTGAACGCAACATCACGGAGCGCATCAATCGCTCT
>NZ_JAQTMS010000094.1 GCF_028714215.1 Rhodoferax sp. | reverse complement strand
AAGGATGCCAAGGGTCTGGTGATCGGCTACGGCTATGCCACGCTGGCCGATATCGAGCGCTGCGGTCCGCTGCTGGCTCGTGCCGTCTCCGAGACGCTGGAGCGGTTACACAAGCCCGCCTGATGCAGATGCAATCGGTGGTTTGCGCCACTCGCACGCCAACCCCGCATGAAAGATCAGGTTGGTGGGGCGCTCGGCGCAGGTAAAGGAGGAGCCCGCAGGGCGGGGGACACGGAGCTGAGTGCCCCGCCAGCCTGATCCACCCACCATGCCCAACGAGGTTTGGCATGTCACCATCTCGGGCACTCTCAACAGAAGCCCTACCGAACCAAGCTCGACTGCGCGGCGGTCGACAGCGTCAGGCGATGCAGATCCACCAGACCCTGCTGATCCAGCTTCTCGCCGATGTAGCCGCCGGCCAGCAAGAACGCCACCGGCAAGCCACGCTGCCGGCACCAGTCGAACACCATTTCCTCGCGCGCCGCCAGCAGGCTGCGCGTGATGCCGGCCAGACCGCCGTCGGAACAGCCTTCGAACGGGTCCATGCCGGCGTTGTACAAACACAGGTCGAAGTGCGGCCCATCCTGTGCCACCTGGCGCAGACTGCTTTCGATGGCACCCAGGTAAGCGTCGCTGCTGTTGACCAGTTGCAAGCGGCTGCGCTCGCTGCTGTCGTAGCGGTCATAGTCGTCGACCGACACGTCCCATTGCCAGATGCCTGGCTGGTCGCCGATCAGCGAAGCGGTACCGCCGCCGCAATGGGCATCGAGGTCCAGGATCAGCACCGACCTGGCGCCGGCGGCCAGCGCTTCCCGCGCCGCCACCACCAGTCCGTTGAAAGTGCAATAGCCGGCGCCCGCAGCGCGCCGGGCGTGGTGCAGGCCGCTGGAGAGCGAGCCCGCCAGGCCGCTGCGCAAGGCCTCCAGCGCCGCCGCCACGGCGCCACCATTGGACGCCAGCACCATGGGCCACAAGCCGGCGTCCCAGGTAAATTCCTGCGACTGGGCCAGCTCAAGCGGAACGCCTGTTTGCACGGCGCGCAAGTACTCCGGCTCATGCACCTGGGCCAGTTGCTGCCACGACAGCGGCGCCGGCGCCACCAGTTCAAGCTTGGCTATCGGGTCGGTGAGCAGGGAGTCGGCGACCCACTTGGCCTTGCGTGTGGTCTCGAAGGCATAACCGGCGCCCACGTAGTCGGCACTGTAGAAAACTTTCATGGCTGCCGGTCCGTTTCATTGATGCGCCGTCCGACCAGGAACGCCACCGTGATGACGGCCACCGACACCAGCAGGAAGACCGCCGACAAAGCATTGACTTCGGGCGTGACACCGGTGCGTATCATGCCGAAGATGTAGACCGGCAGCGTCGTGGAGCCGGGGCCGGCGACGAAATAGGTGATGACAAAGTCGCCCAAAGAACTGATAAAGGCCAGCAGCGCGCCGGCAAAAATGCCTGGACTCAGCAACGGCAATTCGATCCGCACAAAGCGTTTCCAGGGCGGCGCATAGAGGTCGCTGGCAGCCTCGATCAGGGCCGGGTCCAGTCCGGCCAGGCGCGAGCGGATCGGATAGTAGGCAAAAGGAATACAAAAGACCGTGTGTGCCAGGATCACCGACAGCAGGCCCAGCGGCAGCCCGGCCAGCACGAACAGCATCAGCAAGGCCACCGCAGTCACGATCTCCGGCACCAGCAGCGGCAGGCTGAGCAAGCCCTCCACGGCGCCCCTGTGGAGCGTAGTGGTACGCACCACGCCCAGCGCCGCGGCGGTCGCCGCCATGGTCGCCAGCACGGTGGCAAGGCTGGCAACGATCAGGGAGTTCTTGGCGGCGCGCAGGATGTCGCCGTTGTCCAGCACCGCCAGGTACCACTTGACGCTCAGGCCGCTCCAGATGGTGGTCAGGTCGTTCTCGTTGAAAGACAAGGCCACCAGGGTGATGATGGGAATGTAGAGAAAGACCAGTGCCAGCGCGGCAATGACAGCGTTGGAGCGACTGCTCAGCAGGTTCTGTTCCGGCATCATGCGGTTCGCCCCAGACGGCGTTGCACAAAACGCCACAACAGCAAAGTCAGCAGCAGCACCGCCACCAGCACCAGCGCCAGCGCGGCACCGAACGGCCAGTTGCGCGAGGCGCCGAACTGCGCCTGCACCAGATTACCGATCATCAAGGACTTGCCGCCCCCCAGCAACTCCGGGCTGACGTAGGCGCCCAGGCAGGGAACGAAGACCAGAATGGCGCCGGCCAGAATGCCCGGCATGGCCAGCGGCAGCACCACGCGCGTCAGCACGCGCCAGCGGTCGGCGCCCAGATCGAAAGCGGCTTCGATCAGGCGTTTGTCGATCCGCTCCAGGGCCACGTAGGTCGGCAAAATCATGAATGGCAGAAAGGAATAGGTCAGCCCGATGCCGGTCGCCAGCGGGGTGTACAGAATGTCCAGCGAGTTGCTGGTCAGGCCCAGCCACTGCAGGCTTTGGTCCAGCGTTCCGCCGTTGCGCAGGATCAGGATCCAGGCGAAATTGCGCACCAGCAGATTGGTCCAGAACGGCACCGTCACCAGAAACAGGATGAAGGCCGCGCGCCGGCGCGACAGCGTGGTCATGTACAGCGCCGTCGGCAGGCTGACCAGCAGCGTCAGGATGGTGGTGATGGTCGCCAGCCGGAACGAGCGGGCGAAGATCGCGATGTAGTCGCTGTTGAAGGAGAGCCGTCCCGCCAGGTCGCGCTCGAACAGCAGTTTCTCGTAGGCGACCCCCGTGTGGCTGCCCCACAGCACACCGCCGAAGGGCGCGCGTTCCAGCGTCGAGACGTAGAGCATCAACAGGAGCGGCGCAATCATGAAGACGGCCAGAAACAGCGCCGCCGGCGTCGTCAAGGCCAGATCGCGGGCGCGCACCGTGCTCATGGCGCAAAGACCCGAACCGCGCTGCCCGGTATGGCAAAGCCGATGCGGCCACCAGTCTGCGTGGCCGCCTCCACCGGGCCCGACAAACGCACGCGCAACAAGGTTCCATCCGCCAGTTTGGCGTGCAGCATCAGATCGCTGCCGCTGTAGATCGCCTCCGGCACTTCCGCGCGCAACAGCGCCGAGGCCAGCGGCACCAGGGCAACGCGTTCCGGGCGCACCACCAGCAGCGCTTTGGCGCCCGTCGCAATGCCGTTGGCATCGTCCACCACCAACTCAACCACATCATCGCCGCAGCAGCTCAGACGGAAGCGCCCGCCCGGCCCGCTTCTTTCAACGCAGGTGGCCGGCAGGAAATTGGCGTCGCCTATGAATTCGGCGACGAACAGATTGGCCGGTCGCTCGTAAATATCGTCCGGGCGCCCCATTTGCATCACCTTGCCGTCGCGCATCACCGCGATCCGGTCGGACATCCTTAAGGCCTCTTCCTGGTCGTGCGTGACGAAGACGAAAGTGATGCCGGTGGCGGACTGCAAGCGCTTCAACTCGACCTGCATTTCCTTGCGCAATTTCAGGTCCAGGGCCGACAGCGGCTCATCCAGCAACAGCACTTTGGGTTCCGGTGCCAGGGCACGTCCCAGCGCCACGCGCTGCTGCTGGCCGCCGGAAAGCTGGGCCGGATAGCGCTCGCCCATGCCCTCCAGACGCAGCAAGCGCATCATTTCGGCGACCCGCGTGCGGATGGCATCGCGCGGCCGGCCCAGCATCTCCAGCGCAAACGCCATATTCTGGCTGACCGTCATGTGCGGAAACAGGGCGTAGCTCTGGAACACGGTGTTGACCGGTCGCTGGTTGGGCGGCGTGCGGCCCATGGCGACACCATCGAGTTCGATGCGGCCGGCGTCGGGGTTTTCAAAACCGGCAATCATGCGCAGCAGCGTCGTCTTGCCGCAGCCCGAGGGACCTAACAGCGTGAAAAACTCGTTCTTTCGGATGTCCAGCGACAGATCGGCCAGGGCGGGCTGACTGGCACCGGAGAAAGTCTTGCAAACGCCCGCAATGGCAATGGCGGTATCGGTCATCGGGAACCCATGATAGAAACAAAAGCGAAGCTCAAGAGCCCATTTGAAGCGTTCGAAATGGGCCAGCGGAAGCACAGAAGCGGCCCCCTGGCCGCTTCCCCGTGACGGTCAGCGACGCAGCCGCGTCCAGACGCCGTCGCGCAGTTCACGCGCCTTGACCGAGCAATCCTTGACCGGGCGGAAACGGCTCTTCATGGCTTCCGACGGGTTGATCGCCGGGCTGTTGCGCAGCTCGGCGTCCATGAACGCATCCGAGCCCTTGATGGCGTTGTTGTAGCCACCGAAATTGGAAGCTTCGGCCGCGTTCTTCGGCTCCATCATCCAGTTCATGAAGGTCTTGGCGCTCTCCGGGTTGGGGGCGCCCTTGGGCACGGCAAAATTGTCGCCCCACAGATTCATGCCTTCCTTGGGATAGACGAAAACCGCGGTCGCCAATTTGGCATGCGACTTGTAGGAAGCGCCGTTCCACTGTTGGTGTATCGTGACCTCGCCAGCGGCCATGCGGCCGATGGTGCCGGTGGAGGAATAGATTTTCACGCTGGGTTTTTGTTTTTCCAGCACGTCAAGAATGCGCTGCGCATCGGCCGGGTTCTCGGTGCAGGTGTCGACGCCCAGGTACAACGCGGCGGCGGTGAACATTTCGCCCTGGTCGTTGAGGGCGGCGATCTTGCCGGCGACCTCGGGACGCGGCTCGAAGAATTCCTTCCAGCTGTCGTTGAGCTTGCCACCGGGGACCTTGGCCGAATCGTAGGTGAAGCCGGTCGAACCCCACAGATAGGGCACCGAGTAGTCGCGGTTGGGATCGGTTGCCGGATGATCGTGCGGCGCCGTCACGTTCTTGAAATTGCTCATCTTGGAGGCCTCGACCTTCAACAACAAGCCCGACTTGATCATGGTGCCCAACACCGAGTTGCTGGGCACCACGATGTCGTAGCCGCCACCGCCGGCCTGCAACTTGGCCAGCATCGAATCGTTGCTGTCGTAGGCGTCGATGCTGACCTTGATGCCGGTCTCGGCCTCAAAGCGCTTGAGCAGGTTCGGCGGCACGTAGTTGGCCCAACTGTAGAGGAACAATTGCTTGCTCTGGGCATTGACTGTGGCTGGCAGGCAGCCGACCACAAGGGCCAGCGCCGCCGCCAGATGAAGGCTGTTTTTCAGGGTTTTCAGATTCATAAGTGTCTCCATGTAATTTGGCCGATTGTGCTGGCGCAATTGATTCACAATGGAACCAATTAGACCCGTTGCTTAGTGCCACTTTATGCTCTCCGAATTCTTGTTGACCGAAATTGCGCGCCTGCGTTTGCAGGACAAGCTGCCCCTGCAACGCCAGTTGTACAAAGCCCTGCGGCGTGCCATGCTGGACGGCAAGCTGGCCCCCGGTGATCGCCTGCCGTCCAGCCGCGACCTGAGCCAGGATTTGAAGCTGTCGCGCAACACCGTGATCGCCGCCCTCAACCAGTTAACCGTCGAGGGCTACCTGAGCAGCCATGTCGGCAGCGGTACCTTTGTCAAGGAGCGGGTTCCCAGAACGGTGGCGCGCCGGGCTCCGGCGCCGGAGAACCAGGATGCCAACCTGTCACGCCGTGGCCAGGCCCTGCTGACGACTTTCTGCGCCGCCGAACTGGAGATTTACCCGTTCACACCGGGTATCGTGGACTTCAGCGCCTTCCCGGTGGCGCTCTGGCAGCGTCTGCAGAACAAGCACTGGCGCATGACTTACCCCGATATGCTCGACTACAGCTACTCCGGTGGCTACGCGCCGCTGCGCCGCTCGGTGGCC
>NZ_JAQTMS010000093.1 GCF_028714215.1 Rhodoferax sp. | reverse complement strand
ATCCAGTTTCTCCTTTCGTTTGCTTGGCGGCTCACGATTGGTAGTTTCTGCGATGGACACCTACGTATATGTCAAACTCCTACTGCCACCCCGGCAAAGCCGGGGGATCTCCCATTTGATTAGATGAAAATCCGCGCCCAAATCGGCATGGTGCTGAACCTGGACAAGTGCATCGGTTGTCACACCTGTTCGGTCACCTGCAAAAACGTCTGGACCAGCCGGCCCGGCATGGAGTACGCCTGGTTCAACAACGTCGAAACCAAGCCCGGCATCGGCTACCCCAAGGAGTGGGAGAACCAGGACAAATGGAATGGCGGTTGGGTACGCTAGGCCACCGGCAAGATCGAGCCGCGCCAGGGCGCCAAGTGGAAGCTGCTGATGCGCATCTTCGCCAACCCCAACCTGCCGCAGATCGACGACTACTACGAACCCTTCACCTTCGATTACGCGCATTTGCAATCGGCACCCGAATCGAAAGCGGTACCTACGGCGCGCGCGCGCAGCCTGATCACCGGTCAGCGCATGGAGAAGATCGTTTGGGGTCCCAACTGGGAAGAAATCCTGGGCGGCGAATTCTCCAAGCGCGGCAAAGACAAGAACTTCGACGATATTCAGAAGGACATTTACGGCCAGTTCGAAAACACTTTCATGATGTACCTGCCGCGCTTGTGCGAGCACTGCCTGAACCCGGCTTGCGTCGCCAGTTGCCCGTCGGGCTCGATCTACAAGCGCGAGGAAGACGGCATCGTGCTGATCGACCAGGACAAATGCCGCGGCTGGCGCATGTGCGTGAGCGCCTGCCCTTACAAGAAAATTTACTACAACTGGAAGTCCGGCAAGGCCGAGAAGTGCATCTTCTGCTACCCCCGGATCGAGGCCGGTCAGCCCACCGTGTGTTCTGAAACCTGCGTCGGCCGCATTCGCTACCTGGGCGTGCTGCTGTACGACGCCGACCGCATCGAAGCCGCCGCCAGCGTCGAGCAGGACCGGGATTTGTACCAGGCGCAACTGGACATTTTTCTGGACCCCAACGACCCCAAGGTGATTGAGCAGGCGCGGCTGGACGGCATACCGGAAAACTGGCTGGAAGCAGCTCGCAAGAGTCCGGTCTACAAGATGGCAGTCGACTGGAAAGTGGCGCTGCCGCTGCACCCCGAGTACCGCACCCTGCCCATGGTCTGGTACGTGCCGCCACTGTCGCCCATCAGCGCGGCGGCCAACGCCGGCCAGATCGGCGTCAACGGCGAGATTCCGGACGTCAAGCAACTGCGCATCCCGGTCAAGTACCTGGCCAACCTGCTGACCGCGGGCGACACGCAGCCGGTGGAACGCGCCCTGGAGCGCATGCTGGCGATGCGGGCCTACCAGCGCGAGAAACATGTCGACGGGCGCATCAACACGGCCGCCCTGGACCAGGTGCACATGAGCCAGGCCGAGGTGGAAGAGATGTACCAGGTGATGGCCATCGCCAACTACGAAGACCGTTTCGTGATTCCCAGCACGCACCGCGAATATGCCGAGAACACTTTTGACGTGCGCGGCGGCTGCGGCTTCTCGTTCGGCAATGGCTGTTCCGACGGCGCGAGCGAAACCAGTCTGTTCGGCAGCAGCAAACGTCGCACCATCCCGATCAAGGCGGGAGTCTAGATATGGCACACCCCCAGGCTGCGCGCACTTCGTGTCGCTCCGCCACCCCCCTTGCAGGGGGCAACACCGGCGGCCCGGCAAAGCCGGTTCCGCGGTGTTCCTGGCTTGAATACCCGTTTTGCTCCGAAGGCACGTTTTATGAAGCTGTTTGACAACGACCCCATACCGGCATCGCAAACCCTCAAGGTGTTTGCGCACCTGCTCTCCTATCCCGATGCGAGACGGCGTGCGCATCTGGACGAAATGCAGCAGGTCCTGCACACCGAAGCAGCGTTATCTGTCAGCCGAAGGGCCGAGTTGGATGCGTTGATTGGCACCCTCAAGCGCCTCGATCCACTGGAAACCGAGAGCGCCTATGTCGAACTGTTCGACCGCGGTCATGCCACCTCCTTGCATTTGTTCGAGCATGTACATGGCGACTCTCGGGATCGTGGCCCGGCCATGATAGACCTGACCCAGACTTATGAGAAGGCCGGGCTCTTTCTGGCGCCGGGTGAGTTGCCGGACTACCTGCCGGTGGTGCTGGAGTTCGTTTCGACACAGCCGCCGCGCGAAGCACGCGCCTTCCTCGGCGAGATGGCGCACATCTTCAACGCCATCTTCAATGCCCTGCAACAGCGCCAGAGCGCCTACGCCAGCGTGCTGGGCGCGCTGCTGGAACTCAGCGGCGGACGAGCGCACGCCGTCAAGGTCGTGCCCGACGAGGCGATCGACACCAGTTGGGAAGAGCCAGTGGTGTTTGACGGCTACTCGATCAAGGGTCAGGCCAAGCCAGGCCAGGCGCAACCGATTCACTTTGTCAAGAACGATGCGGCGCGCAGTAACGCGGGCGCCGCCGCACCAGCTGGAGTCGCACCATGAATGCACTGGACCATTTCCTGTTTGGCCTGTATCCCTACGTCTGCCTGACGGTCTTCTTTCTGGGCAGCCTGATCCGCTTCGAGCGCGACCAGTACACCTGGAAAAGCGACTCCTCGCAGTTGCTCAAGGCCGGGCAATTGCGCTGGGGCAGCAACCTGTTTCACGTCGGCATCCTGTTCCTGTTCTTTGGCCACTTCGCCGGGCTGCTGACACCGCACTTTGTTTATGAACATTTCGTCAGTGCCGCCGACAAGCAACGGATGGCCATGATCACGGGCGGCACGGCCGGCCTGCTGGGCTTCATCGGTGCCAGTCTGCTGCTGCACCGGCGCCTGGCCGAACCGCGCATCCGCATCAACTCAAAGACCAGCGACATCGTGCTGCTGATCCTGCTCTGGCTGCAGTTCGCGTTGGGCCTGGCCACGGTGCCGGTTTCCGGGCAACATCTGGACGGCGGCATGATGCTGCTGCTGGGCGAGTGGGCGCAGCGCATCGTGACCTTGCGCAGCGGCGCGCCGGAACTGCTGGCCGAAGTCGGCTGGATCTTCAAGGCCCACATGCTGCTGGGCATGAGCCTCTTCCTGATCTTTCCGTTTACCCGGTTGGTCCATGTCTGGAGCGGTTTTGGCACGGTTGCCTACCTGTTCCGGCCCTACCAGGTGGTCCGCGCACGCCGCCTGAACGTGCCGGCCGGCCACAACCAGCCGCGCCGTCCGGATGCCCGCGTTTAACTGCCCGCGTTGAAGGATTCATCATGCAAAACAATACGCTCCTCAAGCCCGAAATTGCCAGCGTCAATGGTGTGGCCCTCCATGCCGGCGGCGACACGCTGGACGACTGCGAGCTGCGCCAGCGCGCTTGTTCCGAGTTGCTGCGACAGGCTGCCATCAGCGCAGGCCTGCTGTCTGCCAATGACGTTCCGGAGGCGGACGGCGTGCTCAGCGAGCCGGCTTGCGACGCCATCGAGTTGCTGATTGAGCAGCAACTGGCCATTCCACAGCCCTCGGAAGAGGCCTGCCGGCGTCATTACGCGGCCCACCGGGCCAGCTACAGCAGCGGCGAACGCGCCGAGCTGCGCCACATCCTGTTCGCCGTGACGCAAGGTGTTGACGTCGCTGCCTTGCGTCAGCGGGCCGAGGCCACGCTGCTGGAAGTGCGCTGTCATGACGGGAAAAATTCCGCGGCTATCTTTGCCAAGGCAGCCAGCACACTCTCCAATTGCCCCAGCGGCGCCGACGGCGGCCAGCTGGGCTGGCTCCGGGCGAGCGACTGCGCCCCAGAATTCGCCAGGGAGATTTTCGGACAAACTGAAGTAGGCGTGTTGCCGCGCCTGGTGCACAGCCGCTTTGGCCTGCACGTGGTGGAAGTGCTGCAACGCGAGCCGGGCGTGATACAAGCCTTCGAGGCGGTCCATGGCGCCGTCGCCATGGCCTTGCGGCAGAGCAGCTACGTGACGGCGTTGCGCCAGTATCTGAGTTTGCTGGCCGGTGCCGCCAGCGTGGTTGGGGTGGATCTTGAAGCGGCCGACACGCCGCTGCTGCAATAACCGGGCAGGGCACTGCTTGAGCCCGCGCCCGGCGCCTTGGCGCCGGCCTTGCCCCTGCGCGCCAGCCTGGTGCCGGCGGCGCCCGGAACAGCGTCAATCCGGTAAAACCACTAGATGTAGTTGAGCGTCAGTCTTGTAACACTACCGGTAGTGCCGAACGAGTACAATAATTTTTCGGGTCGACTTTGCATCACGGCAACAGCGCTCGAACAACAAGCCCCAACACTCGAACAACAGGCCCGGACATTTCAGCGTAGTCCTCAAGAAACAAGTCATGTCGCAAAAAACACCAGAACGAACAAAACCAGCCCAGGCGCTGGCTCCTCAGCAAATCAGCGAGGAAGTGCTGCTCGAAAAATACGGCAAAGGGACCGAAAAAACCATCCTGGACGTCAACCAGCGCGTGGCACACGCCTTGGCTGAAGTCGAGGCGCCGGAGCAGCGAAAGCAGTGGGAAGCCAAATTCCTGCAGGCCCTGCAAACGGGCTTCCTGCCGGCCGGCCGCATTCAGTCCGCCGCCGGCACCACCTTGTCGGCCACCTTGATCAACTGCTTTGTGCAGCCGGTGGGCGACTCCATCGCGCATATCGAAGACGGCCACCCCGGCATCTACACGGCGCTGACCGAAGCCGCCGAGACCATGCGCCGCGGCGGCGGCGTCGGCTATGACTTCTCGCGCATTCGACCGCATGGCGCCTGGGTCGGCAGCACGCAAAGCAGCGCCTCCGGGCCGGTGAGCTACATGCGTGTCTTCGATCGCTCCTGCGAAACGGTGGAATCGGCCGGCGCCCGGCGCGGCGCCCAAATGGGGGTCTTGCGCTGCGACCATCCGGACATCGAGGAATTCATCCACGCCAAGGACAAGGGCGACCTGAAGAACTTCAACATCTCGGTCGGTGTCACCGACGCTTTCATGGAGGCGGTGCAACAGAACGGCGAATTCGCCCTGGTCCATCGCGCCGAACCGGGCGTCGCCCAGAAGGCCGCGGGGGCCTACCAGTCGGTCGACAGCGGCTTGTGGATTTACCGCAAGTTGCAGGCGCGTGAACTGTGGGACCAGATCATGCGTTCCACCTACGACCATGCCGAGCCTGGCGTCCTGTTTCTGGACCACATCAACCGCGACAACAACCTGTCCTATTGCGAAACCATTGCCAGCACCAACCCGTGCGCGGAACAGCCGCTACCGCCCTACGGCTGCTGCTGCCTGGGCTCCATCAACCTGACCCGCTTCATCGTCAATCCGTTCGAGGAGACGGCGCACTTTGACAAAGCGGCTTTTGCCGAGGTGGCGCGGGTGGCGACCCGGATGCTGGACAACGTGCTGGACGTGACCGTCTGGCCGCTGCCGCAGCAGCAGGAAGAAGCCCGCAGCAAACGCCGCGTCGGCCTGGGCTTTACCGGACTGGGCGATGCGCTGGTGATGCTCAACCTGCGCTACGACACTGAGCAGGCGCGCGACATGGCGCGCCAGATTTCCGAATTGATGCGCGACACCGCCTATGAGGCCTCGGTCGAACTGGCGCGCGAGCGTGGCGCTTTCCCGCTGTTCAACGCCGACCTCTACCTCAGCGGCCAGAACTTTGCCTCGCGCCTGCCGGCCGCCTTGAAGGAGCGGGTGCGGGCCCACGGGCTGCGCAATTCGCACCTGCTCTCGATCGCGCCGACCGGCACCATCAGCCTGGCTTTTGCCGACAACGCCAGCAACGGCATCGAGCCGGCGTTCAGCTGGACCTACACGCGCAAGAAGCGCATGGTGGACGGCAGCTTCAAGGAATATGCGGTGGAGGATCACGCCTGGCGCCTGTACCGTCATCTGCGCGGCGAGAACGCGGCGCTGACGCCGGCTTTTGTCACGGCGCTGGAGATGAGCGCCCAGGCGCATGAATCCATGGTGGCCGCGGTGGCACCGTTCATAGACACCGCCATCTCCAAGACCGTCAACGTACCGGCCGATTACCCTTACGCCGATTTCCAACACCTGTACATGGAAGCCTGGCACTCCGGTTTGAAGGGCCTGGCCACCTACCGGCCCAACTCGGTCCTGGGCTCGGTGCTGAGCGTCACGCCCAGCGCCGTGTCGGGCACCACCGCACCGCTGCAAATCGAGGGCACCAATCACCGCTTGTCACTGGAGCGTCTGCCGGTGCCGGTGCTGTCTTCGCTGCGCTGGCCGAGCCGGCCCGAACTGCCCGGCGGCAACCCGGCCTGGACTTTCATGGTGCATCACCCGTTCGGCGACTTCGCCTTGTTTGTCGGCGAACTGGCACCCGAAGAGGGCGGCGCGCCGCAGCCGTTCGAAGTCTGGGTCAATGGCACCGAGCAGCCGCGCGGCTTGGGCGCACTGGCCAAGACGCTGTCCATGGACTTGCGCGCCAATGACCCGGCCTGGCTGGAGCTCAAGCTCGACGC
>NZ_JAQTMS010000092.1 GCF_028714215.1 Rhodoferax sp. | reverse complement strand
CCGACCGCCTGGTGCACCGCCTGACCGAAGGCAATACCCACGTCTTCCACCGTGTGGTGGCCGTCAACGTGCAGATCGCCCTCGGCCCGGACCTCGAGGTCCAGCATGGCGTGGCGGGCGATCTGGTCCAGCATGTGGTCAAAGAAACCAATGCCGGTGTGCAGCCTGGATTGGCCGCTGCCATCCAGATTGACTTTGACCGTGATTTTGGTCTCGGCCGTGTTGCGGGAGACTTCAGCGCTGCGATTCATGGTTAAGGCCTAGAGTGATTCCTTCAAGGCGGCCAGCATCTGCACGTTTTCATCGGCAGTACCGACGGTCACACGCAGGCAGTTGGCCAGCAGTGGGTGCATTGTAGAAACGTTCTTGACCAGTACCTTGCGTGTTCTCATGCCGGCAAACGTTTTTGCTGCATCCGGCACCCGCAGCAAAATCATATTGGCCTCGCTCTTGAACGCTGTCACGCCTGGAAAAACCGACAGTGCTTCAAAAATAACAGCCCGCTGGGCACGCAAAGCCGCAGCCTGCGCAGCAAAAACATCTTGCTGTTCAAGCGCAAAGAGGGCGCACTCGCAGTTCAGGACGCTGATGTTGTAGGGCGGACGGACCTTGTCGATCTCGGCGATCAGCGCCTTGGGCCCCATCAGGTAGCCCAAACGCACACCCGCAAGCCCGAATTTGGAGAGCGTACGCAACAGCAGCACATGGTGATGGCGCGCCAGCCGGTCGATGTAGCTCTTGCTGGAAAACGGCTGGTAGGCCTCGTCCAGCACCACCAGGCCGCCCTGCTCGCCGGCGGCCAGGATGATGTTCTCAAGCACTGCGTCGTGCCACAGGTTGGCCGTCGGGTTGTTGGGGTAGGCCAGGTAGGTGATGGCCGGTTGGTGCTGCTCAATGGCGGCCAGCATGGCGGCTTCATCCAATTCAAAGTCGCCGGTCAGTGGCACGCCGTGAAACGCCAGGCCCTGCAACTGCGCACTGAGGGCGTACATCACAAAACCGGGCACCGGCGCCAGCACACTCGCCGCTCTGAAGTTGTTGGCCGCGCACGCAGGCACATCGCAGGCCAGTGCCAGCAAGCTGATCAATTCATCGGACCCATTGCCCAGCATGATGTCGAAGCCCGCCGGCATATCGGCGTAAGTTGCCAGCGCCTGACGCAAGTCATTGATGCGACCAGCGGGGTAGCGGTTAAACGCCAGCGCGCCCAGACGCCGGCCCAATTGGTCCTGCAAATCCTGCGGCAGACGATAGGGGTTCTCCATGGCGTCGAGCTTGACCATGCCTTGCGAATCCTGAATCGCGTAGGCCTGCATGGACTGGATGTCCTGGCGAATCCGTTGCAGGAGGTGGGGTGTGACTGATCTCATGTCGGTTTGCGCATGGGCGGCACCTGGGTCAGGCGCAGTTCCGCGGCCCGGGCATGCGCCTGCAGGCCTTCGCCATAGGCCAGTTCAGCGGCCACCAGACCCAGAGACTGGGCCCCGGCTTGGCTCACTTCAATCAGGCTGCTGCGCTTCTGAAAGTCATAGACACCCAGCGGCGAACTGAAGCGTGCGGTACCACTGGTGGGCAGCACGTGATTCGGGCCGGCGCAGTAGTCGCCCAGAGATTCGCTGGTGTAGGCACCGAGAAAAATGGCCCCTGCATGTTTCAGCAAAGGCTCCCAGCGCTGCGGTTCGCGGCTGCTCACCTCCAGGTGTTCAGGCGCAATGGCGTTGCTGATCTGGCAGGCTTCTTCCATGCTGCGGGTATGAATCAGGGCACCACGGCCATTGAGCGACTTGGCAATAATCTCCGCCCGCGGCATGTCCGGCAGCAGACGATCAATGGCAGCTTGCACCTGGTCGATGTAATGGGCATCGGGACACAGCAAAATACTTTGCGCCAACTCGTCGTGTTCGGCCTGGCTGAACAAATCCATGGCGACCCAATCGGGTGGCGTCGTGCCATCGGCCAGCACCAGGATTTCGCTTGGTCCGGCAATCATGTCGATGCCGACAGCACCAAAAACGCGGCGCTTGGCGGCTGCCACGTAGGCGTTGCCGGGACCGGTGACTTTGTCGACCTTGGGAATGGTGGCAGTGCCATAGGCCAGGGCCGCGACCGCCTGCGCGCCGCCCACCGTGAAGGCGCGGCTGACGCCGGCCACATAAGCGGCCGCCAGCACCATGGCATTCTTTTCGCCGCGTGGCGTCGGCACCACCATGATGATCTCGCCGACACCGGCCACATGGGCCGGAATGGCGTTCATCAGCACGCTCGATGGGTAGGTTGCCTTGCCGCCCGGCACATAGATGCCGACGCGGTCCAGCGGCGTGACCTTCTGGCCCAGCAGCGTGCCGTCTTCATCGCGGTAGCTCCAACTTTCACCACTGGCTATTTTTTGCGCCTCGTGGTAGCTGCGCACCCGTTTTGCCGCCGCCTGCAATGCCTCGCGCTGAACGCCGGGTAGCGCATCGAACGCCGCCTTGAGCTCGACCTGCGTGAGTTCCAACTCGGCAACCGTCGAAACCGTCAAGCCATCAAACCGCCGCGTGTATTCCAGCACCGCCGCATCACCACGTTGCTGCACATCCGCCAGAATGTCGGCCACCCGCTGCTCGATCGCGGCGTCAGCCTCGGCCGACCAGTGCAGACGCGCCTTGAGGTCGGCCTCAAAAGTGCTGCTGGCGGTTGACAGGCGGGCCGGGGTGGCTATAAAAGTCATCGCAATTCTTACTTATGTTGGATGAAGCTTGGATCCCGGATCAGGCCCGGGATGACAGGGAAATGGCACCAGCAAATGCGTCAATGATTCGGCGGATCGGCGCCTGCTTGAGTTTGAGCGCCGCCTGATTCACCACCAGCCTGGAACTGATGTCCATGATGTGTTCAACCTCGACCAGATGGTTGGCCTTGAGCGTGTTGCCGGTGGAGACCAGATCGACAATCGCATCCGCCAGTCCGACCAGCGGAGCCAGCTCCATGCTGCCGTAGAGCTTGATCAAATCCACATGCACGCCCTTGGCCGCGAAAAATTCGCGCGCTATGGCCACGTATTTGGTTGCCACCTTCAAACGCGAGCCCTGCCTGACGGCGGACACGTAGTCGAAATCGGTGCGCACCGCGACGCTGATACGGCACTTGGCAATCTGCAGGTCCAGCGGCTGGTACAAGCCCTGGCTACCGTGCTCCAGCAAAGTGTCCTTGCCGGTGATGCCCAGGTCGGCGCCACCGTATTGGACGTACGTCGGCACGTCGGTGGCCCGCACCACCAGCACGCGCACGTCACTCTGGTTGGTGGCGAGAATCAACTTGCGCGACTTTTCGGGGTCTTCCAGCACTTCAATGCCGGCGGCCCGCAGCAGCGGCAAGGTTTCTTCAAAAATTCTGCCCTTGGAGAGCGCCAGCGTAATCATTTCACTCTTTCCATAGCGGCCGGCCGAACGGCACTCATTGCGGCAACGCCGCCCACTCGGCCGGCGTGTAAGTTTTCATCGACAAGGCATGCACCTCGTCATTTTGCATTTTCGTCCCCAGCGTGTCGTACACCCGCTGATGGCGCTGGATCGCCCGCTTGCCTTCAAATTCGGGCGACACGATGGTGGCGAACCAGTGCCGGCCATCCCCTTTGAGCGTGATGTGCTCGCACAAGAGGTTGGCGGCAATCAAGTCCTTGATCTGGTCTGCTGTCATTTCGTCAATCCAAAAAATAAAGATACAACTTAAACACGAATCTTGTAGCCGACCCGAAGCAAGGTCACCGCCACCGCCGCAACGATGACAAAAGCCACGGCCACGACACTCAAGCTCAACCAGGGCGAGACATCGCTGGCGCCAAAGAAGCCATAACGAAAGCCATCGATCATGTAGAAAAACGGATTCAAGTGACTGATCTTCTGCCAGAACGGCGGCAGAGAATAGATCGAATAAAAAACGCCGCTCAAAAAAGTCATGGGCATGACGACAAAATTTTGAAAAGCCGCCAGTTGATCAAATTTTTCTGCCCACAAACCAGCGATCAGCCCCAGCGTGCCCATCAGCGCGGCGCCCAGCACGGCAAATGTCAATATCCACAACGGTGCCGTAAAACTGACCTCGGTAAACAGGGCGGAAACCGCGAATACGCCCAGACCCACCACCAGTCCGCGAATGACCGAGGCGCCCACGTAGGCGACAAACCAGTTCAGGTAGGACAGCGGCGTCAACATCAGGAACACCAGGTTGCCCATCACCTTGCTCATGATCAACGAGGATGAGCTGTTGGCAAAAGCGTTTTGCAACAAGCTCATCATCGCCAGGCCAGGCACCAGAAAAGCGCTGTAACTGATTCTGTCGTAGACCTTGACATGCGCCTCCAGCGCGTGGCCGAAGATCAATAGGTACAGCATCGCCGTCAACACCGGACCGGCCACCGTTTGAAATGCCACTTTCCAGAAACGCAGCACTTCCTTGTACAGCAGGGTTTGCCAGCCACTCACGATATTGCCCCTACGCTGGTCGCTTCGCGTACTGCGCTGCCCCCCAAGGGGTCGGGTTCGCCTTGGGGCGGCCCGGCGTCGAACCTTGCCCCCACGCTGGTCGCTTCGCGTGCTGCGCTGCCCCCCGAGGTGGCCTTCGCGCCTTGGGGCGGCCCGGCGTCACTCAAGTTGCTCGCCGAAGAACCTTTCATGACGTCCAGGAAAACATCTTCCAGATCGGCCTTGCGTATCTCGACGTCGTGCGCCACCAGGCCAGCCTCGCGTACAGCCGCGAGGAATTGTTCAATCTCCAGGGCGTCGTGCGCCGGGAACTGGACGATGCGTCCGGTAATACGCGCCTTGTTCGCCAGCAGCTTGGGCAGTTCACCATCGACTTTGAAGCGCAGCACATTGCTTGATGCCGCCTTGAGAAGCTCGCTGGTGTGGTCCAGCGCCACAATGCGCCCGGTCTTGAGCATGGCGATGCGGCCGCACAGCGCTTCAGCCTCCTCCAGGTAATGGGTGGTCAACAAGACGGTGTGGCCTTGTTTGTTGAGTTTGGCAATGAACTGCCACAGGGCCTGGCGCAATTCCACGTCGACACCGGCGGTAGGCTCGTCCAGCACGATCACCGGCGGCTTGTGCACCAGCGCCTGCGCGACCAGAACGCGGCGCTTCATGCCACCGGAGAGTTGACGCAGGTTGGCGTCGGCCTTGTCGGTCAAACCCAGACTGTCCAGCAACTCGTCGATCCAGGCGCCGTTGTTCTTGACACCAAAATAGCCGGACTGGAAACGCAGCGCTTCACGCACGTTGAAAAACGGATCGAACACCAGTTCCTGCGGCACCACACCCAGGCTGCGTCGCGCCTGAGCGTAATCAAGCTGAACATCATGACCCAGTACCGACACCTTGCCCGAACTGGCGCGTGAAAGACCGGCCAAAATGCTGATCATGGTGGTCTTGCCGGCGCCATTGGGGCCTAGCAGCCCAAAAAACTCACCCTCTTCGATGTCGAGACTGACACGGTCCAGAGCCAGAAAAGTGCTGCCTTTGGGTCCGCGCGGGCTTGGGTAGGACTTGGAGACGGATTGAAAAGAAATGGCCGGCATGGAGGGTCTATTCTGACGGCAATAATTCAATGATGCCGTACAGGCTCGCCAAATCACCCAGGCGAGCCGGCATGCCCAGAATCGAAAATCGCTTGCCCAGGGCCAAACTCTCGCGCCGGAATTCCAGCAACACGGCCAGCGCGGCGGAATCAAATCGACTCAAGCCGGTGGCATCGACCACTACTTGCGGACCGGTTTGGGAACGCAAGCCTTGCACCAGCATGCGCAGGCATGCGGTGGCCTGGGAATGAGTCAACTCTTTCGGCAGCACCAGCACGCTCAGCCCTTCTTGGCGTTGGCCTTGTTGCGCTCCGCCAAAGTGGTGATCAAGCCGTCGATGCCTTTGGCATTGATTTGCTGGGCAAAATCGCTGCGGTAGGTTTCCACCAGCCAGGCACCCAGCACGTTCAGGTTGTAGATTTTCCAGCCAGCCCCTTCGCCAGGTGTTTTCTCCAAACGGTAATCGAGTTGAATGGCGTCACCGCGGCCTTTGACCTCGGTCCGTACCACCACCTCTTTATCTTCCGCCGCCGCCCGCATGGGCTTGACGAAAATGGTCTGATCGCTGACCTGGGTCAGTGCACCGGCATAGGTGCGCACCAGCAAGATCTTGAACTCCTCCTGCAGGCGTTTTTGTTGCTCGGGCGTGGCCTGGCGCCAAGCCGGCCCGACTGCGGCGGCAGTCATGCGCTTGAAATTCACATTCGGCATGATCTTGCCGTCGACCAGCGCCACAATCCGCGACACGTCGCCGGCCTGGATCGCCTTGTCGCCCTTGATGTTGTCCAGCACATCGGAGGACAAGCGTTTGATCAAGACATCCGCCGCTTCGTCCGCGCCCCATGCCGGCCAAGCCACCAGACTCGACAGGCCCAGGAGAAGAACAAGAAACCGGCGATTCAATAAACGTGTATTCATGGTTTGACTTTCTGATCTGCCGAGGGAACCTCGTCACTCAACGTTTGGGCTGGGCCTTTGGTTGGCACCCCGGTGTCACTTTGCACCGGGGACGACGTTGAATCCGGCTGGTTGGGTGTTGCCTCCGGAGCGTCATTTTCGGGCGGGTTGCCATCGAAAATGACACTGCGGCGCCGCTGCAGGAAGGCTTCCCGGACGAACGTGTATTTGTCCAGTGCAGCCTCCC
>NZ_JAQTMS010000091.1 GCF_028714215.1 Rhodoferax sp. | reverse complement strand
CGCCACCGGCAGCTTTGTCGACAAGAACGTCGGCACCAGCAAAGCCGTGGCTCTCACCAGCAGCTACAGCGGCGCCGATGCAGGCAACTACAGCATCACCGACCAGGCCAGCACCTCCGCCATCATCTCACCCAAGGCATTGACCGTGAGCGCCACCGGCGTGAACAAGGTCTATGACGGCGGCAATGTCGCAACCGTAGCCTTGAGCGACAACCGCGTCGCGGGCGATGTATTGAGCTTGAGCGACACCAGCGCCAGCTTCGCCGACAAGAACGTGGGCACAGCCAAGGCCGTGAGCGTGAGCGGCATCAGCGTCGCAGGCACCGATGCGGGTAACTACAACTTCAACACCACGGCGGCGACCAGCGCCAACATCACACCCAAGGCATTGACAGTGAGCGGTATCAGCGCCAGCAACAAGGTGTATGACGGCAGCACAGCCGCCACGGTGAGCACCACGGGTGCCAGCTACAGCGGCCTGGTCGGCGGTGACGCCGTGGCAGTGCGCGCCACCGGCGCGTTCAGCGACGCCAGCGTGGCCCCAGGCAAGACGGTGGTTCTCACCAGCCTCTACAGTGGCGTCGACGTGAGCAACTACAGCATCACGGGGCAGGTTAGCACCACGGCTGACATCACGGCCGGTTCACCAACACAGTCGGTGGCTGCCTTGTCCAATGGCACACAACTTCTGCCCGCTTACGCGGGAGCCGTCTTCACCTCGGAGATCACCGTTTCAAAACCGGCCGCAGCACAGACTGGCACGAACCCCATTGCGTCCCCAATGGCGACCTCGGTTGCTCGAACCACGCCTCCTGCGGCCCCTGTGGCTGGCATCACAGATACCGGTGAGATGCACTTTGGCCCCATCACAGTGATCAGCGGTGGCAGCAAATTGCCGGCCGACGCACTGCTCTTAAGCCTGGCCCAGTGACCTTGCCTAGACCTACCGATTTGTTGAAGCCTTGAAGGACGGAGCGCAGCACAAAGCCGTGCTCTTCTCCCAACTTGCTTTCAATCTCAATTAAAAGATATTCCATGCAAAACACACACCACTTCGCCCACTTCCCACGCTCATCCATCTTCCGCGCCGTCACGCTGACCCTGCTGGCCGCGGGCGCCGCAACGGCCGTATCAGCCGCCCCGGCCGCACCCGACGCCGGCCAAATCAGCCGCGAGCTGCAGCAGCAACCCGCCTTCACTGCCACACCTTCGGCCAAGCCCTTGCGCGTGCCCGGCGACAGCGCAGTGGGCAAGGCCAACGGCGCAGCACGCCTTGCCGTGCAATCGATTCGCGTGCAAGGCAGCACGGTGTTCAGCGCTGCTGAACTCGAAGCCCTGGTGGCCGACTTGCTGGGTACCGAGCACAGCCTGGCCGAGCTCGATGCCGGAGTGGCCCGCATCAGTGCCTATTACCGCGAGCGCGGCTACCTGGTAGCTCGCGCCTACCTGCCCGCGCAAGACATCCAAAGCGGTGCGCTGGTCATCAAAGTGCTCGAAGGCGTGCTGGATCAGCAAAAGCTCAGCAACCCATCGCGCCTGTCCGATGCCCGCGTGCAAAGCTATCTGAGTGATGTGAAGACTGGCGAAGTGATCCAGGCCCGGCACGTGGACCGCGCCCTCTTGCTGCTGGGCGACACCCCCGGCGTGGGGGCGGCACGCGCATCCCTGCAGCCCGGCGCCAGCGTGGGCAGCAGCGATTTGCTGGTCGAACTGGACCCGGCCCAGGCCTATGCGGCCAATGTGGAACTCGACAACTACGGCAACCGCTACACCGGCGAATACCGCGCGGGCGCAGCCCTGTCCTTGAACAGCCCGCTGGGCATTGGTGACTTGTTCAGCGCCCGGCTCATCAGCAGCGGTTCGGGCATGAGCTACGCGCGACTGGCGTATCAGGTGCCGGTGGGCGCCAGCGGCCTGAAGATGGGTGCCGCCGTAGGCGATACACGCTACAAACTGGGCCAGGACTTTGCCTCCTTGCAAGCCCACGGCACAGCCAGCAGTGGCAGCGTGTACGCCAGCTACCCGTTCATTCGCAGCCAGCAAAGCAATCTGTCGGGCACGCTGAGCTGGGAAGATAAAAAACTGGTGGACCAGACCGATGTGCCGGCGTCGACCACCGACAAGCAAGTGCGCTTGAGCACGATCGGCCTGGCGGGCAGCCGCCAGGATGCATTGGGCGCGGGTGGCATGACCAGCGTGGAAGTGTCGCTCGCCAGTGGCCGCTTGAGCATGGATGCGGTCAGCCAGGCGCTGGACGCCGCGCCCAGCTCGGCCCAAAGCCAGGGCGCCTTTGGCAAGTTCAGCTACAGCCTGAACCGGCTGCAGAGCTTGGGTGCCAAAGACAGCTTGTCGCTGTCGCTGCTGGGCCAGCTTGCCAACAAGAATCTGGCATCGTCGGAGAAATTTGCGCTGGGTGGTGCCAATGGTGTGCGCGCCTACCCGCAAGGCGAAGGCAGCGGCGACCAGGGCTGGATCACCAACCTGGAGTGGCGCCACAGCGTGGCAGAGCAGATGCAAGGCGTGCTGTTTTTTGATGCGGGCTCGGTGGACATCAACCACAGCGCCTACACCACAGCAAGCAACAGCCGCAGCATTGCGGGCGCGGGCTTCGGTCTCAATGGCCAGATCGGGCGCCTGCGGTTCAAGACCGCCCTGGCCTGGCGCACCCGAGGCGGCTCGCCGACCTCGGAGCTCGCCAGCGTGGACCGCAATCCGCGTTTGTGGGCGCAGTTAAGCTTGGGCCTTTAAGGAATAGACCCCCCATGGCCAAGTTTGTCGGTGTCACCGGGCTGCCAAGAGCAGGCTCGACCTTGCTGTGCCAATTGCTGGCGCAGCACCCCGAGATTCACTGCGAGGGGCACAGCTCGCCGCTGTGCAACACCTTGCTGGGGATTCGGCGGATGGTGAGCGATGACCAGTTCTTTTTGTCGCAGCTCGACACCTCGTTTGAGACCAGCTATGGCCACCTGAGCGCGGCCATGCAAGGCTATTTGCGCGGTTGGCACCACGACGCGAGCAAGCCGCTGGTGGTGGACAAGAACCGCGCCTGGCTGCATGCCATCGAGATGCTGCTGCACATCGAGCCCGAGGCCAAGCTGGTGGTGTGCCTGCGCGACCTGGGGCAGATTTACGGCTCCATTGAAGCGCAGCACCAGCGCACCATCCTGATCGACTTCATTGACCATCTGGCCGACTACGACCGCTTTGGTCGGGCCGATGCGCTGTTTGCCAAGGACAAGGCGATTGGGGCGCCGCTGATGTCACTGCACTCGGTGCCGGACTTGCCTAAACACGTGCAGGAGCACCTGTACTTTGTGCGCTTTGAAGACCTGATGACGCAGCCGGTGGCCTGCATGTCGCACCTGTACGACTGGCTCGGGGTGTCGCCACTGACCATCAACCCGGCGCAGTTGCAAGTGGGCCAGCAAGAGAGCGACAGCCACTACCACATGAAGTACACGCACAAGCAGGCCAGCCAGATCACCGCGCCCAAGCACCATGAGATCCCACCGCGCATCCAGGCCTTGATCGAGACGGCCTATGCCTGGTACTACCAGCTCTACTATCCGAAATTGCCTGCCCGCATTTGAAGAAATGAAACCGGACACGCCCAATCACAATGAGCGCAATGTGGTGTGGCTGACCAGCTTGATCAGCCGGGAGCAGCGCGAACGGACAAGCGGGCACCGCGGCCTGGTGGTCTGGCTCACCGGGCTGCCGGGCTCGGGCAAGTCCAGCATCGCCTCGGCCACGCAGGCGCAACTGCACGCCCAAGGCTACCAGACCGTGCTGCTCGATGGCGACAACCTGCGCCACGGCTTGTGTGCCGATCTGGGCTTTTCGATGGAAGACCGCCATGAGAACGTGCGCCGCGCCAGCGAAGTGGCCAAGCTTTTCCTGGCGCAAGGCTTTGTCGTCCTGGTGGCACTGGTGTCGCCCATGCGCAGTGCACGCGAGCAGGCACGCCAATGCATTGGTGCGGATGACTTCATGGAGGTGTGGTGCCAGTGCCCGCCCGTTGTTTGCGCCTCGCGTGATATCAAGGGCCATTACGCCAAGGCCAAGTGTGGCGTGATCGCGGACTTCACGGGTGTCTCTTCGCCTTATGAAGAACCGCTGCTTCCTACCTTGGCGCTCGACACTGCCGCGCAAACGATTGACGAATCGGTGGCGCAGATCATCGACTTTCTCACACTGGTCAGACCTGAACCGGAGCAACGAGCACGCGCACCGGAAAATTTCCACGGCTGATCCGGTGAGCTTGCGGACATGCATGAGCCATTAAACAGAAGATTCACAAAGCTTTCGCATTCCAGCGACAGCAGCGCAATCGCAATCGGTTTTTTGACGGTGTGATGCGCCCGAGCCGCTGCCTGGCCGATTTCGTCGCCCCCAAGGGCGCGGCGCCCGACGGCAGCTGAGCGAGCCGGCGCTACAGCGCTTGTTGGCACCGAATTTGTAGCTGCACTCGGTTCGCCAACCGAGCCAGGCCCAAGCGCCGCTGGGCGCTATGGCCGTTACGCCGTCAAGACGCGGTTTGAGAGGGAAAATCGCTGCGCCAGCATCAGGGCAGCGACACCCAGCAGGCTCAGGGCCAGCAGCAGCCAGACGCCGTTGCGGTAGCCGACCTGCGGTGTCCACAGCAAGCCCAGCAGCAGCGGTGCACCGGCGCGCGCCAGGGCCAGCGGCAGCCCCAGCGCGCCGTTGAGGGTGGCGACGTGGTCGCGGTTCACGTACTGCGCCATCGCCGTGCCTTTCACGATGGTGAGCATGCCGTTGCCCATGCCGTAGAGCAGGACAAACAGCAGCACCACCCAGACTTGCGTCGCCGGCAACAGGGGTGCCACCAGCAAGGCGATCAGCCCCAGCGGGATCAGGCAGGGAATCAAGCGATTGGCGACGTGCACATCGAAATGATGCTCGAAGAAAAACAGCAGCAAACGACCCAGCACCTGCACCGCACCGATGCTGGCCGGGATCGCAATCACCCAGACCTCGCTCAAGCCGTTTTCCCGCAACAGCGTCACCATGTGCGCCGGCAGCGCCACCACCACCGCCATCATCAGGGTGACGAAGACCCCGATCAACAGGAACGGGGCGCTGCGGATATGGCGCGCCAGGCTTGTTGCGACCGGCTTGTCGTCGCTGGCGCCCGGCAGCAGGCGGCCCGGAGCGCCACGCAAGGTCAGCAGGTGCAGGGGCGCGCACACCAGCCAGTGCAGCAGCGCCAGGCTGACCATGGCCTGGCGCCAACCCCAGTGCGCGATCAGCCAGGCCGTCAGCGGAATGAACACCGTGCTGGCCAGCCCGCCGAGAAAAGTCAGGGTGATGATGGCGCGCCGAAAATCGTTGGGAAAGCGGCGCGTCACCACGGCAAAGACCGGCGAATACAAAATAGCCGCCATGGCGGCACCCAGCCCGGCCCAAACCGCATAGAAGCCGACCACGCCGGTCACGAGGCCGTGCAGCGCCAGACAGGCGCCGGCCAGCACCGAGCCACCGGTCATGACCAGCCGTTCGTGGCCCCGGTCGATCCAGCGCCCCACCGGATAGGCCAGCACGCCCTCGACCAGCAGGGCCAGGCTGAAGGCCAGCGACGACTGCGCCCGGCTCAAGCCCAGATCGCGCTCTATCGGCGCCATGACCAGGGCAAAAGTGTAAAAAACGCTGCCCCAACTGATCAACTGCGCGAGCGACAGCCAGCCCACCAGGTGACGGTCGTGCGGAACCGGATCTTGCATCGCTGGATTATGGCAAACCGGTGTGCCCGAAGGCGCTCCGGCCGGCCGCCGCCGGCGTCAAATTTGGTAGCAATTCAGAGCCCGCTCGGCAGACTGTTACAAGTCATCACAAAATTGCGCCAGCGGCCGGCGCGACTTGATGGTCCAATCGGGTCTCTTTTCGTTGCTCCGGCGCCAAGGTTGGCCAAGGTTGGCCTCTTGGCAGTGCCGGGGTTTAGCGCTAAGCTGTTGCAGCGCGGTTCTTTACTAAATCGAGGACAGAGCGGGCTCGCAGTGCATGGCGCTGGTTTGTTCGGCAAGGTTTCGGGAAACACATGAGCGGCGTTTTTTCAAAATTTACGACCAGTCTGATGGGCTTGTTGGGTGAATCGACATCGAAGCCGAGCGCCAAGGCCCGCATCGGAGACATTCGGCAGGCCATGCTGGACAGTCTGGACGGTGTGGCGGCCAGCCATCAACTGACCAAGGTGAGCGCTCGCATACTGTACGCACCCGACGTCCAGTCGCTCTGGTACCTGCGCGGTGATGTCATGACGCTGCTGGCCGAAGCCCTGGGCGAGTCGGTTGCCAGCGCCCGCCTGGCGACCATTTCGACCCTCTTCATCGGCTTGTTGCCGTCTGCCCAGAAGTCACGTCCGACCCGCCTGCATCACTGAGCGTCGGTATTGCATGGCTTCGGCCACATGCGTCACCTGGATGTTGGGCGCCGCCGCCAGATCGGCAATGGTGCGGGCCACCCGCAACGCCCGGTGCGTGCTGCGTGCCGACCAGCCCAGCCGCGCCGCGGCGATGTTGAGAAACTTGGCCGCCGCCTCGTCGAGCAACAGACAGGCGTCCATTTCCTGACCTTGCAGCGCCTGGTTGAGCTTGCCCTGGCGCGCCATGGCACGTTCGCGCGCCGCCAGGCAGCGCGCGCCAACGCTGGCGCTGGCTTCACCGGGGCGGGCTTGCAGCAGATCGGCCGCCGCCAGCGCCGGCACCTCCACGTGCAGGTCGATGCGATCGAGCAGCGGGCCGCTCAGCTTGCTCTGGTAGCGCGCCACCTGGTCGGGCGTGCAGCGACAAGCTTTCTGCGGCGAGCCAAGGTAACCGCAGGGGCAGGGGTTCATGGCCCCTATCAGTTGAAAGCGGGCCGGAAACTCGCTGCGTCGCGCCGCCCTTGAGATGGTGATGCTGCCGCTCTCCAGCGGCTCGCGCAAAGCCTCCAGCGCGGCGCGCGGAAACTCGGGCAACTCATCGAGAAACAGCACGCCATGGTGCGCCAGCGAAATTTCGCCCGGCCGCGGTGGCGAGCCTCCGCCCACCAGCGCCACGGCGCTGGCCGTATGGTGCGGACTGCAGGTCGGGCGCTGGGCCCAGTTGGCGAGCGAAAAGCGGCCACCCAGGCTGGCCACGGCGGCGCTCTGCAGCGCCTCCTCGGTGCTCATGGCCGGCAACAGGCCGGCAAAACGCTGTGCCAGCATCGACTTGCCGGCCCCCGGAGGCCCTACCAGCAACAGGCTGTGGCCGCCGGCCGCGGCAATCTCCAGCGCCCGTTTGGCACCCAGCTGGCCTTTGACGTCGGCCAGGTCCGGGTACGGCCGGGCCATCACCTGCGGTGTTGCCTCCACCCGTGCCCAGCCGGCTGTCGGCTCGGGCGCCGGGGCAGTGTCTGGCTGCGGCAAGAATTGCCGCACCACGTCCAGCAGATGGTTGGCACGGTAAACCTGGGCATCGGGCACCAGGGCGGCTTCCTCGGCGCTGCCGGGTGGCAACACCAGTCGGGTCACAACCCGCCCGGCATGCAGCGCCAGACTCATGGCCAGCGCGCCGCGCACCGGCCGCAATTCGCCCGACAAAGACAGCTCCCCGGCGAACTCATGGCCCGCCAGTTTGGCCGCGTCGATCTGACCGCTGGCGGCCAGGATGCCCAGGGCTATGGGCAGGTCAAAACGCCCCGAATCCTTGGGCAGGTCGGCCGGCGCCAGGTTGACGGTGATGCGCTTGTTGTGCGGGAACTCCAGCGCCGAGTTCTGAATCGCCGAGCGCACCCGCTCCCTGGCCTCCTTGACCTCCACGTCGGCCAGGCCCACCAGGGTGAAGCTGGGCAGACCGTTGGCCAGATGCACCTCCACCGTGACCGCTGCCGCCTCCAGGCCCAGCAGTGCACGGCTTTGCACCAAAGACAGACTCATAGGGATTCCTCTCCAAAAAGGTGCGCCGACATTTGTCAAACGCCCCGTTGTGCGCACCAAGGAAGTGCCACCTGTTTTTTTATACAGATATCTTAACGCACCTTCAATGAACCAGTTTACAGAGGTACGCGACCAGCCTGCGGCAGTTGGCACGGACCGTGCATACAGCCCTTCATCCCTCAACTCTTCCGGAGAACTGTATGAAGCTGAAAACTACAAGCGCCATGGTCCTGAGCACACTGCTGGTCGGCACCGCCGCGATGGCCCAAACCAAAGCGCCCGAACCCGACTACACGCTGTCATACAACGTCGGCGTGACCAGCGACTACCGCTTCCGCGCGATCGCCCAGACCTCGACCAATCCGGCCCTGCAAGGCGGCGTCGACTTCGCCCACAAGAGCGGCCTTTATCTGGGCGCCTGGGCCTCCAACATCAGCTGGATCAAGGATTACGCCGGCGCCACCGACGGCTCTGTGGAGCTTGATCTGTACGGCGGCTACAAGGGCGAAATCAGCAAGGATTTCACTTATGACCTGGGCCTCATCACCTACCAGTACCCCGGCGACACGGCCACCACCGACATCTACACCACCGAGTTCTACGGTGCCCTGACCTACG
>NZ_JAQTMS010000090.1 GCF_028714215.1 Rhodoferax sp. | reverse complement strand
GACCTGGTGGACATCACCCGCTTGCACACCGCCGATCCGCTGAACCGGGTGCCGCACCTGGCGTTCCAGCCCAATGCCATGAGCGATTTGCGCGTGCTGCCGATGAGCGAGGTCGTGACCAGTTACCACCTGCGCTTGCGCGTGGCCGACCAGGCCGGGGTGTTGGCCAAGGTGACCGGCATCCTGGCGTCCCTGAATATCAGCATCGACGCCATGCTGCAACGCGAGGCCGACGAAGTGGGTGGCGAGGCGCAAGTGGCGCAGACCGATCTCATCATTCTCACGCACGACTGCGTCGAAGCCGAAATGAACGCCGCCCTGGCGCAAATGCAGGCACTGCCGACCGTGCTGGCGCCCATCACCCGCATTCGCAAGGAAGAACTGGCCTGATGAAGTACCTCTCGACCCGCGCCAGCGCCAGTGACCCGAGCGCGCGCAAACGGTTTTGCGAAATCCTGCTGGAAGGCCTGGCGCCCGATGGCGGCTTGTACCTGCCCGAAAGCTACCCGCAAGTGGACCCGGCCACGTTGGCGCGCTGGCGCCAGGTGTACCAGGAACAGGGCTACGGCGAACTGGCGTTCGAGGTGCTGTCGCTCTACATCGATGACATTGCGGCGCCGGACCTGCGCGCCCTGTGCCGCAAGACCTACACCGAGGCTGTGTTCGGCAGCAGCGCCATCGTGCCGCTGAAAAAGTTGCAGCCGCTTGCCGCCGGGTCGGCGCCGGTGCCGCTGTACCTCGAAGCCCTGTCCAACGGGCCGACGCTGGCCTTCAAGGACATGGCGATGCAGCTGCTGGGCAACCTGTTCGAGTACGAGCTGGCGCGCCGCGGCGAACAGCTCAACATCCTGGGCGCCACCTCCGGCGATACCGGCAGTGCCGCCGAGTACGCCATGCGCGGCAAGAAAGGCGTGCGCGTCTTCATGACCAGCCCTTATGGTCGGATGAGCCCGTTTCAGCAGGCGCAGATGTTCAGCCTGCAAGATGACAATATTCACAACATCGCGGTGGACGGCGTTTTTGACGATTGCCAGGACATGGTCAAGGCCGTCTCCAACGACCTCGAGTTCAAACGCAAATACAAGATCGGCACCGTCAATTCGATCAACTGGGCGCGCTTGCTGGCACAGGTGGTCTACTACTTCGCCGGGTACTTCCAGGCAACGTCAGATGATGCATGGCAATTTTCCGACGGGCCGCCCCTAGGCTCACGAAGTGCGGCGGAGCCAAAATTAGCCCCCTCGGGGGGCAGCGCCGTACGCGAAGCGACAAGCGTGGGGGCTCGTTTCATCAGCTTCACCGTACCTAGCGGCAACTTCGGCAATGTCTGCGCCGGCCACGTGGCGCGCATGATGGGCTTGCCGATTGCGCAACTGGTGGTGGCGACCAATGAGAACGACGTGCTGGATGAGTTTTTCCGCACCGGCGTCTACCGCGTGCGCGGCAGTGCCGACACTTTTGAGACGTCCAGCCCGTCGATGGACATCTCCAAGGCCAGCAACTTCGAGCGCTTTGTGTTCGATCTGCTGGGTCGCGACGGAGCGCGGGTCAAGGCGCTGTTTGGCGAGGCCCTGGCCAGCAGCGGGCGCTTCGATTTGAGCCGTGATCCGGCCTTCGGGCAGGCCGCCGCGCGCTATGGTTTTACCAGCGGCAAGAGCAGCCACGCCGACCGCCTGGCCACCATCCGGGATACTTTCGAGCGCTTTGGCGTCATGATCGACACCCACACCGCCGACGCCCTCAAGGTGGCGCGCGAACACCTTCAGCCGGGGGTTCCCATGATCGTGCTGGAGACGGCCTTGCCGATCAAATTCGCCGCCACCATCGTCGAGGCGCTGGGGCGTGAGCCGGATCGTCCGGCCCAATTCGAGGGTATCGAAGCGTTGCCGAAACGGGTCACGCGCATGGCCGCCGATGCGGCTGCGGTCAAAGCCTATATTGCGCGGCACTGTTCATGAAGGTGGTCGGCTTCGCGGGCTATTCGGGTTCCGGCAAGACGACGCTGGTGGAGCGGCTGATTCCGGCGCTTCGACTGCGGGGTTTGCGCGTCTCGGTGGTCAAGCATGCCCATCATCAGTTTGATATTGACCATGTCGGCAAAGACACTTACCGGCATCGCGCGGCCGGCGCTTTCGAAGTGGTGGTGGCGTCGGATCAGCGGCTGGCCTTGATGCGCGAATTCGAGCAAACAGTGCAGCTCACGGTGCACCAGTTGATTGCCGAACTCTACGAAGGTGTCGACTGGGTGCTGGTGGAGGGTTTCAAGGACTCCGATTTGCTCAAGATCGAAGTCTGGCGCGCGCTCTCCAACAAACCGGCGCGTTATCCGGACGATCATTTCATCGTTGCCATCGCCACCGACTCGCCGACGCAGTTGCCCCATCCGACGCAGCGCCCGGTGCTGGACCTGAATGATGTGGAAGCGGTCGCGGACTGGTTGATCGCCAACGCGGACCGGTTCGAATACCGGGCGGAGGTTTTTGCGTGAGCGCCGCGCCGGGCCGTCCCCAAGCAAGCTCGCACCGCAGTGCGCAGCACGAAGGTACTCCAGTGAGTGCGCCGCGGCCCCCCTTGAAACCGCTGGAACAAGCCCTGGCCGAACTGCTGGACTTTGCCGTGGCGCTGGACGGGGTCGAGTCGGTTTCCACCTTCGAGGCCGATGGCCGGGTGTTGGCGCAGAATCTGCTGTCGGCCTTGCAGGTGCCGCCGCAGGACAACAGTTCGATGGACGGTTACGCCGTGCGCTGCGCCGATCTGTCGCCGGCGCAGAACCTGCTGTCGGTGACGCAACGCATTGCGGCCGGCTCATCCGGCACGGCGCTGGCGCCCCTGAGCGCGGCCCGCATCTTTACTGGCGCCCCGATTCCTGAAGGCGCCGATGCGGTGGTGATGCAGGAGGACTGCGATGTGGTTGATGACGCCCAGGTGCGCATCAAGTCCCTGCCGGCGCCGGGCCAGTGGATTCGCCGTGCCGGGGAAGACATCAGGCGCGGCGCCGTGGTGCTGCAAAAAGGCGCGCGCCTGACGCCCGCCGCGCTGGGGCTGGCGGCCAGCATTGGCATGCATGTGCTGCCGCTGGCACGGCGCCCGCGGGTGGCCTTGTTTTCGACCGGCGACGAACTGGTGATGCCGGGCCAGGTGGCACCCGAGGCAATGAAGCCCGGCAGCATCTACAACTCGAACCGCTTTTTTTTGCGCACCCTGCTGTCGCGGCTGGGCTGCCAGGTGAGCGATCTGGGCATCGTGCCGGATCGGCTGGACGCCACCGTGCAAGCCCTGCACGGCGCTGCGCAAGGCCACGACCTGATTCTGACCAGTGGCGGTGTCTCGGTCGGCGAGGAAGACCATATCAAACCGGCGGTGCAGGCCCTGGGCGCGCTGGACCTGTGGCAGATCGCCATCAAGCCGGGCAAGCCTTTTGCCTACGGCCGGGTGCACAACGCCCACTTCATCGGACTGCCGGGCAACCCGGTGTCGAGCTTCGTCACCTTCTTGTTGCTGGTGCGACCGTTTTTGCTCAAGTTGCAGGGCGTTACCGAGCTGGCTCCGGCAACCTTCGCCCTGCCGGCCCATTTCACCTGGGCCAGAGCCGATAAGCGGCGTGAATTCCTGCGCGTGCGACGCAACCCGGCCGGTGGACTGGACCTGTTTGCCAACCAGAGTTCGGGCGTCCTGACCTCCGCCGTCTGGGCCGATGGCTTGCTGGACAACCCGCCCGGGCAGACCATTGCGCAGGGTGACCTGGTCCGCTTTATTCCTTTTTCCGAGGTGCTGGGATGAACATCACAGTGAAGTATTTCGCTTCCATCCGCGAGGCCGTTGGCGTCTCCAGCGAATCGCTGCTCACCAGCGCCGCCACACTGGCGGCGCTGCGCGACGAGTTGCTGGCCCGGGGCGGCGTCTGGGCCGAGTCACTGGCGCGTGGCCGCGCCGTGCGCATGGCACTCAACCAGGTGATGAGCGATGAGTCCGCCGCGCTGGTTGACGGCGCTGAAGTGGCCTTCTTCCCGCCCGTGACCGGCGGCTGAACTATAGCCCCCACGCTCGGCACTGCGTGTCCTCGCTGCCCCCCGAGGGGGCTGTTTCGCCTTGGGGCGGCCCGGCGCCGAAACCCGCATGTCGTTTCATGCCGCCGATGCCAGCGTGTCGCTCAGTTGAATGAGTCCTTGAATATGCGCCGCTGTGGCCGCCGTCATGGGGGCGCGCAATTCGTTGTGGATCAGGCCTTGCTGCGCCAGCAGCGCCTTCAGCGGGCCTGGATTCGGTTCACGGAACAACGCCGCTATCAAGGGCATTAAGGGTCGCCAAAGGGCTTGGGCTTGCGCCAGATCGCCTTGTTGCAGTGACTGCAACACGCGCACGAAACGCTGGGTATGCAGATGGGCGCTGGCGGCAATGGCACCGCTGCCGCCCAGCGCCACGGTGCTGAAAATTTGCGCGTCCTCGCCTGCCAGCACCTGCAACTGACCCTCGGCAATCAGCGCCTGCGTTTTGCCGGCGTCGCCGCCGCAGTCCTTGACGGCCCGGATGGCCGGATGCCGGCTCAGTGCCCGCAAGCTATCAAGCTCTATGGCGACACCGGTGCGGTAGGGGATGTCGTAGACGATCAGCGGCTGCGCGCCGGCATCGGCAAGCGCATTGAACCAGTGCAGCACGCCACTCTGCGCCGGACGAACATAGTGCGGCGGCGGCACCAGCAGGCCCGCCAGGGGCCGCGTGGCCAGCGTTTTCACCCAGGCCAGGGTCTTGGGCAGGTGGTAGCCCGACAAGCCCATCACCAGCGGCAGATCGGCCGCTGCCTGTGTCACGGTATCGAGCACCGCCAGTTGCTCGGCCGGGTCCAGCGCGGCGGCTTCGCCGGTGGAGCCGCAGACCACGAAGCCGGCGATGCCGGTGGTGCGCAAGCGCTGCACCAGCCGGGTCAGCGCCGGGTGGTCGATGGCGCCATTGGAAAAAGGGGTGATCAGGGGAACCCACAGCCCTGAGAAATTGCCAGAAGTTTGCACGTATCTTTCCTTGTTGAAAACTTGACCGATGTGTTAAGGGCTCGTTCAGCAATAACTTGCACATTTGTCCTGCCAGCTTCGGGCGCCCTGCGTCGTTGCGAATCGCTTGTGTGGCAGAGCCACACGGCACGCTTCGCGCCTAGCATTGCATCCCGAATCCGGCGGCCAAATGCACAACTTATCACCGAACGAACCCTAACCATCGTCAGATGCGCGCGGGACAGCAATACGGGTAATGTCTGGCAGTTCCATCGCTCATCCGAGGACGGAACCGCGGCTCCGGTCAGATGAGCCTGGGTTTTTTCGATTTACCGACGCGTGCCACGCCAAACGTCGCACCGGCAGGTGCGGCTAGAGGGCGGTTGAACGTGTCGGCAAACATGGGCCTGATCTTACCTTGGTCTTGCCGGAGGTGCCACAATCCCGGCATGGATCCCTCTCAAGTTGCCCGCTCCCGCGTTTCCATTCAGAGCGCCGATTTCGACCTCGGCCGCGAGATCGAAACCCTGCGTGCCCAGGACGCCCGGGTTGGTGCCGTGTGCAGTTTTGTCGGTACCGTGCGTGATCGGTATGTTGCCCCCACGCTGGCCGGTTCTCCGTCGGCGACAGAGCGCGTGCTCTCGATGGAACTGGAGCACTACCCCGGCATGACCGAAAAAGCCATTGAAGCGATGATTGACGAGGCGCAGCGACGCTTTGACATTTTTGGCGCCCGCGTCGTTCACCGCGTTGGCCTGCTGCGGCCGCTGGATCAGATCGTGCTGGTGGCGGTGACTTCGGCGCACCGGGCGAACAGTTTCCAGGCCTGCGAGTTTTTGATCGATTACCTCAAGACCCAGGCGCCGTTCTGGAAGAAAGAGCAAACACCGGACGGCGCGCGCTGGGTCGATGCCCGCGTCGCGGACGACGCGGCCCTGGCCAGATGGGGCATCCAAGCGCATAACATTTGACGTGCGGCCAGCCTGGACCGAGCCCATGCCTTGACTATTCTCAAGCGGCTGGCCGGGTCGAAACCTTGAAAATTCCGGCTAAGCCTCAAGTTGTGGGGGAACTTCAAGGATTGCCATGCGAATCGAAAAACTCACCACCAAGTTTCAGGAAGCCCTCGGTGAAGCGCAAACACTGGCGCTGGGCCAGGACCACGCCTACATCGAACCGGCCCACGTGCTGAGCGCCATGCTGCGCCAGGACGACGGGCCCAAGGCCTTGCTGCAACGCGCTGGCGTGAACCTGCCGGGCCTGCAGGCGGCGGCCGAGGCGGCGCTGAAAAAGCTGCCCCAGGTGACGGGCCAGGAACAGGTGCAAGTGGGCCGCGACATGGTTTCGCTGCTGCAGGCGGCCGAGAAGGAGGCCATCAAGCGCGGCGACCAGTTTGTCGCCGGCGAGTTGTTCCTGCTGGCCCTGACCGACAGCAAGCAGGATATCGGTCGCGTCGCGCGCGAGAACGGTTTGACCCGCAAGTCGCTGGAAGCGGCCATAGACGCCGTGCGCGGCGGCCAGAACGTCGACAGCGCCGACGCCGAGGACCAGCGTGAGTCGCTCAAGAAATACTGTCTGGACCTGACCGAGCGGGCGCGCCAGGGCAAGCTCGATCCGGTGATCGGTCGTGACGATGAAATCCGACGCGCCATCCAGGTGTTGCAGCGCCGGACCAAGAACAACCCGGTGTTGATCGGCGAACCGGGCGTTGGCAAGACCGCCATTGTGGAAGGTCTGGCGCAGCGCATTGTGGCCGGCGAGGTGCCGGACTCTCTCAAGGGCAAACGCGTCCTGTCGCTGGACATGGCCTCCCTGCTGGCCGGCGCCAAGTTCCGCGGCGAGTTCGAGGAGCGCCTGAAAAACGTGCTCAAGGACCTGGCCAAGGACGAAGGCCAGACCATTGTTTTCATCGACGAGCTGCACACCATGGTGGGCGCCGGCAAGGCCGAGGGCGCCATGGATGCCGGCAATATGCTCAAACCGGCCCTGGCGCGCGGCGAGCTGCACTGCGTCGGCGCCACCACGCTGGACGAGTACCGCAAGTACATCGAGAAAGACGCCGCACTGGAGCGCCGCTTCCAGAAAATCCTGGTCGGCGAGCCCTCGGTGGAGGCCACCATCGCCATCCTGCGCGGTCTGCAAGCGCGCTACGAGGCGCATCACGGCGTGCAGATCACCGACCCGGCCATCGTGGCGGCGGCCGAACTGAGCCACCGCTACATCACCGACCGCTTCCTGCCGGACAAGGCGATCGACCTGATCGACGAAGCGGCCTCCAAGATCAAGATTGAGCTTGATTCCAAGCCCGAGGTGATGGACAAACTCGATCGCCGACTGATCCAGTTGCAGATCGAGCGCGAAGCGGTGCGCCGCGAGAAAGACGAGGCCTCGCAGAAACGCTTTGGCCTGATCGAGGAGGAAATCGGCAAGCTGCAAAAAGAGATTGCCGATCTGGACGAAATCTGGAAGGCGGAGAAGGCGCAGGCGCAGGGTTCCAAGGCCATCATGCAGGAGATCGAGAAGCTGCGCTTCCAGATCGAGGAGTTGACGCGCAAAGGCGATTTCAACAAGGCCGGCGAGTTGCAGTACGGCAAGCTGCCGGGTCTGGAAAAACAACTGAAAGACGCGCAGGCGCAGGAAGCCGGCCGGGCCAAGAACGCCAAGGACGGCGGCCGTGCCCAGTTGCTGCGCACCATGGTGGGGGCCGAGGAAATCGCCGAGGTGGTGAGCCGCGCCACCGGCATTCCCGTCTCCAAAATGATGCAGGGCGAGCGCGACAAATTGCTGTTGATGGAAGACAAGCTGCACCAGCGCGTGGTGGGGCAGGACGAAGCCATCGCCGCCGTCGCCAACGCCATTCGGCGCTCGCGCGCCGGCTTGTCGGACCCCAATCGCCCGACCGGCTCGTTCCTGTTCCTGGGCCCCACCGGCGTCGGCAAGACCGAGCTGTGCAAGGCGCTGGCCGGTTTCTTGTTCGACAGCGAGGACCACTTGGTGCGCATCGACATGAGCGAGTTCATGGAAAAGCATTCCGTGGCCCGCCTGATCGGCGCACCCCCCGGTTATGTGGGCTACGAGGAGGGCGGTTATCTGACCGAGGCGGTGCGCCGCAAACCCTACAGCGTGCTGCTGCTCGACGAGGTGGAGAAAGCGCATCCCGATGTCTTCAACGTGCTGCTGCAAGTGCTCGACGATGGCCGCCTGACCGACGGTCAGGGTCGCACCGTGGACTTCAAGAACACGGTGATCGTGATGACCAGCAACATCGGCTCCCACATGATCCAGAGCATGGTGGGCCAGGACAGCGAAGACATCAAGGATGCGGTGACGGAAGAATTGAAGAACCATTTCCGGCCCGAGTTCCTGAACCGCATCGACGAGACCGTCGTCTTCCATGCTTTGAGCGCAACGCACATCGCGGCGATTGCCGGCATCCAGATCAAGGTCTTGCAGGAGCGCCTGGCGAAGATGGACCTGGTGCTGGAGGTGTCGCCCGCCGCGCTGGCCGAGCTGGCCAAGATCGGCTTCGATCCGGTGTTTGGCGCGCGACCCCTGAAGCGCGCGATTCAGCAGCGCATCGAGAACCCGCTATCGAAGCTGCTGCTGGAAGGCAAGTTCCTGCCGAAGGACGTGATCCCGGTCGATGTCGATCCGATCCGCGCGCCGGGGCAGTTCAGCTTCGAGCGCGTGGTGCACTAGCCCATCTTTCTCAACCGACCAAGTGAACCGCTGGCAAGTTGTTGATTTGCTTGAGCGCGAGGACAAAGGTCTCCACTACGCCGAGACTGCTTGGTGGTGCTGTTTGGCGAGCTTGGCGGTGATT
>NZ_JAQTMS010000089.1 GCF_028714215.1 Rhodoferax sp. | reverse complement strand
CCCCCGCCATACGAATACCCGCTTTGGCCAAAGGACCCCAGACGTCGCCGAGAACGAAGGGGTAACACTCCACGGCGGTTCCACCGGGCGTATTGAGTTGCGCATTGGCCGCCAGCGTCACCGGCGGCAGGGACAAACCGACGACACTGCTTTTGAGCACGCGCAGACCGTAGGAACCGGTATCGAGAAAGACATGATCGATCGTCACGCAGGCGCTTGAGTTCGGCGCGCACACCGTGACCGTGACGTAGGGGATATTTGCCGCACCCAGCGAAAAGCTGCCCGGACCGGAATCGACAATCACTTCGGTCGTATTAGACCCGGTTGGCGTGTCCAGGATGGCCGTGCTCGCCACCGATCCGCTTCCCAGTCCACCACCGGAATAGGTGGTGACCGACGAATTGCCACCGCCACAGCCGGTGACAGCGGCCAGGACCGAACAGGCGGCCAGAAGAAGACGCGCCCTAGCGCAAAGTGTCGGCATCGAAGCCCTCCGGAACCAGCGTCGGCACATAGGCCAGGCCGGCAAAGGCGTTCATCCGTCCGCCCTGATGAAGAACCAGATCGGGTTGGCGCACGGAGCGCAGCATTTTGCTGCCGGCAACACCCGAAGCCGCATTCTGCCGGCCCGTGTACAGAACAAAATTGGGCCCCAGCAGTTGCTCCAGATCAGGCTTCAATCGGGTCCGCCAGGAGACCGCAAATACCACCCCGGCAGCATTCACATACTCCTTGATGCTGGAACCATCGGGCAAGCTGATCTCGTGGGCATTCATGCGCCCGGCCATGCTCTGGCGGCGCTGGCCCTTGAAGTAAAGCTGATCCGCATCGACCGAGTCGGCTGTCTCACCCAGAACGGCCCGTGCCTGGCTGGCACAGAACAACAGGCCACAGGACAGCGCCAGCAGCCGGCTGCCACGCGACAATGCCGACCCTCTCACTTAAGCACCTCGGTAATCTCCAGCTTCAGGTTTTTGCTCCCGACCGGCACCGGTGCCGATACACCTTCCAGATCTCCGGCCACCGGCGTCACATTGCCGCGCGCCGAGATGCGGGCCACGACAACCACCGAAGACAATTTCGACAAGCTGACCTCGGGGACCATGCCCATGGAATCATCCAGTGTGAAGTTGAACGGCAGGTCGCTGACTTTCTTCCGCAGCAACGCGACCGGCATGCGCGAACCGTCCACCGGGCGCGCGTACAGGAACAGCGTGGCCTGGGCCGGCGCCTTGGCGCGCAGGTCGTCAGCCAGCCAGACCCGTCCGGACACTTGCGCCGGTGCCCCGGCAAGCACGCTGGCGCTGGCTTTGCCCTGCACCGGGATGGCCGACCCGGCAGAGGTGGCCGCCGACGGGGCCTTGGCTTGCGCGATGCTGGCGTCGATCTGGCGCTGCAAGCCCGGGTCGGTGGCCGCGGCACGCGCCCGCTCCAAATAGGCAATCGCCTGCGCGTAGTCTTTTTCTTCCAGGTAGGCGGAGCCCGTCAACACCAGCGCCTTGGTATTCTTCGCATCAATGGCCAACGCGCGTTTCAGCAACGCAGCCGGCTCCCCCTTGAAGGATCGGCCATTGACCACCGCCAGCACGTCAGCGTGGTCGGCCAGCGCTTGTGCGTCGTTGGGCAAAAGCTGCGTCAATGTCGTATAGGCTTTGGACGACTCGGCAAATTTACCCAGCATCTCGTAGGAGTGCGCCAGCATCGCCCAGGCGGGAGCATTCTTGGGCTCTTTCTGCGTCAGGACCAGCGCCTGCGCCACCATGCGCTCAAGCTGCTCGTCGGACAGGGCTTTCAGCGACTTCGGCGCCCCGCCGCCGGCAGCTGAAGAGGCTGCCGGACCGACAGTGGGCATGACCGAAACCGGTTTGCTGGAATTTCCGGAGAAATACAGATAAGCGCCCCCTGCCAGGACCACCGACAGGACGGCCAGGGCAAGCCATACTCCCGGCACCCCACTTTTCTCGGCGCCGGCTGTTGCTGGCGCCGCGCCAGCGCTGGCATCCAGGGCTTGACTCTCGGGCTGTGAACTCAATTTGTGCTCCTTGCAATCTGCGCCAACGGGAGGAAGGCTGCGCAGGCTCTGGCGCCAGCCGGCAAGCGCTGTTTAGAACAATTCATGGCGCAGTCCAAAATAGAAAAATACCGAGTTCGTGGTGTCCTGGTTGGTCGGTCCCTGATTCGTCGAATGCTCGACCATGCATTCGCCCATGACACTGGTCCGCTTGGACCAGTTGTAGGAAGCGCGCAGTCCCGGCGTCACGCGGGTCATTCTGGAACCCTGAACATCCTGCTGCACGTAGACCCGCATGGAAGGCTCCAGAGTGATCTTGTTGTCGGCAAAGCCGGTCAGGTTGTTATAGGCCAGTTGAGCACCATGAAAAAACGGCGTCGACAACAGGCTCAGGTTGAAATTGTTGATGTCGCGCTTGGAGTAGAGGTTCGAGCCGGTCAGTTGCAGCGAAAGACCGTACTGGGCGCCGGTTGCGGGCGTCGCCTCGAAGTTGCCGACCGCCGGCAGTTCGCCGATATCGCTGAAGCGGATATCTCCGGTGGCCTGCCACTTCTCGCCCAGGGGCTTCGAAACGCTGAACAAAATCTGGCGCGCCTGTGCCGTGGTCGCTCGGGCCGCTGCCAGGACCTCCTCCATGCTCTGCGTCTGCAGCAAGGCGTTCAACGAGGCGGCACCGCTACTGATCAAGGCATTGGTCACTTGCAGCGAGGGCGCTTTTCGCGAGTCCAGCAAAAGCGTGTAAGTGGTTTGACCGGCCCCTTGCATGGAACCCTGCACCGAGAAGGCATTCACCGCGTGAAAAAGCTGGTCGTAATCAAGCAGGGCGTACAAGGATCCGCGTTCGTCCGAGTAACGCAACTCGGTCCCGATGGCGCGGCGGTTGGCGATCCCCTCGGTGGACTGGTTCAGAAGGTACATGTCGCCGCTCAAGTTGCCAATGATCGAGTCGGCCTCCACCATGGCGGCGAACAAGCGTTCGCCCGGCGCCGAAACCAGCGGATTGGCTGGCGCGCCACCCATCACATTGACACGCAGCCCCGGGCGCACCGGATAGGTCAGCGAAACACCATCGAACATGCCCAGCAGCCCGCCGTTGATCGCCGATTGCCGGCCAACGCGGGCCGCCATTCCGCTGGCGGTCTGGCGGTAATCGATATACGCCGCATTCAGAATGCTGGTGTTGTTGGAGGTCTCCGACAGGTTGGCCGATCCGGTGCCTCTGAAAACCGCCCGGATATCCGATGCTTCGGTGGTATAGCGTGCGCCCAGATCAAGATTGGTGACCAGCGCCGACTCGGTGGTTTTGGTCAAGGTCGATTGATCGATACCCGAGTCCAGGTTCACCAGCGACTGACTGCGCGATTTGCCGCCGAAGTAATACTGTGCCACGCTGCCGGTGTACTTGACTCCGGACTGCTGGGCCGCCAGCGGTTGGGCGGCTTGCGCCGGGGCCTCCGGTTTGGTCGGGGCCACCCCCATCGAAGCCAGTCGCTGCGCCACCCGCTGAGCGCCCTCGCCGCTACGGAAAAGCTTCAGATAGAGTTCGTACTCCATTTTTGCGCGCGCCAGGTCGCCCGAGCGCTCCCAGGCCAGGCCCATCATTTCCTGCGCGTCCTGCGTTGCCGAATTGGGTGGCAACAGCAGCAACTGATTGAGCTGGGAGATGGCGGCTTCGGTGCGTCCCTTGCTCACGGCATCCCGGGCCGAGGCCATCAACTCGGCGGCACGGGCTTCCACTTCGGCAGACGCCAGCACGCCCGCTGGCGTGCCGGCCGGAGCCGGCAGCGCCGGGCCTGGCTGCGCTGCCGCCGTCCCCGGTTTTTCACCTGGCGGGGCCAGTGTCGGATGTGCCGCCGCGTTGCCGACCAGCACAATATCGATCACGTTGGGACTCTTGCCCTGGCGCGCCCGCACCTGTGTGACTTCGCGCAATTGCAGCGTCATTTGCCGCATGCGGGTATTCGGCGCCGCATTCAGCACCAAGGTGAACTCGGGCGTTGCACCGGCCGCCGCGACATGCCGCGACTCGGCGACCATTTGTTTCAGCACCGCCTCGTCCGCCGTCAGCAACTCGATCTGCAATTGCACAAACTGCGTCGGCACCGTGGGGCTTTGCTGCACCAGCCGAACCGACCCGGAAAAGCTGACGTGGGCCACCACATCGTCGCCCTGGACCGCTACCGATACCTCGCTCAAGGTTTGCGCGCCGGCCTGTTGGGTCAGCGCGGCGAATACGCTGGCCAGCAGCCAACGTTTGATCGCGTCTCGACTTTGCATGATTACCTGCCTCCTCTCGGAGCCAGCGCCTGCGGCTGGACTCCCTGTTGGTTATTGACTTGAGCGTCGGCTGCTGCCACCCTTGGCTCAAGCGCTGTGTGACCCTGCATTTCAGGGGCCCGGGCGCACCGGAACCGGCTTCGGTCGGTTGTTGCCCCGCATTTGCCGTGGAATGATTTCACCGTTGGTGACATGACAACTGACGCACGTGCTCTTGTCCGCCTGGGGACGGTACAGGGGCGACAGGTGCGCGTACGACAGCGGCGTCCAGGCCACCGCGCGGTGGCAGGAATCACAGGATCGGGCGGTCACGAAATGCCCGCCCGGTTTGCCGCTGGCGCTGGTACTGTTGTGACAGCTTTGGCACTGGCCTGGCACGACGCCCTGGTGACTGAACTGCGCCGGTTTCCAGGCCGTGGTGCGGTGACAGCTGTCGCACGACATGCGCGTTTGCCGATGCTTGACAGGCATCCCGCTGGCGGTCTGCCCGTTATGGCAGGTCTGACACTGTCCCGGCAAGACACCGGCGTGATTGAATGCCAGTGCGCCGCCCGTGAGCATGGATGGACTCGATGTTTCACCGGGCATGACACGCTGGTTGACCGAATTCAGCGCGCCCCGCATCACCGGTCGAACGCGCGCTGCGTCGCTGAACTTGCTGTAGACCTTGATGTGACAAGGTATGCAGTCCTGACCCGCTTTGCGTCCCTCGTGGCCGACGCCCTTGGTCACCAGGTTGGTGACGCCGTACCACTTGTAGCCCCCTTCATGGCAAGACATGCAAGTCGCGGCGCCAACGGCCACGTGCGCCGCTGTATTGCCCTTCATGTTCATGCCGGCAAAGCTGGTGAAGACGCTGGCCGAATGGCATTTTTCGCAAGCAATCCCCGCTGCCGGCACGTGCGTCGACGAGGACGGTGCGGTGGGTGAACCACCGGCCAGCAAAGGCATGGCCTTGGGCTGGTAAGTCAAGGGCGGCGGCGAGGTGCAGGTGGCCTGCGTCGTACAGCCGGCAAACGGCCCGGCACCGGTACCCACGCTGTGGCAGGATGCGCAGCCGCTGCTGATGCCGTTGTGCAACACCGTGTTGCTGGCCAGGCCGGCGATCGAGAAATCACCTGCCACAACGTGACAGCTGGAACAGGTTCCACTGGTCGGAATGTGACCGGCCGGCTTGACCGCGCCCGAAAAGTAGTTGGTGCCGCTGTGGCACTGCGAACAGTCGCCGGTGCTGGGGTGCGCCGCATCGGCCACGCTAAAGGTTCCCGCCGCCGCTTTGGGCCGGGTCTGGAAGCCGGTGTACTGGGCCCCCGTGGTCAGCACCGTGGGGGCGATCGGGTACAGGTTGACACCCATCCAGACAAAATTCGTGTCATGGCAAGCGGAGCAGCCGCCGGTGATGCCGGCGTGAATCTGCGCCGTCGTCGGGGCCGGCGTGGCAAACGCCGTGCCCGGTGCCGTCTTGGTTGCCGAGGCCGCCACCATGCCGCTGGGCGTCGATCCCAGGTGACAGGCTTCGCAAGTGGTCAAGGACGGGATGTGCGAGTTGACGCCCATCGGAGACGTCGGCGGCATCACCACGATCTTGCTGATCCCGGCAAAGCTGGACCCGGTAATGCTGGGGCCATGGCAGGCAATGCAGTTGCTGGTGATGCCGGCATGGCTCATCAAGGAGTTGCTGAACTTGGCGCCATTGCCCACCGGCAGGCTGGCCACGCTGGAGCCGGCGCCGACGTGGCAGCTCTCGCAGGCGGCACCGGTCGGAATATGGTTGCTGGGCGGGCCTTGAATAGCAAAGTTGGCCGCTGGAATGGCAAAACCCGCCACCACACTGGCGGCGTGGCACTGCGCGCAGTTGGCTGTGGTGCTGGGCGCATTGGCGTGGATATTGGCCAGCGTCGGCATGACCGAGTAGTCGCTTGAGGTGTGGCAGGCCACGCACTGCGCCGTGCTGGAAGTCGGGATGTGGTTGCTCGGCTTGATTTCACCAGCAAAGAAATTGGTGCCGCTGTGGCACTGCGAGCAGTCGCCAGTGCTGGGGTGCGCCGCATCGGCCACGCTAAAGGTGCCCGCCGCCGCTTTGGGCCGGGTCTGGAAGCCGGTGTACTGCGCTCCGCTGGTCAGCACTGTGGGTGCGATCGGATACAGGTTCATGCCCATCCAGACAAAATTCGTGTCATGGCAACTGGAACAGCCGCCGGTGATGCCGGTGTGAATCTGCGCCGTCGTCGGTACCGGCGTGGCAAAGGCAGTGCCCGGCGCCGTCTTGCTCGCCGAGGCCGCCATCATGCCGCTGGGCGTCGAGCCCAGGTGACAGGTCTCGCAAGTGGTTGAAGACGGGATGTGCGAGTTGACGCCCGCCGGAGAAGTCGGCGGCATCACCACGATCTGGCTCACCCCGGCAAAACTGGAGCCGGTGATGCTGGGGCCGTGACAAGCCTGGCAATTGCTGGTGATGCCGGTATGGCTCATCAAGGAATTGCTGAATCTGGCGCCATTGCCCACCGGCAGGCTGGCCACGCTGGAGCCGGCACCGACGTGGCAGGTTTCGCACGCCGCTCCGGTCGGAATATGGTTGCCGGGCATCCCGACGATGCTGAAGTTGGCCGCCGGAATGGCAAAGCTGGCCGCCGCGCTGCCGTGGCACTGCGCGCAGTTGGCTGTCGTGCTGGGTGCATTGGCGTGGATATTGGCCAGCGTCGGCATGACCGCGTAGTCGCTTGAAGTGTGGCAGGCCACGCACTGCGCCGTGCCGGAGGTCGGAATGTGATTGGCCGGTTTGTCCTGGGCCGTGAAGTAATTGGTACCCGTGTGGCACTGCGAACAGTCCCCGGTGCTGGGGTGCGCCGCGTCGGCCACGCTAAAGGTCCCGGCTGCGGCTTTGGGCCGCGTCTGGAAGCCGGTGTACTGCGCTCCCGTGGTCAGCACCGTGGGTGCGATCGGATAGGCATTGACACCCATCCAGACATAGTTGGTGTCGTGGCAACTGGAGCAGCCGCCGGTGATGCCAGCGTGAATTTGCGCCGTCGTCGGGGCCGGCGTGGCAAACGCCGTGCCCGGCGCCATCCTGGTTGCCGAGGCCGCAATCAGGCCCGCGGGCGTGCTGCCCAGATGACAGGACTCGCAGGTCTGCGATGAGGGAATGTGCGCGCTGGCGCCCATCGGCGAGGTTGGCGGCATCACCACGATCTGGTTCACCCCGGCAAAGCTGGAGCCGGTAATGCTGGGGCCATGGCAGGCCAGGCAATTGCTGGTGATGCCGGCATGGCTCATCTTCGAGGCGCTGAACTTGGCGCCGTTGCCCACCGGCAGACTGGCCACACTGGAGCCGGCACCGACGTGGCAGGTTTCGCAGGCCGTCGTGATCGGCATGTGGTTGCTGGGCGGACCCTGGATCGTGAAGTTGGCCGCCGGAATGGCAAAGCTGGCCACCACACTGGCGGCGTGGCACTGCGCGCAGTTGGCGGTCGTGCTGGGCGCATTGGCGTGGATGTTGGCCAGCGTCGGCATCGTCGCGTAGTCGCCCGGTGTCGTATGGCAGGCGGAACACTGCGCCGTGGCCGAGGTTGGAATGTGGTTGCTCGGTTTGATTTCACCCAGGAAATAATTGGTGCCGGTGTGGCACTGCGAGCAGTCCCCGCTGCTGGGGTGCGCCGCGTCGGCCACGCTAAAGGTGCCCGCCGCCGCTTTGGGCCGGGTCTGGAAGCCGGTGTACTGGGCTCCGCTGGTCATTGTGGTCGGTGCAATGGGATAGGCATTGACACCCATCCAGACATAGTTGGTGTCGTGGCAACTGGAGCAGCCGCCGGTGATGCCGCTGTGAATCTGCGCCGTCGTCGGGGCCGGGGTGGCAAACGCCGTGCCCGGCGCCGTCTTGCTCGCCGAGGCCGCCACCAGCCCGGTCGGCGTGCTGCCCAGGTGGCAGGTCTCGCAACTGGTCGACGACGGGATATGCGAGTTGACGCCCACCGGAGAGGTCGGCGGCATCACCACAATGCTGCTGACGCCGGCAAAGCTGGCGCCCGTGATGCCGGGGCCGTGACAGGTGGCACAGTTGCTGGTGATACCGGCATGGCTCATCTTGGAACCGCTGAACTTGGCGCCGTTGCCGACCGGGGTGGCGGCAATGCTGGAGCCGGCACCGACGTGGCAGGTTTCGCAGGCCGTTGTGACGGGCATATGGTTGCCCGGCAGCCCGACGATGCTGAAGTTGGCGGCCGGAATGGCAAAGCTGGCCGCCGCGCTGCCGTGGCACTGCGCGCAGTTGGTCGTCGTGCTGGGCGCGTTGGCGTGGATATTGGCCAGCGTCGGCATGGTCGCGTAATCACCGGGCGTCGTGTGGCAAGCGGAACACTGCGCCGTCGCCGAAGTCGGGATATGGTTGCCCGGTTTGTCCTGGGCCGAGAAGTAATTGGTGCCGCTGTGGCATTGCGAGCAGTCGCCGGCATTCGGGTGCGTTGCATCGGCCACGTTGTAAGTGCCCGCCGCTGCCTTGGGCCGCGTCTGGAAGCCGGTGTACTGCGCTCCTGTGGTCTTGGTGGTCGGCGCAATGGGATAGGCATTGACACCCATCCAGACATAGTTGGTGTCGTGGCAACTGGAGCAGCCGCCGGTGATGCCAGTATGAATCTGCGTCGTCGTCGGGGCCGGCGTGGCAAAGGCGGTGCCCGGCGCCGTCTTGGTTGCCGAGGCCGCCACCATGCCGCTGGGCGTCGAACCCAAGTGACAGGTCTCGCAACTGGTCGACGACGGGATGTGCGAGTTGGCGCCTACCGGAGAGGTCGGCGGCATCACCACAATGCTGCTGACGCCGGCAAAGCTGGCGCCCGTGATGCCGGGGCCGTGACAGGCCGCGCAGTTGTTGATAACCCCTTTGTGGCTCATCAAGGAGTTGCTGAACTTGGCGCCGTTGCCGACAGGGGTAGCGGCAATGCTGGAGCCGGCGCCGACGTGGCAGCTCTCACAGGCGGCAGCGGTCGGAATGTGGTTGCCAGGCATTCCGACGATGCTGAAGTTGGCCGCTGGAATGGCAAAGCTGGCCGCCGCGCTGCCGTGGCATTGCGCGCAGTTGGCTGTCGTGCTGGGTGCATTGGCGTGGATATTGGCCAGCGTCGGCATCGCCGCGTAGTCGCCCGGTGTCGTGTGGCAGGCCGTGCACTGCGCGGTGCTGGAAGTCGGAATGTGGTTGCTCGGCTTGATTTCACCAGCGAAGAAATTGGTACCTGCATGGCACTGCGAGCAGTCGCCGGCGCTGGGGTGCGCCGCGTCGGCCACGCTAAAGGTGCCCGCCGCCGCTTTGGGCCGGGTCTGGAAGCCGGTGTACTGCGCTCCGCTGGTCAGCACCGTCGGTGCGATCGGATACAGGTTCATGCCCATCCAGACAAAATTCGTGTCATGGCAACTGGAGCAGCCGCCGGTGATGCCAGTATGAATCTGCGCCGTCGTCGGGGCCGGCGTGGCAAACGCCGTGCCCGGCGCCGTCTTGGTTGCCGAGGCCGCCATCAGACCGCTGGGCGTGCTGCCCAGGTGACAGGTCTCGCAGGTCTGCGATGAGGGAATGTGCGCGCTGGCGCCCATCGGCGAGGTCGGCGGCATCACCACAATGCTGCTGACGCCGATGAAGCTGGAACCCGTGATGCTGGGACCGTGGCAGGCGATGCAGTTGCTGGTGATGCCGGTGTGGCTCATCAAGGAGTTGCTGAACTTGGCGCCGTTGCCCACCGGCAAACTGGCCACGCTGGAGCCGGCACCGACGTGGCAGGTTTCGCAGGCCGCTCCGGTCGGAATGTGGTTGCCGGGCATCCCGACGATGCTGAAGTTGGCCGCCGGAATGGCAAAGCTGGCCGCCGCGCTGCCGTGGCACTGCGCGCAGTTGGCTGTCGTGCTGGGTGCATTGGCGTGGATATTGGCCAGCGTCGGCATCGCCGCGTAGTCGCCCGGTGTCGTATGGCAGGCCGTGCACTGCGCCGTGCTGGAAGTCGGGATATGGTTGGCCGGCTTGTCCTGGGCCGAGAAGTAATTGGTGCCGCTGTGGCACTGCGAGCAGTCGCCCAGGTTGGGGTGCGTTGCGTCGGCCACGTTGTAAGTCCCGGCTGCGGCTTTAGGCCGCGTCTGGAAGCCGGTGTACTGGGCTCCTGTGGTCTTGGTGGTCGGTGCAATGGGATAGGCATTGACGCCCATCCAGACATAGTTGGTGTCGTGGCAGCCCGAGCAGCCGCCGGTGATGCCAGTATGAATCTGAGCCGTCGTCGGGGCCGGCGTGGCAAACGCCGTGCCCGGCGCCGTCTTGGTTGCCGAGGCCGCCATCAGACCGCTGGGCGTGCTGCCCAGGTGACAGGTCTCGCAGGTCTGCGATGAGGGAATGTGCG
>NZ_JAQTMS010000088.1 GCF_028714215.1 Rhodoferax sp. | reverse complement strand
TCTGCTACTCGCCGCACCGACGCTTTGCGAGACGGGACTTTCACCCGTTGGAGTGGCGCAGCTGGCCAAGGTACACCCTCCCCCATCGGGGATCAATTGTTCCTTCGCTTCACGACGCACCATGGCCTTATTGTAGGAAACCGGGAGCTTGCGGCGGCGGGCCTTTATGATCGCCCTGCCATGACCATCGACGCCTCTCATCTACAGCCCTTCTGGCATCTGCTGACCCGTTTGGGCGAATCGCAGATTCTGTTGCCAGCGGCACTGCTGGCCATGCTGGCGCTGGCGCGGCATGCCGATAGCCGGCCCCTGGCCTGTTGGTGGCTGGGCTCACTGGCATTGACCACACTGCTCACGACGGCCAGCAAAGTGCTATTTATCGGCTGGGGTATCGGCAGTGCCGCACTCGACTTCACCGGCATCTCCGGCCACGCCATGTTCGCCGCCGCCGTCTACCCGCTTTTGCTGGGCACCCTGGCAGCGCCCTTGTCGCCGCGGGGTCAGCAAATTGCCGTTGCCGGCGGCTTTGCGCTGGCGCTGATGGTCGGCGTGTCGCGGCTGGAAGTGGGCGTCCACTCGGTCTCCGAAGTGGTTGCCGGCTTGCTGCTGGGGGCGGCGGCCAGCATCACCGCCATGGCCCGCACCAGTCTGCCGCGCGCCCTGATGGGATCGACGGTCACGGCCCTGGTCGCGCTGTGGGTTTTGCTGACGCCGCTGCATATTCCGCCATTGCCAACGCACTCCTTGGTGACGCGGCTAGCGCTGGCGCTGTCGGGCCATGCCGCCCCGCATACCCGCCATGGCATGTTGTCGGGATTTCACGGCCGCTGAACGGGCCCTAACGGCATTCCTGTTTCGGGCAGCCGTCCGGGCGTTCGTCGGCCGGCAGGGGGCAGCGGTTGACCTCGAACGGCGACATCGCCAGCATGGTCGTCAGGCCGCTGGAAAACATGGCGATGCCCCAGAAGACAAAAAAGGCCAGGCTGTAAACGCCTTGGCGCGACAGCTCCAGCGGATGGCCAAACCACTGCAAGTCCTGCGGATCGACCATCCCGAACACCAGCACTTCAAGCACCCCGGCCATCAAGAAGGCCGGCCAGGCGATCCACATCAATCGTTGCGACATCATGTTTTCATGCCCTGTGGGGTCAAGGTGAGCGGTTTTTGTTGCATGACAAATCCTTACCGTGGAACCAAAAACACCGATTTTTCCGTCAACTGCCCGAGCCCGCCCAACGCCTCGATTTCAAAGCGTATGGTGTGCGAACCCGGCACCGCTGCCTCATACGGCACCTGCACCCGCACCGCCACCCAACGCGACTGGGTCGACTCCACCTGCACTACGTCCTCCGAGGTCACCATCAGTCCGGTCAGCCCGCTGGCGCTGATTCGGTAGCGCTGAGTCGACTCGGTCGCGTTCATGATCTGCAGCCGGTACACGTTCTCGATATTACCGCGCTCCACGATACGCGCCATGACGCCCCGATCCCGCACGACGTCGACCCGGAATGGCGTGCGCACCGACAGACTGACGAACATCGCGATCACGATCGAGCTCAGAATGGTGGTGTAAATCAGTACCCGTGGGCGCAGCACATGGCGCAGGGTCTGGGCCTGGGTCCAGTGCTGTTTCATGGCGTTGTCGGTGGAGTATTTCACCAGGCCCCGGGCATAACCCATTTTGTCCATCACGGTGTCACAGACATCGACACAGGCGCCACAACCGATGCACTCGTACTGCAAGCCCTTGCGGATGTCGATGCCGGTCGGGCAGACTTGAATGCACAGGCTGCAGTCGACACAGGCACCCAGATTCAGCGCTTGCGCATCGACCTTGCGCGATCTGGCACCACGGGGCTCGCCGCGCTCGGCGTCATAGGTCACGATCAACGTGTCCTTGTCGAACATGGCGCTCTGGAAGCGCGCATAGGGGCACATGTGCTTGCAGACCTGCTCGCGCATGAAACCGGCGTTGCCGTAGGTGGCAAAGCCGTAGAAGAAGGTCCAGAACATTTCCCACGAGCTCATGCTCATTTGCAGGAACTCGACGCCGAGTTCCTTGATCGGGGTGAAATAGCCGACAAAGGTAAAGCCGGTCCACAGCGCCACGCTGGCCCACAGAAGGTGCTTGACGCCCTTGCGCGTCACTTTGTCCAGCGTCCAGGCTTGCGCGTCGCGGCGCATGCGGGCCGAGCGGTTGCCTTCGACCTTGTGCTCTATCCAGAGGAAGATTTCGGTGTACACCGTTTGCGGGCAGGCGTAACCGCACCACAGGCGCCCAGCGACCGCGGTAAACAGGAACAGCGATAGCGCGGAGATGACCATCAGGCCGGTGAGGTAGATGAAGTCCTGCGGATAGAGCACCAGGCCGAAGATGTAGAAGCGCCTGGCGCCCAGGTCGAACAGGACGGCCTGGCGCTGTCCCCACTGCAGCCAGGGCAGGCCGTAAAACACCAGTTGGGTCAGAAAAACCATGCCCCAGCGCCAGTTCGCGAACAGGCCCGAGACACTGCGCGGGTAGATCTTTTCGTGCGAAGCATAGAGGGAGATCAGTTCCTCCTGCCCTTCCTGCGGGACGATCGGGATGACCTTGCGTGGCCCGGTTTCCTTGCTGTTCAAACGAAGTCCTTTTTTTCTTGCTGGCGGTGGTTAAAAAATAAAGCACCCGCCTTCGGGTTCAAAAAATACCCTGATAGGTACAAATTGCACTGATATGTATCAAATCCGGTTGATTCAAAGTCGTATTTTCGTTGCAAAGCCCGACTCGCCTCGGCGCCAGTCCTCGTCACCCACCGAAGTCCTCGGGCATTTGCACCGCCACCACCTCGCCGCGCGCCGTCACCACGCCGTTCGCCGACACGGTGCTTTCAACAATCACTTTGCGACCCTTGATCTCCCTGACGCGGCCCCGGATTTCCAGCGTGCCGGCAATCGGCGTGGGTTTGACAAAGTCCACATGCAGGGAACCGGTGACAAAGCGAAACGCCGGCAGCGTGTCCATCGCGCGCCCACTGGCGCGGTACATCGCGGCGGCGGCCGTGCCGGTGCTGTGGCAATCGATCAGCGACGCAATCAAGCCGCCATAAGCGAAGCCCGGTAGCGCCGTGTGGTAAGGCTCGGGGGTGAACCAGGTGAGCGTTTCGTCACCGTCCCAAAAGGTCTTGATCTGATGCCCCAGCGGGTTTTTTGAACCGCAGCCGTAACAGTGCGAAACGTTCTCCGGGTAGTAGTCTTGAAAAGCTTTCATGTGTCCTTCGAGTTTAGGTGGTCTGGAATCCGCGCCATCATGTCTGCCGGCTAGCGCCTGGCCTCAGTTCGCCACCCAGTCCAGGGCTCTGGCCAGCATCAGCAGCGCCACCAGCACGCTGAACCAGGCGAACGCCTGCTGCAACCGCCGGGCGTCGATCCGCTGGGCGAACTGCCGACCCGCCAGCAAAGCCAGCACGGCACCCGAGGCAAAGGGCCAAGCCGCGCCCCAGGGCACCGGGCTGTGCAGCGCCGCCGTCACCACCCCGCTCAGAGAAACCAGTGCAATCACCGCCAGCGAAGTGGCCTGGATGCTGCGTATCTCCAGATCGGTGTGGCGCTTCAATGCCGGGATGATGATGAAGCCGCCGCCGACACCCAGCAATCCGCTGAGCACGCCGGCGATCAAGCCGGTGCCGGCCAAGGCGCGGGCGCAAGGCCGCGTCCAGGTCAGGCGGTGATCGATCGGGCTGACACGGCATAGCACCGTCGCCGCCAGCGGCGCCGGCGTCAGCGGGCGTTTCAGCATGCGCCAGGCGGTGTACAGCAGCAGCAGGGCAAAAGCGGCCAGCAAAGGGCGATTCGGCAGCCGCTGTGCCAGAAAGACGCCCAGCGGTGCCACCAGCATGCCGGCAGCGCCGATCAAGGCCGCCGCCCGGTAACGCACGATGCCCTGGCGCAAGCCCAGCGCCGCCCCCAAGGCAGCGGCCAGACCGACCGCCAGCAAACCGACCGGCGCCGCCTGCAGCACCGGCAGTTGCAGACCGAACACCAGCAGCGGGGTGGCCAACACCCCACCGCCGGCGCCGGTCAAGGCCATCACCAGCCCGATGACGGCGCCCAGTGCAATAGCGAGCGTGATGGCATTCATGGCGCGGCAGGCGTCTCGTTGAATAAAGCGCTATTCGAAATTTGGCAGGCTGGGGGCTTGACGGCAGTGACCGGAGCGCGCGCGGTTTTCATGATGCTTGCCGGAATGATGGATGAAAGCTGATATTGACCCGTATGCTACGCGAAAGCGTTGCTGGACGGGGACCTGCTGCTTTTGAAAAGTCATTCTGGTTTGCTAGCATCCATATATAAGCATACAATTATATTGTGTCTTTGAAAGAAGCTTTTCGAGCACAAACCACGCACCGGAGAAAAGTTGGAAAAGTCGCCGGCGTAAACAAAGGAAGCAAACCATGAACCGTCATTTATTGGCTCGCCTGTTCGCTCTGCTGGTTGCCGCAAGCAGTCTGCTGGCGCTGCCGGCCCGTGCACAGGATGAAGCGCCAGACGTTCTGATCAAGCGCCTGTCGACAGAAGTACTCGGCAGCGTCAAGGCCGACCCCCTGGTCCGGGGCGGCGATGTGGCACGCATCATGGCGCTGGTGGACGCCAAGCTGATGCCCAACATGAATTTCAAGCGCATGACGGCCTCCGCCGTGGGGCCGGTCTGGCGCCAGGTCAGCCCGGAGCAACAAAAGCGCTTGCAGGAAGAATTCAAGACCTTGCTGGTACGCACCTATGCCGGCGCCGTCTCCCAGGTCAATGACCTGAGCATCAGCGTGAAGCCCCTGCGCGCCGCCGCGGACGACCGGGAGGTCGTGGTCCGCACCGAAATCAAGGGCCGTGGCGACCCGATCACGCTGGACTACCGGCTGGAAAAAACACCCGGCGACGGGGCCGGCTGGAAAATCTACAACCTGAACGTGATGGGCGTGTGGTTGGTGGAAACCTATCGCAGCCAGTTTGCGCAGGAGATCAACGCCAAGGGAATCGACGGTCTGATTGCCACCCTGGCAGACAGGAACAAGGCGAACGCCGGCAAGGGTTGAGCGCAAGGCAAAAATCCACGGGAACTTAATCGGTCCGGTGCGTACCCAAGTCCTGCCCTCGCGGCGTCAGGCAGTATTTCTGCAATCGCAGTGCCCTGATCAAACACAACCCGAGAAAATTTCATGCGCAAAAAAATGAGCACGGTCGCAACGGCGATCGCCGGACTTCTGATCCTGTCCTTGCAAGGCCTGCCGTCAACCGCATTGGCTCAAAGCAATGACAACATGACGGAAAACACCAAGCCGCCATTGCAGATCGTCAACCAGACCGCGCTGAAGGTAGCGATTCAGGTGAATTACGCGGACACCATTCCCAATGGCATCGGCAAACAGGTGCTGGCAGCAAAGAACCTGCTCGATCATTACACGGCCCTTGGCATGAAAGCCGGCAAGGACTTTGACATCGTGATGGTGTTTCGGGCCGACGGCGCCCAGTTTCTGCTGACCGACGAAGCCTACGAGCAGAAAGTGAAAGCGCCGCATGCCAAGGGAAATCCCAACCGAGCCCTGCTCGACGAACTGGCCAGGGGCGGCGTGAAGATGTATGAATGCGGCGTCGCGATGCGACTCAAAGGCTACACCGCGCAAGACCTTGTTCCGTACAGTCGAATCGTCGTGTCGGGCATCGGCGCCCTGGTCGATTTTGAAAAATCCGGCTTTCTCGCCGTGACGCCCTGAGACCGGCAGGACAGCAATAAGGCACGGTCACTTGCCGCCCGGCACCGTCCCGGCAAGGGGCTGGGCGGGCGCGCGCAAGCGGTTCAACTTATGCTCCAGCGAGGCCGTCGACAAGGCGCCCAGATGAGTGTCGACCAGCCGTCCGTTGGCATCGTAGAACAGCGTGGTGGGTAGAGCCCCGGAGCCGACCTCGCGGCCCATGCCGGCGCCTCGGTCCATCACCACGTTGGCCAGATCGAGTCCGGCGGCGGCAAGATAGCGCTGTGCCGTCGCCCCGTCCTCGCCCTGGTTGACAAAGACGAAGCGCATGCCGCCTTCGCGTTTCTGCGCGGCGGCAAGCACCGGCATTTCGCGCCGGCAGGGCGGGCACCAGGTGGCCCACAAATTGACGATCATGGGCTTGCCCTGAGCCAATGCGGCGAGGTCCGTCGAGGCGCCGGTCAGCGTCGTCAAAGAGGTGCTGGGCAGCGCCGTGTTGTCCATCATCCGTATCGCGCCAAATAACCCGCCCCCGGCCAGGACCCCGGCCAGCAAGCCGAAGGTCAGCGGTTTGCGCAATAGCGGGCGACGCCAGGCGCGCCAGATGGCCAGCAGCAGGGCGGCCAGCACTCCGGCCCAAGGTATAAAGCCACCGTCACGGAGGTCCAGCATGCTCCAGGGTGCGCTGCGGTAAGTGTCAAACCAGACGGCGACGAAGGCGATGCGCGCCACCAGCATTGCCGCCAGCAGCATGTCGATCAGGACGTTGCCAACACCTGTTTGCTGGCGCCGCCCGACCCAACGACCGACCCCCGCTGCAACCAGCAGCGCCACCAGCAATAGAAAATAAGCGATAGGTAAGGGAAGCGGTCCCAGATTGAATGTCAGCATCCGCGCAGGATAGCAGCGCAGCTGCGCGCACCGCCCCTGCTATTTGAAAAACTGACCATCGTCCGGGCGGTTCGACAATTTTGACGGACTCATTTCGCGGGGTAAGCCAAATCAGCACGCCGGTTCTGCGCGTAAGCCGCTTCGTCATGCCCGGCGGCTTTGGGCTTTTCCTTGCCAAAGCTGACGGCTTCCATTTGCGAATCCTTCACCCCGTACATTTTGAGGGCCTTGAGAACCGCCTGCGCTCGCTTCTGACCAAGCGCAAGGTTGTACTCCGATCCGCCCAGCTCATCGGTGTTGCCCTCGATCCTGATCGACACGGCGGGATGCACCGCCAGATATTTGCCGTGCAATTCGATCACCGGCACGGCGTCGGGTCGGATCGCCGATTGGTCAAAATCGAAATAGGCGCTGCGCTCCTTGTAGAGGGGGTTGGCAGGATCCAGGTAAGGCGCCAGCGGCGTAGCAGCCACGGCAGGCGTCACAGTCGGCTGGTTGGCAACCGAGTTGCTGCTGGCGGAAGGAGTCGAAATGGTCGGCGCCGTTTCCTTCGCCGTCTCGGGCGGGGCGACCGGCGTGCTGCTGCAGGCAGCCAACAAGAGGGACACCGCCACGACAGCGGTAAAAGTCAGACGATCTAAAGCGTTCATTTCAATTCTCCAAAGAAAGACAAGCACAAAATTCGACAGCAGCAGCGTCCCGGCCACAGCCGGTCCGCGCCAGAAAAGTAGGGCCAAGGAGTTTCATTGGCGCGGCCCTACTGGGACAGCAGGTAAGCCATGAAGTCGCCCTTCTCCCGGGCACTGCAGGCGCGATTCAGCACGTCGTTGCAATTGCGCCTGAACCATTTTTCGACCTGGGCTGCGTCGGTGAAACGCCTGGGATTGGCGGCCGGCGCCAGGGGAAGAATGACCTGGTTGGTTTTGACGTGCCGGCCTTCCAGCATGGGTGAATCGGTGTGGCAGGATGCGCAGGCCAGTTCACCGACCTTGGCGGTGTAGAGCCTGCGCCCGGCGGTCACCGAGAAGTCCTTGAAAGCCGGGTTTTCCTGCATGGCCGCAACGCGATAACTGTCCTGAATGGGATTGGCGCCGGCGCACAGGGGCAACGCCAGGGCCAGACCGGCCAGCCAAGACGCAAGACTCTGTTTCTTCTTCATGTAGGGCGGGCTCTTTCCGAGTGCGAAACCGGTATCACTGGGATTCTTGCGCAGAAGACTTAGGTGAAACTTAAAAGTTGAGAGTTCCGAAACTCACGACACCGTTCCACCTGATGCAGCTCGCTTTCGCAAGTCAAGAACTGAGGTCCAGGTCTGTGGTGGCCGAGGGTGCCGCAGTGGGTGGCTCCGCGAATGTCCTCCGGCTTTCGCCTCCCCCTTTATTTGGCAAAACCCCAAGTCCACGCTACGCCACCCACCCCAGCGCCCTCGGCGACAAGCGGCTGTGGTTTGCGTCGGTCGCATACCAACCCCGTTTGACAGATCAGGCTGGTGGGGCGCTCAGCGCAGCGGCATAAAGGCGGAGACCGAAGGTCGGGGGACAGCCGCGGAGCTGAGTGCTCCGCCAGCCTGATCCGCCCACTATGCCGAGCGGGTTTGGCAGGTTGTCCAAGATTAGCCCCTCGGGGCCACTGTCCAGACGGCTCAAAAGTAGACCGGGAGCGCTCCATCGCGCGCCAGGGTTTCCCGAGGGTCCGGCACGGACGACGCGCGATGTGTGTTGAAATTGCGCCAACCTGGGCTGCGGCTTGGTTATTCGAAACTGCCGCTGGCGCATGAGCGACGCACCTTTTGGCGTCTTGAAATGGGGTACCGATGAAACAAAAACTGCTGTGGCTGGTCCTTGCCTTGGCGATGGCGGCACAGGGCGCGGCGCCGGGCAGCGGCACGACCTATCCGCCGGAGTTAAAGCCGGAACCGCAAGAGGCTAGGGCGGCACACATGGCGGCCGAAATACTGTCGCGCCACCACTACAAGGCAGTGCCTCTGGACGACAGCTTGTCGGGCAAGATATTCGACCAATATCTGAAATCCCTTGACCCCGAGAAACTCTTCTTCGTGCAGTCGGATATTGACCAGCTGGCTGGCGCGCGGAGCCAGCTTGACAATGCCATCCTGAAGGAAGACCTTGCCATTCCGTTTGCCATCTTCAATCTCTACGAGCGTCGCGCCGTCGAACGTTTCAGCTACGCCCGCGGCCTGCTCCAGCAGGGCTTTGATTTTGAAAAAATCGAAAACTACCAATACGCCCGGGCCAAGGAAGCCTGGCCGCGCACCGAATCGGAGGTGCGCGAGTTGTGGCGCAAGCGGGTCAAGAACGACTGGCTGCGGCTCAAGCTGGCCGGAAAGGCGGACAAGAATATTGTCGACATACTGGACAAGCGTTACGACCATTTCCTCAAGCGCGTCAGCCGGATCAAGAGCGCCGACGCTTTTCAGACCTACATGAACGCCTACACCATGGCGATCGAGCCCCACACCAACTACCTGGGGCCACGCGCCGCCGAGGATTTCGACATCTCCATGCGCTTGTTCCTGGTCGGCATAGGCGCCGTGCTGGCGGAAATCGACGAGTACGTGACGATACGGGAGATAGTGCCCGGGGGACCGGCCAGTCTCTCGGGTCAACTGAAAATTGGGGATCGCATTGTTGGCGTGGCCCAGGGCGAAGCGGGCACCATGACGGACCTCCTGGGTTGGCGCCTGGACGACGCGGTGGCACTGATTCGCGGCGCGGCAGACACGGTGGTGCGACTCGATGTGCTGCCGGTGGAAGCCGGACCGGACGGCAAACACAAACTGGTTTCCATGGTTCGCAAAACCATCAATTTGCAGGAGCAGGCCGCCAAATCGTCGGTGCACTCGGTCGTCAAGGACGACACCAGGCGCCGCATCGGGGTGATATCGCTGCCCTCCTTCTATGAGGATTTCGCAGCCAGACAGCGGGGCGAGCAGAATTACAAAAGCGCGACCCGCGATGTGGCCGCGCTGCTGGCCAAGTTGAAGCAGGAAAAAGTTGACAGCGTGCTGATCGATCTGCGCAATAACGGGGGTGGTTCGCTGGCGCAGGCGGTTGAACTCAGCGGCTTGTTTGTTGGCAAGGGACCGGTGGTGCAACAGCGCAACGCCAAGGGCCAGATCTCCGTGGAGCGCGACGGCCGGGCCGGCGTCGCCTGGGATGGCCCCCTGGGCGTCCTGATTAACCGGGGCTCGGCATCTGCATCGGAGATTTTTGCCGCCGCCATCCAGGATTACGGTCGCGGCCTGATCATGGGGGAAACGAGTTTTGGCAAGGGCACGGTGCAAACCATGGTCAACCTCGATCAAATGGCGAAAAACAGCAAGCCCCAGTTTGGCGAACTGAAAATGACGGTCGCGCAGTTCTTCCGCGTCAATGGGGGCACCACCCAATTGCGCGGCGTCAAGCCCGACATCCTGTTCCCCAGCGCTTTCGATAGCGCCGACTTTGGCGAATCGAGCTTCGACAACGCCCTGCCCTGGGTGCAGATCAAAGCCGTTGACTATGCGCCGGTCGGCCACCTGGAAGAATTGCTACCCCTGCTGCTGGCAAAGCATGAAGCCCGCGTCAGGAGCGACCAGGATTTCCAGTACCTGCGGGAGGACATGGCCGAATTGAAATTCGAGCGCAAGAGGAACCTGATCTCGCTCAATGAAGCCGAACGACGCAAGGAACGCCATGCCCAGGAGGCGCGGCTGCGGTCGCGCAAGCCGACGACGGACATCGGCAACGCAGTCCATGCGGATGGGCTGGGTAGCGAGTCCGCTCCGACCGAAGGCGCTGCGCTTCGCGATGATGGACTGCAGGCCGATGAGCGCAACCTGACCAAGGAACTGGCGGCCGAAAAGGCGAGGAAAGAGGCCAAGGATATTTTGTTGATCGAAGCCACCCGCATCCTTGCCGACCAAGTGGAAATTCAGAAAGCCAGCCTCCGGCTCGCCACCCGGGCCAAGCCGCTTTACCTGTTGACGCCGACGCCGGATTAGGGGTCTCCTCTTTGGGTCTGATTTAAGTTTCGTTTAAGTCTTGCCGGACAACAATGCCGGGCCGGCGGCGTAGGCGCCGTTCCATTCAAGCTGCGACACGGCGGAATTTGGCCGCAACCCTGGCGTCTCCATTCATCAGTACTTATGTCGACAAAAACATTGAAACAACTTTTCGTTGGCCTGATCATTTTTTACGCGGCCAGCGGCTACGCCTTGCAGCTCAATTCCCGGCATGCCATCATCGTCAGCGATGAGACCGGGAAAGTCCTGCTGGAGAAAAACGCCGAAGCGCCGGTGCCCATCGCGTCGCT
>NZ_JAQTMS010000087.1 GCF_028714215.1 Rhodoferax sp. | reverse complement strand
CATCTCCTGCGCCAGCGTCGGCGCCTTGATGCGGCCGGCCGGGTCGCCCAGGTACTCGGCCAGCAACTCGGGCTCGGGCATCAAGGCCTCGCTCAGCATGTGGCTGGTGGCAAAGCCGTCCATCGCATTGGCCACCGGAATCAGCGAGAGCGCGGCCGCGCGGTAGGAAATGGCCGCCAGGTCGGCCGCTTCCTGCGGGTTGGCGCCGAACAGAATGGTGTAGCCGGACGACAGCAGTGCATAAACGTCGTCATGCCCGGCCATCACGTTGAGCGAATGTTTTGAAACCACACGCGCCGCCACTTGCAGCACAAAACCGCCGACCTTCTTGCCGACGGTGACGTAATGCGATTCCAGCGCGTACAAGATGCCCTGACTGGAGGATGCGTTGGAAATATATTGCCCGCCGGTCAGCGCCGCACCCAAGGCGCCGCTCTGGGCCGAATGCTCGCCCTCGGGGCCGAAGAAAAACGGGTGCTTGCCCCAGACATTGATGCCGCCCTCGGCCCGGAACGCCTCGTAGATCTCGGCGATCTCGGTGGACGGCGTGATCGGGTAACCGATGACGCCGCCGCAGACCTGGTTCATGACATAGGCGACTGCGCCGTTGCCGTGAATGACGTTGGGGATGCCGGGGTATTTTGCTGTCTTCGCGTTCATTGTGCTGCGTCCATGAGTTATCGGTTAATCTCAAGGCCCACCCTGGATGAACTCACAGCTTGGTCGAACACTTTCCGGCCACAGACAGGCGAGCGGCTTCACACTCACCCCAAATGGGCAAACGAGGGCTTGCGCTTCTCGTATGTTGGTATGTGAATAGTAGCACCGCTATGCGGAATATTGACCGGAATCCACGCCATCTATTGACCGGCGTCAAGTGAGTAATCAATGCCGCCCTGCAAGCCGGCGTTTGTTGCCGACGCCTGCTATCTACATTCCCTTGAACAAGCCAGCGTAACTGCGGCTGACTTCCAGTTTTTCAGGATGACCGCGCACGCTGACCAGTTGCCGGCCGCGAAAATCACGGTTGACACCGGCAATGGCCTTGACGTTGACCAGGGTGGAGCGGTGGATTTGCCAGAACAGGTTCATGTCGATTTCTTCCACCAGTTCCTTGATCGGCTTGCGGATCAAGGCCTCCATGGTGGCGGTCTGGACCCGCGTGTATTTTTCATCCGAAATGAAGAACAACACTTCTTCCACCGGAATCATCTGGATCGCCTGACGCACCGTGGCCTGAATCCACTGCAGCTTGGCCGGGCTCCTGGGGTTGATCTGGGCCGCCAGCCGCTGCAATAGCTGCTGCATGTCGGGCGTGTGCGCCGGCAGCATCACGGAGGCTCCGTTGGCACCGCCGTGCTCCTGCTGGGCGCGCTCCGCCATGCGTTGCTGGAGGCGCTGCACGGTGAGCCGCAGGCGCTCCGGCTCGGCTGGCTTCAATACGTAATCCACCACCCCTTGCTCGAAGGCCTGCACCGCGTACTGGTCGTAAGCGGTGATGAAGACGATCTCGCAGCCGGGCCAGCCGTCCGCCTCGTCATAGGTCGGCAACTGGGCAATTTGGCGCGCCGCGTCGACGCCGGTGAGCACCGGCATGCGAATGTCAAGAAACACCACGTCGGGATGATGCTGCTCGGTCAGGCTGACCGCCTCCTGGCCGTTGCGGGCTTCGGCCACGATCTCCAGTTCCGGCCAGACCTGGCTCAGGCGGGCGCGCAGTTGTTCGCGCATCAAACGTTCATCATCGGCAATCAAGGCAGTCGGCATCTCAGGTCTCCGTGCTGGTGTGCACCGCATAAGGCAGCGTGATGGTGACCGAGGTACCGCCGCTGGCCGGCTCGGTCACAGTCAGGCTGGCCTTGTTGCCATACAGCAAGGCCAGACGCTCCCGGATGTTACTCAAACCAATGCCGGTGCCGGCAGTCTCCGCCTTGCCGAAACCCAGACCGGTGTCGGCCACCGTGACGGCCAGCTTGCCGTGCACGATTTCGGCGCTCACCGTCAACAGGCCGCCCTCGGCCTTGGGCTCCAGCCCGTGCTTGATGGCGTTCTCCACCAGGCTTTGCAACATCATGGGCGGGAACTCGGCCGACAACAAGCCGTCGCTGACGCGCACCTCGGTCTGCAAGCGCTCTTCCATGCGCACTTTCAGGATTTCGAGGTAGGGCCGGATCATGGCCAATTCGCGGCCCAGGTCGCGCGTGCCCTGGGCATTGGCCTCGCGCATGGTGGGCATGCTGGCGCGCAGCAGGGCGATCAGGTTCCTTTGCATCTTGCCGGCGCGCGGCGGATCGGTCTCGATCAAATGCTCAATGCTGGCCAGGGTGTTGAACAAGAAGTGCGGCTCCACTTGGGCCTGCATGGCCGCCATGCGGGCCTCCACCACCTGGCGCTTCAAGGACTCGGATTCGGCCACTTCGGTGGCTTGCGCCGCCTTGGCTTCGGCCTGCACCTTGCCCTTGTAGGAGACCTTGATGATGATGGAAAACAGAATGAACCACAACGCCAGGGGCACTAAAGACGCACCAATTTTGTGGGTGCGAATACGCGGGCGCATCTCTTCGGCCGCGTCCGCCGCCTCCTGCTTGGCTTCTTCCAGCGCCGCCAACACTTCCTGGCGCGCCTCGTCAACAGCGTCCTTGACCACCTGCGAATCGGCTCCCGGCGGCAGCTTGATCGTCACTCCCGGCACAGTCGCCTCGGCCGAGGCGGGTTCGGAAGGGGGCTGGACGGGCGGCCCGGCTTTGGTGGAAATGTGGACACCGCTCTCGTCAATGGAAATGTCCACTCCGTCACTGGAATTCTTTTTCGATTCGCTGGGTTTCGGCTTGGGCACATGCGCGGTCTTGCCCGGTCGCTTCGGAACATCGGCCACGATTTCAGAATAAGTCCAGCTCAGCGGTGGCATGTCCCGAAGGATGGCCATCGAGATGATCAGCAACAGGGAAAGGCCAAAGAAGCGCCGCCAGGTAATGCTGACCAGCCAACCGGCATAAGCGTGGTAGGCCCTGAGGTAGGCGCCGCAAGCACGCGACCATCGGCTGGGGCTGCCTGGATGGTTGGTTTCGTTAGTCATGATGGGTTGTGGCGACGGCAGAGCTTGAATGCCCCAACTGTACGCAAAACAAAAGCCCGAACGCCAGCCGCAAGCGACGCACTGCACAAAAAGCAGACAGGCTGCGTCCACTGCCGACGGTTTTGCCGGTTCGCCGTCGCCAGCGGGCCCTCTTGCGAAAAGTCAATGCCGGCACGCCACGCCACCTCAACAATGGACCCATCTCAAGCCAGGAGGACACCATGTACCAGCGTATTCTCGTTCCCGTTGACGGCAGCAGCACATCCAACCGGGGACTGGACGAAGCCATCAAGCTGGCCAAGCTGACCGGCGCCAGCCTGCGCCTGATTCATGTGGTGGACGCCTTGACCTTCGCCACCGGCTCCGAACTCTACGGGGTTTATGCCAGCGATGTGGTGCCCAAGATGAAGGAGTTGGGCCAGCAGACGCTGGAGCAGGCCAAGACCCGTGTCCAGCAGCAAGGCGTCAAGGTCGACACCCTGCTGTTTGACAGTCTGCCGACCGGCGTATCCGAAATCGTGGTCGAGCAAGCCCGGACCTGGCCGGCCGACCTGATTGTGATCGGCACCCACGGCCGACGCGGCGTCAGGCGCTTGTTGCTGGGCAGCGACGCCGAGCAGATCATGCGTCTGGCGCCGGTGCCGGTGCTGCTGGTCCGCTCAGCCGAAGTTGCCGGCCAGGCCTGAGCCTGCGTGGGGGCCATGTCCTTGCTTGATTTTTCTCAAAGTCTCCGCCGGCCGGGCGCACAGACTTGAATATCTTGGATGTGGGCGCCGACGCGGAATTGAGCAGTGGCCAGCAGCTAGGACATGCTTATGTACGGTGTCCTTTATGTGCGCTACCGAACTGTGTTTGAGCAATTGCCCAACTGGTGTGATAAACGTGTTCTCCTACCCCGTCCGACACTCGAATATCGAAGCGCAAGCAGAGCGACAGAAAACGGTCCTGCTGTATCGCAACGCGGGCATTGCACAGTCGGTGACGGTCGCCAATGCCACTCTGCTGGCCGCTGTCAACGTCTCCCTCCAGGCATCGGCCGGCGCGGCTTTCATCTGGTGGTGCTTGGTCGTCGCTGTCGCTGCCGGGCGTTACCTGCTGGCCCGCCGCTTCGTGGCAGTTGCGCCGAATGCAGCCGAGGCCATGACCTGGCGGCGGCGCTATATCGGTGGCACGGCGATGATGGCCGCCACATGGGGCGCCGGCGCCGTATTGTTCATGTGGAAGGCGCCCGATAGCGCGCTCTTGTTCTCCGGGCTGACGCTGGTCGGAATGATGGCAGGCGCTATTCCGTTGCTGGCACCGGTGCCGGCAGCCTTCGCGACATTTGCGGTGCTGGTCAGTGTCCCGATGTCCGCAGTCGTATTGCTACAGGCCCATTCGGCACTGCACTGGGCGTTCGGCACGATGGGCATCGTTTTCCTGTTTGCCATGCTCGCCAGCGCACGCTACCTGCACGAGACGCTCGATGTGGCGATACGCCTGGGGCTGGAACAGGGCCAGCTGGCTGAGTCACAGCGGATCCTTACGGCCGCGGTCGAGCAAAGCAACTCCTCCATCGTGGTGACCGATGCTGACGCCAGTATCATCTTCGTCAATGCTGGCTTTTCCCGTGCGACCGGCTATTCGCCTGAAGAGGCGATCGGCCAGAACCCGCGCATCCTCAAGTCAGGCAAGACGCCCAAGAAGACTTACGAGGAACTTTGGGCCACCATTGCCAGCGGACGGCCTTGGCAAGGGGAAATCTACAACAAGAAGAAGAATGGAGAGTTGTACTGGGAGGCCGCCAGCATCTCGCCGGTCGTCGATGCGGCGGGCCGCATTGCCCACTATGTGGCCGTGAAGGACGACATCACGCAGCGCAAGCAGGCGGAAACAGCGCTTCAGGAACAGAAGAACTTCCTGTCCACCGTCCTTGCGAACGAGCCTGAATGCGTCAATCTCATCGGGACCGACGGAACATTGCTGCAAATGAACAACGCCGGTATGTCCATGCTGGAGGTGGACAGCATCGAAGCGGTCAATGCCTGTGGCGGCCTGGTCAACTTCGTGTTGCCGGAGCATCGCAGCGCATTCAACGATCTGGCCGAGCGGGTCCTCGCCGGTGAAACCGGCATGCTGGAATTTCAGATTGAAGGAAAACAGGGCACGCGGCGCTGGCTTGAGATCCACGCGGCACCGCTACGCGACGCTGCCGGCAAGATCACCCACCTGCTGGGCGTTACGCGCGACGTTAGCCGCAAACGGGAGGCCGAACAACGCCTGACCCTGGCACTGCGCGGCGCCGATCTGGCACTGACCGATTGGAACGTTCCGGGCAACACACTGGTCTTTGGCGAAGGCTGGGCCAAGCTGCTGGGCCATCGACCGCAGACGCTTCATCCGCATGTGTCCACCCTGGCCGATCTAGTGCACCCCGGGGATGCATCGGCGGCCCGCGATGCATTGATTCACCATCTGAAGAACGAAACGCCATTCTTCGAAGTCGAAGTCCGCATGCGCCATGACGATGGCCGCTGGATCTGGGTGCTGGCACGCGGCATGGCGGTCGAACGGGACTCCGACGGCCAGCCTTTGCGCGTTGCGGGCACCGGCATGGACATCACCCACCGCAAGGCGATGGAGCAGGAGTTGAAGCGCTTGGCCACCACCGATCCGCTGACCGGCGTGGCGAACCGTCGGCACTTCATCGAACTATTCGAAATGGAACTGGCGCGCATCAAGCGCTCGGGCGAGTCGGCCGCGTTCCTGATGGTGGACATTGACCGCTTCAAGAACGTCAACGACAGCTATGGTCATGCCATCGGCGATACAGTGCTTCAGCACCTGGCCGAACTATCCCGGCTCCGTCTGCGTCGCACCGACCTGTTTGGCCGCCTAGGTGGAGAAGAATTCGGTGTCTTGTTGCCCAGTACGGGCGGCCCGGAGGCCTTGCAGTTCGCCGAGGAGTTTCGACGCCATGTGGCCGTTACCCCGGCTCCGAGCAGCAAGGGAGAGATCCCGTTTACGATCAGTATCGGTGTCGCGGAGTTCAAGGCGAGCGACCGTGCACCCGACAGCATCCTGGCCCGCGCCGACGCCGCCCTCTACCGGGCCAAGGACGCTGGCAGGAATCGGGTGGAGACAGGCTAAGGGTCGTCAGCGGGAATTGGCCAGCTGATTCCAGAGCGACTTCAGGACAGCCCCAGCGCGTGAAAGACGCGAATAGCGGCATAGGCGTCGTTGGCCGCATAGACCACCTGGGCCGGGCTCAGGCTGGGCACGGACCAGTTGGAAGTGGCCGCCTTCTTCGATTTGATAAAGCGCTGCTGGAACAGCACTGCCACTGCGCCCTTGACACCCATGTCCTTGCGGTAGCCGCGCTGGTGAAACACGGTGTTGAGGTCCAGCACATCCAGCGCCTGCACGCCCAGCTTCGACTGGATGCGCTTGCGGTCGTCGCCCAGGCCGAAGCCGGCCTTGGTGAAACCCGGCAGCGCCAGCAACTGCGTCACCACGGCGCGACAGGCCGGGTCGTGCAACTGGAACACCCAGGCCTGCTCCAGCGTGGCCAGTTGCACGATGTGCGGTCCGGTGGAGAGTTGGTCCTTGACGAAGGTCGGTTTCGATTCGGTATCGAAGCCCCAGACCGCCGTGGCCCTGAGTGCGGCCTGTGCCTGTTGCGCCTGCGCGGCGCTGGCGACCAGCACAATCCGCTCCAGCCCGAGGCGGCCGAATTCCGGCAGCAGCGCAATCTGCTCCTTGCTGGGTGTAGCGTTCAGGGCGTGCATGGAGAATGTTGGCAAGGTGCTTGACAACCGCCCTCTTGGGCCAGCCCGCCATGGCGCTGCGCCGCAGGGTCGAAAAAGGCAAATTGGTTCGCCGGTTCAAAATACAAATTCATTCTCCATTTCAGACCTGATTTTGAAACACTTGTCCATTGGCGAAAATCCCTCTTTGCGCCCGCGCGCCCGCGCGGCATGATGGTGACATGATCGAACCCACAACCGGATATTCAAAATGAAGGCCTTGATCGTTGAAGATCAGCAACGGCTCGGCCGGTTCTTGCAGCAAGGCATGACGGAGCATGCCTATACGGTGAGTGTAGTGGGCAGTTGCCGGGAGGCACGTGCGGCCTTGTGCGAAACGAGTTACGACGTGATCGTGCTGGATCTGGGTTTGCCCGATGGCGATGGCCTGGACCTGCTGCGCGAGTGGCGCCGCAGCGGCTTCAATGAACCGGTGCTGATCCTGAGCGCGCGCGATACCGTCCAGGATCGCATCAAGGGCCTGGACATCGGCGCCGACGACTACCTGCCCAAGCCGTTCAGCCTGGAGGAACTGCTGGCACGCGTGCGTTCGCTGTTGCGACGCCATTCGACGGCCAAGGATACGCTGCTGGAACACCGGGGCATCCGGCTCGACTTGCTGGGTCACACGGCTCAGTTCAACGGCAAGCCGGTGGATCTGACCAGCCGCGAGTTTGCGCTGCTGGAAATCTTCATGCAAAACGTCGGCCGCATCCTGCCGCGCAGCCACATTTCGGAAAAAATATGGGAGTCGCACTACGACATCGACACCAATCTGCTGGACGTCTACATGAGCCGGCTGCGGGCAAAACTCGACACCTCTTCCGGCCAGCCGCTTTTCAAAACCGTACGCGGCGTTGGCTACCAACTGCTCTAAGACCCGGCACGCCGCAGTCACCCACAGCGCTCTACCGCGACGCTACCCATGGCCGGCAAGACCATTCGCATCCCCCGGTTGCTGAAATCAATCGGCATCCGCCTGACGCTCTGGTACACGCTGGCGGTCACCATCACGCTGGTGTGCGTGTTTGTGGCCGGTTACCTGTTGCTGCAAAACTACTTGATCCGCGGGCTCGATTTGCAGATCGCATCCCAATTCAAATCGGTGAAGGTCCACCTGTCTCGCGGTGGCGACCAGGACAGCCCCGAGTTCATCGAAAAAGCGCTGCGGGTCGCCTCCAACCGCAATTCCTCAATCTTCTTCTATGACATCCGCAACCGCCGGACCGGAACGGTGTTTCTGTCCGAAAACCTGCGCGGCAAAGCGATCCCGGGCGCTCGCAATGAGCCCATCTTCGACGTCAAATTGGACGACCTCGACACCCTGCGCGTGGGCACTTTTGAATTCGGGCCGTTTTCCGTCAGATTGGGCACGCCGCTGAGCAGTGTGCGCGACACCATGCTGGGCTTCACCAAAATCTGTCTGGCGCTGCTGGCCGGCATGATGCTGATGAGCGTGGCCATTGGCTTTGCCTTCAGCCGGCTGGCGCTCAACCCGATCCGCCTGATCAGTGAAACTGCCAACCGGATTCGTTCCGACAACCTGAATGAGCGAATTCCGGTGCCCGATGTCCATGACGAAGTATCCGACCTGGCGCGCATGCTCAACCAGATGTTCGACCGGCTGGAATCCTCATTCAAGCAGATTCGGCAGTTTGCCGCCGAGGCCTCGCATGAGCTCAAATCACCGCTGTCCCTGGTCCGTCTGCATGCCGAAAAAATGCTGCTGGACGGTGGCCTGAGCCCGCCTCAGGAAGAAGCGCTGCGCGTGCAACTGGAGGAACTGGCGCGGCTCGATCAGATCATCGAAGAAATGCTGTTTCTGTCACGCGCCGAAGCACGCGCCATCACGCTAGATCTCAAGAGCGTGGATCCGGCGCGCTTTCTGCAATCCTTTGCGCAGGATGCGCGCGTGCTGGCCGAGCATTACGGGATGCGTTTCAACCACACCCATGCCGGAGAAGGCCAAGTCGCTTTCGACGAAAAGCGCTTGCGCCAGGTGCTTCTCAACCTGCTCAGCAATGCCCTCAACGTGTCACCGACGGGCGGCCTGGTCACCGTGCGCTCGCTGCTGGACCAGGGTGTCTGGCGCCTCAGTATCGAAGACCAGGGACCCGGACTTCCCAGCGCCGAGTACGAACGCATCTTTGAACGCTTCGTGCGTGTGCCGACGACCGGCCCGCAGTACAAGGGCAGCGGCTTGGGTCTGGCGATTTGCCGCAGCATCGTGGGCCTGCATCAAGGCCGGATTTTCGCGGCGCCGGCGCCGGGTGACAAGGGTCTGCAAATGGTGCTGGAGATTCCGGCAACAGGTTTTAGCGAAAGCTGATTTGATCGGCGATCACGACCAGTTTTTCTTCGCGCACGGACTTCTTGTTGTCGCTGATCGCTTTCCATTCCGGAATTTCCTTTAGCCTGGCCCGCACCTTGGCAACCACTGCATTTCGCCGCGCCAGCGCCGCCTCGTCCTGGTACGCAAGAATCACCATGGCGGACCAGGGCCGGCCGGCCGGGAAACTGCCAACCCACAATTCATATTGCGACAGCACCGCTTCGCCGATCCAGCCGTCGAATTGCGGAATGACATAGCCGTCCGCATACTTCAGATAGTCGCCCATGGAAACCAGGGTCAGATACGGTATCACCAGGAACACCGGGTTGGCGGGCGTTTCCGCCGCGCTGTTGCTGCGTGCCAAGACAAGCGGAACGCTGTGAATGGCACGGACCAGCGCCAGCGCCTTGCGCGTCAGGCCGCCCGGTGTCGTCTGCTCCAGTATTTTCCAGCGCTCGACATTGGCGGAAGAGGAAAACGTCAACAGCGCCATCGCGTCCCAATGGTCCGAGTCGGCGTAGCGACTGAAAAGGATGCGGTAACTTTTCAAGATCCCTTCATTCTTCCAGCGCTGGAACTGGCGCAATCCGCTCTTTTCCAATTCACGGCGCAATGCCGGGCGCTGCAGCGGTGCCACGTGGTAGCTGATGACCAGCGCTGACGCCTCGTCGTTGACGGGTAGCTCGGCCGCTGCCGCCAAGTCGGTCAACAACAAGTTCAGCAGCAGAGCCGACAGCAGGCAACATAGTGACAGCAGCCGGGCTTTCACAGCCTTCCCTGCTGGCGTAAATCGAGCACGATCCGGCAACATCAAAACTCGGTTTTTGCGCTGAAACTGAGGCCCCGCTCCATGCCGGCGCCATAAGAACTGCTGGTGACGGCAGCCCAGTAACGTTTGTCCGCCAGATTGGTCACGCTCAATTGCATCGTGGTCTTACGCCCGGCAATCTTCGTCTTGTAGGCAGCACCTGCGGAGAACAGGGTCACTCCCGGTATGGCCCCTTGATTGAGCGCGTTGATGAAACGCGGGCCGATGTAGTTGGCGCCGGCTTTGAGGGTCAGCCCCATGACCGACGCCGGCCGGTATTCGACGTTCAAGGTGCCCATCAAATCGGCCATGTTTTCCGGCGACTTGCCGTTGAGATTTGGATCGATCACGGTCACCATGGTTCCGCGCATGATTTGCGCGGTGCCATTGACGGCCCAGGAGCGATTGATCTGGGCGCTGGCGGCAATTTCGAAGCCGTACAAATGGCTGGTGCCGTCGTACAGGAATTCGTTGAAATGGGCGCCCGCGACCTGGTTCGCCACGGCGTTGGCACGCACGATGTCAAAGTAGTCGATATTCGCGTACAGGCCTTTGAAGAAAGTCGAGCGAATGCCGATCTCCTTTTGCGTCGATTCGGTGGGCGCCAGGATCTGGTATTCGTTGGTCGTGTTGGCGGTGGCCGTCGGCCCATCCTCGAAGGCCCGCATGTAGCTGCCATAAACCGTTGTGCGCGGCGCCAGTTCCCACAACAGGCCGGCACCGGGGGCGGTGGGCGTGGTCTTCAGGGTGGTCGGCGTCAAGGTCTTTTGATTGGTACTCATGAACTGCGCGTCCGAGCTTCTGACCCCCGCCAGAATCTTCAGTGAAGAACTGAGCGCGGCCGTGTCATAGACGTAGTAGCTCTTTTCGACGTTGAGCGATGGCGCATAGACAATCGGCTTGTTGGGATCGACCAGCTGCGGAATTGGCAGCGGGTTGTAAATGTTGATGGCTGTCGTGGCCGCACCAGGACCAAAGGGATTGTTGCCGGCCCGCTCGCTCGAAGAGTAGCCAAATGTGGCATCGTTCTTCACAGATCCCAAGTCGAACTTGCCATGCAATTCGACCCTGCCGAATCGATTGTCGTAGTTCTGACCCTTGATCCATTGAATCTGCATCTTCCCGTCACCGGTGACCACGTCGTAGTTGCCGGTGGTGCGCGCCTGCACCCGATTGCGCTCCGAGTTGGAGGCACCAATTTCGGCCAGCACCCTCCAGTCGTCTGAAACAAGATAGTCGGCGCGCAACATCTTGTTCTCGGTGCGCGGCGTGTAGAGCCCCCAGGTCGCGCCCAGCATATGGGTCGGGTCCGGAATGTTCGGCACCACGATGACCCCCTTGACTGCGGCCAGAGGTGCGATGGACCCCTGCTCCATCACATCTTTTCGGTAGTTCTCGTAATCGAGCTTGAAGCTGAGCTGCTTGCTGGCGCGCCAATCGGCCGCCACGCTGGCGAATTGTCCGGTGCCGCTCAGCCCGTCAACACCCGTTTCGATATGGGTAGCGGATGCGTTGACGCGCAAGCCAAACTGTTTTTCGTCACCGAATTTGCGACTCAGATCGACCGCGCCGCCATACTGGCCAAACGCATTGCCGGACAGCGTCACCGTCGAAACGTCCTTGTTCGCCGGGCGCTTGGTGACCAGATTGATGATGCCGGCCGGGCTGGCCAGACCGAACATCAAGGCATTGGCGCCTTTGAGCGCCTCGACTTTTTCCTTGTCCTCGGTCGGGATCGTCACCACATTGGTGATCGCCAGGCCGCCATTCAATCGGTAATTCGTATACAGGCCCAACTGGATACCGCGAAATTTGACGCTGGCGTTGGCACTGCCGGCGGCGTTGTTGCTGGCCACGCCGGCAACCGTCTTGACGGCCTCGCCATAGCCTTCCTGCTGGTCCCCGGATTCGATCTGTTCGCGCGACACCACCACCTTGGTCTGGGTCGTGGTCTCCACCGATCCGGCGCCGGCTTTGGCGTCGGCGTCCTCCTCCGCGCCGGCTGCCGGGCTGGCGACCGGACCGGCGGCGATGGCACTGTGCAACGGTATCGAGACACCCGTCAACCCCAGCGTCAGATACAGCAATTTCGATACGCAATGGCGTTTGGTTTTCATTTCCTGCGGTCTCCGTCAAATATAGTTGTGCATCGGCGCTCTTTTGTCGGGCTCTCTCACGCGGTGTTAGCCCATCTTTCTCAACCGACCAAGTGAACCGCTGGCAAGTTGTTGATTTGCTTGAGCGCGAGGACAAAGGTCTCCACTACGCCGAGACTGCTTGGTGGTGCTGTTTGGCGAGCTTGGCGGTGATT
>NZ_JAQTMS010000086.1 GCF_028714215.1 Rhodoferax sp. | reverse complement strand
AACACGCCCCCGGCCGGACCCAGATGCCGCGATGGAAAAGTGGTTCGCCGCGCGATGGGGGTCGCATGAAACGTATTGAAGCAGTCAACGACTTTGTCATCAAGTTCGCCAACGTCAACGGCTCGGGCTCGGCCTCGGCCAATGAGTTGTTTGCCAAGGCCGTCATGCGAATGGGTGTGCCAGTCAGCCCGCGCAACATTTTTCCCAGCAACATTCAGGGTATGCCGACCTGGTATGAGGCTCGGGTTTGCGAAAAAGGCTACGGTGGCCGGCGCGGCGGTGTCGACATGATGGTGGCCATGAACCCGCAGACCTGGGATTCGGATGTGGCCGAGATCCAGAGCGGCGGCTACCTGTTTTACGATAGCACGCGGCCGATCCCGGAGTCGCGTTTTCGCAAGGATATCGAGGTCATCGGCATACCGCTGACCGACATCAGCAATGCGGCCTATTCGGAGCCGCGCCAGCGCCAGTTGTTCAAGAACATCATTTACGTGGGTGCCTTGTCTGTGCTGCTGGATGTCGAGGCCGAGGTCTTCGAGAAGCTTTTTGCCGAACAGTACCGGGGCAAGGAGATGCTGCTGGACTCCAACGTGCGGGCCTTGTACCTGGGGCGCGATTACGTGAAGCAGAACTTGAGCGCGCCGTTGGGGCTGCGGGTGCGTCGCGCCGACAAGGTCGGCAACCAGATATTCACCGATGGCAACAGTGCCGCCGCGCTGGGCTGTGTCTATGGCGGCGCCACCGTGGCGGCTTGGTACCCGATCACGCCGTCGTCCTCGGTGCCCGAGGCGTTCCAGAAGTTTTGCGACAAATACCGGGTCGATGAGCACACCGGACGCAGCAATGTTGCCATTGTGCAGGCCGAGGATGAGCTGGCCTCGATTGGCATGGTGGTGGGTGCTGGCTGGAACGGTGCGCGGGCTTTTACCGCTACTTCGGGTCCGGGCATCTCCTTGATGTCCGAGTTCATTGGTCTGGCCTATTTTGCCGAGATCCCGGTCACCATCATCAACGTGCAGCGCGGCGGACCGTCCACCGGCATGCCGACCCGCACCCAGCAATCCGATTTGCTCAGCTGCGCTTATGCCTCGCATGGCGATACCAAGCATGTGATGCTGTTTCCGGAAGATCCGTACGAGTGTTTTGAACACGCGGCGGCGGCGCTGGACCTGGCGGACCGTTTGCAGACCCCGATCTTTGTCATGACCGATCTGGACATCGGCATGAACCAGCGCTTATGCAAACCCTTTGTCTGGGACGACGCGCAGGACTACGACCGCGGCAAGGTCATGACGGCCGAGGAGCTCGAGGCCGGCAAGGATTTTGGCCGTTACAAGGACGTCGATGGCGATGGTATTCCGTGGCGTACCTTGCCCGGAACGCACCCCACCAAAGGCAGCTTTTTCACCCGCGGTACCACGCGCGACCCGTATGCACGCTACTCTGAGCGCGGACCGGATTACATCTACAACATGGAGCGGCTGCTGCACAAGTTCAAAACGGCAGCCGATCTGGTGCCGCAGCCCGTGCTGCGCAAGGCCCCGCGCCCGACCCGTTTAGGGGTGCTTTACTTTGGTTCCACCAGTCCCGCCATGCAGGAGGCGCTGGATGTGCTGACGGCCAGCGGCATCGATCTGGATGCCATGCGCTTGCGCGCGTTTCCGTTCCCGGCATCGGTGGAGCGTTTCGTTGCGGAGCACGACAAGGTGTTTGTGGTGGAACAAAACCGTGACGCGCAAATGCACTCGTTGCTGGTCAACGAGGCGCTGGTCGATCCGGCGCGACTGGTCAAAGTGCTGCATTACGACGGTACGCCGATAACGGCGCGCTTCATCACCCGGTTCATCGAAGATAACCTGCAACCGGCGTCGTCGGCTGCCAAGCAACAGGAGGCCGCATGACCTACCTCGCCAAACCCAAGCTGCATCACCCCTCACTTATCACCAACAAGGTCGGCTACACGCGGCGTGATTACGAGGGCCGCATCTCCACTTTGTGCGCCGGCTGCGGGCACGATTCGATCTCGGCGGCGATCATCCAGGCCTGCTGGGAACTCGATATCGAGCCGCACCGCGTCGCCAAGCTCTCCGGCATTGGTTGCAGTTCCAAGACGCCGGACTACTTTTTGGGCGCTTCGCACGGTTTCAACACGGTGCATGGGCGCATGCCTTCGGTCTTGACCGGCGCCAACCTGGCGAACCGCGATCTGCTGTACCTGGGCGTTTCGGGCGACGGCGACTCGGCCTCCATTGGCTTGGGGCAATTCGCCAACGCCATGCGGCGCGGCGTGCGCATGGCCTACATCGTGGAAAACAACGGTGTCTACGGTCTGACCAAGGGGCAGTTTTCGGCCACCGCCGACCGGGGTTCGAAAAGCAAGAAGGGTGTGATCAACAACGACAACCCGGTGGATCTGGTCGGCTTGGCACTTCAATTGGGTGCCACTTACGTGGCGCGCAGTTTCTCCGGCGACAAGGCGCAACTGGTGCCGCTCATCAAGGGTGCCATCGACCACGGAGGCGCGGCCTTCATTGACGTCATCAGCCCGTGCGTCACTTTCAACAACCACGGTGGCAGCACCAAGAGCTACGACTATGTGCGCCAGCACAACGAGGCGGTGAGCCGAATTGACTTCATGCCCTCGCGCAGCGAGATCACCGCCGACTACGCGCCGGGTGAAGTGATTGACGTGCAGCAGCACGATGGCTCGACGCTGCGCCTGCGCAAGCTGCACCAGGACTACGATCCGACCGATCGCTACGCGGCCCTGAGTTACATGAATTCGCATCAGGTGCGTGGTGAAGTGGTGACCGGCTTGCTCTATCTGGACCCGATTGCCACCGACTTGCACATGTCCCTCAACACCAGTGACACCCCGCTCAACAGCATGGGCGTCAAGCAACTGTGCCCCGGTTCCCGGGTGCTCGAAAAGATCAACGCATCGCTACGCTAGGAATACGAAAAGATCAACGCATCGCTGCGCAAGGAATTGTCTGCCGCCCCACCTGAAAACGTGATTTTGAAAGGACTCTTGTTATGCCTGAACGCACCGTTTTTCAATCCTTGACCCAGCGCCACGTGGTCACCCTGCCACAACATGCCAGTGTGTGGGAGGCGGCATGTGTCATGACCAAGGCCAATTCCAGCAATGTGCTCGTCATTGATCCCTCGGGTAGCATGTTGGGGATTCTGACGGAGCGTGATTTGATGACGCGTGTCCTGGCCAAGGCGCTCAATCCACAGACCACCCAGGTCTGCGACGTCATGACGCCCAACCCGCAAACGGTGGGCCCGGACACGAAGGTGGCCGAGGCCGTTCTGATGATGATAGAGCGCGGCTTTCGGCACCTGCCTATCGTTTCGGAAAGCGATAAGACACTGGGGGTTTTCTCGGTGCGCGACGCGATGCCACGCGAAATCGGCGACGCAGTGAGTCTGGCGGAGTTCAACGATCAGGTCAATGACGCGCTTGGATAAGGTGAGCCGGCTCTAGGAGTCGGCGTCTTTTCCGGTGTCGCGTTTGGCGCGTGCGCGCTGTAGCGCGGCCTCAATCACGGTGCGCTTTTTATCCAGTATCACGGGGTCGGTGTGCTGCGAATGCTGCGCCAGGTCGGCCAGTTTCAGCATGGCTTTCTGTTCCAGCCTCAAGTCGTTTTCCTGCACCTCGCGATGGCGCCGGTAGGCATTGAATTGATAGCGATCGCGCGCCAGCGCCGCATCCTGCGCTGACCAGGCGTCCCAGCCGCTGGCCGCACCAGTTACGTTTTCAAGCTGGATGCAATCCACCGGGCAAACTGGAAGACACAGTTCGCAGCCGGTGCAGTAGGCCTCGATCACGCCGTGCATCAGCTTGTTGCTGCCCACGATGGCGTCGGTCGGACAAGCCTCGATGCACAGGGTGCAGCCGATGCACCAAGCCTCGTCGATGACGGCGATGCTGCGCGGCCCCTCGGTACCATGCAGCGGGTTCAGCGCGACGACAGCCTTGCCGGTGACGGCTGCCAGCCATTCAATACCCTGGGCGCCACCCGGCGGACACTGGTTGATGCCGGCCCTGCCCTGGGCCATGGCCAGCGCGTAAGCCGCACAGTCCGGGTAGCCGCAACGGGTGCACTGGGTTTGCGGCAGCAGGGCCAGCAGCTGGTCGGCCAGCGCAGACATTATTTTTTGCGAACCGTCTTCCTGGTCACGGTCTTTGCGCTGCTGGACGCCTGTTTAATCGGCGCGGCCACTGGTTTCGAAGGGACACCAGGTGCCTGGGCAAGTACCGTTGCCGGTTGGTGACTGAGGATGAACGATTTGACTTGCGGGTACACCACTTCACGCCAGCGACGACCGCTGAAGATACCGTAGTGCCCGGCACCGGCTACTTCCAGATGCTTTTGCTCGGATGCAACGACGCCGCTGCAGATGCTGTGAACGGCCTCGGTTTGGCCCGAGCCGGAGATGTCGTCAAGCTCGCCTTCGACCGAGAACAGGGCGGTGCTGGTGATGTCCTGGGGTCGAACGCGCTCGATCTTGCCATCGACGCCCTTCACGTCCCAGGTGCCATTGACCAGACTGAATTCCTGGAACACGACTTTGATGGTGTCAAGGTAATAGTCGGCGTCCATGTCCAGCACCGCGTTGTACTCGTCATAGAACTTGCGGTGCGCCTCGGTGCTGGCACCGTCGCCCTTGATCAGGTCTCTGAAGTAGTCGTAATGACTCTTGGCATGGTTGCTGGGGTTCATGGCGACAAAGCCGGAGTGCTGCAGGAAGCCTGGGTAGACGCGTCGTCCGGCACCGGCGAAGTTGCTGGGAACGCGATAAATCACGTTGTTCTCAAACCAGTCGTGGCTCTTGTTCATGGCCAGGTTGTTCACCGCGGTGGGCGATTTGCGGGCGTCGATCGGACCGCCCATCATGGTCATGGTCAAGGGCGTCAACTCACCGCGGCTGGCCATCAGCGAAACGGCCGCCAACACCGGCACGGTCGGCTGGCAGACGCTGACCACATGGCAGTTGCCGTAGCTGGCCTGTAGATGGCGAATGAACTCCTGCACGTAGTTGACGTAGTCATCGAGGGAAAACTTACCTTCGGACAGCGGTATCAGGCGGGCGTTTTTCCAGTCGGTGATGTAGACCTTGTGATCCTTGAGCATTGCCTTGACGGTATCGCGCAGCAGTGTCGCGTAGTGGCCGGACAGGGGCGCCACGATCAAAACCGCTGGCTGTCCCTTGAGTTTTTCGAGCGTCGCCGGATCGTCGCTGAAGCGTTTGAAACGGCGCAGTTGACAAAACGACTTGTCGATTTCGACGCGTTCATGGATCGCAATCCCGATGCCGTCGACATCCACCGTGCGCAGGCCGAACTCCGGCTTTTCATAGTCTTTGCCCAGACGATGCATCAAATCGTAGCCGGCCGAAATGCGTTGCGCAAAAGGGTTTTGCCCAAACAGGGACAGCGGGTTGCCATAGGCCTTGGCTGCAGACTGAGCCAAGTCGCTGAAGGGCTCCATCAGGGACCGTTGGGTTTCGTAGAGTTGGTACAGCACAGTGAGTTTGCCTTGAGGAAATGTTGCAGTGCAATATAACATTTCTAAGATGGCTTTGGTGAGGGGGGAAGTACTAATAGTCGCCAAAGATCAGATAGCCCCAGACTTCAAGCCGCAATACCGCCATTCGCACCCGCTTAAAGTCCCAGTAGGGAAGAATGAGTGTCGACTGCCCCATTGAGGCACCCAGAATGCTCAAAAAACAGCCGGCAGGAGGACCCTCTGTGGTGCTCCCAAGCATCCGTGCGGCCATGGGCGACAAAGCGTTTCCAGGCGGCTGGCAGCGACAGGCCACTGCCGCCGGGGTGGTTTTACAGGAACGGTTCGGCGCGTTTGAGCAACTCTTCCAGGCCCGGTTCCTTCGGATTGCGCGGTTTGCCGGGGTGAATGATGGACACCTGGCAGTTCTCCGCCGCCTCCACCAGCTGGGCGTAGCTGCCGGCGTTGACGTCGGTGATGTAGGCCTGCTGGTTTGCGTCGTAGGCGAACATCTTGTTGTTCAGCGTGGTGCACTCGTTGCAAGTCGAGCAGCGCGCGGTCTCGATGTAGGCTTCGTCAGGCGATCTCTCGGGTTCCTGTTCCACCGGCGCACTGGCTGCGGCCGGCGCAGCGGCCGCCAGCGGCGCTACGGTAGCGGGGGCCGGCGCAACGGCCGCTTGCGCTTCTGCGGCCTGTTGCATGCGTTCTTCCCAGGCCTTCTTTTCCCGTGCCAGCAGTATTTCCGCGTGGGAATTGTGAACGCCGCCAAGTTCCTGCAAGCTGTGCCACATTTCCCGGCAACGGCGTGCCTCCCGGATCAGGCGCTCGTCGACAATCACTTTCTGCAGCACATTGTCGGCGTCCACCATCAGCAGGCTGGGTACCTTGTCGGGCAGGCCTTTTCGCTCGCGTGTCAACGATTCGTCGACCGCAATCATGCTGCCGTTCCACTTGCTGCGCGGAACGCGCGCCAGGTGCTTGGCGTAGCGGTGGTCGCCGGCGACAAAATCGACCAGCGTGAAGGCCAGATCCTGCGAGACGCGCTGGTGCTGTTCGTCCTCGTAGGTAAATTCCTGTACCGGCCAGTCCAGATCAAGTTGCGAGTTGGCTTCCAGGTAAAAGCGCGAAGCCCAGTTGGGGCCGGCCGAGGGGTCGTAGCTGAAGGCCGGGAAGGCACGCGACTCCATCGCCGCCGCCGCCATCAGATAGGGCGGCAGACCGGAGGCCTTGGCACTGGCGCCGGAAAACACGCTGAACAGGGCCGGACCGCGGTAAGCCAAGCCGCGCAGCAGGCGCTCACGGAATCTGAACAGGTTGGAACTGCTGGACTGCAGTACGTACACCTGGTTGAGCCCGATCGCCATGTTGGCGATTTGGCGGCTGCGCATGCCGGCGCTCAGCTTGCCTTCGCCTTCGGATGACTCTTCGAGGATGTCGTCGATCTGGAGCAATACCTTGATCGGCAAACCCGAAGAAAGAATCTCCATCAGGTGGGCGTGCTCCGCAGCCTGCATTTTTTCGGCGTCAAGGCACACCAGATAGTCGGGAAACTGGGCCAGATCCTGCGGATCAAGTCCGTTGGCACCGAACTGCTCGAACAAGGCGTCGTGTCTTGCTTCGCTGTACTGGCCATCGATCTCGAGCCCGGCAATGGCAATGGCCTTGGCCAGCGCGACCAATTTGGGCATGCGCTCGCGAAACGCGGTCAGCGCGCCAGCACAACTGTCGAACAGGAAGGAGTAGGGTTTGGCGGCACCGGCGCTTGAGGGAATGAATTGCTGCGTGCTCAAGGTCTCGATCAACGCCCGTATGCGCTTGCGACGGCTTTCCGGAAAGGCCTCCTTGGGCAGTGCCTTGGACAGCAGGCGCGACATCGCGTTGAAGTCGAAAGCGTCGCCAAAGCCGGTTCCCACCGCGGCCTGCAAATGTTTGGCGCTGCGCCCGGCGTCGGAGCGCTGGTAGTCGGCTTTCAGAATGTCGGAGAGTTTCAGCACCAGCCGGTCAAGCTCTTTGCGGAAGACCTGGGCCTTCTGTCTTTGCCCTGTCGCCCAGGCATGCTGCAGCAGGCGCGCGGGCAATGTGGCATCGCAGTCGACCACGGCGCCGTCGACCTTGATCGCGGCGCGGGTGCGGCGCAAGCTGTCCTGGAACGATTTATCGCCTGTCTTTGCGAGCTGGCCGGCGGCTTTGTCCCACAGCGTCGAAAACGTGCTGACGGCGCTGCCGCTGGCAAGCGTGCGCATCTCGCGCTCCTGTCGCAGCACATGTTTGCGGATGCGCTCGCCATCGTCGCCCCGCGCCACGCCGGTCAGGGCGGCGTCGATGACACCCGACAGCGATTGCGCGAACAGATCGTCGCTGCGGCCATCGACCAGCAGCAACGGAAAATCATAGCGAAGCTGGGTCAGTTCACGATAGCCGGCAAAAAGAGCCGGCCGCAGGCCAAGGCCGTCGACCGCGTCCAGGTGCTCGCTGGGACGTCTGCCGGTCAAGAAAAAAGCAACGTGGGCTTGAGTGTCTGCTTCCATGTTTTACTTACCTGCCTTCTGTTCTGCTGGCTGCGGCCAGACCGTGTACTTGTCCAGTTCGGCGTTGAGTCCTGTGCGCGTCAGTTCGGGGGTACGCAACTTGTCCGACAGCCGCAGATCCTCATAGCAGGGAACGCTAGTGTTGCGGTACAGAATTCCGACCGGGATGTTGTCGCGACCAGAGGCGATTTCACGCGCCCGGTCGATGTTCGACGGGTCGTGTTGCAACTGGTTCTTGTAGATTCTGGACATGCCGTCGCTGATCTGCAGACCGTTCTCGTGACTCAGCAATTGGACCCGGTTCGGGTCATGCATCCACGGATCCAGCGCGGTTGGCAGCCACTCCGGGCAGCGTTGCACGATGCGGACGAAGGACAAGCCCTTGTGGTGGTAGGCGGCCTTGACAATATCGAACAGAACCTCCGGAATCCAGTCGACCGCCTGTGCCACGAAGGAGACGTTCTGCACGCCCAGTGTCACCGTCAAGGGGTTCAAGGCTTCAAGGTAACTGCCGCGTGGCGTGGTGTTGCTCTTGGTTCCGATCGGTGAGGTCGGCGACGCCTGCTTCTTGGTCAAACCATAAATCTGGTTGTCGTGCAGGAACACCGTGAGATTCATGTTGTAGCGGATGGCGTGGATCCAGTGCGCGGCGCCGATGCTGGTGCAGTCGCCGTCGCCGGTATTGACGAACACCGTCAGGTCGGGCCGTGCCATTTTGACGCCTTCGGCCACCGGCAGCGCGCGCCCGTGAATACCGTGAAAACCGTAGGTCTTCATGTAATGAGGAAAGCGGCTGGAGCATCCGATACCCGACACGAACACTGTTTTTTCAGGTAACAAGGCCTCGTCCCGGCACAGCCGCTGGACCGCCGCAAGAATGGCGTTGTCGCCGCAGCCGGTGCACCAGCGCGGCACCCCGCTCTGATAGTCCTCGAGCTCGAAGTGCTCGTCGCACATCTCCAGCAGGCATTCCGTGGCGGACATCATGTTCATGGTGTTTTCACCTTTCTGTACTTTTACTTTTGCAGTTGTTTCAGCAACACGCGGCGGATCGCTCCGGGTTTGATCGGCTGGCCCTTGCAATCGCTCCAGCAATCAATGTCGACCAGGTAGCGCGAGCGCAGCAGGATCGCAACCGACGAATAACGGCGATTGGTTTCGTCAATGATCTCGTCCTCGGGTCGGTCGCTCCAATTGCTCTCGATGGTCATGACCTTCTTGAAACCCTGCATGATTTCCTTGATCCCCGGGGGTAGCGGCTGCAGGAACTGCAAGTGCATGGAGGACACCTTGCGGCCCTCGGCGCGCAGCGCCTCGACCGCTTCCTCGATCGCGCCCTTGGTGCTGCCCCAGCCGATCACCAGCAGGTCGCCCTTGCGCTCACCAAACACCGTGGGTGCCTTCAGCGTCTTTTGCAGTGCCGCCAACTTCAGGCTGCGGGCGCGCAAGCTTTCCTCGTTGGTGCCCGGGTCATACGCGACATGGCTGTCTCTATCGTGAGCCAGTCCGGTCAGAGTGTGCATGCCACCGGGCTGGCCCGGAATGAAGCGGCGTGCCAGGCCGGTGGTGTCGTCCCAGTCGTAGGGTCTGGCGCCCTTGGGAATCGGGCTCTGGTCAACCGGCGGTGCCATCCAGGTCTCGCTGAACTCAGGACGTTTGAAGGGCTGCTGCGAGGTGGCCAGCGCGGCGTCGGACAGGACCACCACCACCATGTTGAAGGTTTCGGCGATCTTGCGCGCCGTGATGATGGAATAGAAACACTCCTCGATGGTGCCAGGCGCCATCACCACCTTGGGCGCGTCGCCGTGACTGCCGAAAATGGCGGTCATCAGATCGCCCTGTTCCATCTTGGTCGGTTGTCCGGTGCTGGGGCCGCCGCGCTGGACGTTCACCACCACCAGCGGAATCTCGCCCATGACGGCCAGGCCGATCGCCTCCTGTTTCAGGGAAAAACCGGGACCGGAAGTGACGGTGACGGCGCATTTGCTGGCGTACGAAGCGCCGATGGCAAAGGCGCAGGCGGCGATCTCGTCCTCGGCCTGGTGCACCATGCCGCCGACCTTCTCGAACACTTCGGACAGGTAGTGCGAGGTCGAGGTGGCCGGCGTGATCGGGTACATGGCGCAAATTTCCATGCCCGATGCGAGCACGCCCAAAGCCATGGCAGTGTTGCCGTTGACCACCACCTGGGGTTCGGTCGAGCGCGTCGCCGGGATGCTGTAGCAAAAATCGAGATTGGCGCCGGCCCATTTGTGCCCGGCTTCGAGCAGCATGATATTGGCATCCACCACACTCTGATCCTTCTTGCCGAAGGTGAGCACGATCTGATCGATCGCAAGCTTCAGGTCCAGGCTGTAGATGTAGCACAGCATGCCCAGTACGTACATGTTCTTGCCGCGTTTGGCGTCCGCGACCATGGTACGGCACTGCTGTTCCATTGGGATCTCGTACACCTTGTAGCCGGCCGCCACGACCCGGTCATGGGTCTCGATATAGGAGGCCACGATTTTCGGATCCTTGTGGCTGCGCCACATGCTCTCCATCAGGATGATGCAGCCGGGCTTGAGTTCCTTGGCTCGCACGCGTCCCAGCAGCACCTGCTCGTTGAATGCCACCACCAGGTCGGTCTCATCGCCACCGTTGGTGATATAGCCCGATCCGATGCGGATGCGGTTGCCGCTGGCGCCGGCGACGCTGCGCGCCGGCGGCCGGATCTCGGCCGGGATGATTTCCGTGGTCCAGATGCCGTTGCCCATCTGCGCCGCGATGGCGCCCAGGGACTGACCGCATTTTTGCGCGCCTTCGCCCGAATCGCTGATGATCTCAACGATGTGCTCCTTCAAGCGGATCGGCGCTTTGGTGCTGGCGGGCGACGCCGCTTTTTTGACGACCTTGTTGATCGGCTTTTGCTTGGTCATTTGGTTCATGCTGTTTTCCGTAGACGCTGTTGAGCGATTCTTAAGCAACCCGCACACGCGCGAAATTCCGCTCCCGCGTGGCTATTCCGAACAAGGTGTGGGCGTTGCCCCCGTCCGCGCCGCTGTAAGCCAGCGCCGAGTCCCTGATCCCGAGGTAGGCCTTCATGCTGCGCGCCGCCTTGCGACCGGCGCCCATGGCTTCGATCACGGTGGCTGCGCCGGTGACGATGTCGCCGCCGGCAAAGACACCCGCCACTGAGGTAGCCAGGTTCTCGTCGGCACCGATATAACCCCATTTGTTCAGCTTCAGCTTGGAGGTCTGGCCCATGATCGGGTTGGCGTTGGTACCGATGGCGTAGACGATCAGGTCGGCCTCGAAATCGAACTCGCTGCCGGCCACCGGGACCGGCCGGCGCCGACCCGAGTCATCCGGTTCGCCCAGTTCCATGCGCACGCAACGCATGCCGCGCACACTGCCTTTGCCGTCGTCCAGCACCGCCACCGGATTGGTCAGCCAGTGGTATTCCACCCCTTCCTGCTCGGCGTGATGGACCTCCTCGGCCCGCGCCGGCGCTTCGGTGCGCGAGCGGCGATAAATGCAATACACCTTCTCGGCGCCGAGCCGGATCGAGACCCGCACCGCGTCCATCGCCGTGTTGCCGGCGCCGACCACGGCGACCCTTTTGCCGATTGGCAGCGGCGTATCGAAGTTCGGAAAATCCCTGGCCCGCATCAGGTTGCAGCGTGTCAGCAACTCGTTGGCCGAGAGCACGCCGTTGAGGGAATCACCGGGAATGTTGAGCATCGTCGGGTAGCCGGCGCCGACGCCGACAAAGACGGCATGAAAGCCCATCTCGTCAATCATTTGCTCGATCGTGAACAAGCGCCCAACCAAGGTGTTGCATTCGAACTTGACGCCAAATTTTTTCAGATTGTTGATCTCGGCGTCGATCACCGCATTGGGCAGGCGAAAATCCGGAATGCCGTATTTCAGGACCCCGCCCGGCTGATGAAAGGCCTCGTAGACGGTGACATCGCAACCCGCCTTGGCCATGTCCGCGGCGCAGGCCATGCCGGCTGGACCCGAACCGACGATGCCGACGCGGAAGCGATTCGGTTCGATATACGGAATATTGACCCAACCCTCCTTGATGGCGGTGTCGCCGACAAAGCGCTCCAGGCGCCCGATGGCGACCGCTTCGAGCGATTCGCCGACCGTGCACTTGCCTTCGCATTGGTTTTCCTGCGGGCAGACCCGACCGCAGATCGAGGGCAATAGATTGGTATTGGTCAGAATGTCGTAGGCGCCGCGGAAATTCTTTTCGCCTATTTTCTGGATGAAGCCGGGGATATTGATGCCTACCGGGCAACCGGAGATGCAGGGCTCATCCGGGCACATCAGGCAACGATCCGACTCGCGCAAGGCATCTTCCAGGCTGTAGCCGCAGGCCACCTCCTCGAAATTCTTGGCTCGAATCTTCGCGTCCTGCTCGCGCATGGGCGTGCGTTCCTGCGGAATCGTTCGTATTGTCTTTTTCTTTGCCATCTGTTTATCCTCTAGCGACCATTCAAAACTGCGCGAGTGATCCACCCGGCGCTGAAAAAACCCGCACCATGAAGCAACAAACCAATTTAGCGTTGAGGCGTGTCCACGACCGGCTTGGTCATGCGACAGCTTTCTGACCAG
>NZ_JAQTMS010000085.1 GCF_028714215.1 Rhodoferax sp. | reverse complement strand
AACACCCCGGCCTGGTCGGCCACGCGCAAGCGCAGGTAGTAACTGGTCACGACCTCGCTCATCGGCAGCACGCGCAAATCGCTCATGGCATTGGGCTGGAACGCCAGGTGCGGCACCCGGTTCAGCGGATCGGCGGTGTGCAAGCGGGTGATGTCCACCAGGTCGGCAATCACGGCGCTGGCGGTCGGCTCGGAGCCCGCGCCCTTGCCGTAGTACAGGGTGGTACCGACCGCATCGCCCTGCACCATGACGGCGTTCATGGCGCCCTCGACGTTGGCGATCAGGCGCTTGGCCGGCACCAGGCTGGGGTGCACGCGCAGTTCTATGCCCTGGTCGGTGCGCTTGGTGATGCCCAACAGCTTGATGCGGTAGCCCAGTTGCTCGGCGTATTTGATGTCAATGGCACCGAGTTTGGTGATGCCCTCGACATAGGCTTTGTCGAACTGGACCGGGATACCGAAGGCGATGGCGCACATGATGGTGGCCTTGTGCGCCGCGTCCACGCCCTCGATGTCGAAGGTCGGATCGGCCTCGGCATAACCCAGACGCTGGGCCTCTTTCAGCACCACGTCGAAGTCCAGTCCCTTGTCGCGCATCTCGGACAGGATGAAGTTGGTGGTGCCGTTGATGATGCCGGCGATCCACTGGATGCGGTTCGCCGTCAGGCCTTCCCGCAACGCCTTGATGATGGGGATGCCGCCGGCCACCGCCGCCTCGAACGCCACCATGACGCCCTTGGCCGAGGCGGCGGCAAAAATCTCGGTGCCGTGCACCGCCAGCAAGGCCTTGTTGGCCGTCACCACGTGCTTGCCGGCGGCAATCGCCTCCAGCACCAGTGTCCTGGCAATGCCGTAGCCACCAATCAGCTCGACGACGATGTCGATGTCCGGATTGGCAATGACTTTTCTGGCGTCGTCCACCACCGTCACGCCGGCACCGACCTGGGCTTGCGCCCGTGCCACGTCAAGATCGGCCACCATGGTGATTTCAATGCCACGGCCGGCGCGGCGCTTGATTTCTTCCTGATTGCGCCGCAGCACGTTGAACGTGCCGGAGCCCACAACGCCTATGCCAAGAAGGCCTACTTGAATCGGTTTCATAAAGTCTTGCTGTTAAGTTGGCCTGCCGCATCCGTGCCACCGGCCACGGACGCCGTCAGGCAGGGGGTGAATCAGTTGCTATGCCGCTTGCGGTAGTTTTCAAGAAATTTGGCAACCCGGCCAATGGCCTCCCGCAAGTCGTCCTCGTGCGGCAAGAACACAATCCGGAAATGGTCCGGCGCCGGCCAGTTGAAGCCGGTGCCCTGGACCAGCATGACGCGGGTTTCCTGCAGCAGTTCCAGAAAGAACTGCTGGTCATCGGTAATCGGATACACGGTCGGGTCGAGCCGCGGAAACATGTACAGCGCGGCCGTCGGCTTGACACAGGTGACCCCCGGAATGGCGGTGATCAACTCGTAAGCCAGGTCGCGCTGCCAGCGCAGGCGACCGCCCTCGCCCACCAGATCGTTGATGCTCTGATAGCCGCCCAGCGCCGTCTGGATCGCCCACTGGCCCGGCACGTTGGCGCACAAGCGCATGTTGGAGAGCATGTTGAGGCCCTCGATGTAATCCCGGGCCGACTTCTTGTCGCCCGACACCACCAGCCAGCCGGCGCGGTAGCCGCAGGAGCGGTAACTCTTGGACAGCGAGTTGAAGGTGAGCGTCAGCACATCCTCGGACAGGCTGCCAATGGCGGTGTGGCGTGCCTGGTCGTACAGCACCTTGTCGTAGACCTCGTCGGCAAAGATCACCAGCCCGTGCTCGCGCGCGATCTGCACAATGGCTTGCAGCAGTTCATCCGAATACAGGGCGCCGGTCGGGTTGTTCGGGTTGATCACCACAATGCCCTTGGTACGCGGCGTGATCTTGGCGCGAATGTCGTTCAGATCGGGCATCCAGCCCTGGCTCTCGTCGCACAGGTAGTGCACCGGCGTGCCGCCCGACAGGCTGGCGGCGGCGGTCCACAAGGGGTAGTCGGGCGACGGCAGCAGCAACTCGTCGCCGTTGTCCAGCAGCGCGTTGGTCGCCATCACGATCAGCTCGCTGGCACCGTTGCCCAGGTAAATGTCGTCCAGCGTGACGCCCTTGATGCCTTGCTGCTGGGTGTAATGCATGACGGCCTTGCGCGCCGCAAAAATGCCCTTGCTGTCGGAGTAGCCGGCCGAGTTGGGCAGGTTGCGTATCATGTCCTGCTGAATTTCCTCCGGCGCATCAAAGCCAAACACCGCCAGGTTGCCGATATTGAGCTTGATGATCTTGTGCCCCTCTTCTTCCATTTGATGGGCCGCGTCCATGATGGGGCCGCGAATGTCATAGCAGACGTTGGCAAGCTTGGTCGATTTTCGAATGGTCTTCAAAGTCCCTCCGGACATGGGTGACGTGAGGCGAAACCTATAATTTGACCACATTTCCGCAGCGCAGCATCCAGACTCAACCTTTTCCAACATGAAGCTTCAACCCGACATCATCAGCGTGCAGTCCATTCACGGCTATGGTCCCGGCTGGATTGGCGTCGGCAACGAAAAAATTACCCGCAGTGTGATTCTCGGCTCGCGTGGCGAACGTTTTTTCTGGGACTGCAATCGCTTTGAAGACCTGAGCGCGGCCCACTTTGCACAACTCGCGGCGCTGGATGCGGAACTGGTCATCTTTGGCAGTGGTGGGCGGCTCCGTTTTCCTGAAGCCGCCTGGATCAAGCCCTTGATCGACAAACAGACCGGCATCGAGACCATGGACACCCCGGCCGCCTGCCGCACCTACAACATTCTCGCCGCCGAGGGACGCACGGTGGTGGTTGCCCTGCTGCTTGAAGTCGCCTAGCAGCTATCCCCGTTTGACGCCAACGCATCCCGCCTGCCAAGCCTGACAGGCTGCTAGGGATAACACCGGCGCTGGCCCATGGGGCCGTGAACCGTTTTCGAGGTAAAATCGCAGCTTGCAGTCGGAGGCGCCACAACAATGTCGCAGGATAGTGCCCACGACTTGAGAGAACGACGCATCCTCGTCACACGAGATTTAAGAACCATGGCAATTGTTGTCAATAAACCGATCCCTGAGTTTGAATCGAATGCCACCAGTGGCATCAAAGTCTCCAACACCTCCCACCTCGGAAAAACTGTCATTCTGTACTTCTACCCGAAGGACAACACACCAGGCTGCACCACTGAGGCGATGCAATTCCGCGACAAGTACCGGGACTTTGTGAAGGCCGGCGCCACCGTGTTTGGGGTCTCGCGTGACAACATGAAATCGCATGACGAATTCAAGGCCAAGCTGGAACTGCCCTTTGAATTGATTGCCGACACCGAGGAAAAAATGTGCCACATGTTCGGCGTCGTCAAAAACAAGATCATGTACGGCAAGAAGGTCAAGGGCATTGAACGCAGCACCTTCCTGATCGGCCCTGACGGCACCCTGAAGGAAGAGTGGCGCGGGCTCAAGGTGCCGGGTCATGTGGACGACGTGCTCAAAGCCGTCAAAGACCTGAAAAAGACTGCCGCGCTGGTCTGACGCAGACCGATGCCATTACCCGCCGCTCCCGCCAAACGTGCCGCCCTGCTGTCTGAGCAGGATTACGATGTACCGGCAAAAAGCCACGCCAAGGCCCGCAAAACCGAGTCGCCCCTAGCCGGGCAGCCGGCTGCCGAAATGGCCTTGGCACGCGAAACGCCGCGGCGCGTCGAGCGTGACGCGCCAGTCGAGCTGGACCGCCCCGAGGGCCGCACGCAGGCAGGCCGACCGGACAGCGCCGTCCATCCGAGCCATGCCGGAATCGAAACGCCGGCGAAAGCCAGGTCCAAAAAGAAGACAAAGCTGACCAGCCCGCGCAAGCTGTTCGTGCTTGACACCAACGTCCTGCTGCACGACCCGATGTGCCTGTTCCGCTTCGAGGAACATGACATTTTTCTTCCCATGATCGTTCTGGAAGAACTTGACGCGCACAAAAAAGGCATGACCGAAGTCGCCCGCAATGCGCGCCAGACCAGCCGTACCCTGGACGCCCTGGCCGGGCACCAAGGCTCGGACATCGGCAGCGGTCTGGCACTGGACGCCACCGGCCACCGGGAAGCCGGCGGCAAGCTGTTTTTTCAGACCCAGTTGCTGAACTACACCTTGCCCACCAGCTTGCCCCAGGGCAAGGCGGACAATCAGATTCTGGGCGTGGTGGAAGCGCTGCGACAGCAACGCACCGAGCAGGAAGTGGTGTTGGTGTCGAAGGACATCAACATGCGCGTCAAGGCTCGCGCACTGGGTTTGGCGACCGACGATTACCAGAATGACAAGACACTGGAAGACGGTGACTTGTTGTACTCGGGCGCGCTGGCCTTGCCAGCCAATTTCTGGACTACCCACGGCAAAACGGTGGAGAGTTGGCAGCAAAGCGTGCACACTTTCTACCGCATCACCGGCCCCATCGTTCCCAATTTGCTGATCAACCAGTTCGTTTACTTCGAAGCGCCCGGAGAACCCAGCCTGTATGCCCGGGTGACCGAAATTCGCGGCAAGACGGCGGTCTTCAAGACCCTCAAGGATTACACCCATCTGAAGAACTCGGTTTGGGGCATCACGACGCGCAATCGCGAGCAGAATTTCGCCATGAACCTGCTGATGGACCCCGAGGTTGACTTTGTCACCTTGACCGGCACCGCCGGCACCGGCAAAACCCTGATGGCGTTGGCCTCCGGTCTGACCCAGGTGCTGGACGACAGGCGCTACAGCGAAATCATCGTCACGCGGGCCACGGTCAGCGTCGGCGAGGACATCGGTTTTCTGCCCGGCACCGAGGAAGAGAAGATGGGCCCCTGGATGGGCGCGCTGGACGACAACCTCGAAGTGCTGGGGAAAACCGATACCAGTGCCGGCGAATGGGGCCGCGCCGCCACCAGTGAGCTGATACGCAGCCGGATCAAGATCAAGAGCATGAATTTCATGCGCGGGCGCACCTTCATGAACAAATACGTCATCATCGACGAAGCCCAGAACCTGACACCCAAGCAGATGAAGACCCTGATCACGCGCGCTGGTCCGGGGACCAAAATCATCTGCATGGGAAACCTGGCTCAGATCGATACCCCGTACCTGACCGAGGGATCTTCCGGCTTGACCTTCGCGGTTGACAAATTCAAGGGCTGGCAGCACGGTGGCCACATCACACTGGCACGTGGCGAGCGTTCCCGACTGGCCGATTTTGCCAGCGAAGTTTTATAGCCGGCTCGGCCGGCGGTCTGTCCCGCAAAACATCAGAAGTCCCCACCGCCGCCACTGGCCAGGGATTCGAACTTGGTAATCGGCTTCAGGAAGGCCAGCTTCACCACCCCGGTCGGGCCGTTACGCTGCTTGGCGATCAAAACCTCCGCCACACCCGGCTCCTTGCAGGCATCCTTGGTGTAGTACTCGTCACGGTAGATGAACATGATGATGTCGGCGTCCTGCTCGATCGCCCCGGACTCGCGCAGATCGCTCATCATGGGGCGCTTGTCGGGCCGCGTTTCGACACTTCGATTCAACTGCGACAAGGCGATCACCGGGCACTGCAATTCCTTCGCCAGCATTTTCAGGCCGCGTGAAATTTCGCCCAGTTCGGTGGCCCGGTTCTCGCCATCGCCGGAAGATCCACTCATGAGTTGCAGATAGTCGACCACGATCAGCCCCAGCTTGCCGCACTGGCGCGCCAGCCGCCGGGCGTTGGCACGCAGTTCGCCGACGGTCAAACCGGCGCTTTCATCGATGTGCAGGGAGATGGTGCGCAATTTCTCGATGGCCTCGGACAAACGCGGCCACTCTTCGTCGGTCAATTTGCCGGTGCGCAAGTGACCCTGGTCGATGCGGCCGATCGAGCCGACAATACGCACCGCCAGTTGCGCGGCGCCCATTTCCATCGAGAACACGGCCACCGGCAAACCTTCGTTCAACGCCACGTGCTCGGCAATATTAATGGCCAGTGCGGTCTTGCCCATGGAGGGACGGGCCGCCAACACGATCAGGTCGCCCGCCTGGAAGCCGGCGGTCAGGCGATCCAGGTCATAAAAACCGGTCGGCACGCCGGTCACATCGTTCGGGTTGTCGGCCATCTCCTGGACCCGGTCCAGCAGCGCCACCACCAGCGAATCCATGGTTTGAAAACCCTGTTTGGTGCGAGCCCCCTCTTCACCGATGTTGAAGATCTTCTGTTCCGCTTCGTCCAGGATGGAGGCCACCGGCCGCCCCTTGGGGTTAAAGGCGTTGGTGGCAATCTCGTCGCTGGCGCTGACCAGCTTGCGCAGGATGGCGCGATCCCGCACGATCTCGGCGTAGCGCCGGATATTGCCGGCGCTGGGCACAAACTGGGCCAAGGCGTTGAGGTAGGCCAGACCGCCGATTTCCTCGGCCTTGCCTTGGCTCAGCAGTTGTTCAAACACCGTGATGACATCGGCCGGCTTGGATAGGTTGATCAGGGCGCCAATCGCGCCGAAAACCATGCGGTGTTCAAAACGGTAGAAATCACCCTCGTTCAGCAGGTCATTGACACGGTCCCAGGCGGCGTTGTCCAGCAGCAGGCCACCCAGCACGCTGGACTCGGCTTCGATGGAGTGCGGCGGTATGCGCAATTGCGCGACTTGCCGGTCTTGACCGTAGTCGTCGGGGACGGCAGAAAGTACAGCGGACATCGGGTTTCCTTTAAGCCTTGGATACTACGCCAGCCCATGTTTGGCGTCGAGTGGGATGCTGGGCAAAAGCCCGTTAAAAGCTGTGGACAAGCTGTGAAATGGCTGGCCAATGGCCAGCCCGCCAATAGAAAAGCCGCCGCGGTTTGCCAACCCCGGCGGCTTCCGAGCGTAGCGTGAAGGCTTAAACCGTTTCGCCGTACACCGAGACCGTGATGTCGACCACCACATCCGTGTGCAATGCCACACTGACAGTGCTGTCGCCAACCATCTTGATCGGACCCAGGGGCATGCGAATCTGCGCCTTCACCACCTGATAGCCGCTCTTGGTCAGTTCTTCGGCAATGTCGGCATTGGTGACCGAACCGAACAGGCGACCGTCGACGCCGGCCTTCTGGGTCAACTTGACCGTGGTACCGGCCAGTTTTTCACCCAGAGCCTGAGCTTCAGCCAACTTGGCGGCAGCGGCTTTTTCGAGTTCGGCACGCTTGGCTTCGAACTGTTGTTTCGCCGACTCCGTGGCACGCCGGGCGCGGCCGGAAGGAATCAGGAAGTTGCGGGCATAACCGTCTTTAACGCGCACGATCTCGCCGAGATTGCCAAGGTTCACGACCTTGTCGAGCAGAATGATTTGCATGGTCGTATTCCTTAGATCTTGTGCTGATCGCTGTACGGCAGCATCGCGAGGAAACGCGCGCGCTTGATAGCGGTGTTGAGCTGGCGCTGGAAAATGGCGCGGGTGCCGGTCAGGCGCGCCGGAATGATCTTGCCATTTTCGGCAATGAAATCGCGCAAGGTATCGATGTCCTTGTAGTCGATTTCCTCAACCCCCGTCACCGTGAAGCGGCAAAAGCGCTTGCGCTTGAACAGCAGGTTCTGAGCTGGGCGCTTGGGGCGCTTGTCCTTGTTATTGAAACGTTTTGGTCCGGCCATGATGGACTCCTTAAATTATTGCGAATGGGTTAATCTTGCTGAAATTCTTGAACATGAAATACAACATTCTTGCCGTTCCGAGGTGTTGCCAGAAAACCCTTGAAGCTCCAGCTGCTGCCTATGGCCTGTTTCGCAAGCCGCTCGGCCAGCGCACCAAAAGCCACCGCTTTCACCGTCGCCTTGACCTGTCTCGTCTGCCCTGCTTCCTCGATCTCCGAGGCATGCTCAAGTTTCAGATTCAGTGCCGGCAATCCGGCTGGCGTGTAGCGCGGGGCATCTAGCTCAGCGACACAGGCCGTCAGGACGAGCTGGTTGGCAAGGTGCTTCACACTCCTCGTTGGCAGGCAATGCCGTTAAGCCTGGTACTCGGCCTGTTGCGTCCTGCGGGCATCTTCCCGCTCGACCGTTTTCATCATTGAAGAAGGGCCGGTATCGGCTTTCTTCTTCAACACCGTCAGATGCCGCAACACCGCATCATTGAACTTGAAGGCGTGCTCCAGTTCCACCATCACGGCCTGATCGGCTTCGATGTTGACGCACAGGTAGTGGGCTTTGGCAAGCTTGTTGATCATGTAGACCAGTTGGCGACGGCCCCAGTCCTCGACACGGTGCACTTTGCCACCGCCGGCAGTGATCATGCCCTTGTAACGCTCCAGCATGGCAGGAACTTGCTCGCTCTGATCCGGGTGAATCATGAGAATGATTTCGTAATGACGCATTGATACTCCTTATGGATAGCCCCATTGGGCAGAAAAAGCCACCCTCGGCGTCTCGTTGAGGTGTGGCAAGGTGAACCGAGGATTATATGCCAGTTGGGCGGGCCTGCTGGTCCTTGAACAGCGGCAAGGACACGGGGCGCGACAGAAGGCTGAGCAACACGGTCACCACGACCCCGGCCAATACGCCAAACACACCGGCGGAAACCGGTTGAATGCCAAACCACAGGCCGCTGCCGGTCAAGCCCCAGGCCGCTCTGACGGAGGCGACATTGATGACCATGTAGTAGATCGTCAAGCCCAGGCCGGCAGCCATTCCCCCAACGGCTGCCCTGGCAGTGGTTCTACGCCAGAATATTCCCAGCACCATCACCGGCACAAAGGCCGCCCCGGCCAGGGAAAACGAAGCCGATACCAGGTAGAGAATGTCAGCCGGACGTTGCGCCGCCGCGTAGGCGGCGACCAGGGCTACCACCAGCAAGGCGAATTTCGACAACATCACCCGGCGCACGGCGCCGGCCTGATCGGTCTCGCCGCCAAAGAAAGAGTCATGCGCCAACGCGCTGCCAATCGTCAACAACAGCCCGTCTGCCGTGGAAAGCGCGGCCGCCAGCCCGCCCGCGGCCACCAGACCCGACACCACGTAAGGCATACCCCCCAGCTCGGGGGTCGCCAGCATCACGATGTCGGCGCCCAGCTTGAGTTCCGCAAACTGGAGAATGTGATCGCCATTGACATCACTGACGGAAATCAGCGTCGGGTCAACCTTGGCCCACTGGGCGATCCAGACCGGCAGGGAATCAAAATCCTGCCCCACCAGGTGACTCATGATCTCGAATTTCACCAGCACCGCCAAAGCCGGGGCCGCCAGGTACAGCAGCGCAATAAAAAACAGCGACCAGGCGACCGAGGTTCGCGCTTCCGCCACGGTCCGGGTGGTGTAAAAGCGGGTCAGTAGGTGCGGCAAACCAGCGGTACCCACCATCAGGCAGAACATCAAGGCCAGAAAGTTACGCCGGGAAAGGTCAAATTCCTGCTGGTCTTCGATGCTGCCCTGGGTTTCACCGGCAAAGGGCTTGACATGCTGCGGCATGCCGCCCAAGGGTTTGGCCCGTTCCAGGTTGTCGTGCATGGCGTGCGTCCAACGCTCCCGGGCCGAGTTGACATCCCGGGGCAACGCCGCCAGCTCGCGTCGAGCGGAAACAATGGTCGATTCATCCGCGTGTTGTTCGTTCAGGGAACGAATCTTCTCCCGCATCGCCTTGCGTTCGCTCTCCAGTGACGCCTCCACATTCTGTAATTTCAACTCGTAGTCGCGCGCGCGCCGCGCGTATTCATGGATCACCTGCAGTTCCGCCGGCGACGCCACCAGTTGCTGCTCGAGTGCCGTGATCTTCTGCAACTGCTGGCCGTACACGAAGGGGGCCAGCGGGTTGCCAAGCTGCTTGTAGGCAAGCCACGAAACCGGAATCAGGAAAGCCAGTATCAACACCACATACTGGGTCACCTGGGTCCAGGTCACGGCCCGCATGCCCCCTAAAAAGGAGCACACCAGAACACCGCCCAAGCCCAGCAGGATGCCAATTTCAAACTGGACACCGGTCAAACGCGAGGTGATCAACCCGACACCGTAAATCTGCGCCACCACATAAGTAAAAGAACACAGTACAGCGGAAAAAGCCGCAATCCGGCGCGGCCAGCGGCCGCCAAAACGCTGCCCAAAATAATCGGGCACGGTGTACAGGTTCAACTTTCTCAGATAGGGCGCCACCAACAACGCGACCAGACAGAAGCCGCCGGTCCAGCCCAGTACATAAGCAAGCCCTCCCGGCTGCGATGGCGTGCCGGAAAAACCCTGCAGGTAAAGCCCGCCGGCCATGCTGATAAAGGAGGCCGCACTCATCCAGTCCGCGGCGGTCGCCATGCCGTTGTAGACCGCCGGAATGCCACGTCCGGCAACGTAGTATTCGGCCGCATCCGACGTGCGGTTATAGATTCCGATCACTGCGTACAAGCCAATGGTGGCGAACAGAAAGATGGCACCGACCCAGGTCTTTTTCAGTCCCCAACGCTCGGCCAGGGCGAGGGCCAGCAAGAACAGCAGCAAACACAGGACGTAACTGGCGAATTTGCGGTGCAGCCGGCGCTTGTAGGCGGTGTAGGCGGCATCGCCGCCGGCAAGCTCGCCGTCGCGCCGGTTGGCAAGCCAGGCAAAGACCGCAACGATGGCGATAAAAATGAACACGCTGCCTTGCGCCGCGAACCAGTAGCCCAGCGGCCAGCCATTGACAATGACCTGTAAGTCACGGGCGAAGAACACGACGCCGAAGGAGGCGGCAAACCAGATCGCCAGCAGCCAAGCGTGCAAACGAAAACCGCCCGCCATTTCGCTATCCGGCCAGTTTCTGCCAAGTACCGATCACGGAGTCCGGATTCAGGGAAATCGACGAAATGCCCTGCTGCTTCAACCATTCGGCAAAATCCGGGTGATCGCTGGGGCCCTGGCCGCAAATGCCGATGTATTTGCCCTGGGCCTTGCACGCCGCAATGGCAAGGCTGATCAGTGCCGTCACAGCCGGATCGCGCTCATCGAAGTCGGCCGCCAGCAGTTCCAGACCGGAATCGCGGTCGAGTCCCAGGGTGAGTTGCGTCAGGTCGTTCGAGCCAATCGAAAAACCGTCGAAGTACTGCAGGAACTCGTTGGCCAGAATGGCGTTGCTGGGAATTTCGCACATCATGATGATCTTCAGCCCGTCGTCACCGCGTTTGAGGCCATGCGTGGCCATCAACTCGGTCACTTTTTTGGCTTGCCCGACGGTCCGCACAAAGGGCACCATGACCTGAACGTTGCTCAAGCCCATATCCTGGCGAACCCGTTTCAGCGCTTCGCATTCCATCGCGAACGCCTCGCCGAAATCGGCGCTGATATAGCGCGCGGCACCACGGAAACCGAGCATCGGGTTCTCTTCCTCCGGCTCGTAACGGCTGCCACCAATCAGCTTGCGGTATTCATTGCTCTTGAAGTCGGACAGGCGAACGATGACCGGCTTGGGCCAAAAAGCGGCGCCTATCGTGGCCACGCCCTCGGCCACCCGATCGACGTAGAAAGCGCGCGGCGAGGCATGCCCGCGCGCCACCGATTCAACCGCTTTCTTCAGATCCGCCTCGATGTTGGGATAGTCCAGAATGGCCTTCGGATGGACGCCGATGTTGTTGTTGATAATGAACTCGAGACGGGCCAGGCCGACGCCTTCATTGGGCAACTGGCAGAAGTCGAAGGCCAGTTGCGGATTGCCGACATTCATCATGATCTTGACCGAAATTTCGGGCATGGCACCCCGCTGAACTTCGCTGACCTCGGTTTCCAGCAAACCGTCGTAAATGAAACCGGTATCGCCTTCGGCGCAACTGACGGTCACCAGCGTGCCGTCCTTGAGTACTTCGGTGGCATCGCCGCAACCCACCACGGCCGGGATTCCCAGATCGCGCGCGATGATGGCGGCATGGCAGGTGCGCCCACCACGGTTGGTCACGATGGCGGCGGCGCGTTTCATCACGGGTTCCCAATTGGGATCCGTCATGTCGGTCACCAGGATGTCGCCGGCCTGCACTTTGTCCATCTCGCTCAGGCTGTGCACGATGCGCACCGGGCCGGTGCCAATCTTCTGACCGATCGCCCGACCCTCGGCGATCACGACTCCCTTGCCCTTGAGCTTGTAGCGATATTCAGCCTTGCCAGCGGTTTGACTCTTCACCGTTTCCGGCCGCGCTTGCAGGATGTAGAGCTCACCGTCGAGCCCGTCCTTGCCCCACTCGATGTCCATCGGACGGCCATAATGCTGCTCGATCACCAGAGCGTAATGGGCCAGCTTCTCGACCTCCGCGTCGGTCAGCGAATAGCGGTTACGCAGTTCCGTTGGAACATCCGTGGTCTTGACCAGCTTGCCGCTGGCGGCCTTCTCGTCAGGCCGGGTAAATTGCATCTGGATCAATTTGGAGCCCAGGCTGCGACGGATCAGGGCGCGCTTGCCGGCCTTGAGCATCGGCTTGTGGACATAGAACTCGTCCGGATTGACGGCGCCCTGCACCACGGTCTCGCCCAGTCCGTAGCTGGAAGTGATGAACACCACATCCTCAAAGCCCGACTCGGTGTCAATGGTGAACATGACCCCCGCCGCCCCGATGTCGGAGCGCACCATGCGCTGAACCCCGGCACTCAGCGCCACATGCTCGTGGGCAAAACCCTTGTGCACGCGGTAACTGATGGCGCGGTCGTTGTACAGAGAGGCAAAAACCTCGCGGATCTTGTGCAACACCTCCTCGATGCCGATCACATTCAAAAACGTTTCCTGTTGCCCAGCAAACGAGGCA
>NZ_JAQTMS010000084.1 GCF_028714215.1 Rhodoferax sp. | reverse complement strand
CATCGGTACCCTGTTTCGGTTTCATCCAGATGTCGGCCAGTTTGGCGACCTCCGAATAGTCGGGCGTCACGGCCACCGTCTTGGTGCCCTTGTAGCGCACCTCGGTGAAGAAGTGGGCATCCGGTGTTCGCGTCTGCGGCACATTGGAACCCCAGGCCATGATGTAGGTCGAGTTGTACCAGTCGGCCGACTCGGGCACGTCGGTCTGCTCACCCCAGACTTGCGGGCTGGCTGGCGGCAAGTCGCAGTACCAGTCGTAAAAACTCATGCAAACGCCGCCGATCAGGCTCAGGTAGCGGCTGCCGGCGGCATAAGAAACCATGGACATGGCAGGAATCGGCGAGAAGCCGATGATGCGGTCCGGCCCGTGCTCTTTGATGGTGTAGACATTGGCCGCCGCCACCATCTCGTTGACCTCATCCCAACTGGAGCGCACAAAACCGCCCAGGCCGCGCACGCTCTGGTACTCCTTGCGTTTGGCGTCCGACCGGGCGATGCAGGCCCAGGCATCGACCGGGTCATTCGACAGGCGCGCCTCGCGCCAGAGCTTGAGCAGGCGGCCGCGCACCATCGGGTATTTCACGCGATTGGCGCTGTACAGGTACCAGCTGTAACTGGCGCCGCGGGCGCAGCCGCGCGGTTCGTGATTCGGCATGTCCCAACGCGTGCGCGGATAGTCGGTCTGCTGGGTTTCCCAGGTCACGATGCCGCCCTTGACGTAGATCTTCCAGGAGCAGGAGCCGGTGCAGTTGACGCCGTGAGTGGAACGTACGATCTTGTCGTGGGCCCAGCGGGCTCGGTAGGCGTCCTCCCAGGTGCGGTCTTCACCGGTGGTAACACCGTGTTCGCCTGAGAAGGGTTCTTTGGGTTGAGAAAAGTAGCTCAGTCGATCCAGGAAGTGGCTCATGGGATACCTCGGTACAAGTGGTAAAAAGTTATATAAGAACAGGCTGTAGCCACTGTCTTACGTGCGGCCGTAGCTATCAAATATGTAGTGATATGTGCTCGCAATGTCGGACGGCAGATAGGCTCAGGGATTCTTGATTTCCGAGCCGGCGCGCAGATAGAACCACCAGTTGAGAACCAGACACAGGGCGTAGAACACGGCAAATCCGTACATCGCCATCTGGGGCGTGCCGGCCTTGATCTGGGCGCCAATCACCACCGGGGCGATGAAGGCGCCGTAAGCGGCTATGGCGGAGGTCCAGCCCAGCACCGGGCCGGCTTGTTGACGATCGAAAATCACACCGATGGTGCGGAAGGTGGAGCCGTTTCCGATCCCGCTGGCCGTGAACAGCACCACGAACAGCCACATGAAGGTGGAAAAATACTGCTCGGGCGTGGCCGAGCCATAGGCCTGCATCATGACGTAGCCAACGGCGCCCGAGGCCAGCACCATCACGGCCGAGATGACCTGCGTAATGATGGAGCCACCGACCTTGTCGGATACCCAGCCACCAATCGGACGTACCAGCGCACCAACGAAGGGGCCGATCCAGGCGTAGGCCAGAATCGGCGGCGCGTTGGGGTTGTTCAGCGTGTGCTGCATGACGCCTGCCGCGTCCGGCACATGGCTGACGCCGAAGATCACCTTCATCGACAGCGGCAGCGCCATCGAGAAGCCGATGAAGGAGCCGAAGGTCACGATGTACAGCAGCGTCAGGGACCAGGTGTGTTTGTTCCTGAAGATGGCGAACTGCTTGGCGATGTTGTCCTTCATGGTTCCGAACGCCGCCAGCTTCATCAGGAGCAGGGTCCCGACGATGATCAGTGGCATGGCCAGCCACATGTTCAGCAGCCCCAGGCCGGTGGGCGCGGGCATGTAGAGATACAAGCCGATGCCGGCCGGGATGAAAGTCAAGGTATAGATCCAGGTAACTTTGACGAACGCCATCAAGGTGCCTCCGATGTCCGGCGAAATCGGGAGCAGGTTGTTCATGCCGAACCAGCACAGGGCGGACAGGGGGACCAGCGACAGGATCCAGGCAAAGCCGGCGTTTTGAATCCAGGTGGGAGTTCCGGCGGCAATCTTGCCGAAAATCCAGCCACTGTCCTTGACCAGCGGCATTGGGTCCCCGCCCAGGGCGCCAAACATGCCGACCGTCATCACCAGGGGGATGATGATCTGCATGCTGGTGACGCCGAAATTGCCCAAGCCGGCATTCAGGCCCAGCGCGGTGCCCTGCAAGCGCTTTGGAAAGAAGGTGGTGATGTTGGACATGGAACTGGCGAAATTGCCGCCGCCGACGCCCGACCACAGCGCCAGCATCTGGAAGACCCAGAGCGGCCAGTCCTTGTGCTGCAAGGCGATGCCGGTACCCAGGGCCGGTGCCAGCAGCATGGCGGTGGTCAGGAAAATGGTGTTGCGCCCGCCGGCCAGACGAATGTAGAACGACGAGGGGATGCGCATGGTGGCCCCAGCGAGCCCGGAGATGGCGGTCAGCGTGAACAGCTGGTCCTGGGTGAACGGGAAGCCCAGGTTGAGCATCTGCACAGTGATGATGCCCCACATGCCCCAGACGGCAAAGCCGCACAGCAGGCAGGGGATGGAGATCCACAGATTGCGGTAAGCAATCCTTTTGCCCGTGCTTTTCCAAAATTGTTCGTCTTCCGGACGCCAGTCGACGATGTCGGCGCGGGAACGTTTGCTGTTGGCCATGATGCTCTTTCAAGAAAATTCAGGAAAATGAAAACGGTTGTCGCGCTACAGGGCGAACGGCTTGGCGTTACGACCCATCAGTTCGCGGCCGCGCACCTCGGTCCAGAACATCCAGGTCAGCGATACCCAAACCACGCCATACATCAGCATGAATGCGCTGGAACGGATGCCGGTCAGGTCCATCAAGGCACCGAACATGATGGGCAACACAAAGCCGCCCAGACCGCCGGCCAGGCCGACGATGCCGCTGATGGTGCCGATGTTGCTGGGATAGTCATCGCTGATGTACTTGAACACGCTGGCCTTGCCGAAGGCAAAGGCGATGCCCAGAATGAACATCAGGGCGGTGAAGGCATAGACATTGAGGCCGATGTGGAAGGTCATCGGACCGCTGGCGGTTGTGATCGACAAGTCGGTCTGCGGATAGCTCAGCAGGAACAGGCAGACCCAGCTCACCCACAACACCCACCAGGTGACGCTGTGGGCGCCCCATTTGTCGGACAGCCAGCCGCCGACCGCACGCAGCACGCCGCCGGGCAGAGAAAAGCACGCCGCCAGCAGGGCAGCGGAGCGGATGTCCAGACCGAACTCGCCCACGTAGTACTGCACCATCCACAGCGACAGCGCCACATAGCCGCCAAACACGATGCTGTAGTACTGGCAGTATTTCAATACCTTCGGGTCTTTTAGCGACTTGAGCTGGTCGCTGAACTTGACGTGACTCGGCACCAGATGCACCGGGTCGCTGTAGCTGAAGAACCAGAACAGGGCAACCGTGCCCAGCATGATCGCGGCATAGACCTGCGGCACCATGGTCCAGCCGAAGGCCACCACCAGTGCCGGCGCGACAAACTTGTTGACGGCGGCGCCCGAGTTGCCGGCGCCAAAAATACCCATCGCAAAGCCCTGCTGCTTCTTCGGGAACCAGCGCGCCACATAGGGCGTGCCGACCGAGAACGAGCCGCCGGCCAGGCCGACAAACAGCCCGATCACCAGAAAGTGCCAGTAGGCGGTGGCGTAGCTCATCAGCCAGATGGCGGGGACAGTCAGGGCCATGAGCAACGCCAGCACGATGCGGCCGCCGTACTTGTCGGTCCAGATACCCAGCGGCACCCGAATCAGCGATCCGGTCAACACCGGCATGGCTGTCAGCAACCCAAATTCCGTAGCGTTGAGGCCCAGCGTCTTCTTGATCGGGATGCCGATCACGGCGAACATCATCCAGACCATGAAGCAGACCGTGAATGCCAGCGTGCTGACCATTAGCACCGAGAGTGCCTGCCCCTTTTTCGTCATGTCAAAACTTTCAATCAGTTGAGGACAGAGCTGGTTCGCTTCGCGTAACTGCGGTCTGTCCCGGAAGGTTATTGGTACATGTCTGACTTTAGGCCGGGCGGTCCTCTGGCGCTATCCCCCTGAAGGACTAGATACTGCGGCAATTGGAACTATGCGGGCTCGGGCAGCATAGTTCCAAAGAACAAGACAAGGTGTTACTTCATCGTGCCCTGGCCATAACGTTCTTCATAGCCCTTGCGTACCTTCTCGATGGCATCCTTGCCCATGCCATTGAAGAACCAGTCATGTCCGGCGATGGGTTTGAAATACTTCTCCAGCAGTGCATTGGCGAAATCTTCGTTGCCATCTTTCTGGCGGACCACTTCTTTCAGTTCCGGAATCCACTTGAAATAAGTGTGCTGACTGACTTCATAGATGCCATGCCACCAGGTGTAGTCAGGCCCGCTCATCGAGGCGCCATGGCGGGCCCGACGGCCTTCGTGGTGCCAGATTTCGAACCAGGTCCACTTGATCTTGGCATCCATCGGCTCGCGACTGAGGTAGCCCTTGTCTTCGAGTTCCTTCATGATGGCAGCGATCGGTTTGGCATATTTGTCGTTATAAAGATCCACCACATCGTCAAACTGCTTGTAGTGACCATCTACCGTATTGCCGCTGTGGCAGGTCACGCAGACATTCTTCATTTTGTCGCGGCGCTGCTCCCAGGTCAGGATCTGCACTACCTTGGAACCCTTGACCTCGTCGCCCACCTTGGGCAGCGGCTTGCCTTCGGGTTGGTCGAATTCGTCGCCATTGCTCAATCGAACCATATTGAGTTTGGTTGAAACGGCCGGCCGCAAGGTCCAGGAAATTCGTTCCCCCACGTCGTGCGTAACCTTCTGCTCCTTGGTCGCCCCCATGTGGCAACTTGCACAGGTTGGTGCTGCCGTGTAGTCGACACCTGCAACCCAGCTCTTCGACTTCAGGTTCATCCGGTCGATATTGGCCCGGTAGGCGATGCCATGCTTGGACTCGTTGTAGATTTCAATTTGCGGATGATCCGGTCCCATATGGCACTTGCCGCAGGTTTCCGGCGTGCGCGCCTGAGCCGAAGAGAAGTTGTGACGGGTGTGGCAGGCAGAACACGATCCCAATGAACCGTCGAGGTTCTTGCGGCCAATGCCGGTGTTGGGCCAGGTTTGCGGTGTTGGCTTGCCTTTGACGTCCAGCTCGACCGTACTGCCGTGGCACTGCTTGCACCCGGCGTTGACGGCGGCCGGGCCACCGATCACCTCACCCAGAAGGTTATCGACCGAGGCCAGAATATTGCCTGCCTTGGCGTGGTGCGAACGCTGCTGCTGTTCGACCTCGACCGGGTGGCAATTGGCGCAGGTCTTGGGCGTAACAATCACCTGAATGAAAGCGCCGTTGTGGGCAATCGCCCCTTTTTCGCCTTCCTTCAATTTATGGCAGTCGTAACAGTCCACATTCTTGGTGAAATGGGCGCTTTTCCTCCATTCGCCATAAATTCCAGGGTCCTCATCCGGTCCGTGACAGCTAATACACTTCTTCCCGATCGCAGCGTCGGCTGGCGACTTCTTGTTCATGCGATCAACCGCTGCATGCTTGGGCTCAGTCACCGCCCTCTTCGCTACCGGGTCGGCTGCAAATGCCTGGCCTGCAAATAGCAGGCTTGCCAGGCTCGCAAGTGCTATCAACATCCCTATCTTTTTTGTCATGTCAATGCTTTCAATCAGGTGGGGACAACGCTTGCTGACTGTGTGCAGCACGGACCGACCCGCAGGGTTATTGGCTGGGGAACGGGACTGACTTTAGTGCGGGCAGGGCTTTGGCGGTATCCGCCTAAAGAACTATGGATTGCTGCAAACGGAACTATGCCGGCTTGCGCGCCATAGTTCCAAAGAACTACCCTGTGCCTGTTGCACTGATTGCCGGTCAAGACTTTGGATGTCTCACGCCGGCAGTTGTCAGATCAAAGCAGACCGTGTTCGCTTGCCATGACCGCCGCATGAACCCGCGAGCTGACGTCGAGTTTGCGCAGCACATGCTGGACGTGAATCTTGACTGTGGCTTCCGCGATGCCATGCTCGCGCGCGATCTCCTTGTTGCTGGCGCCACGAACAATGCCACGCAAAATATCAAGCTCGCGCGGCGACAGACTGGCAATAGGCGCGCTTGCGCCTGGGCTGCTGGTGGCAAGCGCAGTCGCGGCCGGTGCCTCTTTTGCCGCACCGCGGTAGGCGTCTACCAGTTTGCTTGTCATTTCGGGGGCGACCACACTGTCGCCTCCCATGGCACGCCTGATCGCTTCTGTCAGGGCCTCGCCTTCAATCGTCTTGAGCAGGTAGCCAGCGGCCCCGCCGCGCAGCGCGGCTGCGAGGTCATTTTCATCTTCGCTCACGGTCAGCATCAAGATGCGGGCCTGCGGCGCGGCTTCAAGCAGGGCCGGCAAGGCATCGACGCCATTGACGCCTGGCAAGTGGTTGTCGAGCAGGATCAGGTCGGGCTGCAGCTCCTGCGCCTTGCGCAGCGCCTGTCCGGCGTCGGCCGCATCCCCAACCACACATAAACCCCGGTCACGCGACAGGAGCGCGGTCAAGCCGCGCCGAAACAAGGTGTGGTCGTCCACCACCAGAATGCGAATCGGAGCGGGGTCAGTGGGCTGCATGGCTGTCTCTTGGTTGGACCGTCATCGGGTGAGGACGTAGTGGCAAGGTCAGAATTATCGAACTGCCGTGTCCCGGCGTTGAGATGACGTCCAACTGGGCGCCAATCCGCTGGGCCCGCTCGCTCATGATGCGCAGTCCGACATGGGTCTCGTCAAGTTGATCAGTTTCTGGGGTAAAGCCGACGCCGTCGTCCCGGACTTCAAAGCGCCAGGCGGGCTGCTGCTGCACCTCCAGCCACACCTGCGAGGCACGGGCATGTTTGCGCACGTTGGACAAAGCTTCCTGAACAATGTGGAGCACCTGTATTTGCAGATCGGGTGACAGTGGCATGCCCTGGCCCTGCATCGACAAAGAGGCTTTGATCGCGCTCTGGTGTTCAAATTTGCGCAGCGTTGTCGCCAGCGCCGGCTCAATGTCTTCGGTGTTGGTGCGGGTTCGAAAGTGCAGCAGCAACTCGCGCACATCGCCGTAGCTCTCGCGCACGCCGACGTCTATTTCTTCCAGTACCTGCCTGATCTCCACGGTGTTGCCGGACTGCACAGCGTCGCGCATCAGTTGCACCTGAATCTTCAAGAATGCCAGCGACTGTGCGATGGAGTCGTGCAGTTCGCGTGCCAGCAGATGCCGCTCTTGCGACACGGCAGCCTCCTTCTCCAGCGAGTTGAGCCGCAAATTTTCCATCGCGCCAGCCAGGTGGCTGCTGAGTGCTTCCAGCAGCGACCGCTCTGCGCCGGAGGGTGTGACACGGGCATGGAAAAACAGATCCACTTCACCCATCAGGCGCTGGTGCACGTGCACCGGGATGTTGACCACGGTCTCAAACCCGGCCTTGGCACAATGTTGCAGCGGAGGACTGTTCATCGACTGGATCGGAATGACGCGCAGGCCGACTGCGGGCGAGACCACGGCGCAATGACAGTCGCCCTGGTCAATACAGAGTTCACCGTCCACCATGGAAGCTGGCAAACCCTGCGCCGCCAGCATAAGGTAGCGCTGATTGGCCTGGTCCGACCAGCGCAGGGCGACACCGTCGGCGTGCGCGATCCGGGCAATGCTCTTGGCGAAGCCCTGCGCCAGTTCGTCCAGCGAAGTCGCCTTGGCAACCAAGGCCGTGACTTCGTACAGGCTTTCCAGGCGTTCGTGCTTTTCTTCCAGTTGCGCGGTCTTTTCCTGGACTCGGCTCTCCAGGTTTCGGTACATCGATTGCAGGTGTTCTGCCATGCCGTTGAAGCCGTCCGCCAGGGTGCCGAACTCATCGCTGGTTGTGCTTTCAACGCGGGCGTCAAAATCGCCCGCCTGGATTTGTTCCATGGCCTGCTTGAGTTGTCCCAGCGGCTCCAGAACAAACAGGTAGCCGGTGTAGATCAGGATCGCCGCGCCCAGAACGGCCATCGCCAGCATGCTCATCTGGAGCAGGTGCAGCAAGGCGGTCCAGCGCGCCATATGGGCTTCGATACTGCGCACGAAAGCGTCGATGTGCGAAGCAAAATCGACGGTATCAGAGCGCAAGGTGCGCAGCACGCTGGGCCTGGCATCGATCCAGCGCGAGCGAAAGCCACGCCAGTCCTGCTCAACGGTTGCGAAACGTGCTCGTACGGTGCCATCCCAGGGAACAAACAGCGGGCGTTCCGGGTCGCCGCTGTGCAGCGTACGCAAGCTCAGCTCAAATTCATCGGCCTGCGCCGCCAAAGCTTCGGTCTCGCCGGTACCGATCGAAAGCGCCATGCGGTAGGACTGCATGCGCATCCGCCCGGCTTCGTTGACGGCGGCAGCACCGCCGTCAAGCTGCCACGATACCCACAACGTGGCAGCGGTTGCGAGCAATGCCAATAACAGGAAAGGCAGACCCACAAGGGCGAGTTTGGAGCCGAGGCTCCAGCGCTCTGGATGAGAACTCATGGTTGACTAAGATTTCCCCATTAGATCAGCCCCGTGGTGACGGACGCAGTCAGGGCCGCGCCCACTATATAGGAAACCCTGACCAGCGCGGCGTTGTTGAATAAATCGAGAACCGGATGCCAACAGGGTGAACTGGCATGATGAGGTTCAATTTCACCCTCGAAGAGGGCCCGTGCCATACAAACATAACGAGAGCCGTCGGCACAAATTCACAAAGCCCAAATATAGGGTAACCAACTGGCCCGAGTACAACGACGCCCTGCGTCGGCGCGGTGACATCACGATCTGGTTTACCAAGGAAGCGATAGATGAGTGGCACCCAATCAAAACAGGCGCACGCGGACGACCACTGGTGTATGCCGACCACGCCATAGAAACTGCCATTCTGATCCCGTCTGTGTACAGGGATTTTTTGCCTTGACAAACAGTTGCTACGGATAAAGCTGCGCGAGCGACCCGCAGCGCAAACTGGCTTGGAGGGGACTTCATTATTGTGGTAAGACAGTAATCGATTACTATCTCACAATTTATTCGGACCACAACTTTGAACGCTTCTCGAAAAAATCTACCGGCAGACGAAAGGCGGGCCGTCACTGTCGAGGCCGTCATTGCGCTGGCCGGCTCGCAAAACCCTAGCGACATCACGACGGCGGCCATCGCCAAGCACATGAACCTGACGCAAGGCGCGCTGTTTCGCCACTTCCCAAGCAAAGATGCCATTTGGCAGTCCGTCATGGAATGGGTGGCGGAGCGTTTACTGGCGCGGATTGACAGCGCGGCGCAAGGCATAGCCTCGCCATTGGCGGCGATGCGGGCCATGTTCATGAGCCATGTCGACTTTGTGATCGAGCACCCCGGCGTGCCCCGGATGATGTTCGGTCAGTTGCAAAACCTCGAATCAACGCCAGCCAAGCTGATGGCTCAAACACTGATGCAGCGTTACGCCGAGCGCGTTCGGGCGCGCATCGAGCAAGGTAAGGCCAGTGGCGAGATCACGCCTGAAGTAAGCACCCTGGCTGCAGCCACGCTGTTCATCGGAACCATTCAGGGCCTGGTGATGCAGTCCATGCTGTCTGGTGATCTTCGCCGCATGCGCACCGACGCACCCGGTGTATTTGCAATTTATCAACGCGGCATGAGGCACAAGCAGTGAAAACTTTCATATCAACCCATGGCCGAACACTGGCGCTTGCCGGTGTTTTGATTTTGTTGGCGGGCCTGTTGGGGTATGTTGCCTTGCGCGCGGGGCCACTGGCACCGGTGCCAGTGACCTTGGCGACGGTCGAGAGCCAGGAGATCAAGCCCGCCTTGTTTGGCATCGGTACCGTGGAGGCGCGCTTCACCCACAAGATAGGGCCGACGTTTGCCGGTCGAATCAAGCGTGTAGAGGTTCAATCTGGCGATCAAGTCACAAAAGGGCAATTGCTCGGCGAGATGGACCCCGTCGATCTGGACGACAAGCTCGGCGCCCAGGAGGCGACGCTCAAGCGCGCCGAGGCCAGCGTGCTGGCGGTGGAGGCACAAGTCCAGGAGGTAAGTGCCCGCAAGTCTTTCGCTGAAATCCAGACAAAACGCTACGAACAACTGTTGGTCGCCCGCTCCGTCAGCGAAGAAGGTGCTCAGGCGAAGCGGCAAGAATGGCAGATCGCGCAGGCATCCTTGTCAGCGGCGCGCGCCAACCTCGATGCATCGCGCCAGGAGCTGATCCGCGCGCGTGCGGAGCGTGACGGCCTGATCCGCCAGCGTGCCAATCTGCGTCTGCTGTCCCCGGTCGATGGTCTGGTCACCCGACGCGACGCCGACCCTGGCACCACGGTGGTCGCTGGTCAGTCCGTCGTCGATGTGGTGGAACCCGGCAGCCTGTGGATTAGCGTGCGATTCGATCAGCAGCGTGCGCAGGGCTTGAGCGCTCAGTTGCCAGCGCAAATCGTCCTGCGTTCCCGTGCCGGTGAATTGCTGGCCGGACGGGTCTCGCGCATCGAGCCACATGCCGATGCGGTCACCGAAGAGGTCTTGGCCAAGGTCGAGTTCGCTCAGCGCCCGCAAACCCTGCCACCGATTGGTGAACTGGCCGAAGTCACGGTCGCACTGGCGGCACAAAAATCGACGCCGGTCGTGCCCAATGCCAGTGTGCAACGAGTTGATGGACGTCTCGGCGTCTGGCTCGTTGAGAACGGCAGCTTGCGTTTTATTCCAGTCAAGACCGGTGCTACCGACCTTGAAGGACGGGTGCAGATTCTTCAGGGTCTCAGCGGTGGTGAACGCGTTGTGGTTTACAGCCACAAAGCGCTGGAGGCGAACAGCCGCATCAAGATTGTTGAACGCATCGTGGGCAAGTCGTCATGATCAGCCTGGCCGGACGCGACATCCTGCATGCGTGGGGCAAGTTCGTGTTCACCGGCATCGGGCTCGGGCTGTTGATTGGCGTCACGCTTACCATGGCCGGCGTCTACCGCGGCATGGTGGACGACGCCAATGTGCTGCTCGACAACAGCGGCGCCGATCTGTGGGTGGTGCAGAAGGACACGCAAGGCCCCTACGCCGAGTCTTCAAGCATTTATGACGACACCTATCGCAGCATTCTCGGCATGGCGGGTGTGGCGCGCGCCGCCAACGTGACCTACCTGACCATGCAGGTAAGCCAACTTGGGGACGGCAAGGCGCGCGATGTGCGCACCATGGTGGTTGGCGTCACACCCGACGGCGCCGGTCATCCGGGACAGCCCGGCTACCTGGTAGATGGGCGGCGCCTGACGCGGGGTCATTATGAGGCGGTTGCCGACATCGCCACCGGCTTCGGGCTGGGCGAGCGCATTCGCATCCGTCGCAACGAGTACACCGTGGTCGGGCTGACGCGGCGCATGGTGTCCTCGGGCGGTGACCCGATGGTGTTCATTCCACTCAAAGACGCACAGGAAGCCCAGTTTCTCAAGGACAACGATGCCATCGTGATGCAACGCGCCCGCACCGCGCAGAGCCCGGCGCTCAATCGACCCGGCGTGCCCGGTCTGCTGGACGCCGTCATCGCCTCTCAAAGTACCAACAGCTCGGTCAATGCCGTGCTGGTGCAGGTCGAACCAGGAACCGATCCGGAAACCGTGGCCGAGTCGATCCGGCGCTGGAAGCGGCTGAGCGTTTACACCCGCGTGCAGATGCAAGATATTTTGATTGCCAAGCTGATTGCCACTTCGGCCAAGCAAATTGGCATGTTCCTGGTGATCCTGGCCATCGTCAGCGCTGCCATCGTGGCCTTCATTATTTACACACTCACGCTGGGCAAGATCCGCGAGATCGCGGTCCTCAAGCTCATCGGCACCAGGAACCGCACCATCGCCGCGATGATTCTTCAACAGGCCGTAGCCCTGGGGTTGATCGGCTTTGTAGTGGGCAAGATAGCGGCCACATTCTGGGCACCGATCTTTCCCAAATACGTGTTGCTGGAGTCCGGCGACGCCGTGCGCGGCTTCGGTGCGGTGGTGGTGATTTGCGTGCTCGCCAGCGTGCTGGCGATTCGCGCGGCGCTGAAAGTTGACCCGGCGGAGGCCATCGGTGGATAAACAACAAGCAGACTCTTCTTCGCGCGGCGTTCGCATCGAAGGGCTCAAGAAGCGCTACGGCGAAGGCGATACCGCTGTGGACGCGCTCAAGGGTGTGAACATGGTGGTCGCGCCCGGAGAGGTCGTGGGTTTGGTCGGGCCATCGGGCTCCGGCAAGAGCACCCTGCTCAAATGCCTGGGGGCGATCATTGAGCCCACGGCCGGGCGCATGACTTTGGGCCGGAATGTGATTTTTGAGAACGGCTGGAAGATTTCCGACCTGCGCGCTTTGCGGCGCGACAAGATCGGCTTTGTGTTCCAGGCCCCCTACCTGATTCCGTTTCTTGACGTCACCGACAACGTCGCCTTGCTGCCGATGCTGGCCGGTGTTCCCAACAATGAGGCGCGAAAACGTGCCTTGGTGCTGCTGAAAGCGCTCGATGTGGATCACCGCGCCCGGGCCATGCCTTCGCAACTCTCGGGCGGCGAGCAGCAGCGGGTGTCGATTGCCCGCGGCCTGGTCAATCGCCCGCCGGTGATTCTGGCCGACGAGCCCACCGCGCCGCTCGACAGCGAGCGCGCTCTGGCGGTGATCCGCATTCTCAACCAGATGGCCAGGCAGTTCGATACCGCAATCATCGTCGTCACCCACGACGAAAAAATCATTCCGACCTTCAAACGGATTTACCACATCCGCGACGGCGTCACCCATGAAGAGGTGGGCGAAGGACGGCGATTCGATTGAACTTCCATTTCCAACCTGACAAGAGCAATTCCATGAATACCCAGACACAGTCACTCGCAGACCCTGGGTTGCCCAGGCTGCATTCGAGGTCAGCGTTCAAAGTCTTGTAGCAGGACACGGCGTCAAGTTGGCACTGATGACCCAGCCGCAAAACCGGTTTGGATGCGACTGCATTATTGTGATAAGATAGTAATTAATTACTAGCTTGTAATCTATTCGGACCGCAACTTTGAACGCTTCTCGAAAAAATCTACCGGCAGACGAACGGCGAGCAGTCACTGTCGAAGCCGTCATTGCGCTGGCCGGTTCACAGAACCCTGGCGACATCACGACGGCGGCCATCGCCAAGCACATGAACCTGACTCAGGGCGCGCTGTTTCGCCACTTCCCAAGCAAGGATGCCATTTGGCAGTCCGTCATGGAATGGGTGGCGGAGCGTCTGCTGGCGCGGATCGACAGCGCGGCACAAGGCATTGACTCGCCATTGGCGGCGATGCAGGCCATGTTCATGAGTCATATCGACTTTGTGGTTGAGCACCCCGGCGTACCCCGGATGATGTTCGGTCAACTGCAAAGCACCGAATCAACGGCTCCCAAGCGCATGGTCCAGGTGTTAACTCAGCGTTATACCGAGCGCCTTCGGGCACGCATCGAACAAGGAAAAGCAACAGGCGAAATCACTCTGGAGGTGAATACCCAGGCTGCGGCCACGCTGTTCATCGGAACCATTCAGGGTCTGGGGATGCAGTCCATGTTGTCTGGTGATCTCCAGCGCATGCGCACCGACGCACCCGGTGTATTTGCAATTTATCAACGTGGTTTGAGGAGTAAGCAATGAAGAAATTTCTGTCAACACCAGGATGGATACGATTATGAAACCCTTGTCACGGTTGCTGCTGTTTACCTTTCTTTCTTTCACCGTGAAAGCGGTCGTTGCGGCGGATCCATTGTCCCTGTGGGAGGCGATGGAACGTGCCGCGCAATCCAACCCGGCAATCAAAAGCCAGCTGGTTGAAGTCAGCAGGCAAACGTTGGAGCAGGATATCGCCCGCAGCCAGCATTTACCCAAGATCGACTTGAACGCAGCGTACACCCGCTATGCCTACCCCACCTTCGTTACGCCGATCCGCGAGACCGGCGTCTTCCCGCCGATGGACAGGGATATTGCCAATATTGGCCTGGCATTGAATCTGCCTCTTTACAGCGGTGGCAAGCTGGTGGCCGGCGAGGCGCTGGCCGCACACAACCGCGAGGCTTCCGTCCAGGCGTTGCGCGCCGGTGGGCAGGACCTGCTGTTCAATGTCGCCGCCACCTATACCAAGGCGCTGCATTTCCGCCAACTCGTAAAGGTGCTG
>NZ_JAQTMS010000083.1 GCF_028714215.1 Rhodoferax sp. | reverse complement strand
GAGTGGAAATTCACCCGCACCGACCTCAATGCCATGATCGCGCGCATGCGTGCTCGCTGGGCCAAGAGCCAGTCTCTGAAGCTGGGGGCCTGAAAAATACGTGTGCGAACTTCCGAAATGGACTACTAAGCGGGTGGCGAACACACCTTGACGCGTTGGGTGACTGCGCCAGCGACGACGCGGAGAAAGATGTGCGCACGGCTGCTCGGCCATGCCGACAACGAAGCCGCTTTCACGCTGGCGGTTCGAGTTGCCGAATACAATGAAAACTGGTGTTTAATAAACGTTCGTTAAGCTCAAGGCAAAAGGCCGCTTTAAAACTTCAGAGTTCGTCATTCCGGCGAAGGCCGCAATCCGGGTATGTTCAACCGCCCAGACACCGGTTTTTGCCAGTGTGCCGAATTTTTAGAACTGCCCTGTCATGATTCACGGAATGCCCAATAGGCGACTTTGTTGCATGCGGATTAACTGAACCACTTTTAGGAGGTAAACCATGTCACGTCTATTCTCGAAGACCACGCTGGGGCCACTCACATTGGAGAATCATCTGCTCATGGCGCCGATGACGCGCAATCGCGCCACCGGCAACATCCCGAACGAGCCGATGGCGCAGTATTACGCGCAGCGGGCTACTGCGGGGCTCATCATCACCGAAGGCACCTCGCCGTCGCCCAATGGGCTGGGCTATCCGCGCATACCGGGGATCTTTTCTGCCAAGCAAATAGCAGGGTGGAAACGGGTCACCGATGCGGTACATGCCCGGGGCGGCAAAATGTTCATGCAGTTCATGCAGTTCATGCACTGCGGGCGCATCGGCCATCCGCTCAATCTGCCCCAGGGTGCACGCGTGCTGGGGCCGTCGGCCGTGGCAGCCGTCGGTGACATATACACCGACGCCGAAGGCATGAAACCCAATGCCCTGCCGCAGGCGATGACCGAGGCCGACATCAAGGCCACCATCACGGAGTTCGCCCAGGGCGCGAAGAACGCAGTGGCAGCGGGATTCGATGGCATCGAGCTGCACGGGGCAAACGGTTATTTGCTCGAACAGTTCATTCGCCCGAACTCGAACCAGCGCACGGACAGCTATGGCGGCGCCATCGAGAACCGCGCGCGCTTCGTGCTCGAAGTCGTCGACGCGGTCATCAAGGCCATCGAAAAAGACAAGGCCGGCATACGCTTGTCACCCTTCGGTGTGTTCAACGACATGCCATGGTATGACGCGATGCAAGCCGATTACAATTGGCTGGCGCAACAACTCAACGCACGCGCACTGGCCTACATCCACCTGGTCGACCATTCGGCCATGCGGGCGCCCGCCGTCCCGGACGCCATGAAAGCGACATTCCGCCAATTATTCAAGGGCACCCTGGTTCTCTCCGGCGGCTACGACGCCGCGCGCGCCGAAGGCGACTTGGTGGCGGGCAAGGCCGATCTGATCGCTGTGGGGAGACCGTTCCTTGCCAACCCCGATCCGGCCACGCGCTGGCAGGCGGGCGCGGCTGTGAATACGCCGGATATGAATACGTTTTATACGCCCGGACCCAAGGGCTATACCGATTACCCGGCGCTAGGTTAATCGTGCTGGGATCGTGAAGCAAGGGTATAAGAATGGCTAGACCAGCTTTCAGGCATACGCGCGAGGAAATCCTCGGGCTGTCAGTTCCGCTCTTCGCAAAGGTCGGATTTGACGGGGTATCGATGCGTGATATCGCGGCTGCTGTGGGTGTGACACCCGCCGCCCTTTACCACCACTTTTCGGACAAAGCGCAACTCTGTCTGGCTGCGGTTGGCTATGCCTTCGAAGAAAAAGTGGGGCCCTTGAAGTCCCTTCTGGAAGGTGGAGAAAAACCCTGGGATCGGCTCGAAGCGTTCGTCGTCGATCTCACGCGCATGCTCGCCAGGGAGAAAGACTTCAGACGCCTGATGCAGTGGGTACTGCTGGACAACGATGAGCAGCGCCTGCAGAGCCTGGCGGACTGCGTCTTTCGGGACCTGTTCAACTTACTGCACAAGCTCGCCGATGAGCTCGCCCCGGGCCGTGACGCCCACCTGCTGATCGTTTCGATGTTCGGCCTGGTGATCTACCCTTTTGAAACCCAGTCGGTGCGGCGGTTCCTGCCGGGCTACCAGCAACAGCACGAAGACCCCGAAGCCATTGCGCGGCATGTCATCGGCTTGCTGCGCAATGGTCTTGGCATAAACAACAAGGTGACGTCACATGAACACCCGACTCAGGGCAAACGTGCGGAGCAGACGTTCCTGCTCCATGACTGCAAGGAGAAGAGGCGATGAAACTGCAAAAATGGTTGATTCTGTCTGCATTGGTGGTGGGCGCAAGTGCGCAGGCTACGGAAGAACCTGTGGCAAAGACGGTCGAGCCGGCCAAGGCGTCCGTGCTGCAGAAAGCGGAGGAAGGCGCGAAGAAAGCGGCCGAGGAAGCCAAAGAGGCAACGCGCAAAGCCGCGGAAGCCGCCCAGCGGGCTGCAGAGAAGGCTGAGCAGGCCGTCGGTGACGCCTCGCAGAAAACTGCGGAAGCCGCCCGGCAGGCGGCGCGGGAGGCCGAGGACGCCGCCAAGCTGGCGGCACGCAAGACGGCGGAAGCCACTCGCAAAGCGACTTCAGCCACCAAAGAGGCGGCACGGAAGGCCGAAGAAGCCGCTAAAAAAGCAGCCGTAGCCACCAAGGAAGCTGCGCAAAAGGCCGGGGAAGCCGCCAAAAAGGCGGCCAAGTCGGGCAAGGAGACCGCGCAGAAAGCCGCCGTTGCCACCAGGGACGCCGCACAGAAGGCCATGGAAGCCACCCGGGAGGCTGCCGACAAGGCGCTTGAGGCAACCAGGGAAACGGCTCGGAACGTCAAGGATGCCGTGACGAAGTAATCCTTGGTGAGCGGACTGCCTGCCTGCCCGATAAGTTTTCACTTCGTTGCGCTTTTACTTTTACTTTTACTTTTCATCACTGATCGAGAGGTTTTCCATGTCTGAATACAACACACCCGGCTCCACGAGCAAAGACAAACTGATCGCCGACATGAAGCGCATCGTCGCCGATGCCGATGAGCTCCTGCGCGCAACCGCAGATCAAGCGGGCGAAAAGATCGTCGGCTTGCGCACCCGCCTTGAGGCAAACCTGAAAGCGGCATCAGGCCGATTTGCCGAGTTCGCGGCCACGGACGTCGACGAAACCACGCAAGACATCCGGGACGCGCTGCAAAAAATCTCGGACGCGACCAATCAAGCGGCTGAAGCCGCCAGCGAAGCGGCGCACAAGGCCGAGGAATCGGTCAAAAAGGCGGGCGAGTCCGGAAAAGAGGCGGCCCAGCACGCCGCGGCAGCCGCCAGGGATGCAACCCAGAAAGCAGTTGCAGCCACCAGGGAGGCTGCCGACAAGGCATTGGCTGCGATGAAAAATTGGATGTAATGAGGGGAATGGTCCATAAGGCCAAAGGCGCCATCAACCAGTACGTCCTTGCAAACACGCCCCGCCCGCATCGGTGGGCGGGGCGTGTGGAAGACATACACCCCGGCGACGCTTTCCCACCCGGCGACAGGTATTTGTGATGCGCAGCACCAACATGACATCCAGTTATTCAGGTCACCCCTTCAAGAGGATCACCATCATGCAAAACGAAACAGTCAACACCATGGGCGGCGGCAACGATGCAGCGATGCTCGAAGCCGAAGTGTGTAGCGCCGTCGAGCAGGGGCACGATGTACAGAAAATTGTGCGGCAGCTCACCTTGCGCAGGATCAATGCGCGCTCGCTCGACCTCGAATCCCTGCGGCAGATCGCGCGCGCCGTGCTGCGCGGCGCACGGGCAGGCGCGCGAAAGGAGTTGCAGCAGTCAGCGGCACAAACCGGCATCACACGAGTACACCTCAAAAGGGCTGTCGCCGGGCTGGACGCGGCGCTGGCGCAGTTGGCCGAAGCTTCCAAACTGGCGCTGGAAGAAGCGGCGGCCCGGGCGCAGACATTTTCCAGAGAAGACCTCTCCCGCGCACGCTCCGATCTGGAAAGCCTGGAAGCGATGTTTCTCGAAACCATGCAAGCGTCGGCCTCAGGAGTCACGGATGTAGGGCAAGAAATCCTCTACGACCTGGTTACGCATACCCGCATTCATGGTTCTGCTGTGGGCAGACAGTTGAGAGAAACCTTGCCCGTCATTACACAACAGCTTGACACCGCAGGACGCACTCAGGTTGGGGCTGGGCTGCATCTGGCACAGGCCACTTCCGACCTGTTGCGCCAAATCGCTGCCGACGTGCTCACCGGCCTGGCCGATCACACCAAGCCAGGTCATTCCCAAGGCAAGGGCGACTGATGCTGTGGCAGGCACTGACGACGATGCGCGACCTCGGTCGCCTGCACGACATCGCATCGATCCTGATCCGTTACGGCTTCGGTGACATGGTGCGCCGGATGGGGCTGGCCAATGCGCTGGAGCGGGTCGGGCGGGCGTTACACTGGAACGAAGCAGAGGAACTGGCTCATCTAGAACCGCCCGCCCGGATGCGCCGTGCGCTGGAGGAATTGGGGCCGACCTTCGTCAAGCTCGGCCAGGTGCTGGCTACCCGCATCGACCTGTTCGAGCCCGAATGGATCGCCGAATTCGGCAAGCTACAGGACAGCACACCCGCTGCTCCCTGGGCCGACATCCGTCAGCAACTTTGCGAGGACTTGGGCGCACCGCCCGAGGAGGTGTTCGCCGCCTTCGACTCCGAGCCGTTGGCGGCGGCCTCTGTCGCGCAGGTACACCGCGCGCGCCTGGAGGACGGCAGCGAAGTGGTGGTCAAAGTGCGCCGGCCCGGCATCCGGCCGGTGATCGAAGCCGACCTGCGCTGGCTCGCCAGACTGGCGAAACTCGCCGAGGAGGAAAGTCCGGAACTGCGCGCCTTTCGCCCGCAGGAAGTGGTGCGCCAGTTTAGCCAGTCGCTGCGGCGCGAACTCGATTTCGCTGGCGAATGCCGCAATGCCGAGCGCATCGCGGAGAATTTTGCCGGGTATGCCGACAAAGACGAGCCCACCGGCGATACCTCTGCCGAAGCTGCGCCTGAACCGCCCCCGGCGCTCCCAATCATCGTCATTCCCAGCGTCTATTGGCAGTGGACCGGCGAGCGGGTGTGCGTGCAGGAATTCATAGCCGGCATTTCCGGGCGCAAGCTTGCCGCAGTCGACCAGGCCGGCCTCGACCGCAAGGTCCTCGCCCGTCGGGGCGCGCACGCAGTGTTGAAGATGATTGTCGAGGACGGCTTCTTCCACGCCGACCCACACCCCGGCAACGTGTTTTACCTGCCCGGCAACCGCATCGCCTTCATCGACTTCGGCATGGTCGGAAGGCTCACCGAGGTGCGCCGCGACCAGTTGACCGGCCTGCTGCTGGGGCTGGTCAAGCACGAGCCGCGCCGCGTCGCCGACGTGATGCTCGACTGGACCGGCGACGGTGCCATGGACGAGGACGGCCTGCTTGTGGAAATCCAGACTTTTGTGCGGCAGTACCATGGCGTGGCGCTCAAGCAGCTCCGGCTCGGCGCCATGCTCTCCGACCTGGTGGCCATTTTGCGTCAGCACCAGTTGGCATTGCCGCCCGACCTGAGCTTGCTGATCAAGGCCTTCATCTCGCTCGAAGGCATGGGCCGCGAGCTCGACCCCGACTTCGATATGGCCGGTGAGGCGATGCCTTTGCTGGAACAGGCGTTGCGCGCACGTTATACACCCACGGCTCTCCTCCAGCGCGGCTGGCGCGGAGTCAGCGAGACGCTGTCGCTGGTGGCCGGTCTGCCCCAGGACATCTCCCGGCTGCTGCGCGCTGCCCGGCGCGGGCGGCTGGAAATTCACATTGATGTCACGCACCTCAAGCGCGTCGGCAACCAGCTCGACAACGCCGCCAGTCGGCTGACGGTTGGCATCGTCATCGCGGCGCTCATCATCGGCTCCTCCATCGTCATGACCGTACCCGGTGGCCCCACCTGGCTGGGGCTGCCCTTCTTCGGCCTGCTCGGCTTCGTCGGCGCCGTCATCGGCAGCATTTGGCTGCTGCTGTCGATCTGGCGCAGCGGGGGAAAGGAATGAGCGTACCGCAGACCTGGGGCGTGGACCCGCTTATCGTACTGGCGCTGGTGGCCGCATTCACCCTGCTGGCTGCCCTGGTATGGCTTGCGCTGCGACGCGGCCGGGCGCGGCGCAGGGCGGCGGACGCACCGGCGGCGGGCGATGCCGGGGCTGCCCAACCCCGCAAGATCGTCATTTTCTACTCGTCCATCGGCCACGGGCACATCAGCGCCGCGCAGGCCATCGAGCAGGAAATCGGCCGACTGGCGCCCGACGTGCGCGTGGTTCTGCAGGACATCCGCGAGTTCATGCACCCGCTCTGGCGCTGGGTCGATGAGCGGCTCTACTGGTTCATCGCCGACAATCTCCCGGAAAGCTTCGACGCGCTGTTCCATGCCCTGCAGGCGCGCGGCAAGCGGGTGCCCTCGCTCGCCTGGCTGTCCAACGACTACCCGGAAGACAAGGTGCGCGCCTTTCTGGAGGCGCAGGCGCCCGACGCGATCCTCGCCACGCATTACGGATCGGCGCAGGTGCTCGGGACCTTGCGCGAGCGGGGTCTGCTGGCGCAGATGAAGATCGGCTGGCTGCACACGGACTTCTTCGAAGGCTATTTCCCGCGCATCTCGAAGCGCATCGACCGCACCTTTCTCGCCCACCCCGAGCTGGAAGCGCGCTGGCTGGCCGCCGGCGTGGCACCCGAGAAGGTCACCACCAGCGGCATGCCGGTGCGCGCTCCGGCCGACGACGGCAGAACCCGGGAGATGGATCTCACGGCGCTGGGGCTCGACCCGAATGTGCCGACTGTTCTCATCACCTCCTGCAAGGAGGGGGTCGGCGACTACGCGCTCGTGGTGGAGAGCCTGGCCCGCCACCACCAAGGCCCGCTGCAGATCATCGCCGTCTGCGGCGCCAACGCGCGGCAGCAGGCGCTGCTGAATGTGTTGCGGACGGCGCTGCAAAAGCGCCTGCCGGACCCGGTGACGCTGAAGGTCTGCGGCCTGGTGCCGCACGCCGACCTGCTGGCCTGGATGCGCGCGGCGAACCTGTTGATCACCAAGGCCGGCGGCATGACGCCGGCCGAGGCCTTTGCCGTGGGCACGCCGACGATTTTGCTGGACGTGGTGAGTGGCCATGAGCGGGAAAACGCCGCCTTGTTCGTCCGGCTGGGGGTGGCCGAACTGGCCGACACCCTGGCGCAGGCGGGCGAACTGGCCGCCGCCGTGCTGGCAGACCCGCAGCGGCAGGCGGCAATGCGCCGCGCCCAGCGCGCCTTTCACGACAATGCCGACCTCGGGCGCATCGCCCGCTTCGCGCTCGACCCGGCCTTGCCCGCGCCTGGCCTGGCGCCGGACTTCGGCGCCGAGCACGGCAGCGCCGTCGATGGCATCGAAGCGGCGCTGGCGCGGCTCCAGGCCGAGACTCCCTGCGACATCGAACTGCTGCTGTCCTACTCGACCGCCAAAACACCGCAGCGCGTGGTGCTGGAAAACCCGTTCGGACACATTGCCATCCGCGTCGACGCCACCGTCTACAGCGCCAACTATATTGCCGTGCCGGGGCATGACCCAAACCTGCTGCAACACGTGACGCTGGCCGACTACCTGTACGGCGTGCAGCCGCTGTCGCCGTCGCAGGTACACACCAACACCTACGGCATGGCCTATGGCCGCGAAACGCTCGGCTTGCGGGTGGCGGGCGTGGCGGCACAGCGCAAGGCGGCCATGGTGGCCGAGGCGCACCGGATCGAGGGCGAGTTCCGGCAAGGCCGCCTGCTGTGGGACCGCAGCGAGTTCAATTGCGCCGACGTTGTGGTGCGCATCCTGCGCGCGGGCGGCTATGACCGCTCGCCACCGCTGGGGCGGCAGTGGCTGCCGCTCATGCCGCTGGACATTTTCGAGGAGGCACGCCAGGCTTGCCAGGAAGACGCTTCCTTGCGCATGGAACTGGTGGCCTACCGGCAGGTGCCGGGCGCCCAGGCAGCCTATCGCTTTTCGCGTTTTCCGCTGTCGCTCGGACAACCGCTGCGCTCGGTGGCGCGGGCGCTGCGCGAGGCGCCGCGCGAACCCCTCGAAGCGGCCGCGACCAAACAGCTGACCGGTTATTTCGGCGACCAGCAACTTTATTTCGAGGACCTGCGCGGCCACGGGTCTGGCGCCCTGGCCGACGATCCGACGCATTTCAGCCGCGTGCAGCGCAGCCTGGCCGACGCCCTGGCGACCGACCTGCGGCGCCTGCTGGCGGCCCAGGCCAGACGGCCGCTGCAGGAGATCGGGCGCCTGGGCGAGCTTGACGGCGCCCAGGACATCCGGCACCTGCTGGAGCGCAGCTTGGCGCTGGCGCGCATCGCCACCGAACGGGCCGACGAGGTGCTGCAAGACCGGGGGGCGCGGCGCATGCGGGCGCTGTTCACCGAACTGGTAGGCGAGTACGGCCGGATCGGCGCATGGCGCATGCGGCGCCAGGAGATCGAGGCCTATCTCAAGCGCTTCCAGGTCTTCGAGGCCGCCGTGGGGCGTGAATTCCCGGCCCGCCCTGGCGCGCGACCCGCGCGCGCCACGACGCTTCAGCGATCACTGCGGTACGGTATCCGGCGTCTGCGCCGGTGCGTCGGTGGGCGGCACCGGCCCGCCGGTCATGGGCCGGACAAGGAGGCCAGCCAATGAACGGACCACAAACCGGCAAAGCCCCGGCAACGGATCTGGTACCGCTCACGCGACCCCGGATCGGCCTGGCGCTGGGCAGCGGTTCGGCGCGCGGTCTGGCGCACATTGGCGTGCTGCGCGCCCTGAAAGAGGCAGGCATCACGGTCGACCTGGTGGCCGGCACCAGCATGGGGGCGGTCATCGGTGCCGTTTTCGCCGCCGGCAAGCTCGACGGCCTGAGCGCCAGACTGCGCAATCTCGACTGGCCGGGCATCGTCGCCCTGCTCGACCCGGTATTTCCCCGCTCGGGGCTGATCGACGGCCAGCGGGTCGCTCAATTCGTGCGCGCCCACGTGCCCAGCGCCCATATCGAGAGCCTGTTGCTGCCCTTTGCCGCGGTGGCCACCGACCTCATGACGGGCGAGGAAGTGGTGGCCACGACAGGCGACCTGACCGAGGCGGTGCGCGCCAGCATCGCCGTGCCCGGCATCGTGACCCCGGTGCGCAGCAACGGCCGCGTTCTGGTCGATGGCGGGCTGGTCAATCCGGTGCCTGTGAGCGTGGCGCGCGCCATGGGCGCCGACCTGGTCATCGCGGTCGACCTCAACCACGACATCGTGACGGGCCGACTGTCCCGCCCCGCCGTCCACGCCAATGGCAGCGGCAATGGCAATGCCCATACCCCCATCATGGCGCGCCTGCTGGAGAGCCTGCAGGCCATCAACAGCCCGGTGCTGGCGCAGTTCGAGGCCTGGCTGCACAAGGCCCCTCTGGAGCCGCTGCCAGGCATTTTCGAGGTGCTGCTGGCCTCTCTCTACATCATGCAGGCGCGCGTCACCGAAGCCGACCTGCGGCACACCCAACCCGACCTCCTGATCCAGCCGCCGCTGGGCGCGGTGCGCTTCATGGAGTTCGACCGCGCCGAAGAAATCATCGACATCGGCTACCGCAGCGCGGCCGAACAACTGGCCCATTGGCCCATAACGCCAAGCCATGAATGACAAGCATCCCATGAACTTTGCCGAGACCGTGATCGCCGGCGTCCACACCGCCGTGGCAAGCACCCTGACCTGCGAGGCTGTGCCGGTCCGCGGCGCCCTGCGCCTGCTGCTGTCGGGCCAACACACGCCGATCCGGGCACTGGTGACCGGCAGCCTCCATGCGGGGCAGCCGGGCATCGACGCCGGCACGGCGCTGGACCTGATCCACATCAGCCTGCAGCAGTTGCATGCCCACGTTGACGCGACGACCGGCGCGTCCGCGCTGCTCGGCAACGCCGCCACCGTGCTGGCGGGCGACTACCTGACCACCGGGGCCTTTCGCCTGCTGGTGCGCTGCGCCGACCTGCGCGTCCTGACCTTGGTTTCCAAGGCGGTCAACCGGGCTTCGGAGCTGGAGGCCACCCAACTGGGCCTGGCTCCAGATGCCCGAGACGATCCGTCGCGGCTGTTGCAGACCCGGCAACAACTGGCGGCACCGCTGGGCGAAGCGGCCGGTGCTGCGGGCGCCACCCTCGCGGGCTACCCGGAGCCGCTCGCCGGCACGGCCCGGCGCTACGGCAAATACCTCGTTTCGAGCCACGTTTTGCAACAGGAAGCCGATGCCATGGACATCTCCGAGGCGCGCACGGCCCTCCATCATGCCGCGCTTGATCTGTGCCGCCAGGCAACGCGGGAAGCGCGGGCCATCGCCACGGCCACAGGCAACGAACGCCCGCTCGAACTGGCTGAACTGATCGCGGCCAGCCTGGGCGCGAAGGCATCGGCTTGTAAACCCAAAATCAGTACCTCAACCGCATCATGAAAAACCTTTACGTGAAAAAAAGAAAAAACAGGCTCCCGCTCCTGGCACCGCTGGCGCTGGCCTTGCTCCTGGCCGCCTGCGACAAAGCGCCGCCAACCCCTGCCGCATCGACGACGACCAGCCGCTCCCTGCCGCTCATGAGCGCATCCGCCGGGGCGCCGCTCGAATACATGGCGGTCGGCTCGGTGGTGTCGGACCAGCGCGTCGAGGTTGCCTCCCGGCTGAGCGGCTATATCCGAGAAATCGTCGTGCAGGAAGGCGACCGGGTGCGACGCGGACAGTTGCTGGCCCGGCTGGACGCGTCGGACGTGGAAGGCGGCATCCGCCAGGGCCAGGCGGCAAGCGGCGCGGCAGAGGCGGCATTGCGCGATGCACAGATTGACCTGGAGCGCTTCCAGCGTTTGTTCGAGCGCGGCAGCGTCTCGGACAACGAATTGCGCAAGGTGCGCCTGAAATTCGAGGCCGCGCGCGAAGCCCGTAACCAGGCGCGCGCCGGTCTGGACACGGCGCTGGCTCAGCGCGCCTACGCCGAGATCACCAGCCCGGTAGACGGCGTGGTGGTGGCGCGCCAAAAACGAACGGGCGATCTCGCCGTGCCCGGCGCGCCGCTGCTGACCCTGGAGTCGGGCCGTGGGCTGTTGTTCGAGACTTTCGTGGCCGAAGGCCAGGTCGCCGCCATCACGACCGGCAAGCCGGTGCAAGTCAGCATCGACGGTCGGCCCGCGCCCTTGCAAGGCACGGTGAGCCGGGTGGTGCGCTCGGGCGACCCGGTTTCGCGCAGCTACCAGGTCAAGATCGCCCTGCCTGAGGCGGCGGGGCTGATGCCCGGCATGTTCGGGCGCGCGGCTTTTGCACTCGGGGCAAGCCCGGCGCCGCTGGTGCCCAGGCGGGCGCTGGTCGAGCGCGGCGGGCTCACCGGCGTCTTTGTGGTCGATGGCGAAGGCCGGGCGCGTTTTCGCTGGCTGCGCATTGGGCGCGAATGGCCCGATCAGGTCGAGGTGAGCGCCGGCCTGGCCGCCGACGAGCGCTTTGTGGCGGCACCTGTGCCCGCTCTTCTTGACGGCGACCTCATGACCGCCGCGAAGGAGGCGCGATGAGCGACCCCAAGTTCAACAGCGCCGGGCGCCTGGCGAACCTCTTTGCCACGTCCAAGTTGACGGTTCTTTTCATGCTGGCCTGCGCCCTGCTGGGGCTGCTGGCCGTGACGCTGACCCCGCGCGAGGAAAACCCGCAGATCGTGGTGCCAGGCGCCCAGGTATGGGTAGCGCTGCCCGGTGCCTCCGCCGAGGAAGTGGAAGAACTGGTGATCCGCCCGCTGGAGGGCATCGTCAAGCAGATTGCCGGCGTCGATCACACCTACGCGACTGCCGTGAATTCGATGGGCGTGCTGATGGTGCAGTTCAAGGTCGGCCAGGACAAGGAGAAATCCCTTGTCAAACTCTACGACCGGGTGCTGGGGCAGCGCGACCGCCTGCCTGCGGGCGCGGGCGAGCCGCTCATTCGCAGCGTGGATGTGGACGACGTGCCCATCGTCACCGTCACGCTGGCCTCCGAAATCTACGACGACTACGCCCTGAAACGCCTGGCCGACCGACTGATGGAGGGGCTGCGCAGCCTGGACAAGGTCTCGGCCATTTCCGTCAAGGGCGGACGCGACCGGGAGCTGCGCATCGAGTTGGACCCGCAGCGACTGCAGGCCTTTGGTGTCACGCTGGACCAGGTGCATGCCACACTGAGCGCGAGCAATGTCGCCGCGCCCCTGGGCACGGTCGTGCAACAGGGACAAAACCGCCAGGTGTTCCTGGACGGTTTTCTGAACTCGGCGCAAGACCTCCAACGCGTGATCGTGGGCAGCCACGCCGGGCGCCCGATCTATCTGGGCGATGTGGCACAGGTCATCGACGGCCCGCCGCAAGAGCGCACGCACCTGAGCCGTCTGGCATTTGGCCCGGCCGATGCGCGCTTTGGCAAGGCGCAGCAGGCGGAGATGCCGGCCGTCACGCTGGCGGTGGCCAAGAAAGCGGGCACCAACGCTGTCTTCGTTGCCGACGACGTGCTCGATCGCATCGAGCGGATGAAGGCGCAATTCGTACCGGCGGGAGTTGAACTGATCGTTACCCGCAATGACGGCGAGAAGGCGGATGCCGCAGTGACCGGGCTGATCGAGCACCTGGGCATCGCGGTGCTGGCCGTGTTCCTAGTGACCGCCGCGTTCCTGGGTCTGAAGGAGGCCCTCATCGTGGGCGTGACCGTGCCGCTGATCCTGGCCCTGACCCTGGGCGCGGCTTACCTCAGCGGTCTGACCATCAACCGGGTCTCTTTGTTCGCTCTCATCCTGTCGCTGGGGCTGCTGGTAGATGGCGCGATTGTCGTGATCGAAAACATCCACCGCAGCTACAGCCGTCTGGGCAAGCAGGACAAACGCCTGGTCACGGTGCAGGCCACCAACGAAATCGGCAACCCCACCAACCTGGCGACGCTGGCGGTCATGCTGGTGTTCGGCTCGCTGCTGGTGGTCAGCGGCATGCCGGGGCAGTATTTCTACCCGGTCGCTTTCAATGTGCCGGTCGCCATGGCGGCCTCTCTCCTGGTGGCCTACGCGGTGGTGCCCTGGGCCGCCAACCGCTGGCTCAAGCCCGGTGAAGGGCACGACCTGGAAGACCACGACACCCATGACCGCCTGCATCGTTTCTACTGCGCTGTCATGTCGCCGCTGGTCGATCGCTCGCGCAGCCGCTGGCTCGTTTTCCTGTTGGCGGGGTTGGCCATTGCCGTGTCGCTGCTGCAACCAGCCTGGCAGTTCATACGCCCGGCCGGTTTGGGCGGGCCGCAGTCCTGGTTAGGCGTCGAGCTGGCCATGATGCCCAAGGACGACAAGAACACCTTCAACATCACCCTGGACATGCCAGAGACCGCGCCGGTGGAGACGACCGACCAGTTCGCGCGCGAAGTCGGTGCGCTGCTGCGCGAGAACGCCTACGTTCGCAACTACCAGAGCTGGATCGGCGAGGCCGGCGTGATCGACTTCAACGGTTTGCTGCGTGGTTCCGGCAACAAGCAAGGGGCGCATGTCGCCGAGATCCGCGTCAACCTGCTGAACAAGGCTGATCGGAGCAAGACCTCGATCGCCATCGTGCGCGAGATGCGGCCCACGCTGCAGGCCATGGCTGCGCGTTACCCCGGCAGCACCGTGCAGTTGGTGGAAGACCCGCCGGGGCCGCCGGTGCGCGCCACCGTGCTGGCCGAAATCTATGGCAAGGATCCGGCACAGTTGCGCGCGCTTTCCGCGCAGGTCAAGGCGGCCTTCCAGCAGACGCGCGACATGGTGGAGGTGACCGACTCAGAGGCCCAGGACGTCTACCAGTACCGCCTGACGGTGGACCGGGAAAAGGCCGCGCTGTCCGGACTGAGCGTGGCCGAAGTAGCGGTCGCGCTGCGTCGGCTGATCGACGGCGAGGAAATGGGCCGGGCCCGCATCGCTGGCGAGAAGAACCCGGTGCCCATCCGCTTGCGGATTCCCCGGCGCCACCAGATCGATCCCGCGCTGCTGGCACGCGTGTCTGTGGCCAACCGGCAGGGCCAGCGCGTGCCGCTGTCCGAGCTGGTGCAGGTCGTCCCCGGCTCAGTCGACCGGGCGATCTCGCACAAGGACGGCGAACGCGTCACCTACGTTGGCGGCGAGCTCGAATCCACCGCACCTGTGTACGCCGTGCTCGACCTTGACCGGCGGCTGGACGGCCTCGTGCTCGCCGATGGCCGCCGGCTCACCACCGGCAACTTGCGCCTGAACCCGGTCGCGCCCGATACCCTGGAGGGCCCCCGCCTGCTATGGGACGGCGAGCTGCGCATGACGCTGGATACCTACCGCGACATGCTGGGCGCGCTGGGCCTGGCGCTCACCTTTATCTTTCTGGTGCTGGTGGCCTATTACCAGTCGTTCAGCCTGCCGCTGGTCGCCATGGCGGCGATCCCGCTGGGACTGGCAGGCATCTTTCCGGGGCACTGGCTCATGGGGCAGCCCTTCACGGCCACGTCCATGATCGGCATCATTGCGCTGGCCGGGGTGGTGGTGCGCAATTCGCTGCTCATCATCGATTTCGTGCTGGATTACC
>NZ_JAQTMS010000082.1 GCF_028714215.1 Rhodoferax sp. | reverse complement strand
GGGTAGCGCCATGGCGCTGGCGCCCACCGGCGCCACGGTCGGTCAAAGCGTCGAGTTTTCCTACGACGGCAACGGCAATATCCGGTCGGCCCTGATTTCGCCCGAGCTGGTTGGCAGTGTGACGGCCGTCGGGTCCAACAGCGTGACGCTGCTCGGCACCAAGGTGTTCATCAATACCGATGCGGCGCTGGTGCCGGTGACCCGGTTCGTCGGTTATGCGTCGCTGGCGGACATCAAGCTGGCGGACCGGATCGAGGTCCACGGCCTGCTTAAAACCGACAGCCAGGGCGTGCTGTCTGTGCAAGCCACACTGATCGTCCTGCAAGCGCCGGCCGCCGGCTTGCGGCTGACCGGCTATGTGACGCAATACAACGCCGGTGCCGGCAGCTTCGTCATCGGCGCCAATAGCGTCAAAGTCGGCGCGGCGCTGATCAGCCCGGCCGGCGCCGCGCTGGCCGACGGTGAGCTGGTGACGGTATGGAGTGCCAGCGAGCCGGTGGGCAACAGCATCAGCGCCAGCGTCATTCGCGTCAAGGGCTTGGCCGGCGTCAGCCAGAACGTCACCCTGTCCGGCCCCATCAGCAGCTTTGCCAGCGCCGCCAGTTTCAAGCTGCGCAATCTGACGGTGGATGCCAGCCAGGCGCAGATCGCGCCCAGCGGAGCGACTTTGGGCGCCGACAAGTACGTGGTGGTGGTCGGCAGCTTCGACGCCGCCAGCAACAAGGTAAGCGCCAGCCGTGTCACGGTCTTTACCGCGGCGGCGCCGACCCAGGTCGAGCTGCACGGCACGGTGGCCAATTTTGTCTCGGCCTCCAGTTTCACGGTGCGTGGCGTGGTGCTGGACGCCAGCGCCGCCACTTTCAGCGGCGGGACCGCGGCGCAACTGGCCAACGGTGTCTATGTGGAAGTGCACGGCACGGTGGTCAATAACGTAGTGCAGGCGTCCAGTGTCGCCATCCAGGCACTCTCCCCACTGCAAGCACCGGCCGGCGCCGTGATCGATGTCAGCGGCACCGTCACCGCCTATGACGCGGCCAGCGGCAGCTACAGCATGACGCTGGCCTCCGGCGCCACCCTTCAGGGCAAGCTCGGGTCTTCCATGTTCTACAACAACGGTACGGCCGCCAACCTGGCGGTGGGCCAGATGGTCACGGTCAACGGCATGATGGCGGGCGGCATGCTGTCGACCGCGGTGCTGAATTTCACGCCGACCAGCGTCGCACCGTCCAGCGGCAGCCTCCATATGGAGGGCATCGCCTACAACGTCACGTCGACCAGCCTGATGTTGAACGGTGTGCTGATCCACACCAATGGCGTGGTGGTGCAGCGCGGCGGGATGATGGGCGGCGGCCGCAACATGATGTCCGGCTCCACGGTGGCGGTCGACCTGCTGCTGACCGGCGGCCAATACGTCGCCACGGCGATCACGCTACTGCATTGAGCGGCGTGGCGCGACCAGACGCACCAACGCCCAGTTTTCAAACCGGTTCTTTTTGCTTTTCTTTTTTTGGAGTAAACCATGAATACGTACTGGAAGAGGGTCTCGAAATTCGCTTTGCCTGCCCTGGGCTTGCTGGTCTTGTCCGCCTGCGGTGGCGGCGGATCGGCTAGCGGTATCCAGGCTACGCCCACCACACTGAATGGCGTCGCATCCAAAGGCCTGGTCAAGGATGCCAAGGTCTTGGTCTGCCGCGTCGTCAACGGCACCGTGCAGGCCGATGCGTCGTGCCTGTCGACCACTTCGGGCAAGGACGGTTCCTTCAGCGTGACCCTGAGCGACGGCTTTACCGGTCCGGTGCTGGTCAAGGTGATGGCGGGGGTCGGCAGCATGATGCTGGATGAAACCACCGGTGGCGACATCCCGTACAGCATGACGCTGCGGGCGATGGTTCCTGCGCTATCGGCGTCGACCGCCGTCTATGTGACGCCGTTCAGTGAAATGGTGGCCAATGCCATGGGAACCAGCAGCATCGACGCCGACAAGATCCGCCAGGCGATGGGCACCGTGCAGAGCTTGATGAGCAGCCTGGGCATTGACCTGTCGGTCATGCCGATGCTGGATTTGAAGAACAGCAGCGGCGACGCGACCCTGATGGGCCAACAGGCCAATATGGTGGCGCAACTGACCAAGGTGGTGATGGCGGCCAAGAGCTCCAGCCTGCTCACCAATGCCAACGGTGTGGCCTGCAATGCGGCGGCAACGGCGGCCGACCAGCAAGTCGCATGTGCCGTCAACATGATGGCGGGCTTGATGACCGGCCCGACGACTTTTGATCGAACCAAGGCGGACGCGATGATGGCCGCCTTGCTGGCGCAAAACGTCACGGCGACCAACATGCCCATCATCATGGCCAATGGAACCGTGGGCATGCAGCTGGCTGACCTGACCTCGGTTCAGTCGCTACAGACGGCGTTGCAGAACGCGGGCCTGTCCAGCGCCGTCGTTGCCAGCACGGTCACTGGCATGATGTCGGGCATGCACTTGCGCACAGGCAGCACGACTCCCTAGCGTTGCAGCGGTCTGGCGTGGCTGTTGGCGAGCAGCGCCGCCTCGACCCGGCTGCGCACCTGCAACTTCTGCAGGATGTTGGTGACGTAGTGTTTGATGGTCTTTTCCGATAGAAAAATCCGCTCGCCAATCTCCCGGTTGGTGAGACCGGTGCCTATCAGGGCCAGGATTTCGCGTTCCCGATCCGTCAATTCCTGCAACGGATCGGGTGCTTTTCCCTGCGTCAGGGACACCAACATCTCGGCTGCGATGGAGGGCGAAACGTAAACTTCGCCGGCCACCGCAGAACGAATCACGCTGGCCAGCTCCTTCGCCGACACGCCCTTCAGGACGTAGGCCCGGGCCCCGGCCTTGAGCGCGGCCAGCAATTTATCCTTGTCGTCGGAACCGGTCAGCATCACGATCACCGTCGCCGGACAGGCCATGGCGATTTTCTCGGCGGTGACGATACCGCTCCAGCCCGGCATGCTGATGTCCAGCAAGACCACATCGGGCAGAAGTTTGCGCGCCAGCGCCAACGCTTCCTGACCCGAATCGGTTTCCGCCACGACCTTGAACTCGGGGTCCATGGCCAGTGAGTTCAGTACCCCCTGGCGGAACAGCGGATGGTCGTCGACGACCAGGATATTGATCGAATCATTCATCTTCTTTGACCTGGGAGTTCAAGGGCAGCGTGACCCGGATCAGGGTCCCCGATCCGGGTTCGCTCTTCAAATCGAAGGAGCCGCCCAATACCTCGACCCGCTGGCGCATGCCGTGCAAGCCCAACCGTCCTTTTTTGGCTGCTGCTTGCGGGTCGAAGCCGGGACCCTGGTCGCTGATCTCGACCAGCAGAAGCTCTGCGTCGCCTTGCAATGCAACCCGGCAATCCTGGCCCTGGGCGTGCCGGAAGGTGTTGGCCAACGATTCTTGCAGCAGGCGGTAAAGGGTCACTTTCACCCTGAAACTGGTGGCGACGTCCGGCATCGAGCTTGTCAGCGTGACGCGGCAGCCCGTCTTCTCCTGAAAATCGCGCACCACTCGGTGGGCGATTTCAGCCAACGCGAGCGGCTCGATGTCCGGCAGGTCCAGATCGGCCGAGATGGCGCGCAAGTCCGTCAGCGCCGATTGCACCGCAATACAGGCCGGCCCCAGATTGCCGGCCCACACTGCTTGCCGCGTGGGGTCGTCGCCGCCGCAGGCATCGTTCAGGTTCTTCAACTGCATCAAGGCAAAACCGAGGTCTTGTCCGGGTCCGTCGTGGATATCGGTGGCGATGCGTTGCAGCAAGTTCTCGTTCAACGCGGTGGCCCGTTCGGCGGCGCGAATCACGCGCTCCTGCAACTGCTGGTTCTGCTGGTTCAAAACGGTGAGCTGGTTCACTTTGTCGCTCAATTGGTTTTGCTGGTCGATGATGGTTCGGCTGCCCCGGCGGACCAGCACGAACAGCAGCAAATACATGGTCAGCATGGCTGTCGCCACCAGAAACCAGCCGCGCAACTGGGCGATAGCGGCCTCGCGGTCGACCTCGTCCGGTCTGACATAGAACTCGGCGGCCGCAATCACTCCGCCGGTCCGGTCGGCGTGGATCGGCGTGTAGGTCTCGATCAGGCGCGGCATCGGTTGCCCATGTTGCGCCTGCTCGGCGGCGGAGCGATCGCTGATCTCGGAAAAGATATTGCCGGCCAGGGCACCGGCAAGCCCTTCGCCGATGGGGAATGTCCGGCCTGTCATCTGGGCATCGCTGCTGAACAACACGTAGCCGTCCTTGCGCCAGATCTTCAGGGCCACGATCTTCTGCCCAAGAGGCGTGCTGCTGAGGTCCGAGTGCAGCGCTTCGCGGTCGGCCGCGCTCAGATCCTGGGCCTCCAGCAGCGTTTGCAGATGCGGCGCGATGAAGCTGCCGACGTAGAGCGCCGTCACGCCGCCAATCCGGTGCACCACGCTGTTCTTCACCTGCTGGCCGATCCACCATCCGATCACCAGCGTGCCGGCGAGCAGGATCGGAAAGCTCAGCATCAGGAACTGCTTCGACAAGGACAAACGACCGAAAACATTTTTCATCTGGAGCTTTCGCAGCGCAATGTAACAGCCAGCCGGCGCCGGCGCCAGGGACCAAGGTCTGAACATTTTTGCGACTTTGGGGTCCGCCAAATCGCGCACTTGGGACCTGGCCCCGGCCGGTGTGCCTGGGCAGAATAACCGCACTACCACTGCAAAGACAAGGGGCAGCTATGACAACCGGCATGACACGTAAGGATTTTTGCGGCACCTTACTGGGCGGCAGCGTGCTTTTGTTGATCCAGTCCTGTGGCGGCGGCTCCGACTACAGCGGCGCGGCGGCGACACCGGCGCCCTCGCCCTCGTCCTCTCCCCCGACGCCAACACCGACACCGACACCGACACCGACACCGACACCGACACCGACACCGACACCGACACCGACACCGACACCGACACCGGTCGGCGCCAGCGCCAGCGTTGGTTGCAGCAACACCATCAGCGCCAACCACGGGCATGTTCTGGCGCTTGCACTGGCGGACCTTGACTCGGCATCCGACAAGACCTACGACATACAGGGCAGCGCCGATCACAGCCACAGCGTGCTTCTGACGGTGGACCAGTTGCGCACCCTCAAGACCGGCGCCAGTGTCACCACCACCTCGTCGATGGCTTTTGACCACCAGCATCAGATTGTCATCACCTGCTTGTGATCTGATGCATCAGCCCCAGGAGATCTCCACCATGAAGTACCGGAACCGGATGATGGCAACCGTCTTGCTGTGCAGTAGTTACGCCGCGCTGGCTGCCGGTGGTGGTGGCGGCGGAGGCGGAGGCGAGACGGTGTCCGCCGATCCGGTCGTTGCGGCGGCCCAGAGCGAGATTGAGCAGAAGAACTGGGCTGCGGCGCAGAGTACCCTGCTGAAAGCACTGGCCGGTAATCCGCAAAATGCCGATTACCACAACCTGTATGCCTACGCCCTGCGCAAGTCGGCCAATCCCGACATGGACAAGGTTTTCAGCCACTACCTTGAAGCCCTGCGCATCGACCCCAAGCATCGCGGTGCGCACGAATACCTGGGCGAGGCTTACCTGATGGTGAACAACTTGCCCAAGGCCAGGGAACAGTTGGCCGCACTGGACAAGCTGTGTTTTTTTGGCTGCGAGGAATACACCGATTTGAAGGTCGCCATTGCCGCCTATGAGTCCAGGCAGCCGCGCTGAAGAGGCGCTCATGCTGACCCGTTGGCAAAACCCACTGGCGCTGGCGGCCCGCCTCCTGATGGCGCTTTTGTTCCTGCCGGAAGGCATTGGCAAGATCAGCCATTTCCCTGCCACCGTGGGCTACATCGCCAGCGCCGGCCTGCCATGGCCGCAACTGGCTGCGCTGCTGGCGATCGCGCTGGAAGTTGGCGCCTCGCTGGCCCTGCTGGCCGGTTTTCAGACCCGTTGGATGGCTTTGCTGCTGGCCGCGTTCTGCCTGGCGACGGCTTTGTTTTTCCATCCCTTCTGGGCCGTCGCGGCCGACCAGGCGATGCTTCAGCAGATCATGTTCTTCAAGAACCTGGCGCTGGCTGGCGGCCTGCTGATGTTGAGCGCTTTTGGCGCCGGCGCCTGGAGTGTGGACGGCCGGCGCAAGCTCTGACCCCGGCGCTCAGGCAGCCCTCGGTAGCTGGAGCGTGAAAGTGGTCAGGTGGTCGTTGGAGGCGACCGAGATGGTGCCGCCATGGGCCAGCACGATGGACTTGGTGATGGCCAGGCCCAGGCCGGTGCCTTCGCTGGAGCGTTGGCGCGAGGGGTCGACCCGGAAGAAGCGGTCGAAGACGCGTTCCAGATATTCCTGTGGGATCGGCTCCCCGGTGTTTTTCATGCTGATCGACACCGCCTCCGGGCTGCTGCTGACAGTGACCTGCACCGTGGTGTTGGCGCTTGAATGCCGCACCGCGTTGGACAGCAGATTGCCCAGCGCCCGGCGCAACATGAGCCGGTCGGCGCTGACCTGGCCGTCGCCTTGCAGGCTCAGACGCAGCCCTTTTTCTTCCGCCACCGCGTCGTAATAGTCGAACAGCGCGCGCACCTCCGTCGCCAGATCGACTGTTTCCCGGTTCGGCACCACCAGGCCGTTTTCGGCCTTGGCCAGCAACAACATGTCCGAGATCATGCGTGCCATGTGCTCGAATTCCTCGGCATTCGATTCCAGAATGGCACGGTAGTCGTCGGCGCCACGCGCCCGGGACAGGGCGACCTGGGTTTGCGTCATCAGGTTGCTGACCGGGGTGCGCAACTCATGCGCGATGTCGGAGGAAAAATCCGAGAGCCGGCGAAACGCCTCTTCCAGTCGCGCCAGCATCTCGTTCAGGGACTGCGCCAGTTCGGCCAGTTCCAGCGGCGCCGATTCCACCGGCAAACGATAGCTGAGCTGTTGCGCCGTCACCGCCTGCGTTTGCTCGCGCATGGCGCGCAGCGGTGCCAGGCCACGCTTGGCCGCGACCCAGCCCAGCACCCCGGTGAGTGCCGCGGCGCCGGCCACAAAGAGCCACAGCGTTTGCAGAAAAGAGCGCATGTACGACTGATGGTGCGCGATGTCGGTGGCCACCGCCACGAACACCTTGACCTCCCGGTTGATGCCGGTGGGCAGTTCGGCCGCGATCGCGCGGTAGGTTTGCTGCCCCAGCGTCCAGAGCATCGGGTGCAGCGGGTTTTGCGTGGCGCTGGCGCTCACCAGGCCGGGGGCGAAGGTGGCGTTGGGCGTGGCAAAGATCACGGCCTGATTGCTGCCGATGATCATCACTTCAAGGCCGTGGTGGCCCACCAGCGAGTGGTTCAACTGTTGTCCAAAGCGGATCAGATCGTCTTGCGATTGGAGCAGCGCCAGGTCATGCCGGGTCAGTTCCATCTTGCCCACCAGAACTTCCATGTCCAGGTCCTCGAAGTGCTTTTCGACCGAGGAGGCGACCACCAGCCCGAGTGCCAGCAGCACGGCCGAGGAGGCGATGACGAACAGCGCCGTCAGACGCCGGGTGATGGAGGTTCGGCCGCTCAGGCGCAATCCGGGTTCTCCAGCACGTAGCCCATGCCGCGCACGGTGCGAATCAGCTTGGGCTCGAAATTGTCGTCCAGCTTGACGCGCAGGCGGCGCATGGCGACCTCGATGACATTGGTGTCACTGTCGAAATTCATGTCCCACACCTGCGACGCGATCAGCGAGCGCGGCAGCACCTCGCCCTGGCGCCGCAGCAACAACTCCAGCAGGGCAAACTCCTTGGCCGTCAGATCGATGCGCTGGCCGGCACGGGTGACGCGCCGGCGCAGCAAGTCGAGTTCCAGATCGGCCGCCCGCAAAAACTCCGCCGCCGTGGCTTTGGCGCCGCGGCGCAACAGGGTTCGCACGCGGGCCAGCAATTCGGAAAAAGCAAACGGTTTGACCAGATAGTCGTCGGCCCCGAGTTCCAGGCCCTTGACGCGGTCGTCGACGTGGTCGCGCGCCGTCAAAAACAGCACCGGCATGTCCTTGCCGGCCTTGCGGATGCCGGCCAGCACCGCCCAGCCGTCGATGCCCGGCAGCATCACGTCCAGAATCGCCAGGTCGTAGGCCTCGGTCAAGGCGTGATGCAGGCCGTCGCTGCCGTCGCGCACCAGATCGACCACGAAACCGGCCTCCACCAAACCCTGCTTCAGGTAATCCCCGGTCTTGGGTTCGTCCTCAACGATGAGAATTTTCATGGCCGTCATTCTGCACTGCTTCTGTGAGTGCGTTGTCGCACAGACCGGCGCAGGGTCTCGGCGTAGATTGGCCTTCTCGCTATTGCTGGGGAAATACATGAAGACATTTTTTGCCGTCGCACTGGCCACCATTGCGCTGTTGAGCAGCGGCGTTTCGTTCGCGCAGAGCAGCAACATGATGAATGGCGGCAGCTGGGGTGTGGGCTGGATGGGGGGCCACGGCGGGATAGGGCTGGCGCTTGTGCTGGTTATCGTGGTCGCCGGACTGGTGGCCTGGATCCTCAAGCGAGACGGGAAGTGACCGAATATGACCACTATTGATATGGAAGTCGAAGGCCTGGGTTCGCGCTCGACGGGCCTGCATGTCACGCGAGTCTTGCAGGCACTGGCGGGCGTCAACGGCGTGGCGGTTGATCGACAGTCCGGCCATGTCCGGGTCAGCGGCGAATTCCCGCACGGCAGCCATTTCGTGGTCTGCGCCCTGACCGCGGCCGGCTATCCGGCGCACTTGTCGACTTTTTCGATGCCCATCTCGCGACCCAGGACATAGCGTGGCGCATAGACTGGCAATTGCAGCACACCGGCCACCCAGCCGACTTTGAATGGAGAGATTCGACGTGGAAACCAACCCGCATGATTTGAGCCGCCTGTTGCTCCAACTGGGGCTGCCGGGCGGACGAGGCGATATCGACACCTTTGTCGCCAAGCACCGCCTGAGGGCCGGCAGCGCCATGCCGGAAGCGTCTTTTTGGACTCCCGTGCAGGCCAAATTTCTGGCGCAAGCGCTGGCCGACGATTCCGATTGGTCGGCCGCGGTGGATGAGCTTGCGGTCCGGCTCAGCCAATAGGCCGGAATTCTCGCCCCTGTCGTTGGCGCACAGTGTGCGCTGCGCAAAAGGGGCGAGGATCTGAAAATGACAAAAATGTAATCTCCGGGTCAACTTTCTGTTGGGCGGCAACATGCAAACTACCGCCACTCCAATCACGAAAGGTTTTGTCATGGCACTGCGTACCCACTCCCTTCTGATCCTCGCCCTGGCCGGCGCCGGCTTTTCCGCGCCGGGCATTGCCCAGATGGACCACAGCATGCATGGCGGCCCGGCGGCAAAGCCCATGCCGGTCGGCACTGCCGTGGCCATGGAAGAGGCGATCGTGAAGAAGATTGACAAGGCCGCCGGGAAGATCGCCCTGGCCCACGGCGCGCAGAAAGACGGTATGCCGGCGATGACCATGGTCTACCGCGTCAAGGACGCCGCCTGGCTCGACAAACTGAAAGTGGGACAGAAAATCAGCTTTGCCACCGACCCGGCGGACGCCATGCTGGTGTCGCGCTTCGAGTTGGTGAAATGAAACAGAAGAATATTCTTATCGCCGCCGCGGCCTTGCTGCTGCTGGCGTTGCTACTGGGCGCGTGGATCTACCGGAGCCAGAAAGCCGAACAGACCGCGCAGATCACGGCGCAAAACCAGATCGCCCTGCTGCGCGCGCATTCGCCAACCTTCGGCAATGCCGATGCGCCGGTGCAGATCGTCGAGTTCCTTGACCCGGCTTGCGGCACCTGCCGCGACTTCTATCCGTTCGTGAAGGAACTGATGGCGGCGCACCCCGGCAAGATCCGGCTGTCGGTTCGCTACGCACCGTTTCATCCCGGCTCCGACCAGGTGGTGAAAGCGCTGGAGGCGGCGCGCCAGCAAGGCCAGTTCCGGCAGGCGCTGGAAGCCTTGTTTGCCGCCCAGGCCGACTGGGTGGTGAACCACCGGGCGCAACTGGATCTGATCTGGGCGCCCCTGAGCGGCCTGGGCCTGGATCTGGAGCGGCTCAAAGTCGACATGAACTCGCCCGACATCGCGCAACGGGTGCAGCAGGACCTGACGGACGCCAACACCCTGGGTGTGGCCATGACGCCGGAGTTCTTTGTCAACGGCCAGCCGTTGCCAAAATTTGGCTATGAGGATTTGAAAATGCTGGTCGAGGATGCCTTGGCCCGTGCCAACGCCAAGTAAGGTGGCTGCCATGCAAAACCTAGTGCGGATCAGCGCCCTTGCCGTGCTGTTGAGCCTGGCCGGCGCGGCCGGCGCGCAGACCCCCGAAGCGCTGCCGGGTGCCAGCCTGAAGGGCCTTCTGCAACTGGCCAAAGAGCGCAATCCCGACTACGCCAGCATGCGCTTCGAGGCGCAGGCCGCGACCGAGCGCGTGACGCCGGCCGGCGCCCTGCCGGACCCCAGATTTCGCACCGAGCTGATGGACATCACCCGGATGGGCGAGCAGAACCCGACGCTGTTACCAGCCAACGTGGGCAGCACCCGCTACACCTTGATGCAGGACTTGCCGTGGTTCGGCAAGCGCGACCTGCGGCGCGACATTGCGCAACTGGAAGCCGACGGCAGCCGGGGCAAGGCCGACGGCGCTTGGACCGAATTGGCGGCCAGGATCAAGACCACCCAGGCCCAGCGCCATTACCTGCGCGGCAATGAAACACTGACGCGGGAAATCCTCGATCTGATGCTGCGCCTGGAAAAGATTGCGCAGGTGCGCTACGCCGGCGGTCTGGCGGCCCAGCAGGACGTCATTCGGGCCCAGGTCGAGCAGACCAATATGCGCAATGAACTGGTGGCGCTGGAAGCCGAACGAGCACAGGCCGATGTGCGCCTGAATACCTTGCTGGCGCGACCCGCCAGCGCCGCGCTGGCGGCGCCGGACCTACTGACTGCGCTGCCAAGCGCGACGCAACTCGACCATGACACGCTGGCGGCGCGCGCGCGCAGCCGCAATCCGCAACTGTTCGCCGAGGAGGCACGCAGCAGGGCGGCCGAGAAGAACCGTGACCTGACGCGGCTCAACCGCTACCCCGATTTCACGCTCAGCATTTCCCCCACCCAGTACCAAAGCGCGGTCAAGGAATGGGGTTTGATGCTGGAGGTCAACATCCCGCTGCAGCAGTCCTCGCGGCGCGCCCAGGAGCGCGAATCCGAAGCCATGTATGCGGCGGCGCAGTCGCGCCAGGAGGCGCTCGCCAACCAGTTGCTGTCGGACCTGGCCGAGAGCCTGGCCGGTCTGGCGGCGGCCCAGAGCAGCGCCGCGCTGGCGCGCAACAACTTGTTGCCGCAGGCCGAGCTGACCTTCAGTTCGGCGCTGGCCGGCTACGAGAACGGCAAGGTCGATTTCGCCACGCTGCTGGACGCCCAGCGGCAGATCCGCCAGGCCAGACAAACCCGGATCAAGGCGCAGTTTGAAGGGCAAATGCGTCTCGCTGAAATTGAAAAACTGATCGGGGAGGACTTATGAAACAAGGTGCTGGAATTGCCCTCGGTGTCATCGCCGTGGCACTGGCCACTGGCGGTGGCTACTGGTTGGGCCAGCGGGGCATCGCTTCCCGGTCGGGCGGTGCGGTGACAGAGGCAACGGCTGTTGGCGCCAGCGCCAGCGCAGCGAAAGTCGAGAAAAAGCTTTTGTACTACCGCAACCCCATGGGCCTGCCCGACACCTCGCCGACGCCCAAGAAAGATCCCATGGGCATGGACTACATCGCGGTCTACGCCGGTGGGGCGGACGAAGAGCCGGCCAGCGCCAACCAGCTCAGGATCAGCACCCAGAAGATTCAGAAACTGGGTGTGCGTACCGAGGCGGCTCAATTGCGAACCCTGGACCGCTCGGTGCGCGCGGCCGGCCGGATCGAGCCCGATGAGCGCCGCCTGTTCACCATCGCGGCCAAGTTCGAAGGCTATGTGGAACGGCTGCATGTGAATGTCACCGGCCAGCCGGTCGCCAAGGGCCAGCCCCTGTTTGAGGTCTACAGCCCGGAACTGGTGTCGGCGCAGCGCGAATACGCCATTGCGGCGCAGGGCGTGGAGGCGCTCAAGGAGGCTGGCAGCCAGGCCCAGTCGGGCATGCAGCAGCTGGCCCAATCGAGCTTGCTGCGCCTGAAGAACTGGGATATTTCCGATGAGCAGATCAAGGCCCTCAGCAAGTCCGGCGCGACGCAACGCACGCTGACCTTCCGCTCGCCGGCGTCGGGCATTGTGATGGAGAAAAAAGCGGTACAAGGCATGCGCTTCATGCCTGGCGAGATGTTGTACCAGGTGGCGGATTTGTCCCGTATCTGGGTGGTGGCCGACGTGTTCGAACAGGACATCGGCCTGGTCAAGTCCGGTGCCAAGGCCAAGGTCAGGATCAATGCCTACCCGGACAAGGAATTCACCGGTACCGTGACCTACGTCTATCCCACCCTCAAGGCCGAGACGCGCAGCGTGCCGGTGCGGGTGGAGCTTGCCAACCCGGGCTTGCTGCTCAAACCGGCGATGTTTGCCCAGGTGGAGTTTGCAGTCGGTGCCAAGGCCAAGGTCGTCACGGTGCCACTGTCGGCCGTGATCGACAGCGGCACGCGCCAGATCGTGCTGATTCAGCAAGGAGAGGGCCGCTTTGAGCCGCGCTCTGTCTTGCTGGGCAGCCGCAGCGACGACCATGTGGAAGTACTCAGCGGCGTGAAAGAGGGTGAGCAGGTGGTGGTTGCGGCCAACTTCCTGATCGATGCCGAGAGCAATCTCAAGGCGGCGGTGGGTGGCTTTGGCGACGCCGGTAAAGCCGCCACGGCGCCGGCGGCCACGGCCAGCGCGCCGGTGCTCAAGGCGGCCGGCCACCAGGCTGAAGGAACGGTGGACAGCATCGATTTGAAAGACGGCACCATCACTTTGAATCACGGTCCGGTGGCCAGCCTCAAGTGGCCGGCCATGACCATGGAGTTCAAGGCCGCCAACGCCTCGCTGCTGAAGGACTTGAAGCCGGGGGCCAGAATTGCCGTCGAGTTCGTCGAGCGGCAACCCGGCGAATGGGTCATCACCAGCGTCAAGAAATAAGCATGCTGGCCAACATCATCGAATGGTCGGGCCGGAATCGCTTCCTGGTCCTGCTCGCCGCCTTGTTCATCACGCTGTGGGGCGTCTTTGCCGTGCTGCGCACACCGATAGACGCACTGCCCGACCTGTCGGACGTGCAGGTCATCGTCTATACCGAGTTTCCCGGCCAGGCACCGCAGGTGGTGGAAGACCAGGTCACCTACCCGCTCACCACCGCCATGCTGTCGGTGCCCAAATCGAAAGTGGTGCGCGGCTTTTCCTTCTTCGGCGCATCCTTCGTCTACATCATCTTCGAAGACGGCACCGACATCTACTGGGCCCGCTCGCGGGTGCTGGAGTACCTCAACTTCGCCTCCGCTCGCATGCCGCGCGGCATCACTCCTGCAATAGGCCCCGACGCCACCGGCGTCGGCTGGGTCTACCAGTACGCGCTGCTGGCCAAGGACAAGACGCTGGCCGAACTGCGCTCGATCCAGGACTGGTATGTGCGCTACCAGTTGACCAAGGCGCATGGTGTGGCCGAGGTGGCTTCGGTGGGCGGCTTTGTGCAGACCTACCAGGTGACGGTGGACCCGGTCAAGCTGCGCGCGTTCGGCATTCCCTTGACGCGCGTGGCGCAGGTGATACGCGACTCCAATCGCGATGTCGGCGGCCGCGCCGTCGAGATGGCCGAGACCGAGTACATGGTGCGCGGCAAAGGCTATTTGCGGGGCAAGAGCGACATCGAGTTGCTGGTGGTGAAGGCCGACAAGGGGACACCGGTTTTGGTTCGGGATATTGGGCGGGTCGAGTTGATACCCGACGAGCGGCGCGGCGTCACCGAGCTCAACGGCGAAGGCGAAGTGGTCTCGGGCATCGCGATGGCGCGCTATGGCCAGAACGCGCTGGAAGTGATCTCCAACCTGAAGGAAAAGATCGCCGAGATCGGCCCCGGTTTACCGGCTGGCGTGACGGTGCAAACGGTGTACGACCGCTCCGAGCTGATTCACCGCGCCATCGAGACCTTGAAGCGCACGCTGCTGGAGGAATCCTTGATCGTGGCGGCGGTGTGCGTCATCTTCCTGCTGCACATGCGCAGCGCGCTGGTCGCCATCCTGATGCTGCCGGTGGGCATTTTGATGGCCTTCATCGCCATGCGCTCGCTGGACATGAACTCCAACCTGATGAGCCTGGGCGGCATTGCCATCGCCATCGGCGCCATGATAGACGCCGCCATCGTCATGATCGAGAACGCCCACAAGCACCTGGAGCGTCTAGCTGAATCGGGGTCAGATCCCAATTCGGGGCAGGGCCTTCGAGCTGGCCAACAACAGTCCACCGATTTGGCAAAACCCCAAGTCCAGGGCTCTGACCCCAATTCAGCGGGTCCCAGTTTTGCGCAACGCGCCACAGCCATCCTCGCCGCCTGCAAGGAAGTCGGCCCCGCCTTGTTCTTCTCGCTGCTGATCATCACCGTCTCGTTCCTGCCGGTGTTCAGCCTGGAAGGGCAGGAGGGGCGTCTGTTCTCGCCGCTGGCTTACACCAAGACCTTCGCCATGGCCAGCGCCGCGCTGCTGTCAGTGACGCTGGTGCCGGTGCTGATGCTGTTGTTCATCCGCGGCAAGGTGATGCCGGAAGCGAAGAACCCGGTGAACCGCTTTTTGATCTGGGTCTACCGCCCCATCATCCAGGGCGTGATGCGCTGGAAGAAGATCACCATCCTTCTGGCACTGCTGGCCTTGGGTGTCTCTTACTACCCGGCCTCCCAACTCGGTTCCGAGTTCATGCCCACGCTCAACGAGGGCTCGCTGCTCTACATGCCGGCGTCGCTGCCGGGGATGTCGATCACCAAGGCGGCCGAGCTGCTGCAGACGCAGGATAAGATCATCAAGAGCTTCCCCGAAGTGGCTTCGGTCTACGGCAAGGCCGGCCGCGCCAACACGGCGACCGACCCGGCGCCGACCGAGATGTTCGAGACCGTCATCAACCTCAAGCCCGAGTCCGTTTGGCGCCCGGGGCTGACCATGGACAAGCTGATTGCCGAGTTGGACCAGGCGCTGCAATTCCCCGGCGTGGCCAACTCCTGGACCATGCCGATCAAGGCCCGCATCGACATGCTCTCCACCGGCATCCGCACGCCGATCGGCATCAAGGTCTTCGGCAAGGACCTCGACGAGATGGAAAAACTGGCCCGGCAAATCGAGGCCGTGGTGAAGACCGTGCCCGGCACCAGCAGCGCTTTTGCCGAGCGCATCACCGGCGGCTTCTACCTCAACATCGAGCCGGACCGCGAGCAACTGGCACGCTACGGCCTGGCGGTGGGCGACCTGCAGGATGTGATTGGCGCCGCGCTGGGCGGCGAGATGGTGACCACCACGGTGGAGGGTCGGGAGCGCTATGGCGTGACGGTGCGCTACCCGCGGGAACTCCGGGGCGATGCGCAGCAGATTGCGCGCGAAGTGCTGATTCCCACCATGGACGGCGCCATGATCCCGCTGGGCCAGGTAGCCAAGGTGCTGGTCGCCAAGGGCGCGCCCGGCATCCGCACCGAGAACGCGCTGCTCTCAAGCTACATCTACGTCGACATCCGTGGCCGCGACATCGGCGGCTATGTGGCCGATGCCAAGCAGGCGGTGGCCCAGCAGGTCAAGTTCCCCAGCGGGTATTACGTGACCTGGAGCGGCCAGTTCGAGAACATGGAGCGCGCCATCGCAAAAATGAAGGTGGTCATCCCGGTGACGCTGCTGATCATCTTCCTGCTGCTGTACCTGAACTTCAGGCGCATCACCGAGACGCTGATCGTCATGCTGTCGGTGCCGTTCGCCCTGGTCGGCGGCATCTGGCTGATGTGGGCGCTGGGCTACAACCTGTCGGTGGCGGTGGCGGTCGGCTTCATCGCACTGGCCGGCGTGGCGGCCGAGACCGGCGTCATCATGCTGATCTACCTGGATCACGCCTGGGAAGCGGTCAAGGCCCAATGCCGCCAGGCCGGCCGGGCACCAACGCTGAGTGACCTGTACGCGGCCGTGATGGAAGGCGCCGTAGAGCGTGTGCGGCCCAAGATGATGACCGTGGTGGCGATCATGGCCGGCCTCTTGCCCATCATGTGGGGCACCGGCACCGGCTCCGAAGTGATGAGCCGCATCGCCGCGCCCATGGTGGGCGGCATGATCTCTTCCACCGTCCTGACACTGGCCGTGATTCCGGCCATCTACGCGCTGGTCAAGCAGTGGCGGCTGGGGCGGGGGCTGGAAGGCTGATTTGTCATTCCGGCGAAAGCCGGGATCCAGACAAAAGTGGGGTCGGATCACTGACCGCGCAGCGGACAACAGAAACGTGCGTGGGCCGCTCCGACAGTGTGCTGGCAGAATGACATCACTGACACAGGGAGAAAATGATGCTGGTCTCAAACGCAGTGAAGCGACCGTCTCAAGCCACGCGGCTTTTGCGTTGGTTCGCATCGCTGCGCGCGGTTTGGAAGCTGTCCCTGCTTGAACTTCTGTTCTACCTGGGGACGCTCATCCTGCTCCTCGTCAAGCTGGCGTTTTCCTGGCTGGCCTCATGAGCCGGCCAGCACCATCACGCCACCGTGCGCCTGCGCCATTTGCCGTAGCGCCGCCAGCAAGTCGGCCGGCTCATCGTCCCGCAGGACTTGGTTCAGGTATTCCGCGCCAACGCCTCGCGCGCCGTGATGATCGCTACACCTTGGGCTGCCCGGGCAGCAATTCGCGCTAGTCTTCTTTGATATCGAATTAGGTATAATTTAGCGCATGGTGCGTCGTGAAGCGAAGGAACAATTGATCCCCGATGGGGGAGGGTGTACCTTGGCCAGCTGCGCCACTCCAACGGGTGAAAGTCCCGTCTCGCAAAGCGTCGGTGCGGCGAGTAGCAGAC
>NZ_JAQTMS010000081.1 GCF_028714215.1 Rhodoferax sp. | reverse complement strand
AATGCTGCGAGCCGACAGACCACTGGTAAGCCGTGTGCGGGAAATCCGCATGCACGGTTTGAAAGGGGGCGTTGGCTCTCTAACCGGCCTTCGGGCCTTTTTGCGAGCCAACGTCTACCAATGAAACCTCTTGTTTACACCCGCGGCCAGGCTTTGCCGGAGATTTTGCGCCAGCGCATCATGTTTCTGGACGGCGCCATGGGCACCATGATTCAGCGCTTCAAGCTGGACGAGGCGCAGTACCGCGGAGCCGGGTACGCTGGGCCTGGCGGCCAAGCTCAGCGCTTCAAGGACTTTGGCAAAACCCCAGGTCAGCACAAGGACGTGAAGGGCAACAACGAGTTGCTGTCGCTGACGCGGCCGGACGTGATCTCCAGCATCCACGAGCGCTATCTGGCGGCCGGCGCCGACCTGATCGAGACCAATACCTTCGGCGCCACCTCGATTGCCCAGGCCGACTACGACATGGCCGCTCTGGCGGCCGAGATGAATTTCGCCTCGGCCCAACTGGCGCGCGCCGCCTGCGACAAATTCTCCACCCCGGACAAACCCCGTTTTGTGCTGGGCGCATTGGGGCCTACACCCAAGACCGCCAGCATCAGCCCGGATGTGAACGACCCCGGCGCCCGCAACGTGAACTTCGAGCAGTTGCGCGCGGCTTATTACGAACAGGTCGAAGCACTGGTGCGGGGCGGTGCCGACGCGCTGCTGGTGGAAACCATTTTCGACACCTTGAACGCCAAGGCGGCGCTGTTCGCCATCGATGAATACTTTGAAGCTTCCGGCGAGCGCCTGCCGCTGATCATCAGCGGCACCGTGACCGATGCTTCCGGGCGCATCCTGTCGGGCCAGACCGTGACCGCCTTCTGGTACAGCGTGCGCCACGCCCGGCCGCTGGCCATAGGACTGAATTGCGCCCTCGGCGCGGCGCTGATGCGGCCCTACATCCAGGAGTTGGCGCGCGTGGCGCCTGACACCTTCATCAGCTGCTACCCCAACGCCGGCCTGCCCAACCCCATGAGCGAGACCGGTTTCGACGAGACTCCGACGGACACCAGCCGGCTGCTGCGCGAATTCGCCGCGGAGGGCCTGGTCAACCTCGTCGGCGGCTGCTGCGGCACTACCCCCGAACACATCAGCGCCATCCACGCGGCCGTGGCACCGCTGCCCACCCGCCAGCTGCAAAAGTCCTTCTTCTACCCTGAAGCGGCCTGATTGACAGCTACTGGACTTTGCTGCTGAAACCGGTAGCGATAGCGGACCTGAAGTTCTGACTGAACTCGAACGCCGCGCTGCAAGCAGGCGACCTGTAATGCCGCTGGGCCGCGAGCCCACAGGGGCATTCAAGTGTCTCCAGGACCAACACTGCATGAACCGGGAATACGCGGTGGATCAAAAGCAAGCGCAGGAGCAGGTGACGCACTGCGCCCGGCCGACCGCTTGGAATAAATAGTTTCGCGCTTTGAGCCTTTTGGCCGCGCTTTCTGGCGTATCCCGATGAGAGCTTCATTGAAGGAAGCTCGGCGTCCAGCGTCACTGGACGATCTGTCTGACCATTGATCAACCATTCACGTCATTTGGAACGCCAAGCCATGCATCAATCAAAACACAGATTCCTGTAACTCATTGGTACGGGTCGCTTCGCCAATTGCCGAGAGCGATGAAATTTTCCGGACATTTTTCTCTGGAGCACGTTGAATGAAACAATTTGGAAAAAAAGCGATTCTTTCCCTGTACCTGCTGGCCGCCCTGCCTGCGGGAGCGGGGATTTTTGACAAGGAACCCAAACCGGTCGTTCTGGAAGCGCAGGGCAACCGGGCCGAAGAGTTCAAGCAACTGGTCGGTGATGGCTCGGCGTTTGAAAAGACGGTCAAACTGGCGGCGACCGGGCCGGCCCAGGTGGCGATCGGGAAAATTCGTATCAACTTCGCGACCCAAACCTCCGCGGCGAGCACCCAAACCAGTTGGGGTTCGTCCAAGTGGGCCAGTGCCTACGTGGACTACAAGCTGCTGGGCGTCAAGCCCGAAGTGGTGCAATCCATTGCCGACAATTTCTATGCTGACCTGGTCAAATTGCTGGCCAGCCGGGGATTGGCCGTGCTGCCGCAGGACCAACTGATGGCCAACGCCGAGTTCGCCGCCGCCGTTGCCCAAACCAAAAGTCCAGTAGCCACCGAAGGGATGATGTCCAACACCGCGTCGGTCACCGCCTTTGCCAAACAAACTGCGCAGTTCTCGGGAATGTTCGATGGCCGTCTGGGCTACGTGGCGCTGTCCAAGGCCTTGAATAACCCCCTGGTGCTGGAGTTGGACTTCACAGTGGACTTTGCCGATTTCAAGAAAGACGGACACGGCGGCACCAGCATCATTGGCGCCAGCGCATCGGTCGAGCACAAGCCCCTGCTGTTTGTCAAAAGTGGCTTTGTGCGGGCCTATGTGGGTGTGGAGGGCATGGAAGGCAGCCGGGGGGTGGATTTCCCGTTCAAGGAAAAAGTCATACTCCCGGGTTACATCGCCGCCAGTGTGGAGAAAAAAGCGACCAGCGGCACCGATGTGGCGCTGTCCGTGCTCAGCGCCCTGGCCGGCAATGCCAGTCGCTCCAGCACCTATGAAGTCACCCCGGTCGACAACCTCCCCGAGGTCGTCGGCCAAAGCTTGCTGCCTTTTGCCGAGGTCATCGCCAATGCGTTGCCGCAAGCAACGGCGGCTCGGTAACGGGCGTCAATTGCCAGACCGGCACGGTCTGACTCTGCGATGTCGCTCAGATGGGAGGCGAAATAGGGCTTGGCATCAGGAGTCGCTATGATTTGGGTATCCGAACCATTCCGTTCGATGGATGCCCCCCGCAATGAGTTTCGCTACAGAATACCTGGACCAATTGGCCGCTTTTTCTGAGCAGAGTCCGTTGCCGCGGGTGCGTGCCCTGCATTTGCCGCCGCTGCAGCCGGTCCAGGGTCACGCGGGCGAATTCTGCGCCGTGGAGCTGACGGACGGCTCGCTGGGCCTGTGTTACGTTCGTCTCGGCGACACGCTGGCGCAACTGCGTCAGGGGACCACGGCCTTCCTCCCCGCGGGAGCCGATGCGCTTGAGCTGGCCCGGCACTTCGTCAGCGAGCAAGGGCCCGGCCGGGCCATCGGTTTGGCGACTGCCAATGCCATCGCGCGCTGCCTGTTTGACCGCGCCGGATTTCACCCCGGCGACAGCAGCGATTCGATTGGACAGATGAATCCGCAAGAGGGCGAGTCCATCGGCATGATCGGGTTGTTCAGACCCCTGCTGGGACGCGTCTTGAAGAGCGGAGCCCGGCTGACTGTGGTCGAGTTGAAAGCCGATCTTGTGGGCCAGCATGATGGCTATCGCGTAACACTCGATGCCAAGGAACTCGCCGCTTGCAGCAAAGTGATTTCGACCAGCACCTTGCTGCTCAACGACACGCTGGATGACATGCTGGCCCAGTGTCGCCATGCCCGCTGGTTCGCCATGATAGGACCCAGTGCCGGCTGCCTGCCCGATGCGCTGTTCGCCCGGGGTGTGACGCTGCTCGGAGGAAGCTGGATCAGGGACCGCCAAGGGTTTGTGGCGGCGCTGACCAGCGGTGCGCCGCACAGTGAATTTACCAGCAAGTACGCGCTTACCCCTGACGGCTATCCGGGCTGGCACGAGCTGATCCAAAGAGCGGGCAAATCCAGACATCCATAAAACGCTGGCAGCAGCAATAGGACATTAACGTGCATTGGAACGAACACCAGGAACCGCTGGGCTCCGCGTTGACCCTGATTCACACCCGACAAAGTACTTCGTCGAGGTTCCTCGGCGAACCCGGGCCGGATCGCGCACAGATCGAAACCATTCTGGACGCGGCCGGCGCCGCTCCGGATCATCGGCGCTTGACGCCCTGGCGCCTGGTGATCGTTCCGGCGCAGAAGCGGCCTCTGCTGGGCGATGCTTTCGCCCAAGCGCTTGGCGAGCGCGACAGTCAGGCCACCGAGGCGCAACTGCAAGAAGCCCGTGAAAAGGCTTATCGAGGCCCCTTGTTGGTGGCGGTTATCGCCCGCCTGAGCCCCGCGTTGGGCACTGTACCGGACCAGGAGCGCCTGATCGCAGCGGGATGTGCTCTGCAGAACATGTTGCTTACCGCCCATGCCATGGGCTTTGGCGCCGGGCTCCTGACGGGGAAGTCGCTCTATTCCGAGCGGCTCAGCCAGTTCTTCCAACTGGCTGAGGCAGAGCAATTGCTGTGCTTCATGGCGGTCGGCACGGTGGTCAGGGGAAAGCCGGTGACATCGAGGCCGACCATGAACGATTACACGACGACGCTTTGAACGCGAGTGTCTGAATGAATCACCGCCAAGCCTGAAGTTCTGCATGAACTCGAGGTTTGCGACCTGAACCAAGCTGTCTTTCACCGGGCCTCTTGCTCCGCAAACGCCGGTACCCGCCATCAAGAGCGGACAAGCATTCGACGGCGGCACTCGGATTTTCATGCTCCGAATGTGCGTGAGCGTACAGATGAGTAGCCCTGTCTAACCTATCCTCAAACGGGAAAAGCGGACCAACCCAGCTTAGTTGTTGCAGCCGTCAGCGCGCGATTTCTCCCTCGTTGAGGCAGCGGCTACGTCTGGCGAATGCCGTCATTTCGCGCAAGCCGAGCTCTTTGAGTTGAGTTGTCCGAGCTGTGACTGCAGCGTCTTTTCAATGCCCGAAGGTCCCAAAGTCAATCAATTGAAGGAAATCCAAATGAACATCACCACCACACGTCGCCGCTTCATTGCAATCGTGCCTACCGCTGGCGCTGCGCTGTTCACCGTCGGTTCGGCCGGCATGCAGTCCGCCTACGCGGCCACCGCGCCGGTGACGGGCGTCGCCGCGCTGGTCGGCGAGAAAGATGTTCAAGCCGTCGCGCTCGGTTATGTGGATGACGCCATCCGGGTCGACAAAGCCAAATTCAAGGCCTACGTTGCCGGTAGCCAGTGCAGCGGGTGCGCCTTGTACTTGGGCAAGGCGGGTGATTCAGCGGGCGGTTGCCCGGTTTTCCAAGGCAAGAACGTGACGGCCAAAGGCTGGTGCAGTGCCTGGGCCAAAAAGGCCTGACGGAAGTTGACCAGGTCGCTATCGGCAGCGCGCGGTTGCTGCGCTGAGTCCCCGGTTCGAGGCTGCTGCAGTTCACCGACGAGCCGCGCACGCCCTTTGAGGTGTCAGCGGATTCTTGGCGGCACAAGGCGTGCTGGGTGTGGCGCGATGCACGTCCTGCGGGCGGGCATTGGGGGCCTTCACTCTCAAGCGGCCCTTCGTCGATGTGAATTGTCTAAAGCGGTCACTCGCTGTGCCGAATCGGATTTTGGTCATGCCCGGCTCTTGTGCAGCGTCAGGGGTCATTGGAGTTTCGGCCGGGAATGACTCCAGAGGGCTGGAAGCCGTCAGCCAAATTTCCAGATAGCAGCCGTTCGCCGGCATGGTTGGCGCTCCGGCAGCAGCCAAACTATCGGTCAGTTTTTCGCGCCTGCGGAACATCAAACATTTCAGAGTTGGATTTCATATTTCTTTAGAAACTCTTCAATTTGCTTGTCTGTGGCTTTCCAGTTTTCGCCGCGTGTTTCGCACATACAAACAATCCCAAGCAATTCAAGTAGCCCGTCGCCGATAAACTCGTTATCGCCTTTTACGGCAAGCCATAACGCACTGTCGCCTATCCCTGTCCCCCGGCGAACGCTGTAACCCTTCTAAAGGAGAGCGAGGTACGCTTGCAGTAGACTCCCCACCTTCAAGGTACCGCCCCTAAGCATTGCTCGCGCCGCTCGGTATAAGCGGCAAGCGGGCATGTCTGGAAGTACCCAATGAATTCAAATCTCGTGGCCTGGCTGCTAATCGCCAGCAGCGTCGTTTCGGAAGTTGTAGGAACCATTGCGCTGAAGCACTCAGAAGGCTTCGCGCGGTTGCTTCCCGCGGCGCTTGCAGGCTTTTGCTATGTACTCGCCGTATGGCTCATGTCCATTGCGATGAAGCAACTTGAAATGGGACTAACCTATGCCGTCTGGGCAGCAAGTGGCACAGCAGTCACAGCCATCGTTGGAATGGCCATCTATGGCGAGCCCGTCACTGCATTTCGGCTGACCGGGCTTGGGCTCGTAGTCGGCGGTGTTGTTGTGCTCAATCTCGGCACCAGATAGACGCTGGGGTCGAAATGAAGTGGCGATTTAACGTTGAAGGCCACCAGTACGCAGCAAGCGCCGCCGAGCGGCATCCTGCTACTGCGTGTCGGCTGGGTTTTAGTCGGCATTGGAAACCGACCTCTCTACGCAAAACATCGGCGGGTGACCAACGCCCAACAATCGGGATTGACAAGGGAAGCACGGCTGCATCGTACCAAACTGGAGGGCTGCCATGGACGACCGGTTACGCTGCGTACTTGACTTCTGACAGCACCGCGTAAAAGTCGGGATTGTGTCTGCTGCGGTAGTTCAATCAAAAAGTTCAGCGGTGCCTCTGCGGCCAGCAAGTTCAGACTGGTTGCCGACTTCCAGATTTCTCAATGGCAGTCGCTCGATGCCGCTATTCACTCAGGGCAAGGGGGCACTGCATCAAGGATTTCCCTGCCTGCTGTACCGCGAACCACATGAAATGTTGACATGCCCAAGCTATCGGCTGGCCGAATGTCAGCTTCATAGTCGTCACCGATCATGAGGCATTGGTGCGGGCGCAGGCCCAGCAGTTCTGCTGCATGAAGAAAAATTTTCGCGTTTGGTTTTGGAACCTCGGCATCCTCGGGTGTGACGATTGCGACGAAGTGATGGTGTATTCCCAACGCGGTGAGCTTCCGATGGACCTGGCTGCGTTCCCCGTTGCTCACAATGACCCGCGGTAGCGTCGCGGTTCGTCTCAAGAACTCGGTCGTTCCCGGGACGAGACGCCAATTGCGTTGGTATTCAGACGCGTAGCCGGCGAATACTTCATCGGCTTCGCCGTCATTCAACTCCCGTTGCAGGAGCCCGCGCACTCTTTTCCGTCTTTGTTCCCGAAGCGAAAGTTCACCGTTGCGAAATCTACACCAATTCAGTTGAGTCAGCACGGTCCAGCGTGCGACGACCTGCTCCGACGTATCACATCCAGGTATTGCGAACTTCACCGCCAGCCATTTTGCGGCGACCTCCATACTCCATGTGTCATCAATCAGGGTGTCGTCAAGATCGATCAGGTAACCGTGAACCATAAGACTCGGTGGCACGCCGGGTTTATCAGGGGTTGTGAGCTAGGTTCATTGCCAGCATCGTATCAAACTAGGTGATCCCGTTGGAGGACGCGTAACTCGCGTCCAGCATACAGCACGATGCCGCATTGGAAGCGGTCGGCTCGGTCTCCTGCAAATGGCGCAGTCCCTTGAAGTCCTTGCCGGGATTGCGCTCTCAGGATGGCCGGCGCACTCAAACCAGGCTTGGCGCCGACGCATGCCGTGATTTTGGTGGTTGAAAATCAACCACGCAATGGTTGAATTACGACCACACGCCGGCCTGAAATCCCACGCTTTTCAGCGCGGGTCCTCCGGCGCCTCTGTCTGCGTGCGCTCGGTCTTGCGGGCTGGGCTTCATTCCCGCCGCCCGCCTGGGTCGATAATTGGAACCTGACCTGGAGAGTCGAGATGCCCATTTACGAATATGCCTGTGGTGACTGCGGTCACAAGTTTGAAGCCCTGGTGCGCTCCGGCAACACGCCGGAGTGCCCGACCTGCCACTCGAAAAAACTGGAAAAATTGCTGTCGGTGTTCGCCACCGTTGCCGGCTCGCAAGCCGCCGCACCGGCCCTGCCCAGCCCCTGCGACTCGTGCGGACACGCCGGCGGGCCGGGTTCCTGCGCCTTCAGTTGAACCCTTGAAACAAGTAGCCACCCATGACCGAAACCACTCAACGCCCCCCGCTGCCGGACCATTTGTCGATTGACGCGCGCAGTCCGCATCACGTCGCTGCCGTGTTCGAACACGACATCGGTATCCGGTTCAACGGCAAGGAGCGTTCCGATGTACAGGAATACTGCCTCAGCGAGGGCTGGATCAAGGTCGCCGCCGGCAAGACCCTGGACCGCAAGGGCCAACCGCTGCTGATCAAATTGAAGGGCCAGGTCGAAGCGTTCTATCGCTAGGCCGATGGCCTTGTCGGCGCTGGCCGGCCAGCAGCCGGTCGGGCTTGTCCCTTAAAATCAGCGTATCCAAGGAGCGTTGCAGCGGATCAGACTATCCGTCAGGCTTGGATATTGCCAACGACGCTCACCTGCTTTTTGACATTTACAGGTGAGATGCATGTCCGATACCCTTGTTCCCACTATGAAGCTGTCCGGCCTGGAGCCGGTGCAGATTGGCACCGGAAATTTGTTTGTCAACATTGGCGAGCGCACCAATGTGACCGGCTCCAAAGCCTTTGCCCGCATGATCCTGAACGGTGAGTTCGAGCAGGCGCTGGCGGTGGCGCGCCAGCAGGTGGAGAACGGCGCCCAGATCATCGACATCAACATGGACGAGGCGATGCTGGACAGCCAGGCCGCCATGGTGCGCTTCTTGAACCTGATTGCCAGCGAGCCCGACATCTCGCGCGTGCCCATCATGATCGACTCCAGCAAGTGGAGCGTGATCGAGGCCGGGTTGCGCTGCGTGCAGGGCAAGGGCATCGTCAATTCCATCAGCATGAAGGAAGGGGTGGCCGAGTTCAAACGGCAGGCCAGGCTGCTGCGCCGCTATGGCGCGGCCGCCGTGGTGATGGCGTTCGACGAGCAGGGCCAGGCCGACACCTATGAGCGCAAGATCGGGATCTGCGAGCGCGCCTACCGCATCCTGGTCGACGAGGTCGACTTCCCGCCGGAAGACATCATCTTCGACCCCAACATCTTCGCCATCGCCACCGGCATCGAAGAGCACAACAACTACGCCGTCGATTTCATCAATGCCACGCGCTGGATCAAGCAGCATCTGCCCGGCGCCAAGGTGTCGGGCGGCGTCTCCAACGTGAGCTTCTCGTTCCGCGGCAACGACCCGGTGCGCGAAGCGATTCACACCGTGTTCCTGTACCACGCTATTCAAGCCGGCATGGACATGGGCATTGTCAATGCCGGCATGGTCGGTGTCTACGACGAACTGGAGCCGGAGTTGCGCCAGCGGGTCGAGGACGTGGTGCTGAACCGCCGCCCCGATGCCGGCGAGCGCCTGGTCGAGATTGCCGAAAACGCCAAGGGCGCGGCCAGGGACGAGAGCACCAGATTGGCCTGGCGCGGCACGCCCGAGCAGCCGGCCACGGTGGCGCAGCGCCTGAGCCACGCCATGGTGCACGGTGTCACCGATTTCATTGTCGAAGACACCGAGGAGGCCTACCAGGCGATTCTGAAAAAAGGCGGGCGCCCGCTGCACGTGATCGAAGGCCCGCTGATGGACGGCATGAACATCGTCGGCGACCTGTTCGGCCAGGGCAAGATGTTCCTGCCGCAGGTGGTGAAAAGCGCCCGCGTGATGAAGCAGGCAGTGGCGCATTTGATTCCCTACATCGAGGCCGAAAAACGCCTCGACGAAGCGGCCGGGCGCGACGTGCGCAGCAAGGGCAAGATCATCATTGCCACCGTCAAGGGCGACGTGCACGACATCGGCAAGAACATCGTCACCGTGGTGCTCCAGTGCAACAACTTCGATGTCGTCAACATGGGCGTGATGGTGCCGTGCCACGAAATCCTGGCCCGCGCCAAGGTGGAAGGCGCCGACATCGTGGGCTTGTCGGGCCTGATCACGCCCAGCCTGGAGGAGATGCAGTACGTGGCCGGCGAGATGCAGAAGGACGAGCATTTCCGCATCAAGAAAATCCCGCTGATGATAGGCGGCGCCACCACCTCGCGCGTGCACACCGCCGTCAAGATTGCGCCGCATTATGAGGGACCGGTGGTTTACGTGCCCGACGCCTCGCGCAGCGTCAGCGTGGCGCAAGGCCTGCTGTCGGAGCAGGCGGCCAGCTACATCGCCGAGCTCAACAGCGATTACGAACGGGTGCGTCTACAGCATGCCAGCAAGAAGCAGACCCCCCTGTGGCCTTTGTCACGCGCCCGCGCCAACAAGACGCCTGTCGACTGGAGCCACTACACCCCGACACAGCCGAAATTCCTGGGCCGGCGCGTCTTCCGAAATTTTGATCTGAGTGAACTGGCCAAGTTCATCGACTGGGGTCCGTTCTTCCAGACCTGGGACCTGGCCGGGCCGTTCCCGGCGATCCTGAAAGACGAGGTCGTTGGGCCGGAGGCGGTGCGCGTCTACGCCGACGGCCAGCGCATGCTCAAGCGCCTGATCGAGGGTCGCTGGCTCAGCGCCAATGCCGTGATCGGACTCTATCCGGCCAACTCGGTCAATGGCGACGACATCGAGTTCTATACCGATGAGACCCGCTCGCAGGTGGCGCTGACCTGGTACGGCCTGCGCCAGCAGACCGAAAAGCAGGTCGTCGACGGTGTGCTGCGGCCCAGCCGCTGCCTGGCCGATTTCGTCGCCCCCAAGGGCGTGGCCCCCGACTACGCGGGCGTCTTCGCGCTGACCGCCGGCATCGGCGTCGACAAAAAGGAAAAATACTTTGCCGACGACCATGACGACTACTCGGCGATCATGCTCAAGTCGCTGGCCGACCGCCTGGCAGAGGCCTTGGCCGAATGCCTGCACCAAAAAGTGCGCACCGACCTGTGGGGCTACGCGGCGCAGGAAGCGCTGAGCACGGAACAACTGATCGCCGAAAAATACCAGGGCATCCGGCCGGCGCCCGGCTACCCGGCCTGCCCGGACCACAGCGTCAAGAAGGACATGTTCGATCTGCTGCAATGCGCCGACATCGGCATGGGTATCACCGACAGCCTGGCCATGACGCCGGCGGCCAGTGTCAGCGGCTTCTATCTGGGCCACCCCGACAGCACCTATTTCAGCGTCGGCAAGATTGGCGACGACCAGTTGAAAGACCTGGCGGTGCGCCGTGGCATGAACGAGCAGGCGCTGCAGCGGCTGCTGGCGCCCAACTTGTAGCTCTCTGTGCGACCACAGTGGTTTAGCCGTGCCGAAAGCAGCGCGTCGTGCAAGGCCATGAATTCCAGTGTCAGCTTGTGCATCGGCTCCAGACAGATGCGCCTGAGCGTGTTCATTACCGAGGGCGCACAGATCAGGAAGATGCTGGAGCACATCGGCGTGGACTCCGAGCGCCCTCTGTTCGCTCCAGCATGCCCAGCTCAGCCAGGATAACCACGTCTTCATGCACGCGCTTGACATCGCACCCCACTGCGCTGGCGAGTTCACGTACCGACTTGGAACTCACGTTGCTGAACTCGAACGACCCGAACATGTTCACATGTTGCTCCACCACCGGCGACGGTCACGGGCACAATGACCATAAGCATGGACATTATTGGAATGGACGCCCCTATTTGCTCAAAGGCCGCCAAAGCCTGACGACACCGCCCGCACACGCTGTATCGGCAAGCGCAAGGTGAAAGATGTCCCAGATGCGTCCGAGGCCCAGGCGACTTCAGCACCGATGGCATGCGCGCGGTGTGTCTGATTGGCCAAGCCTTTGCCACCGATTTGAAGTGCCTTTTCGATAGAAAACCCAGCGCCGTTGTCGCGCACCGTCACCACCACCCAAGCGCCATCGACACCGGTCGCCACGCGAATTTCCGTGGCCTGCGTGTGCTTGATGATGTTGGCAAACGCCTCCTGCAAGATACGCAAAATATGCAAAGCATTTTTGGGCTCCAGCCAATCGAGATCGGGCACATTTTGCACTTCCCAGTGCAGCGCGATACCCGTGCTCTCCAAACGTGGCCCCAAGCGAAAGCGCAGCGTGGCTAACAACAGCAGCAGATGGGCATCTACCGGCTCCATCGAATCGATCGCCAGCTTAAGATCGTCGATGCAACCTTTGAGCATATGCGCGACTTCTGTCTCGTCCATTCGTCCGTGTTCTACCACCCGCAATGCGCTGATGAGTGATGAGCCCAGTCCGTCATGCATGTCTTGCATCAACCGTTGGCGCTCCTGGCTCAAAATTTGACGCTGTTCGATCTCGCGCAGTCGTTTATGGCTGTTGATAACATCCGCCTCCAATTGTTTGCGACGCGCAGCAGAGATAGCAAGAAAGACCACCACCACGACAGTGAACAAAAAAATCAGCGCATAAATAACGGCATTGCGCTGCCACTTGGCGAGTACCTCATCGAGTTGACGAGACAGGATCAAACTCAGGCCGGAGGCACCGACATCCCGCACGAGAAAAAGCCGGGTTTTGCCATCCTGGGCAGACGGGCCGATATGCCGTGTCACCGGCTGGTGCAGGCGGGAATGCTCCCGAAATACCGTGCTGACCTTGACGATGTTGATACCGAAGAATTTCTCCGGCTCACCACGGCGATACACAAGATCGCCATCCCGGTTGACGATAACGGACATGCTGGCGGAGTCGTCCGGGTTGATCACTTGCAATACGCCCTGCAAAAAATTGAACCTGATGCTGACACCGACGACACCGAGAAATCGGTGATCGGCATCGACCACGGGCAAAGTGAAAATCACGGCAGTGGTGCCCAGCAGACGTATATCGGGGCGTGACATAAATAGTTTCGGCGCCAGCTCATGCCCGAGGTGAGCGGCGAAGTAGGGCTCTTGTGAAACATCCCGCCCGATCAACGTTGCATCGGTAGCGCTGTGAATGCGCCCGGCGGTATCCGTCAGCAACAACGTGCCGAGTTCGGGAATGTCTTGTCTGTGCCGGTCGAGCGTGGCGGTGAACGCGTTGTCACGCAGCGGACCGCTGTGCAGCCGCGCTGCGGCCAGCAGGTTCAGCAAGTGGCCGATTTTGTCCGTTGCTTCCGCGACCCGTGCATCAGCATTGCGGGCGTGGGCTTCAAGCAGCCGAAATTCAAACTCCTCGGTTTGCAGATACTCGTCATAGGCGACCCAGCTCAGGGTCGCACCGACGATCAGCAGCACGGCAAGGGGAATGACTGTGTTGTGTGCGTACCTTAAAAAAAGCCGCCACCACTTGTTAAAAATGCGTTTTACAGTGGGGCGTCGCGGCATATCCATATTTAAGAATTGCGCGAGTCTACTCATCCAGCAACCCCAATTTACGCGCTTCGTAGATTGCTTCAGTCTTGGAATTTACTTCGAGCTTTGCGTAAATGCGACGAATAAAAGTCAGCACGGTATGGCGCGACACGTTGATCAATGCGGCGATCTCATCGGAAGTAAAACCCTTGGTAATGAACTCCAACACTTCTTTCTCGCGTGCGGACAATGCCGTATGTTGTTTGACGGAAACTGGCATCGTACTTGCTGCCGCGGTTTTATCATCCTGCCGGAAACGCATCAAAATCTGCCGTGCGATCAGCGGGCTGATAGGGCTGCCGCCGGCATACAGGCTGCGAATCTCGAACACCATCCTTTCCGGCGCGCTGTCTTTCAGCAGGTAGCCGGAGGCACCGGCTTCAAGCGACTGCATCACATGCAGCTCATCGCCAAACGTCGTGCTCACCATGATGCTGCAACCCGGCCACTTGGCGTGCGCCGCCCGGATCACGTCAATGCCACTGCCATCGGGTAAACCCAGGTCCACCAGCAACACATCGGCCGGCACCTGCATCAATTCCAGCATTTGCAGCCCCAGCGCGCACGTCCCCGCGACATTGAACAGCGTGATATCGGGCGTTGCAGCAACGGCCTCGGTCAAAGCCCGCTGGAAACTGACGTCGTCCTCCACCAGCGCCACGCGAATGAGAGGATGGCCTGTGGAAAGTCGTGGCATCAGAAGATTTTCTATCCAAGCAAAAGATAAGCAAGCGGATTCTATGGTCCATGCGGACTTGGCACCAAGCGCCAAGGTGGTTCGAACCTTACGCAAGGCTAACCAAATCCTGGGTATCTGTCTGTCGCTAGAACTAGCTACATCGAAATTTTCTTTCCGGTGGCGGTGTCGCTAGTTCTGGCGACATACAAAAGTGGCGTTCGTCCCTAGCATACATGCAAGAGAAATTCTCGGATTTCGTCTCTCCTTTTCAGCCTTTTCACGCCGTCAACACAGGACTTTGAATGAACCGCATCTATCGCCTCGTCTGGAACCACATCAGCAACACCTGGGTCTGCTGCGCAGAAAATGCCAAGGGCCGCAGCAAGTCAAGCTCTGGGCGCGCCAGCCGCGTGGTCAGCACCATGGCAGCCGTGCTGGCCAGCACGGCTTTGCTCACCCCTTGGGCACAAGCGGGCCCCACGGGCGGGCAGGTGACGGCAGGTAGCGGCAGCATTGCACAAACGGGCCAAAACGGCAGCACTAACACCACCATCAACCAGGGTAGCCAGAGCCTGGCGATCAATTGGCAAAGCTTTGGCATTGCCAGCAACGAGTCGGTGAACTTTGTGCAGCCCAATGCTGCGGCCATCGCGCTCAACCGCGTCGTCGGCCAGGACCCGAGCCAGATCCTGGGCTCACTCAGCGCCAACGGCCAGGTCTTCATCCTCAACCCCAGCGGCGTGCTGTTTGGCGCAGGCTCTCAGGTCAATGTAGGCGGCCTGGTGGCCTCGACCCAGAACCTGAGCGATGCCGACTTCATGGCCGGTAAATACAGTTTTTCTGGAGCCAGTGGAAGCAATGCCAGCGTCGTCAACCAAGGAACGCTCACTGCCAAGAGCGGCGGCTACATCGCGCTGTTGGCGCCCGAGGTGCGCAACCAAGGCGTGATCTCCGCGCGCCTGGGCACTGCGCTGCTGGCCGCTGGCGACAAAGTCACGCTGCAAATCAACAACGGCTCTTTGTTGAGCTTCAATATTGACCAAGGCGCACTCAAGGCGCTGGTCGACAACAAACAACTGGTGGTGGCCGACGGCGGCCAGGTCTTCATGTCGGCCAAGGCGGCTGATGCCCTGAGCACAGCGGTGGTCAACAACAGCGGCATCATCGAAGCACGCACGGTTGAGAACGTAAGCGGCACCATCAAGCTCATCGGTGACATGCAAGTGGGCACGGTCAATGTCGGCGGCACGCTCGATGCCAGCGCGCCCAGCAGCGGTCATGGTGGCAAAGGCGGCTTCATCGAAACCAGTGCCGCCCACGTCAAGATTGCCGACAGCACCAAAGTCACGACCCAGTCTGCGAACGGCCTGAGCGGCACTTGGCTGATCGACCCGGTGGACTTCACCATCGCCGCCACGGGCGGTGACATGACCGGCGCCGCGCTGAGCGGCAACCTCGCGGGTGGCAACGTCACCATCCAAAGCAGCACGGGTGCCAGCGGCACGGCAGGCAATGTCAACGTCAACGACAGCGTGAGCTGGGCCGCCAACACACTGACGCTGAACGCGCAAAACAACATCAACATCAACAGCGCGATGAACGGCTCCGGCACGGCCAGCCTGGCGCTGCAATACGGCCAGGGTGCGCTCGCTGCAGGCAACACCAGCACGTATAAGGTCAACGCGCCGGTCAACCTGCCCGCAGGCAACAACTTCAGCACCCTGCTCGGCAGCGATGGCGCGGTGGTCAATTACACCGTCCTTACCAGCCTGGGAGCAGCAGGCAGCAGCACCGCCACCGACTTGCAGGGCATGAACGGCAACTTGGGCGGCAACTACGTGCTGGGTGCCGACATCGACGCCAGTGCCACCAGCACCTGGAACACTGGCGCGGGCTTCATACCCGTGGGCAACACTACCCCCGGGTTCTGGTTCAGAGGCAAATTCGACGGACTGGGCCACAGCATCAGCGGCCTGACCATCAACCGACCATCCCAAAGCGAAGTGGCCTTGTTTGGCCGCACCTACGGCTCGTCGCTGATCCAGAACGTGGGACTGATTAACGCCACGGTGACCGGAGGCGATAACGGTGGTGGTCTTGGCAATGATGCCGTCTTGGTGGGCAACAACTATGGCACGGTCAATGGCAGCTATGCCACCGGCAGTGTCTCGGGCACGGCCAACGGCGTCGGCGGACTGGTCGGCCGCAACAGTGGTGGCTTGGTGAGCAACAGCTACGCCAATGTCAACGTCACAAACAGGGCCAACTCCGTCGCGGGCGGGCTGGTGGGCAGCAACTACGGCACGGTCCGCAACAGCTATGCCACGGGCAGCACCAGCGGAGGCTTCAGGGGCGGCCTGGCCGGTTACAACGGCGGAACCATTTCCCACAGCGCTTGGAACAGCGCTATCAATGCATCCGGTTTCGGGCTGGCTTATGGCACGCAGACCAGCGATGTGGGCCTCACCACCGCGCAAATGCAGCAATCGGCCAATTTCGGCACCTGGGATTTGACCAACATCTGGGTCGTGTACGACGGCCACAGCAACCCGTTGCTGCGCAGCTTCATGACGCCGCTGACGGTGACCGTGGGCAACACGTCCAAGAACTATGACGCGACGGTGTACAGCGGCAGCGCGCCCAGCGTGACTTATTCGGCAACGCCCGATGTTCGCCTGCTCGGCACCCTGGCTGTCGGCGGAACGGCCACCAGCGCCGTCAATGCCGGTACGTATACGAACACCGGCAGCGGCTTGTATTCGACCTCGCAGCAGGGCTACGCTGTCACCTACGTGGACGGCGCGCTGACCATCGCCCAGAAGGCCTTGACCATTACCGGCAGCAGCGCCGCCAACAAAACCTACGACGGCACCACCCTGATCAGCGTTACCCCAGGCACCTTGAGCGGCTTTGTCGGCATTGAGACGGTGAGCGTGGGGAGCAGCACCGGCAGCTTCAGCAACAAAAATGCCGGTACCGGCAAGACCGTCACCGCCAGCCACACGCTCGCCAACGGCAGCAACGGCGGCCTGGCGTCCAACTACAGCATCACTGAAACCCTCAACGCCGACATCACACCCAAGGCATTGACGGTGAGTGCCACCGGTGTGAACAAGGTCTATGACGGCGGCAATGTTGCCAGCGTGATCTTGAGGGACAACCGCGTCGCGGGCGATGTATTGAGCTTGAGCGACACCAGCGCCAGCTTCGCCGACAAGAACGTCGGCACAGCCAAGGCCGTGAGCGTGAGCGGCATCAGCGTCGCAGGCACCGATGCGGGT
>NZ_JAQTMS010000080.1 GCF_028714215.1 Rhodoferax sp. | reverse complement strand
CCTCCAGCGCCGCCATGGCCTCGCTGCGCGCGGCCTTGCCGGAAACGCGGCTGTGGGCGCGCAGCGTCTCCACCACTTGCTGGCCTATGGTCATCACCGGGTTGAGCGAGAACTTGGGGTCTTGCAACACCATGGCAATGCGTCCGCCGCGCAACTCGCGCCGCTGCTTTGGCGCGCAGTCCAGCAGGTCGATGCCGTTGAAGGCCAGTTTGTTGGCCGTGACCCGGCCTTCGGGCGCGGTCAGGCCCAGAATCGCCCGCCCCATCTGCGACTTGCCGGAGCCCGATTCGCCGACGATGCCCAGGCGCTCGCGCCCCAGTTGAAACGAGACGCCGCGCACAGCCTCGGTGCGGCCGCCGTCGCGGTTCGGAAACGAGACCCGCAGGTCATCCACCCGCAACATGGGCTCGCCGGGCAGACCCGAATTTGAACTTGATGGCAGCGTCATTTTGTCGTCTTCGGGTCCAGCGCATCGCGCAAGCCGTCGCCCAGCAGGTTGAAAGCCAGGCTGACCAGAAAGATCGCCGCGCCGGGCGCCGCCGCCACCCACCACTGGTCCAGCACGTAGAGCCGGCCGTTGGCGATCATGGCGCCCCACTCCGGCATCGGCGGCTGCGCCCCCAGGCCCAGAAAGCCCAGGCCGGCGGCGGTCAGGATGATGCCGGCCATGTCCAGCGTTACGCGCACGATGACCGAGGAAACACACAGCGGCATGATGTGGCGCAACACGATGCGCCAGGGCGAGGCGCCCAGCAGTTGCACCGCCGCAATGTAGTCGGTCTGGCGAATCGTCAGCGTCTCGGCGCGCGCGATGCGCGCATAAGGCGGCCAGGAGGTGATGGCGATGGCAATCACCGCATTGCCGATGCCGGGGCCGAGGGCGGCAACAAAAGCCAGTGCCAGAATCAGCCGCGGGAACGCCAGAAAGATATCGGTGAGGCGCATCAGGACGGCGTCCAGCCAGCCGCCGGCATAGCCCGCCACGGTGCCTACGGCCAGTCCGATGGGCGCCGCCAGCACCGCCACCAGCAGCACCACGTACAAGGTGATGCGCGAGCCAAAGATCAGGCGCGACAGAATGTCGCGACCCTGATCGTCGGTGCCGAACCAGTGCATGACCGACGGCGGCAACAAGCGGGTCGTGCGCAGGTCGCCGATGTACGGTGAGTAAGGCGCCAGCAGATCGGCGAAGATGGCCAGCAGCACCAGCGCCAGCACGATCGCCAAGCCAAGCAGCGCCAGCCGGTTGCGGGCAAAGGTGCGCCAGGCGCCGTAGGCCCGACCGAGCGACGCCTGCCGGCGCGACTGCGGTCGCTCGGACATCAGCCAGTCATGCAGGCTGGGCGCGCGCCGCGTGGTGCTGTTGTCGCTCATCGCTTCTTGGTCCGCGGGTCGAGCAACTGGTACAACAGGTCCGACAACAGGTTCAGGCCGATGAAGATGGAGCCGACCACGATGGTGCCGCCCAGCACCGCGTTCATGTCGGCGTTTTGCAGCGAGTTGGTGATGTACAAGCCCAGCCCGGGCCAGGCAAACACGGTTTCGGTCAGGACCGAGCCCTCCAGCAGGCCGGCGTACGACAGCGTCACCACCGTGACCAGCGGCACGGCCGCATTGCGCAGCGCGTGGCGCCAGATGATGCGGGCCTCCGACAGACCCTTGGCACGCGCCGCCACCACATACTCCTGCGCCAGTTCGTTGAGCATGAAAGAGCGCGTCATGCGGCTGATGTAGGCCAGCGAAAAATAGCCCAGCAGCGCAGCCGGCAGGATCAGGTGCGACAAGGCGTTGCCGAACGCGTCCCACTGTCCGGCGCGCGCGGCGTCGAGCAGCATGAAGCCGCTGACCAGGGTGAGCGTGTATTCGTAGCTGACGTCGATGCGGCCCGGCCCGCCGACCCAGCCCAAGCGGGCATAAAACAGCACCAGCCCCATCAGGCCGAGCCAGAAGATGGGTACCGAATAACCGATCAAGCCCATCACCCGCACCACCTGGTCGACCAGGCCGCCACGCCGCACGGCGGCCCAGACACCCAATGGCACACCGATGCCGGCGCCGATGATGATGCCCAGCGTGGCCAGCTCGATGGTGGCCGGAAAAGCCCGCTTGATGTCCTGCAGCACCGGATTGGAGGTCAGCACCGAAACGCCGAAATCACCGTGCAGGACCTTGCCGAGGTAGATGTAGAACTGCTGCCACAGCGGCTTGTTCAAGCCCATCTCTTCGCGTACCCGGGCCATCACCTGCTCGCTGGCGTGGTCGCCGACGATCACCAGCACCGGGTCGATCGGGATCACGCGGCCAATGAAAAACGTGACTGCCAGCAGCCCCAGGTAAGTCAAGACAATGGCCAGCAGGAAATTTCCCGCGGCCTTGAGCCAGCGACGCGGACCGACACCCCTGCGCCGGCCCGACGGCATTTGCGTAACGGCGCTCAAACCAGAATCAGTGACCGACGCTTACTTGGAGACCTTGAACATGTAATTGGTATCGAAGGTCGGACCCAGCTTCAGACCCATGACATTGCTGCGCATGGCTGCCACCTCGGTCTCCTGGAACAACATCACAAAGGGGCTGGTCTTGCGGAACTCGGTCTCTATCTCCTCGTACATGGCCTTGCGTTTCTTGGCATCACGTTCCAGCACGGCGGCATCGGCTTTCTTTGTCAGAGCGGGGATGTCCCAGGCATTGCGCCAGGCCAGCGGCTTGGACTTCGCGTTGTCCGAGTTGTCGGGGTTGCGCGCAAAGGTGTCGGCGTTGCTATGCGGATCCCAGTAGTCGGCGCCCCACTGGCCCACATAGATGTCGTGGGTACGGGCCCGGTACTTGGTCAGGGTCTGCTTGCCATCGCCGGGCAGTATCTCGATGTCGATGCCGGCCCGTTTGGCGGTCTGCTGGAAGGCCTCGGTGATGCCCTGCACCGGCTGCACCGTGCGCATGTCCAGCGTGACCTTGAAGCCGTTGGGATAGCCGGCTTTGGCCAGCAGCGCCTTGGCCTTGGCAACGTCAAGCTTGTAAGGCTTCTCGGTGCTGGCACCGAGCAGACCGATAGGCAGGAAATTCTGATGGATGACGCCGATGTTCTTGATCAGCGTGTCGCCAATCGCCGCGTAGTCGACCAGCCATTTGAAGGCTTCGCGCACCTCCGGTTTAGCCAGAATCGGGTTCTTCTGGTTCAGGCTGAAGTAATACACGGTGCCCTTGGGCGTGGCGGTGGTCTTGATGTCCTTGTTGCTGACGATCGCGGCAAGGTCTTGCGGCGACAGGTTGCGGGCGATATCGGCATCGCCTTTTTCCAGCAGCAGGCGTTGCGTTGCCGCCTCTTTCACGTGCCGGTAGATGACGCGCGCCAGCTTGGCTTTCTCGCCGTAGTAGTTGTCGTTGCGCTCCAGCGCGACGATCTCGTTGGCCCGCCACTCACGCACTTTCAAGGGGCCGGAGCCGGCGTAGTTGGTCTTCAGCCAAGCGTAGCCCAGGTCGCCGTTGACCTCCTTGGACAGCACCAGCTTCTTGTCGACGATGGCGGCCACATTGGCCGTCAAGCAGTTGTAGACGAAGGACGGCGCGTACGACTTGTCGGTTTCCATCGTCAGCGTCAAGGGACCGGTCTGCTTGATCTTGTCCTTGACGTTGTCCTTGGTGAAACCGAACTGCGTCAGAATGAAAGCCGGCGCCTTGTCCAGAATCACGGCGCGCTGCAGGGAGAACACGACGTCCTCGGCGCTCAAGGCATTGCCGGAGGCGAATTTGATTCCGGGTTTGAGTTCGAAGCTGTAGGTCTTGCCGTCGGCCGACACCGACCAGGATTTGGCCACGTCAGCCACCAGCTTGGACGGATCGTTCACATCGAGACGGATCAGCCGGTCGTACGAGTTGCCCATGATCTCGCCGGTCGAGAGCTCGAAGGTCTCGCCCGGGTCCAGGGTGATCATGTCGTCAATCGACCAGGCCACCACCAAGGTGTCTTTGGGCGTGGCGGCCAGCGCCGGCAGGGCAAAGGCTGCCGCAACGGTGATGGCTGCCGCGGATTTAATGAACAAAGCTTTCACGTAACTCTCCTCTGGAGAAATGAAAAAAAATCGGACAAGGCGCGATGCTACTCCATTTTTTTTGGGCTTCATGCCCATGCCGCATCAGGCCGGGCCACGGTACAGCCAGGGCATGTCCAGCAGGTGTTCTCCCAGCACTTTCATGGCGGCATCGCGACCCCAGCGCAGCAAGCCGGTGGCATGAAATATCTGCCCATTGCGAAGGGCGCCGGCCTGGACCCGCGCGTTGCGCTGCCATCTGGCGTTGGCATAGTGCCTCAATGCGGTCACCACGTCGACGCCGCTGGCCGCCAGCGACTGGGCCAGCGCCTGCGCGTCCTCGATCGCCATGCCGGCGCCCTGCGCCAGGTACGGCACCATGGGATGCGCCGCGTCGCCCAGCAGCGCCACCCGGTTCTGCGCTTGCTCCCACGGGCCGCGCATCGGGGGACGGATGCTCAGACCCCACAAACGCCAATGCGCTATGGCTTGCAGCAGTTCCTGCAACGGGCTACAGGCGTGCGCCAGGCTGCGTCGCAAATTGGCGCTGTTGGCAGCGTGGTCCCAACTCGCGATGTCGCCCGGCACGCGACCGGTGACGATCACCACGACGTTGAGCGAGGCGCCGGCTTGCACCGGATATTGCACCGCATGCATCGCCGGCCCCAACCAGACGGTGACCTGGTGGGAGCGCAGTTTTTCCGGCAGACTGCTCTGCGCCACCAGGGCGCGATAGGCCAGATGACCGCTGGCAACCGGCGCAGCGTCACCCAGCAACTGCTGGCGCACCCGGCTCCACAAACCGTCGGCGCCGACCAGCGCGGCGCCTTGCGCCTGGCGGCCATCGGTGGTCCGCAGCATGACACCAGTGTCGTGCTGCACAAAGCCGGCGACCTCGCTGTCGAGGTTCAGCGGCATGTCGCCACCCTGCTTCAATGCGGCCAGCAGCAAGGCATGCAGATCGGCCCGGTGAATCGTTGCATAGGGTGCGCCATAGCGTTGCACGGTCGCAGCCCCCAGACGCAACACACCCAACTCCTGGCCGGTCATGGCGCTGCGCACCTGCAAGCGCTGCGGAAAGGCGGCCACCGCCTTCAGCGCGTCCTGCAAACCCCAGCCCTGGAGAACCTTCACCACGTTGGGCCCCAACTGGATGCCGGCCCCGACCTCGCTGAACGCGCTGGCGCGTTCGAACAAGGCTGCATCGGTACCGGCCCTGGAACAGGCCAGCGCCGCCGCCAGGCCGCCAATGCCACCGCCAACCACCAATATTCGTTTGTTCATCGGTGCTTATTTTGCCAGTTCGGGGCGCTGCGCCAGAGGTTCGCTGGCATCGTTCTGGCGCGCCATGTCGCGCATCTGCTGATCGATATCCTGGCTTGACATGGGCGCCGCATCGGTCGCTGCCGGCGCCGCTGCATCGAGCCGGTGCACGCTCCCTGGCGCCAGGAAGACCAGTGTTGTGACGGCACACTGCACCAAAATGAACGGCAACAAGGCTTTCAGCAGCGCCGTCGTGGCCACCGCTCCCAGACCGGCCCGGGCGCGCGCTATCAACACCGCATAGCCCATTGGCGGGATCAGGAAACTCAGTTGCAATACCAGCAGCAACAGAACGGCGGTTTGCTGGGCATCACCCAGCATCACGATCAAGGGTGGCGCAACGATAGGAATGACAACAAAGATCATCTCGAACGCGTCCAGCACCCAGGCGCACAAAGCCACCGCCGACAACACCAGCGCCGCCGTCAACTGCGGCGGCAGGGTCGAATGCAACAGCAGCAGCGCAATCCAGCGATCAGTGCCCAGCAGCCTGAAAACCAGGCTGAAGGTGCTGGCCCCCACCAACAGGGCAAACAGCGCACCGCTCAGGGCCAGTGTGTCGGCCAGCACCAGTTTCCATTGCGGCCAGTTCAGCGCGCGTGACGCCAGCGCGCCGGCGACCAGCAAAACACCGCCGCTGGCCGCCGCCTCCACCGCAAACATCTTGCCGCTAAAGACCGCCGCCAGCAGCAGCACGATCGTCGTTACCGCCAGCAGGGAAAGGGCTTCCTGGCGCCATTGAAAGCGCGCCGGCGCCGGCTTTTCAGCATTCTTTCGTCCCAACCACCAAACCAGCACGGCCCACAGCAACAGCACGCACAGGGCCGGCAACAAGGCCGCATTGAAGACATCCCGCGTGTTGATGATGCGCTGGCTGCCCAACACGAAGCCGGGCAGATTGCTGGCTTCGGTGTGCGCCGCCAGCATCGCTTCGCCCAGCAGGATCAGCACCAGCGACGGCGGCACCACCACACCGATGGTGGCGGCGACGCTGATCAAGGCGGTGGCTGCTGCCGCGTTCATCCGGCCCAGGCGTGGCGCCACCAGCCGGGCCAGCAGCGCCGAACTGGAAGCCACCGAGCCATTCATGGGGGCGATCAAGGCGCCGACGCTCAAGGCCGCCAGACTGCCGCCCACGCCAGTGCGGGTGAAAAGACGCTTGAGCGACGAGAACAGCACATCGGCCAGCGTCAGGTGCTGCAACAAGACGCCGATGAAGACGTACAGGGGCAGCGCCTGTAGCAAGTCGTGCTCCAGCAAACCGATGATCCGGGTCGGCATGGCGGCCAGGATCGCCAGGTCCAGGCTTCCCGCCAGCAGCGCGATGCTGGCGAAGGCGCTGGCCACGCCGATCAGCAAAGCCCATACCGGCAAGCCGGTGGTGACGATCAGCAGCGCCAGCGCCAACAGCATCCACAAGCCCAGCGACGAACCTTGCAGCATCACGACCGATGACGCCAGGCGCCGAGCCAGGTCGCAATGGCGTCGATCAAGACCAGCAGCAGGAGCAATGCCAGTGCCAGCTTGATGACGAAGTAACCGGGCGTCAGCGTTTCACCGAATTTTTCCAGGCTCAGCACCGAGTTGGCGATCGGGGCCGCCGCCGCCCACAGCATGAACAGAGCCCACGGCGTGACACACAGCAACAACAGGGTCGCGCGCCAACGGCGGGGCGCTTGCGCCGGATCGGCACTGCCATGAATCGCCGCCAGATGGGTTCTGGCCCGCGATGCGGCGGTAATGGCCACGGCGACGTAGACGGCAAACAGGATTTGCGCCGCATCGTTGACCTGACGCGACCAGCCCAGTTCCAGCTCGCGCAGCGGCCACTGGGCAAACAGCAGAAACGCCAGGGGCAGCACCAGCAGACTGGTGGCCAACAGCAAGGGCTGCATCAACCGCAAACGCGGGCGCTCGGGGTCGGAGGTCATTTGCGCCTCGCAAGCAGGGCCGTGGGCAACACGGTCAGCAGCCGGGCCAGCAGCGCCCAGGGCCAGCGCGGCACCGTGGCGCACTGGACTTTTCGCTCAATCAAATCGACCAGCAGTTTGCCGCCCTGCTCCACCGGGATCACAAACGGGCGGCTTTTGGCGCCCCGGTTCAGCGGCGTGTCGATGTAACCCGGCGACAGCGTGGTAACCACGATGCCGCTGCCGTGAGTCTCGGCCCGCAGCGCTTCCAGATACGTGGTGACGGCAGCCTTGGAGGCTCCATAGGCGCCGGTCGCCGGCATGCCGCGAAAGGCTGCCACCGAGCTGATGCCCACCAACTGCCCGTGTCCCTGCTCACGAAAACACTGCATGGCGGCATCCACCGTGGCCATGAAGCCGATGATGTTGGTGCTGATGGTGTCGCGCACCTTGGCAAAAGGCAGTTTGCCGATCAAGCCATGGTGACCGATGCCGGCATTGGCAACGACGATATCAAGCGCGCCGCAAAATGCCCTGGCCTCGGCCAGCACCTGTGCCACCGCCGCATCATCGGTCACGTCCAGTGCCGCGACAAAGACCCGGCCGGCGCCATTCTTTTCCAGCTCCGACTGCAAGGCCTGGAGCGCATCGAGGCGGCGCGCGGTCAGCGCCAACCGGTAGCCACGGCGTGAAAATTCGATCGCCATCTGGCGCCCCAGCCCGGACGAGGCACCGGTGATGAAAACGCTCTTGCCGGAGTCACATTGAACACTCATTGTTGCCGCCTGTTGTAAGCCACCAAGGAGCGCTATTGTGATGCAGCCGAAGCTGCGGCGGGGGCGGCGGGGTAAACCGCGTCAACGCGAGTTCTTGCGCGGCCCTTTGGGCAGATCCGCCGCCTGGCAGGCGCGCCGGTAGGCCTTCAGGGTTTTCTGGGCCCGGCCCAGCACGCTGTCATGGGCATAGCCGCTGGCCGTCATGGCGTCCATGCCGGAAGAACATCCGGTCAGCAGCTCCAGGCCCTCGCCCACATGCACCGCTGTGTAAATGTGAAACCGGCCAGCGGCCACGGCGTCCACCAGCTTGCGTTCCAGCATCAGGTGGCGCCGGTTGCGCTGCGGTATCAGCACGCCCTGCGTGCCATCGAGCCCCGCCGTTTCGCAGATGCGAAAGTAGCCTTCGATCTTTTCGTTGATGCCGCCCACCGGCAACACTTCACCATGCTGGTTGACGGCGCCGGTCACCGCAATGCCTTGCTTGAGCGGCAAGCCCGACAGCGAGGACAGCACCGCGTACAACTCGGCACAGGAGGCCGAATCGCCCTCCACGCCGTGGTATTCCTGCTCGAACACGATGGAGGCATTGAGCGCCAGCGGCGCGATGTGCGCGAACAGCGCCGACAGATAGCTGTGCAGGATGAGAACGCCTTTGTCGTGGATCGGGCCGGACATTTCGACCTCGCGCTCGATGTTGAGCAGGCCTTCGCTGCCGGCGTACGTGCGCGCCGTGACCCGTACCGGAAAGCCGAAGCGGTAGTCGCCCAGATCGATCTGCGTCAAGCCGTTGAGCTGGCCGGTTATTTCACCGCGCAGGCTGATCAAGCGGTCACCGTCGGTGATCGATTCCTGCAGGCGCTGGTCCGGGTAGTCGTGGCGCAAGTTGCGCGCCTGCACAGCGGCCTCGACGTCGGCCGCTTCGACCAAGCTGGCGGCACGCTGGCGGCAGACGGCGGCGCTTTCCATCACCAGCGCCTCGGTGCGGCCGAAGATGGCGCTCTGGCGCGACTGGTCATCGACCTCGCGGTGCGAGTCCTCCAGCAGCCGCGCCACGGCGGCGGCGGAAAAATGCGGCAGACCCAGTTTTCTGACCGCGTGTGCCACAAAAACCGCCGACGCCCGGTAGGTCTGGGCGCTGGCCGAGAAACTCTCGGCAAAATCCACCTTGACGCGAAAGCGCCGGGCAAACTCGGGGTCGGCCTCCTGCAATTCGTAGTACTGTTCGACCGAGCCGATCAGCACGATCTTGACCTCCACATCCACCGCCTCGGGCTCCAGCGAGACGGAAGCCAGCGGCGTCAGCAACGGGCCCGGCTCCTCGATCTGCAAGCGCCCGCTGCGCGAAAAACGGCGCAGCTTTTCCCACACCAGCTCGTCGCTCAGCAGGTCGCGCAAATGCAGCAGCAGAAAGCCGCCGTGCGCCTTGAGCAGACTGCCGGCGCGGATGCGGCTGAAATCGGTCACCAGCGCATCCTCGTCCGGCTGGTATTCAATGCTGCCGAACAGGTTGCGAAACGACGGGTTGTTCTCGACGATCACCGGCGCGCCGGCCAGCGCCGCGTTGTCCACCAGCAGGTTCACCCGGTAACGCGACAAGACCTCGGCCAACTGCTCAAGACGCAGTTCCTCCTCGTCTTCGGAAACCCGGAACAGCGCCAGGTTATCCAGCACGTCGTGCAGCACCTGATCCAGGTAAGAGCCCAGCTTGACGCTGTCCTTGATCTGCTTCTTCAAAGCGTCGCGAATGTCCTGCAACTCGTGTTCCAGCAGCGGCTTGACGATCTGGCGCCGCAACGCCGTCAAGCCCTCGCTCATGACCCGCTCGATCGGCCGGATCTTGTCCAGATAGCGGGCAATTTCTTCGCGCAACTCCTGCTCTGCCTGTTCCACCTGGGCCCGGCGTTCCTTGGGCAGGGAACGCGCCTCGCTCTCGGTCAGGGCATTGCCTTTCTCACCCAGCAAGGTAAACACCAGGTGCCCGTTCTCGCGGTACAGGGCGAAACTGCGGGCCTCGGCAAAAGTGTCCAGCTCGGCATAGGCCTTGGCCTCTTCAGTCTTGTAGGTCTTCTCGATATGCTCGCTCTCGGCCTTGAAATCAGGGCCGTCGAGCCGCTTGGGAATCTCTTTTTGCAGCGTCTTGCACAACTGCATCATGAGTTGGCGCAGCGTGTGTCCCTGGCCGGGCGGCAGGCGCAAGGCGCGCGGTTTCTCCGGCGCATCGAAGTTGTGCAGGTAGCATAAATCCGGCGGCTGGGCCTTGCCGGCGGCGACCTCCCGCATCACCTGCTGCAACAGCGAAGAGCGCCCGCTGCCGACCTCGCCCAGCACAAACAGGTTGTAGTCCGGCTGCTCCAGCCCGAGGCCGAAGCGGGCCGCCGTCTCCGCGCGCGCCTGCCCAATCCAGGGAAGAGGCAGTCCCAGCAGTTCGGAGGTGTCCGCAAAGCCCAGCGATGCAGGCGCGATGGTGACGCGCAGGTCGCCGGGCGTCAGGCTTGAGATCGACATTTTCTTACCCCTCCATTGTTGAGCACATGTTTTGCCCGATTTCACGAAGCAGTGTCAACCAGTTTTATCCAATCGACAACATCCGATTTGACAAGGCGCATGCTTGTCGTTCTTTTGATTGGCCTAACATGCTGCCGATGATTCCTTTTTCGGTCCTTGACCTCTCCCCCATCGTGCAGGGCGGCGACGCTGCCCAGTCTTTTCGCAACACGCTGGATCTGGCCCGGCACGCCGAGCGCTGGGGCTACCGGCGCTACTGGCTGGCCGAGCACCACGGCATGCCGGGCATCGCCAGCGCGGCCACCTCGGTGCTGATAGCCCATGTGGCCGGTGGCACTTCCAGCATTCGCGTCGGTGCCGGCGGCATCATGCTGCCGAACCATTCGCCACTGCAGATTGCCGAGCAGTTCGGCACGCTGGAGTCCTTGTACCCCGGCCGCATCGACCTGGGTTTGGGCCGGGCGCCGGGCTCGGACCCCATCACCGCGCGCGCCCTGCGCCGCAACCTGGCAAGCGACGCCGACGAGTTTCCGCGCGATGTGGTCGAGTTGCTGGACTATTTTTCCAGCGCCTGCAAGAACCCGGTGCACGCGGTGCCGGGCCAGGGGCTGAGCATCCCGCTCTGGATTCTGGGCTCCAGCCTGTTTGGCGCTCAACTGGCCGCCGCGCTGGGTCTGCCCTTTGCTTTTGCCTCGCACTTTGCGCCGCAGCAGATGATGCAGGCCGTGGCGCTGTACCGAAGCAACTTCCGCCCCTCGGCGCAACTGGCCAAGCCTTACGTCATGCTGGGCTTCAACGTGTTCGCCGCCGACACGGACGAGGAGGCGGCATTTCGGGCAACTTCCATGCAGCAGGCTTTTGTCAACCTGCGCAGCGGCCGCCCGTCGCGCCTGCCGCCGCCGCTGGCCGATTACGCCAACCATCTCGCTCCACAGGAACGTGCCCTGCTGGACAGCGTGCTGTCGTGCGCCGCCATCGGCGCTCCTGCCACGGTGCGCGCCGGTCTGAAGGCATTTGTCGAGCGCACCGGGGCCGATGAATTGATGATCACCTCGCAGATTTATGATCACGCGGCGCGCTTGCGTTCTTACGAGATCACTGCTGAAATTTTTTCCGCAACGCTTTGAAGGGACAAACCATGAGCGAATATCCTGTCACGATCCGGCGCAACATCTGGTTGCGCGGTCTGCTGATGATCTTGCTGGGCATGGCCTACCAGTTGGCCGGCACCCTGCTGTTTTTCCTCGCCCTGGTCCAGTTTGTGCTGGCCGTTGTCAGCGACGTGCCGAACTTGCGTCTGAGCGCGTTTGGCCGCAGTCTGGGGCGTTACCTGGGCCAGATTGCAAACTTTGTCAGTTTTTCCACGGAAGTGCTGCCGTTCCCGTTCAGCGACTGGCCTTCGGATTCCTACTAAACGGCTTCGATATCCCCCATTTGGGGGATAGGCACTGAGTTTCTTACTTCCTAGAATCGCCCTTCGCACATGACGTTGGGCGTAACTCTCGAAGGAGAACTATCTTGGCCGACGGAAAATCACCTGCTTATGGCAATCGGTGGCTGGGGGGCTTGAAGAAGCACCCGTTCCTTGTGTGTGTGGCCATCCTGGCGATCGGCTTCAGCGGAATCGGGGCTTTCACCGATCACCTTGCAAAGGTGCAAGATGTCTTCTCGGCAAGATCCCCAAACAACCCGGCGCAAGCCATTGTCAATGTTGCACCACCGACTGTCACACCCAGGCCGCGGGGCACCTTCTCGGAAGAGTTCAGCCTTCAGGAGCGTGGCGTCTGGGTTCGCCACGGCGTCACCATCCGGGTCCGCGATATCGGGACGCAAGAGCAACCCTTTGCCATCCTGGGTGCCAGCGCCGATGGGCGGGTTCAATTCGGCGAGCGGGTGCTTATCGGGTCCGAACTGCGCCTGCCCAGCCAGTATTGCGATTCATTGGTTGTCCTGATCAAATCGATCACGGCATCGGTCCCCACCACACCAAGCTCCGACGATTCGCAAAAGCTGCCACCGGCCAGCCAGGACGCGCTGCCCGACAAGAAAGTCGTCGGGCAACTCAGCGGCAACTGCCAGGAGTGAGCGCGGGGATGCCCGCCAAGGGGCAACCGCAGAACTGACTTTGACCCTGGCCTTGCCGGGGGCTTTGATCCGCGCTTCAAGCGGGCTACGTAGTTCCCACTACGGAGTTTCTATTACGTACTTTCTCATATATCGATCGCTGAAATCGAGCCACACAATTGCCCCGTCGGCTTAGCGCTGCGCGCGGCAAAACAGATGAGGAGATTTCGCTCGATATGAACAACATCAATTTGGTCAGAGGCCTGGTCTTGATGGCGATTGCCCTGGTCTTCGGCCTGGGGTCGCTGAATTACCAGATCGGCCACTTCAGCCGATCCGGCCCCGGCCTATTCCCGCTGATGGTGAGTTGCCTGCTGTTCTTGATTGGCTTGATCAGCGTGGTGCGTTCCCGCTTCGTCAAGCCGGTAGCCCTGAACTACAACGTCAAGAACATCGGCTTCGTCCTGCTCGGTTTGTGCGGCTTCGCGCTGATCTCCGAGCACCTGAACATGATTGCGGGCATCGTGTTTCTGGTGTTTTGCGTTTCGTTCGGCGGCACCTCGTATTCGGTGCTGCGCAACCTCAAGATCTGCGCCGGCCTGATTGCCGTTGCCTTTGCCTTTCGTTACCTACTTGGCCTGCAACTGCCCTTATTCTGATGGACATCCTGAACAACCTCGCGTTTGGTTTTGAACACGCGCTGACCCTGCACAACCTGATGTACTGCGCCATCGGTTGCGCGGTGGGCACACTGGTGGGTCTGCTGCCCGGCCTGGGTCCCTTGTCCACCATCAGCTTGCTGCTGCCCCTGACCTATTCCCTGCCCACCGACGGCTCGCTCATCATGCTGGCCGGGATTTACTACGGCGCTCAATATGGTGATTCCGTGAGCGCCATCACCATGAAAATTCCGCACGCCAGCAGCATCGTGGCCTGCATCGACGGCTACCAGATGACGCTCAAGGGCAAGACCGGCTTGGCCTTGTTTACCGCCGGCGTTTCCAGCTTCATCGGCGGCACCGTGGCCATCGTGGTGCTGGCGACACTGGCCCCGACGCTGGGCGAGGTGGCGTTCCTGTTCGGCCCGGCCGATTACTGTGCCCTGATGCTGTTCGGCTTCATGTGCGTGAGCTTCGTCACCACCGGCAGCCTGCTCAACGGCCTGGCCATGGCCTTTATCGGCGTGCTGCTGGGCGTGGTCGGCACCGATGTGAACAGCGGCGTTGCGCGCTTCACCATGGACATGCCGTTCCTGCTGGACGGCATCGGCTTGATCAGCATCGCCCTGGGCTGCTTCGGCATTGCCGAGGTCGTGAAGAACCTCGACAGCGGCAGCCAGCTCACACCGTTCAACGGCAAGATCAAGCTGATGCCGACCTGGCCCGAGTTCAAGCGCATCATTCCCAGCGCCTTGCGCGGCAGTGTGATCGGCTCGGTGCTGGGCATCCTGCCCGGTGGCGGCCCCACCATCGCCCAGTTCGCGGCCTACGCTGTCGACAAGCGTTTCAGCAAGTACAAGGACGAGATCGGTCACGGCGCCATCGAGGGTGTGGCCGGGCAAGCGGCCGCCGACGAAGCGGCCGCGCGCACCAGCTTTATCCCGCTCATGAGCATCGGCATCCCGGAGAACGCGGTGATGGCCTTGATGATGGGCGCCTTCATCATCAAGGGCATTCAACCAGGCCCCAACATGATCACCGAGCACCGCGATTTGTTCTGGGGTCTGGTGGCCAGCATGTGGGTCGGCAACTGCTTTTTGGTGACCCTTAACGTGCCCCTGGTGCGCTACTGGCTGTCGGTGTTCAAGATCCCCTTCAGCGTGCTGTTTCCGTCGATCCTGTTCTTCTGCTGCGTCGGGACTTACAGCATCAACAACAACCTGGATGACATCTTCATCACCGCCGTCTTTGGCTTCATCGGCTATCTGTTCCTGCGCCTGAAACTCGATCCCGCGCCGCTCATGCTGGGCTTCATCCTGGGCCCTATGCTGGAAGAAAACTTCCGCCGCGCCATGCTCATCAGCCGGGGCAATTTCAGCGTCTTCGTCACCCACCCGATCAGCGGCACCTTGCTGGCCTTGATTGCTCTCTTCATCGTGTGGCAGCTGTTGGTGTTTTATTTTCAGTCGCGAAAACCAGCGACGCCGGTAACCGCCTGAGCTCCCATCAGACGGATGCCTGTCCCAGCGCGACCGAAGTCACGCGGCTGCATCTGACCGTTGCGCGTTACGCTGGCCGGCCACCGGGGTCAGGTGGTCAATAACCACAGGTGGCCGGTTGGGGAACTGCGCGACCAACTCCAAGGTGCCGCCCATCGCCTCAACGTATCGGCGCATCGTCGATAACAACATATCGCTGCGCTTCTCCAAGCGAGAAATGGTATCTTGCCCGACACCCAAGGCCACAGCAAGGTCTTGCTGGGTCTGTTCAGCGGCCTGGCGCAAGTCTTTCAGCGTCGCCAAATTACCAGCACGCGCCTCGATCATTGCCCGCCGTTTCGCCGGCAGGTCAGCCATTAGTTGCTCAAGTTTTTTTGCCATGCCGATGTTCCTTATTTGATGCCTTCAATGTGCCGAGGTGGCCGTCAAACCGCTCGTCAGCCACGGCGATCAGTCGTTTGTAGAACCGCCGTTGATCTGCACCGCCCTTGTCGCCGCCGACCAACAAAATTGCTTGGCGCTCGGGATCAAACGCGAACGCCACGCGCCACACCTCGCCGGTCCAGGCAAACCGCAATTCCTTCATGTTGGTGTGCTTCGATCCCTTCAAGGTATCCACTGTTGGTCGCCCCAGGGCGGGACCAAAATCCCTCAGCAGTAGGGCATGAGCCAGTAGCTCGTCCTGCAAGGATTCAGCCAGGGCCGCGAACTCAACAGCAAAGTCGTCGTGAAAAAGGACGTTCCAAACCATAGCGAATTATGTACTTAAAGCCATATTTACGCAAGCTGGGTGATTTCTCGAAATGACACCACCCTGACCTGCGTCAGACTGAGGTGCACTCGGGCGAACTTGCATGCCAGCGAGCGCAGCCAATTTTGCGCAGTGGCAAGATTAAGGGCTTTTATCGAGCGCACCGGGGTCGACGAGTTGATGATCGCCTCGCAGATTTATGATCACGCGGCGCGCGTGCGCTGTTACGAGATCACCGCTGAAATTTTTTCCGCGACGCATTGAAAGGACAGACTTTGAGCGATCTGACTGCCGCCCTCGCCTTGCTGCAACAGGACGCCCGACCGGCCGAGCTGGCCGGCATGGCGCGCTTTGGCATCAACATCGAGCAGCGCCTGGGCTTGTCGGTGCCGGCGCTGCGGCGAATCGCCAAAACCCTGGGCCATGACCACGCGCTGGCACTGGCGTTGTGGGACACCGGCATCCCCGACGCCCGCATCGTGGCCGGCATGGTGGCCGAGCCCGCCAAGCTGAGCGCCAAACAGATGGACACCTGGGCCAAAGGTTTTTCGTCCTGGGACGTTTGCGACCAGGTCTGCGGCAGCGCCTTCGTGGCGTCCCCGCTGGCCTGGCGCAAGGTAGCGCTATGGGGCGCACGACCCGAAGAGTTTGTGCGCCGCGCCGCCTTTGCCCTGCTGGCGACACTGGCGGTGCATGACAGACAGGCCGACGACCAATGCTTTGTGGCAGCGCTGCCCCTGATCGAAGCAGCCGCCTCAGACGAACGCAACTACGTGAAGAAAGCCGTGAACTGGGCGCTGCGCAACATCGGCAAGCGCAACCCTGTGCTCAACGCCGCGGCCATCGCCGCCGCACGGTGCATCCAACAACAGGGCACAAAGTCGGCACGCTGGATTGCCGCCGACGCGCTGCGTGAACTCACGAGCGAGGCGGTGCAGTTGCGGTTGCGGGTGACCAAGCTCCTCAATCATTCCGCCAACACCTGAACAAGATGTTGCCATCACGGCCGCAGCCTTGAGCGACCCGCACAACCCGCCGCTCACCGATCAGGAACTCGCCCGGATGCTTGGATCCAATTTAGGTCGGGATGAGGTTGATCAGGTTGGGTCCTATCTTTGCTTAATCTATCATTGCACCGTATTAGGGCGAGCAATCGGCGAACTCAAACGGTAGAAAGAACTAGGAGATGCTATGAGCGGTTCCAAGCGAATGTTCGAAGACCACGAAGCAAAACGCGGAATAGCGATCCAGATCGCGATCGAAGCCGGGGTTCTAGAACAGTGCGAATTTCACGATATCGCGTACGAGGGAAACGAGGAAATTGAAAGTGCCTACAAGCTTGGAAATGGCAAGTTTTCTCGCGGTGAGTTCCGTGACACCTTTGAGAGTAGGCGCGAAATGACTGACTATATCAAGAATGTCGTGGAAGATCATCCCGCCGAGGAATGTCCAAGTTGCGCGCACATGCGTGAGTCGTGAGTCGTGAGTTCAAAATCTACGTTCCGCCAAACCAGTTGGGGTAGGTCCGTGAGCTTCGTTGTTTGCCCATAACAAAGGAATGCTATGCAATTCAAAAATCCTAAAAATGGCTACATTGAAGGTAAGTCAACGCCTTGGCTTTGGGCGCTGTTATTCGGGGGGCTTTACTTCATGGTCTGTGGCCTGTGGGCACCGACCATCATTTGGATACTCCTTGCGGTAGTCCTGTATGCGTCCATGGGGCCACCTGCGACAATTCTTATGTTCTTTGTCGCAGTTGTCTATGCCATTCTTGCGCCACGGCTCGTGAGAAATTCATACCTGAGAAGAGGATGGATAGAAGTCGGGGATGACGTCTCTTCGGTTTCGGTTTCTACTTCTAAACATAGCGACATATATAACGCCGCATAATTGACTTACACTGTGGATTCCTGATTGTTTGCAAGGAGCCCCTATGCGTAAGCTTGAAATTGCAGATCCCGACATCATGAGAATC
>NZ_JAQTMS010000079.1 GCF_028714215.1 Rhodoferax sp. | reverse complement strand
TCCATCCAGTTTCTCCTTTCGTTTGCTTGGCGGCTCACGATTGGTAGTTTCTGCGATGGACACCTACGTATATGTCAAACTCCTACTGCCACCCCGGCAAAGCCGGGGGATCTCCCATTTGATTAGAAAAGACGGTGGCCTGATCGACGTTTCGCTGGCACTCTCGCCCATCAGGAATGGGAGCGGATATCTTGTCGGCGTGTCGTTTGTTGAACACGATGTCACGGAACTTAAAGTAGCCGAACGCGAGTTAAGGGCAGTTAACCGCGCGCTCCTGACACGTTCGAGCTGCAATTTGGCGCTGGTCCGTGCGGCCAATGAAATCGCGCTGATGGAAGAAATTTGCCACGTCTTGGTGGAAGTGGGCGGCTACCGGTTCGCTTGGGTCGGCTTCGCTCGGCACGACGAAGAAAAAACCGTGCAGCCAATGGTGCATTACGGGTATGAAAAAGACTGCCTGGATGGCATTCAACTCAGCTGGGCCGACACCGATCAAGGTCGCAGTCCCTGGGGTAACGCCATCAGGTCCGGGACTCCCCAGATCTATCAATATTCCGCAGGCGATTCGACGGTGACGCCTTGGCATGATGAGTTATTGAAGCGCGGCTACCGATCCGTCCTCGCCCTGCCCCTGCGACACAAGATAGAGAAATTGGGTGCGCTCACAATCTATGCTTCCGATCCGGACGCTTTTCACACTGAAGAGGTGAAACTGATCGCGGAACTGGCGGACGATCTGTCCTATGGCATCACTGCCTTGCGCACCAACGTCGCCCAGGAAAAAAGTGTCGGGCGCTTGCAGGAAAGCATGGAGTCAACCATCAAGGCTGTCGCCAACATGGTCGAAATGCGCGACCCCTACACCACCGGTCATCAACAGCGGGTGGCCGGACTCGCGGTGGCCATTGGGCGCGCCATGGGACTGCCGGAACAAAAAGTGTACGGGCTGCAGCTGGCAGGCATCGTGCATGATCTTGGAAAGATACATGTTCCGGCAGAAATTCTGAGCAAACCCGGCAAGCTCACCAAAATTGAATACGAAATGATCAAGTCTCACGCAGAGTCGGGCTACGAGATTTTGAAAAACGTGGATTTCCTTTGGCCCATTGCCCAAACGGTGCTGCAGCACCACGAACGCATCGACGGAAGTGGCTATCCCGCCGGGCTGAAGGGCGACAAAATCCTGCTGGAAGCCAAGATCATCGCGGTGGCGGACGTGGTGGAAGCGATATCTTCGCACCGCCCTTACCGGCCCGCATTGGGCGTCGAAGCGGCTTTGAACGAGTTAAGGACTAACCGTGGGAAGTTTTATGACCCGGCGGTGGCGGATGTTTGTCTCAAGCTCTTTTCCGAAAATACCTTCAGTTTCGAAGGTCTTTCTGGCAGCGCGGGAATAACGCCTTGAGGGGAATGGCACTTGCCTCACCCCACTCCCGGCGAGATGTCAACTTCTCATTTCCACTGGGCGTAGACCCAGCCGCACAGGGCGATGCCCAGCAGCCACAGCAGCCAGGTTTGGGAAATCGCGTACGGGTACAGCATCAAGGCGACGCCGCTCCAGGTGAGCATGCTGTCCGGTAATTTTCTGCCGCGCCGAAACACCACGTAGCCGATGATGCCGAACAGGATGGCACCCAGGATGTAAGCCGGGCTAGGCAGAACCAGGCCCAGTGCTTCAAGTTGCTTCAGTTCGTTCATGGGTCTGGATTGTGCGTTGAATTTGCACCTGGCGTGGCACGGTTAAGATTCAAGGCGGTCAAGGTTGAATTCTCAAGAAACGATGAATATGGAAGCACTTGTCGGGGCAACACTTTCCGTGGTCATCGGAATGGCGATTGGCCTCTTCATCAAATACAGAATCTGGGGCGCCCCGCATCAAGCCAGGACGGTGGTCGACCATGGCATGGCCTGGGCCGCCTATGTTTCCTTTTTCTCGGTATTGTCATCGGCCTATTTTTTTTACCACGACAGCCTGAACAGCGCGGTCGCCAAGGCGCTGCTCAATGTGTTTGTGTTTCCCCTGTTTTCCTTTCTTGCCGGTCTGGTCTGGGGTTATTTCAAGACCCGGGAAATACCGCTTGAGGCTGCTTCGCAAGCAGCCGGTCCGCCAGACACGCCAGCTTCGACGGCCCTGGTTGTTGCCGCCCCGGCGGCGCCCGCTGAACCAACGGAGGAGCTGATGTGGGCCAGCGCCTTGACCGAATTCGAAAGCAAGCAAAGACGGGCCGGACTTTGGGCCAAATCGTTTGCCCAGGCCGCCGGCAATGAGGCCCAGGCGAAAGCCTGTTACCTGAAGCAGCGGGTGGCCGAACTTCAGGCCCAGCAACAGCAACAGGCCGCCCTCTTGCAGGGGCAACAAGTGGCGCAGGCCAGGGCACTGCTTGAATCAAGGGGCTACTCGATCACGGCGGCCCGGCAGGATTCAGATAGTGATGCCCGGCGTCAGCAGGACCTCGCTCCGCTGCCGGCAGCGGAGCCGGAACGCCAAGTCGCGCAGCACCCCAAGAGGAGGCAGCCGGCGCTCGATGCGCCGACCCAGGAACTGGCCCAGCAACTGAAGTCCAAGGTGAAGGAATATTCCAACTGGCGCGATGCCCATAGACTGGCCCTGCTGCTGGGCTACGTGGTCGTCATCCTGCACACGGGTGTCTTCCGGCAGGCGACCTTTCAGATCTTCGACAATGCCACCAACAAGAAGAAAATTGCCGAACTGGCGTCGCCCGAGGAGTTCGTGGCATGGACGCTGGAAACGCTTTGCTAACCTGGTTGCGCTCGCAACCTTCAAACCGGAAAGAAACATGGCTGCCTATCTCGTGGTTGATACCCTGCTCACCAACCCGGAGTTGTACGAACTCTACAAGCTCAAGGCCAAACCGCTGGTCGAAAAACACGGCGGCGAATACCTGGCCCGCGGCGGCAAGCTGTCGGTCAAGGAGGACGCACTATGGGCACCGACCCGAATGGTGCTGGTCAGGTTCCCGTCGGCGCAGCAGGCCGAGACTTTCTACCATTCCGATGAATACCAGGAGGTCCTGAAAATTGGCAAGCAATCGGCCGACCGCACCGTCATCATCCTGGAAGGTATCTGACTCATGCTCACTTTGCCAACTTACGACGACGTTTGCGCCGCCGCTCAGCGGATCCAGGGCCATGCGCATCGCACCCCCGTGATGACCTCCCGCACCATCAACCAGGAGTTGGGCGCCCAGCTGTTCTTCAAGTGCGAGAACTTGCAGCGCATGGGCGCCTTCAAGTTTCGCGGCGCCTTCAACGCCCTGTCCCGGTTCGATGCCCGGCAGCGCCGCGCCGGGGTGGTGACGTTCTCGTCCGGCAACCACGCCCAGGGCATTGCCCTGTCGGCCAGCTTGCTGGGTATTCCGGCCACCATCGTCATGCCGCAGGACGCGCCGGCCAGCAAGATTGCCGCCACCCGGGGCTATGGCGGCAACGTGGTCCTGTACGACCGCTACAAGGATGACCGCGAGCAGATCGGCCGCGACCTGGCGCAAAAACACGGCCTGACGCTGATTCCGCCGTACGACCACCCGGATGTGATGGCCGGCCAGGGAACCGCGGCCAAGGAGTTGTTTGAAGAGGTAGGCCCGCTAGACGCCTTCTTTGTCTGCCTGGGCGGCGGCGGCCTGCTCTCGGGCTCGGCCCTGGCCACCCGCGCCCTGGCGCCCCACTGCAAGCTTTATGGCGTCGAGCCGGAGGCCGGCAACGACGGACAGCAGTCGTTCCGCAGCGGCGCCATCGTCCATATCGAGACGCCCAAGACGATCGCCGACGGGGCCCAAACCCAGCACCTGGGCAATCTGACCTTCCCGATCATCCGGCGCGATGTGGACGACATCCTCACCGTCACGGATGCGCAACTGGTGGAGTGCATGCGCTTCTTCGCGGAACGCATGAAAATCGTGGTGGAGCCTACTGGTTGCCTGGGGTTTGCCGCCGCGCGCAACATGAAAACCGATCTGCGCGGCCAGCGCGTTGGCGTGCTGATCAGCGGCGGCAACGTCGATCTGGACCGTTTCTGCGCCCTGCTTTCGGCTAGCGCACCTTGACGGCCTGCTCCGGGCCTGGCTCCGAGGCGCACAGGATGCTGCGCTCCAGCGTGGCGTTATGCGCCACGCTATCGAAGCCCGACAGCATGGCAGCTTGCAGGGTTGCCGTGATCAACACCGCAACCACAAGGCCGATCAGGCGAATGGCGCGGCCTGTGCGGTAGTTCATGATTTCTCCCAAGTCAGGCCACCGTGGCCCGTTGGAGAGAATGTAGGCGCGCCGCTTTCGGATTGCACGCGCTGTGCGACGGAATGCCGCACAGCGCGAGGAAGCGCGAAAAAGCGGCGACAAGCCGCCCCGACAATCAGGCGTTCAGACCGGTTCCCGGTACTGGTCTTCCAGCAACTTGGCCTGCGCTGCGGCCAGCCGCGCGATCGGCACCCGCGGGCCGGAGCAGGAAACGTAGTTGAGCTTGATGTGATGGCAAAAATGGATGGAGCCGGGGTGCCCGCCATGTTCGCCGCAGATGCCTATTTTCAAGTCCGGATTGGTGGCGCGGCCCTGCTGCACCGCCATCTTCATCAACTGCCCGACGCCCTTGATGTCCAGCACTTCGAACGGGTTGTCTTCCAGAATGCCGGTCTCGTTGTAGAAAGGCAGGAACTTGTTCTCCGCGTCCTCCCGGCTGAACGAGAAGGTGGCCTGGCTCAGGTCGTTGGTGCCGAAGGAGAAGAACTCGGCGGTTTCGGCCATGCGGCCGGAGCGCACGCAGGCGCGCACCACCTCCAGCATGGAGCCGAACTTGAACTGCACATCGATGCCGTGGGTGGCCCTGACTTCCTTGTGAATGCGCTGCACATAGCTGTGAATGCGCTTGAGCTCTTCCACCGTGGCCACTTGCGGCACCATGATCTCGGGATAAATTTCCACACCCTGCTTGGCGCACAAGGCGGCCGCCTCCATGATGGCGCGGATCTGCATCGAGTAGATCTCGGGGTAGGTAATGCCCAAGCGCACGCCGCGATGGCCCAGCATCGGATTGACTTCGGCCAAGGCGCGCACTTTTTTCAGGACCCGCTCCTTTTTGCCGATCACATCTTCCTCCAGGTGCGAGCCCTTGAAGGTATGCAGGCTGCCCATCAATTTGGTCAGGCCGTCGGCATACTGCTGGTACAGCTTGGGGTTGAGCAGCTTGAGCGTGTCGGGCAGCTCTTCCAGGCCCTTGATGGTGTCGCGCAACTGGTGCAGGTGGGCGATTTCCAGTTCCAGCTGCGCCGCCGTCGGCAAGAACTCGTGCATCGGCGGATCGAGCAGGCGCACCGTCACCGGCAAGCCCTTCATGGCCTTGAAGATGCCGGTGAAGTCGGAGCGCTGGATCGGCAGCAGGCGGTCCAGCGCCGACTGCCGGTCTTCCAGCGTTTCGGCCAGAATCATTTCCTGCACGATGGGCAAGCGGTCGGTGCTGTTGAACATGCGCTCGGTGCGGCACAGGCCTATGCCCATGGCGCCAAATTCGCGCGCCCGGCGGGCATCTTCCGGCGTGTCGGCATTGCCCATCACCTTGAGTTGTGCCACCGCGTCGGCCCAGCCCAGCAGCGTTTCCATTTCCTGCGAGAACTCCGCCTCCACGGTGGGCACTTCACCGGCATAGACGTGGCCGGTGCCGCCGTCGATGGTGATGACATCACCCTCCTGCAAAGTGGTATCGCCGATCCTGGCACTGCGCAGCATATCGTTGATGACGATCTGCTCGCAGCCCGAAACGCAGGGTTTGCCCATGCCGCGCGCCACCACCGCAGCGTGCGAGGTCTTGCCGCCACGGCTGGTCAAAATACCCTGCGCCTGGAAAAAGCCGTGGATGTCTTCCGGCTTGGTTTCCTCGCGCACCAGGATGATTTTTTCGCCGGCGCGGCCGCGCACTTCGGCGGTATCGGCATCGAACACGATTTTTCCGGATGCGGCGCCGGGGGAAGCCGCCAGACCTTGGGCCAGCGACTTGCCGTGAAAATTGGGCGCCAGTTGCGGCACCAGCAACTGCTCCAGCATCGCCGGTTCGGTGCGCAACAGGGCACGCTCCCTGGAAATCAGCCCCTCGCGAAACATTTCCACCGAGGTGCGCACCATGGCGCGCGCATTCATTTTGCCGTTGCGGGTTTGCAGGCAGTAGAGCACGCCTTTCTCAATCGTGAATTCGAAATCCTGCACCTCGTGGTAATGCGACTCCAGCCGGTTGTGCAAAGTCATCAACTGGCGGTGAATCTCCGGCATCTCCTGTTCCATCTCGGCAATCGCCTTGGGCGTGCGAATGCCGGCCACCACGTCCTCGCCCTGGGCGTTGACCAGGTACTCGCCGTAGATCAGGTTCTCGCCGGTACCGGGGTTGCGCGTGAAACCGACGCCGGTGCCGGAATCATTGCCCATGTTGCCGAACACCATGGTGCAGATATTGACCGCCGTGCCATTGGCCTGCTCCTTGGTAATGCGGAACTGCTTGCGGTAGTCGACGGCACGCTTGCCCATCCAGGAGCGAAACACCGCCCCGACCGAAATTTCCAGTTGCTCGAAAGGGCTTTGGGGAAAGGGCTTGCCGGTGTGGTGCTCGACGATGGCCAGAAAGTCGCCCGCCAGTTCCTTCAGATGTTCAGCGCGCAGATCGACATCCAGGGGCGCGCCGTACTTGCGCTTGATGGCCGCCATGCGCTCGTCGAAATGTTCATCGCCGATGTTGAGCGCAATCTTGCCAAAGAGCTGGATGAAGCGGCGGTAGGCGTCATACGCAAAACGCTCGTTGCCGGTTTGCTTGATCAAGCCCTGCAGCGAGGCTTCATTGAGTCCCAGATTCAGAATGGTGTCCATCATGCCGGGCATCGACATGGCGGAGCCCGAGCGCACGGAGATCAGCAAGGGGTTCTGGCCATCGCCGAAGCCTTTGCCGGTTTTCTTTTCCAGTGCCGCCATATGGACCCGGATTTCGTCCATCAAGCCGTCCGGCAACTGGTTCTTTTCCAGATAGGCAAGACAGGCATCGGTGGTGGCGGTAAAGCCCGGCGGCACGTTCAAGCCGATCTGCGTCATCTCGCACAGATTGGCCCCTTTGCCGCCCAACAGCATTTTGTTTTTTCCATCGCCCTCTTCAAACGCATAAACATACTTCTTGCTGTTGGCCATGATGCTTCCATTTCAAAATGTTGAATGACTTGCCGATTTGCGATTCAAACCAATTATGCTTGCCCCGCCGATGCTGAATTTTTAGGCAGTGGCGCCAGCAAACCGGTGGCAACCGTGGGATAGCGCAGCCGCAAGCGCAGTTCACGCTTCAGGCGTGTGTTGTCCATGCGGCGTGACTCGCTCATGAAGCTCAGCAGCAGCAGGGGCAACTGGTCCTTGGCCAGGCTTCTGGGCACGCGCGGCGGACGCGGCAAATGGTACAAATCGGCCGCCAGATCGAAGTAGTCTCCCATCTTCAGACCGCTGTCGTCATTCACGTTGTAGACGCGTTGCGGCTTGCCGCGCCACAAGGCGGCGATGCAGGCACGCGCCAGATCGTCGGCCTGAATATGGTTGGTGTAGACGTCATCACGCGCCTCCAGCAGCGGCGTGCCCTTGAGCAAGCGCGCTCGCGGCGTGCCGCCTTCGCGGTCGGTGGCGTAGATGCCCGGAATGCGCAGGATGGTGCCGCGCACCTGCCTGGCACGGCCCAGGAAGCGGATCGCATCCTCCGCATTCACGCGCCGCCTGGCCCTTGGCGTGTCGGCGCGCGGCGCTCGTGTTTCATTGACCAGGTCGCCGCGGCAGTCGCCGTAGACACCACTGGTGGAGCCATACACAAGAGCCTGCGGCAGGCTGCGCAGACGCAAGGCGCGGGTCAGGGCCAGGGTGCGCGTATCACGCCAACCCTCATCCGGCGGCGGCGCCAGGTGAATCACACGGGAGCACAAGCCGGAGAGCCGGCGCAGCGACCGGCCGTCGTCCAGATCGCCCAGCAAAGGCGTGATGCCACGCTCGCGCAACTCCTCTATTCGCTCGGCGCTGGAGGTCAGCGCCAGCAGGCGCAAGCCAGCCGGCAGCGCCTGCGCCACGCGCAAACCGACATCGCCACAGCCGACCAGCAGGACGCGGGTGCGGCGAAACCGGGCCGGCAAGGCACCGGGACGGGTCGCGTACAGACTGGCGTGGGGGCTTTGGTTTGAAGGCAAAATCGGACTGGCAAAATATGCCAAATACTACTCCGCCCAAGGATACAGAAAAGATGAGCAGCAGCGCAACCGGCACGCCAGAGTTCCGCATCACCGTCAAGCCCAGCGACCGTGCCTTCATGGCCGGCGCCGGTGAAACCATGCTGGCGGCAGCCATTCGCCAGGGCGTTGGCATGCCTTACGGTTGCAAGGACGGCGCCTGCGGCTCCTGCAAGTGCAAAAAGCTCTCCGGCAGCGTGGTGCACGGGGCGCACCAGAGCAAGGCCTTGAGCGAGGAAGAAGAAGCCCAGGGCTTTGTGCTGACCTGCTGCGGCGTGGCCCACAGCGACGTGGTGCTGGAGTCGCGCCAGGTGACGCAGGCGGGCGCCTTCCCGGTCAGGAAATTCCCCACCCGTGTCAGCCTGCTGGAGAAAAAGTCGCCCGATGTGATGCTGCTCAAACTACAGCTTCCGGCCACCGAAAGCTTTGGCTACCACGCCGGCCAGTACGTGGAATTCCTGCTGCCCGGCGGCGTGCGGCGCAGCTACTCGATGGCCAACGCAACCCCTACGCCGGCCGCCGGCGGTACGCTGGAGTTTCACCTGCGCCACCTGCCGGGCGGTCAATTTACCGACCAGGTGTTCGGCACCATGAAGGAGAAGGAAATCCTGCGCGTCGAAGGGCCTTACGGCAGTTTCTTCTTGCGCGAAGACAGCAGCAAACCGATCGTGCTGCTGGCCGCGGGCACCGGCTTTGCGCCGATCAAGGCGCTGCTGGAACACATGCAGCTCAAGGGCATAGGGCGCGCCGTCACCCTGTACTGGGGCGGCCGGCGCCCACAGGATTTGTACCTGGACGACTGGGTCAAGGCCAGGCTGGCTGAGATGCCCAATCTGCGCTACGTGCCGGTGGTCTCCGACGCGCTGCCCGAGGACCACTGGAATGGTCACGGCGGCTTTGTGCACCTGGCCGTGCTGCAGGATCTGCCCGACCTCAGCGGCTACCAGGTCTACGCCTGCGGTGCGCCCATCGTGGTGGAGGCGGCCCGCAGCGATTTCTTGCGCGCCGGTTTGCCGCAAGACGAATTCTTTGCCGACGCCTTTACCTCCGAAGCCGACAAGGCGCGCGACGCGCTGGCAGCCTGAAATCAGCCAAAATACGCTCATGAACTACAAAACACTGATCCTCTCCGCCCTGACCTTCATCACCTCTGTCGTCGCGCCTGTGGCGCAAGCGCAAAACAAACCGATTCGCCTGATCGTGCCCTACGCAGCCGGCGGCCCGCTGGACGTCACGGCGCGCGCCTTGGCGGAGCGCGTCAGGGACACGCTGGGGACTGTCATCATCGAAAACCGTCCCGGCGCCGGCGGCAATATCGGCGCCGACGCGGTGGCCAAGGCGGCACCGGATGGCCTGACGATCGGCATTGCCGCCACCGCCACCCATGCCGTCAACCCCTGGCTTTACAGCAAGATGCCGTACAACGCGGCGACCGACTTTGCTCCCATCACCCAGATGGTGCGGGTACCCAACGTGCTGGTGATGAACGCCGAGGTGGCGCAGCGCCTGAACATCAACACCTTGGCGGACCTGATCGCCTATGCCAAGGCCAACCCGGGCAAGCTCAACTACGGCAGCGGCGGCAACGGCAGCGCCGGTCATCTGGCCGGCGAGATGTTCAAGCGCGATGCCGGCATCTTTGCCGTGCATATTCCCTACAACGGCGGCAACCCGGCGCAACTGGCACTGCTGGGCGGCCAGGTCGATTTCAACTTCGACAACCTGGCCACCGCCGCCCCCAACATCCGCTCCGGCAAGCTCAAGGCGCTGGCCGTGACGACCCTGACGCGCTCCAGCGCCCTGCCCGGCGTACCGCCGGTGGCCGACACCCTCAAAGGCTTTGCCATCGACACCTGGTGGGGTCTGGTGGCGCCGGCGGCGACACCCAAAGACGTGCTGGCCCGACTGAACCAGGCGTTCGTGGCGGCACTCCATGCGCCTGAGACCAAAGCCCGCTTTGCCATCCTGCTGGCGGAACCGGTGCCCACGACCCCCGAAGAATTTGGCACGCTGATGAAGACGGAGCGCGCCAAATACGAAAAACTGGTGAAGGCGTCGGGCGCCCGGGTGGATTAGGGTCCGGCTGAGCCAGGCCACCGACGCCGTCAGGCAGCCTCAGTTCCCACCGCACCGGCTTCCTCTGCCTTGGCCGCGGCGGCAGTCTTGGCGGCCTCGTCAAGCTCACCTCGTTCGTCCAGCGCGGCCAGCACCAGATCCGGGTTCATCGACTGTTGCAGCGCCGCGGCCTCGGGGTCGTGGCGATTCTTGACGTTCGGTAGATCACGTCTCAACTCTTCCAGCAAGTCAATCAGCTTGGCGGCCTTTTGCTCGGTCAACAATGTGACCTTGAGGTCCAGATGGGCTCTTTGCTCCTCCAGCTTGGCCAGCCGGTTTTGCTTGGTCAAAACCACGGTGGTGGTGAGCAATGCTCCCAGCCCGACCAGGCCTTGCAGCCAGAAAAATGGGGCCGGGTCAAATTCAACCCGGCCGGCCAGACGCAGGGCCGTGTCAGCAAGCATCCAGAGCGCCACGAACAACAAGATGAAGCCCAGAAACGCCGGTTGCCCGATCAGGCAACTGATGCGTTCCAGCACGCGCTGCCAGTAGCTTATTTTTTCTTCTTCACGTGTGTAGAAATTCAACACGGCGTTGATGTTTTGACTGATCTGGTCACTCTCCGACGGCACCGGCGTGCCGGCGGCCGGGGCTTTCGATGCCGACTGTCGATTGTGTGTCATCGTTCGGAATCCTTGAAGTAAAAATGACGTGATGCGGCTGGGTCCAGGACCGCCACTGACCAGCCGACGGCACTTGAATGGCAGAACACGCCATGTTGGCAGACTAACCACATGCCACGCAGATTTCCGTGCGGGGGCGAACAGAGCAACGAAATTTCACCGCGTACTGTTCCGAAATTCACGACGCTGTTCCAGTCAGGTCTGCCTGATGCAGATGGTTTTCGCAAGTCAAGAACTGAGGCTCAAACGTCTGTGGCCCGAGGGCGCCGCAGTGGGTGGCTCCGCGAATGTCCCCCGCCCTCTGGGCTCCTCCTTTATTTGGCAAAACCCCAAGTCCACGCTGCGCCACCCACTACAGCGCCCTCGGCGGCGAGCGTTGGTGGTTTGCGCAGGCTGCACACCAACTCTGCTAGAAGATCAGGCTGGCGGGGCACTCAGCGCAGCGGCATAAAGGAGGAGTCCGAAGGTCGGGGGACAGCTGCGGAGCTGAGTGCCCCAGCAGCCTGATCCGCCCGGTAAGTTGAACGAGGTTTGGCATGGAATCATTTCGGGAAAGATCCATAGCTGCGTGGTTTACCGAACAGACGGATGCGAGCCCGCCTCGTAACGTGGCACCCTTCGCGTGCAAAGAAGAGCTTGAGGGTCAACTCCGTCGCGGGACCGGTTGGTTCAAGACCTTTTGACCGCGACCCGCAATACCGTAACCAAGGAGCCCGTCATGCCGGAGTTTGGATCACCTTTTTCAGGGTTGGCACACAGCAGCAAGCTCAGCGCCGAGGAGCTTGTCAGGGCCATTCGTTTCCTGGTGGCCGCGGAGTACGAAGCAACCCAGATGTACACACAGCTTGCCGAGTCCACCGACAACCCGCTGGCCGTGGCAGTGCTCAAGGACATCGCCAACGAGGAACTGGTGCACGCCGGAGAGTTTCTGCGATTGCTGCGCGAGCTGGCCCCGGAAGAAGAAACACTCTATGCCAAGGGTGCCGGGGAAGTGGAGGAAAAAATCAGGGCATTATTTCCACATATTCATAAACTTCGCAGTCCATGATCTGCTTGCGCACCGGCAGCGCGGCCTGTTCAAACCAGGCCTGCGGCTGGTGCTTGTCGATCTCACGTCCCATGAAACGAATCAGCTCGCAAATGGGCTCCACCACGTTGCGGCGGTAGCGTTCATCCTGCTTGACGTAGCCGATGTGCAGGTTCTTCATGCAATTGCCGCGGCACCAGGAATAGGCCTCGCAACCCTGGCACGGCATCGCCGGGCTGAGCTGCAGGGGACTTTGGCGCAGCCAGTTGCCCTTCACATCGCCCATCTTCATGTCGGGGGCATACAGCATGTCCGGGCAGGGGTAGATCTCGCCGCTGGGCATCACATTGAGCAAGTGGCTGGACACCCGGCATTGGGCGCGACCCGCATACAGCTCCTGCGCACGGGTGGGAAAGAGCTTGTTGCGCAGCATGCCCATCAGCGGAATCAGCGGGTACAAGCGGTCGCTGCGGGAGAAGAACTTGTCGATCAACCGGACCAGCACCGCCTGGCGCTTGACGACCGAGTCGCCGGCGTACATTTCGTCGGCGACGAACTGCCAGTACAGGTAATCAAACGGCATGCCGTCGCCGACCAGTTGGTCGAGTTCCTCAAAACAGGTATCGGGGTTGCCCCAGGTAACGCGGGCCGTCACCGAGCCGCCGATTTTTTCGCGTACCTCTTTCAGATTTTTGATCACCTGGCGGTAAATGCCGCGTCCCCGGTAAGCGTCGGTGGTGGCTTCTCCGCCGTCGATCGAAGCCAGCACATTGGACAGTCGGCCCAGCGCCCAGTCGGGCAGATGGTCGATCAGCGTGGCGTTGGTCTGCAGTTGAAAGCGAAAGCGCGGGAAACGCTGCATCACCTCCAGCAACAGGGGCTTGTTCAGCGTCGGCTCACCGCCGTAGAAGGTGACATAGACTTCCTTGCCCGCCAAGTGTTTGTCGATGAAGGCCGTCAGTTGCTCCACATCGTACTCGACATGAATCTGCGAGCCCAGCACCTCGCCCACCCCCAAGGAACAGTAGCTGCATTTCAGGTTGCACTTGAGCGTGGTGAGCAATTGCAGCTCGACCCGGCCACCCACAATGGGGTCGGGGTCCGACGGCGGGACTGGCGCTGGCGCGGTGGCGGGGAAGAAGTGAATCGGTGACTCGGTTTGCATGATGGTCGCGTTCCGGGCGGCAAGAAAGGTAAGGCGATCGGTCTGACGAAAGTCTGCCAGCAGGGCTTACGGTCGTTGATCGCGGGCGCCGATCATAAGCGCTGCGCCGGCAAAACAGGCACAGGCCAGGCCCAATTGACGTCTCCCTCGGTCACCAAATGCGGTTTGTTTGACCTGATCGGGACGGCGCGTGCGGTGCGGGAGGCCGTCCCGGGGATTCGGTGCCGCACGAACCGTCCGCGCCGGTGAAAAACCAGGTGTATTTGCAATGTCATGATGACGGAGTAGGATGCGCGCTGTGAACCCGATGGACAAACCCCTGGTCAGGAAGCTGGCGCTGGTACTGGTACTCAAATTCGCCGTGCTGCTGGTACTGTGGCTGGGTTTTGTTCGGGGACATCGCGTGACGGTCGATGCCGACAGCGTGGCCACGCAACTCCTGCAAGCGGTACCCACGGCGGCGAAAGGAGCAACACCTTGATCTCTGAACAACTGGTGGATCTGTCACGACTGCAGTTTGCCGTCACCGCCCTCTACCATTTTCTGTTTGTGCCCCTGACCCTTGGCATGGTCTGGCTGTTGGTCATCATGGAAAGCGTTTATGTGATGACTGGCAACGTGGTCTGGAAAGACATGACGCGCTTCTGGGGCAAGCTGTTCGGCATCAACTTTGCGCTGGGGGTGACGACCGGCATCACGATGGAGTTTCAGTTCGGCACCAACTGGGCTTACTACTCGCATTACGTGGGCGACATCTTCGGTGCGCCACTGGCGATCGAGGGCATGATGGCCTTCTTTCTCGAATCGACCATGATCGGCCTGTTCTTCTTCGGCTGGGACCGCCTGTCGAGGACGCAGCACGTGATGGTGACGGTGCTGATGGCCATCGGCGCCAACCTTAGCGCGCTGTGGATTCTGATTGCCAACGGCTGGATGCAAAACCCGGTGGGGGCCGAGTTCAACTACCAGACCATGCGCATGGAAATGGTCAATTTCTGGGCCGTCGTGTTCAACCCCGACGCCCAGGCCAAGTTTGTGCACACGGTGTCGGCGGGCTATGTGACCGGCGCCATGTTTGTGCTGGCCATCTCCAGCTGGTACCTGCTGAAAAAACGCGACATCGAGTTTGCCAAGCGCAGTTTTCGCGTCGCCGCCGCCTTCGGCCTGGCGTCCGCCCTGAGCGTGATCGTGCTGGGCGACGAATCCGGCTACACGGTGGGTGAATCCCAGCAAACCAAGATGGCGGCGATAGAGGCGATGTGGGAGACCAAGCCAGCGCCGGCGGGGCTGACCATGGTGGCCGGCATCAACGAAGCAGCGCAAAAGAACGACTGGGAGATCGAGATTCCCTGGCTCATGGGCTTGATCGGAACGCGCTCCGTCAGCAAGCAGATCCCCGGTATCCACGACATCAAGGCAAAAAACCGCGAACGCATTCTGCGCGGCATGGTCGCCGTGGGCGCGCTGGAGGCGCTGCGCGCCAAGCGTGACGATGCAAGCGCCAGACAAGTGTTCGAGCAGCACAAGGCGGATCTGGGTTTTGGTCTGCTGCTCAAAAAGTACGTAGTCGACGTGCAGCAGGCCACACCCGAGATGATAGCGCGCGCGGTGAACGACACGGTGCCGCGCGTGACGCCCATGTTCTGGAGTTTTCGCATCATGGTGGGCCTGGCCTTTGCCATGCTGGCACTGTTCGCCCTGGCCTTCTGGAGCACGATCAAATCCGCCAACATGCAAAAGCCCTGGCTGCTCAAATGGGCGCTGTGGATGCTGCCGGCACCCTGGATTGCCTGCGAGCTGGGTTGGTTTGTCGCCGAATACGGGCGCCAACCGTGGACCATTTACGGCGTGCTGCCGACGCACCTGAGCGTCTCCACGCTGAGCGTCAACAGCTTGTACGGTTCGCTGGCCGGCTTCGTCGGCTTCTACACCGTGCTGCTGGTGCTGGAGATGTTCTTGATGGTCAAGTACGCGCGCCTCGGTCCCGCCAGCCTGGGCAGCGGGCGCTACCACAACGAAGCCGTTCATCACGCCAGGCCGACGCCGGCCCAAGGGGAACATGATGCTTGATTACGCAACCCTCAAGATCATCTGGTGGCTGCTGGTGGGCGTGCTGCTGGTGGGCTTTGCCGTCATGGACGGCCACGACATGGGTGTCGGCACGCTGCTGCCTTTTGTCGGCCGCAACGACCTGGAACGCCGTGTCGTGCTCAACACGGTAGGCCCGCACTGGGAGGGCAACCAGGTCTGGTTCATCACCGGCGGCGGCGCCCTGTTCGCGGCCTGGCCGCTGGTCTACGCAGCAGCGTTCAGCGGCTTTTACTGGGCCATGCTGGTGGTGCTGGGAGCGCTGTTCCTGCGCCCGGTCGGCTTTGACTACCGCAGCAAGGTGCAGGATTCCCGCTGGCGCAGCGCCTGGGACTGGGGCCTGTTTGTGGGTGGTGCGGTGCCACCGCTGATCTTCGGCGTGGCCTTCGGCAACCTGCTGCAAGGCGTGCCGTTCCAGTTCGACAACTACCTGGTCTCCAGCTACAGCGGCAGCTTCTGGCAGTTGCTCAATCCGTTCGCCCTGCTGGCCGGCGTCGTCAGCAGCGCCATGATCACCTTGCACGGCGCCGTCTACCTGGCGCACCGCAGCCAGGGGTTGATCCAGACCCGTGCCGTCAATGCCGCCATGGCCGCGGCCCTGGTCACGGTGCTGGCCTTCGTCGGCGCCGGTGTCTGGCTGCAATCCCTGGCCGGCTACCGCATCAGCTCGGTCATCGACCCGGGTGCGCTGGTCGACCCGATGAGCAAAACGGTGGTGCGTGAAGTCGGCGCCTGGATGGCCAACTACGGCCGGCAACCCTGGTTGTGGCTGTTGCCGGCACTGGGCGTGCTGGGCCCGCTGCTGGCGGTTCTGCTGCTGCGAACCGACCGCACGCTGAGCGCTTTTGTCTGCTCGTCGCTGGCTTTGCTGGGCGTCATCGGTACCGCCGGCGCCTCCATGTTCCCCTTCATCATGCCTTCGAGCTCCCTGCCGGCGGCCAGCCTGACGGTGTGGGACAGCGTGTCAAGCCATCTGACGCTGGGCATCATGTTCTGGGTCACGCTGATCTTCATGCCGCTGATTCTGTTCTACACCTCCTGGGCTTACCGCGTGATGCGCGGCAAGGTGACGGCCGCTTACGTGAAGGAAAACGAGCATGGCGCTTATTGACGCCAGCTCTTTCAGACGGCACCAACAATGCAGCCTGAGCGCTGTGGAAAGGACAAAAGCATGTGGTACTTTGCCTGGATGCTGGGCGTTAGCTTCGCCGTGCTGCTGGCCATCCTGAACGCCATGTGGGGCGAAAACGAAGCGGCGCGCGCACAAACGCGTGACCCTGGACCGCCATAGCCGACCGCGGACGGCAACGTCCAGCAGCACAAAACTCAGCCCGGCAAAGTCTGTAATATTTGCGCCGCAACCGCGACGGCGATCACCTCGGGTTGCTTGCCGCTGATCCCGGCAACGCCGATCGGACAGGTGACATGCGCCAGTTCCTGCGGCGTAAAGCCCTGCGCCTCAAGGCGGCGCCGGAAGGTCGCCCATTTGGTCCGGCTGCCGATCAGCCCGACATAGGGCAGGTCCGCCTGCAAACGCTGGCGCAGTAGACAAGCCGCCACGATGTCCAGATCTTCGGCGTGGCTGAAGCTCATGATGAGGACGCGCGAACCGCTGGCCAGGGAGCCGACCGCCGCCTGCACCGGGTCGGAAAACTCGCAGCCGACATTGGCCGGGAGGTCGACCGGAAAGATCTCATCGCGGCTGTCAATCCAGCTCACCTGCAGCGGCAACGACGCCAGCACCCGCACCAGCGCATGACCGACATGGCCGCCGCCGAACAGGGCCACCGGCACATAGGTGGCCGTCAAGCGGCGCCGCAGTGCGGCCATGTCGGCCGCAGCCACCAGTTCAAAACAAAGCTGCACCTCGCCACCACAGCATTGGCCCAGGGCCGGGCCTAGGGCATAACGCAGCAACGGCTCGCCCGGCTCGCCCGGCTCGCCTGCCAGACGCCGGCGCGCCTCGGCCAGGGCCTGAAGCTCCAGTTGGCCGCCACCCACCGTGCCGACCGCGCCCTGGCTGAAAACGGCCATCCAGGCTCCTTTTTCGCGCGGCACCGAGCCCCGGCTGGCATGTAGCGTGATCAGACAAGCGTTTTCGGCTTTCAGACGTGAAAAAAATGTGTCTCTGATCATCCGCAACCATTACCTTTTGAAACCGAAATGACGCCCAAAATCCCGCTTTTTCGGGCAAAGTATGCTCCTGCATTGTGAGCGACACTGCAGATCGTCAAGCAAAAACAATTTGTATGTTCAGGAGACCCGATGAACCCCCTCACCAAGCTCGGCTATGCGCTGCTGGCAGCCGGCGCCACCGGCGTTGTCGCCTTCATGGCCGGCTGCGCCAGCCGGCCGGCACCGACTCCGCCGCCTCTGCCCGCCCCGCCGCCGGCCGCCACGCCGGCGCCGCCCGTTAGCAAACTACCCAGCCCAGCCCCCGCCATGGCGAATATCTCCAACGCCACCAGTCCGCGCGACTACCGCCGCGACGCCGCCAGTCACCTGTACGGGCAAAACGCACACCGGATTTTCAAAGGCAAGATGCCGCCCCTGCTGTATGCCATTGGCGTGCTGCAAGTGGAGGTCGATGGCCAGGGCCGCGTCACCGCCACCCACTGGATGCGGGCCCCCAGCCAGGCCCCGGAAGTCGTTGCCGAGATCGAGCGAACGGTACGCCAGGCCGCGCCCTTCCCGGCGCCGGTGCGGCTGGGCCGGGTGACCTATACCGACACCTGGCTGTGGCACAAAAGCGGCCGCTTCCAGCTCGACACGCTGACGGAAGGTCAACTGTAAGCAATTGCGGGACCGACCGCAGAAAATTCGGCTCCGGCAAGGCCACTGTCTCGCCCGCCCTGCGCTACCACGCCACCTGCGTGCCGGCCGCCGATGCGCTGCGCAATTCTTCGCCGATCGCAGGTCGGTTAACGAACTTCAGCCTTTAACCCATCTTTCTCAACCGACCAAGTGAACCGCTGGCAAGTTGTTGATTTGCTTGAGCGCGAGGACAAAGGTCTCCACTACGCCGAGACTGCTTGGTGGTGCTGTTTGGCGAGCTTGGCGGTGATTTTG
>NZ_JAQTMS010000078.1 GCF_028714215.1 Rhodoferax sp. | reverse complement strand
GGACTTCAGCGCCTTCCCGGTGGCGCTCTGGCAGCGTCTGCAGAACAAGCACTGGCGCATGACTTACCCCGATATGCTCGACTACAGCTACTCCGGTGGCTACGCGCCGCTGCGCCGCTCGGTGGCCGACTACCTGCGCGTGTTTCGCAGCGTGCCGCTGGAGGTCGAGCAGGTCATCATCACCAGCGGTACCCAGCAGTCCATGGATTTGTGCGCCCAGTTGCTGGCCGATCACAACGATACGGTCTGGCTGGAGGACCCGGCCTACTGGGGCGCCGTCAAGGCTTTCATGGCCACCGGTCTGAAGCTCCATCCGGTGGCGGTCGATCAGCACGGTATTGCACCGCAAGCGCAGGACGAAGCGGCGCCGCCGCGTCTGATTTATGTGACGCCGTCGCACCAGTACCCCACCGGCGCCGTCATGTCGCTGGCCCGGCGGCATCAGATTCTGTCGCTCGCCAAGCAGCACAAGGCCTGGATTCTGGAGGACGATTACGACAGCGAGTTCCGTTTCAGCGGGCCGCCCATCTCGTCCCTGGCGGGTCTGGACACCGATGAGCGGGTGCTCTACATGGGGTCTTTTTCCAAAGTCTTGTACCCGGGTCTGAAGCTGGGCTATCTGGTGGTGCCCAAGGGGCTGGTGGCGGCGTTCAAGCAAGCCCATTACGACCTCAATCGTCCGGGCCAGATGCCGCTGCAGGCGGCCCTGGCGGAGTTCATCGAGATGGGGCATTTCGCCAGCGCCCTGCGCCGGGCTCGCCAGAGCTATGCCGAGCGTCGGCGCTGTCTGCTCGCGGCACTGCAGCCGTGTCTGGGTCAGCATGCCCAGATCACCGGTGCCGAGCAGGGCCTGCACCTGTGTCTGCGGCTGCCCGGGGTGGTCGACGACAAGGCGCTGGCCGAGCGCATTGCGCGCCTGGGTCTGACGGTGCGCGCCCTCTCAGCCTACTGCCTGGAGCGCAAGGATGCCAAGGGTCTGGTGATCGGCTACGGCTATGCCACGCTGGCCGATATCGAGCGCTGCGGTCCGCTGCTGGCTCGTGCCGTCTCCGAGACGCTGGAGCGGCTCAAAGCCTAACAATTTTGGCTTATGGCTCTTTCCCGAAGTGGTGACATGCCAAACCTCGTTCGGCATGGCGGGTGGATCAGGCTGGCGGGGCACTCAGCTCCGTGTCCCCCGCCCTGCGGGCTCCTCCTTTACCTGCGCCGAGCGCCCCACCAACCTGATCTTTCATGCCGGGTTGGCGTGCGAGCGGCGCAAACCACCAACGCCGCTGCCGAGGGCGCTGGGGTGGGTAGCGTAGCGAAATAAAGGCGGAGGCCGCAGGCCGGGGGACATTCGCGGAGCTACCCACCCCGGCGCCCTCGGGCCACAGACGCTTGAGCTCAAGCGACGGCTATCCTGGCCAACACCTGGTCGAAGGCAACCAGCAGTCTCTGCACATCGGCCGCCGTGGTGGCCGGACAGACCAGCATCATGTTGTGAAACGGCGTGATCAGCACGCCGCGATTGAGCAGCGCCAGATGAATCAGGTGCTCCAGTTCAGGGTCCAGCGCGGCGCCGGCTTCGCTGCCGTTGCGCGGCAGCGTGGCGCGGAACTGGAACTCGGTGCGTGCGCCCAGTTGCGTCACGCACCAGGGCAGGCGGCGGCGCGCGATGACCTCGCGCAAACCCTCGGCCAACGCGCTTGCGGTGCTCAGCATGCCCGCATAGACGGGCGCCGTCATCAACTCGCCGAGGGTGGCGCGCATGGCCGCCATGGCCAGCAGGTTGCCGCTCAGCGTGGTGCCTATGCCCGAGTGGCCCTCTGGCGCGTCGTGCTTGGCCTGCACCACGCGCCTGGCCCACTCGGCGCTGAACCCGTACACCGCGCAGGGCACGCCGCCGCCCACCGGCTTGCCCAGCACCATGGCATCGGGTTGCAGGCCGTGGGCGCCGCTGTAGCCGCCGGGGCCGCAACTGATGGTGTGGGTCTCGTCCAGCACCAGTGCCGCGCCATGCCGGCGGATCAGCGCCTGCGCCGCCTGCCAGTAGCCCGGCTCGGGCAACACCATGCCGATGTTGGTCATGGCCGGCTCGGCCAGCACGCAGGCGACATCGCCCTGGCTGAGCGCCGCATCCAGTGCGACAAGATCGTTGAACTCCACCACCACGGTGTTGGCAGTCAGGTCGTGCACCTGGCCCAGCAGGCTGCTCCGTTGCACCGGATGGCCCTCCTCCAGATCGACGAAGACATCGTCCACGGTGCCGTGGTAACAACCGTTGAAAACAATCAGCTTGCGCCGGCCGCTGGCCGCGCGCAGCCAGCGCAGCACGAAGCGATTGGCATCCGACGCGGTCATGGCGAACTGCCAGTAGGGCAGACCGAAGCGCTGGCTGAGCAATTCGCCGACCGCCGCCGCATCCGCGCCGGCCAGCATGGCGGTGATGCCGTGCGCCACCTGGCGTGCCACGGCGCGCGCCACCGGGGTCGGCGAGTGGCCGAACATGGCACCGGTATCGCCCAGGCAGAAGTCGCTCAGATCATGACCGTCGGCGTCCAGCAGGTGCGCGCCGGCCGCCTGTGCCACCTGCAAGGCAAACGGCGTGCCCCAGTCGTTCATCCAGTGCAGCGGCACACCGAACAGCAGGTGCTGGCTGGCGCGCTGGGCCAGCGCGCCGGAGTGTGGGTTGCGGGCAATGAAAGCGGCGCGTTCCGTTTGCAGCAGGACCTGGGCGCGCGCGCCATCGACGCCGCTGCGGTTTGGGTTTGAATCGTTGGCCATGGCGCAGCTCAAACCAGCAACAACAAATGCTCCCGTTCCCAGGAACTGATGACACGGTTGTAGGTGCCGAATTCGAGTTCCTTGACGGCGCAGAAGGCATCGACAAAGTGACTGCCCAGCAGCTCGCGCATGGGCGTGCAGGCGCGCAGCAGCTCGATCGCGTCCTCCAGATGGCGCGGCAGTTCATGCGCCATGTTCCAGGCGCTGCTGGCCACCGGTTCGGCCGGCTGGCGCCCTTCCAGCATGCCCAGATAGCCGCAGGCCAGCGTCGCTGCTATGGCCAGGTAGGGATTCACATCGACGCCCGGCACGCGGTTCTCGACGCGCCGCGCCTGCGCTGCCGACTTCGGAATGCGGATGCCGCAGGTGCGGTTGTCGTAGCCCCAGCGCACATTGGTCGGCGCCGACATGTGGGGCGCCAGACGCCGGTACGAGTTGACGTAAGGGGCCAGTATCGGCATCACCTGCGGCAGATAGTTCTGCAAGCCGGCGATGTAGTGAAAGAAGGCCGCACTGGCGCTACCGTCCTGCTGGCTGAAGAGGTTGCGGCCGTCGGCATCGAGGATGCTCTGGTGGATGTGCATGGCGCTGCCGGGCTCGGTCTCCATCGGTTTGGCCATGAAGGTGGCGAAAATGCCGTGGCGCAGCGCGGTCTCGCGCACCGTGCGCTTGAACAGGAACACGCGGTCGGCCAGTTCCAGCGGCTCGCCGTGCGTGAAATTGATCTCCATCTGGCCGGCGCCGGCCTCGTGGATCAGGGTCTCCACGCCCAATTTATGCACGCCGCAAAAAGTCGACAGCTCCATGAAGAAGGGATCGAAATCGTTCACCGCGTCGACCGAATAGCTCTGCCGTCCGGCCTCCGGCTTGCCGGTGCGCCCGATCGGCGGCTGCAGCGGCTCGTGCGGATTCTGCTGGCGCGCCACCAGGTAGAACTCCATCTCGGGCGCCACCACGGGGCGCCAGCCGCGCTGCGTGTACAGGTCGAGCACCCGGCGCAGCACGGCGCGCGGCGACAGCGCCACCGGCGAGCCGTCCCATTCAAAGCAGTCGTGGATGACCACCGCCACCGGCTCGGCGGCCCAGGGCACGACGCGGAAGGTGGCGGCGTCGGGTCGGCACAGCATGTCCGGGTCGGTGTCGCCGACATGCGGTCCGTTGTCGGGCTGCTGGCCGTTGACGGTATTGAGCAGCACGCTTTTGGGCAGCCGCATCTCGCCGGCACTCAGGAACAAGTCCTTCGGCAGGATCTTGCCGCGGGCGATGCCGGTCATGTCGGGAATCACGCACTCCACTTCGTGGATGCGGTGCTGGCTCAGCAGTTGGGTAATCGATTGGTCCATGGGGAGCCCGGCTAGAAAGCGTCGCGCAAGCGATAGAACAACGTCCCCAGAACCAGGCTGGGCATGCGCAACAAGGCACCACCGGGAAACTCGCGGTGCCGCAGGCGCGCAAACAAGTCAAAGCGTCCGGCCTGGCCGGCCACCGCCTGCGCCACCAGGCGGCCCGCCAGCCCGGTCAGGGCCACGCCGTGCCCGCTGAATCCCTGCAGGTAATACAGGTTGTCGCCCAGCCGTCCGAAGTCGGGCGCGCGGTTCATGCTGATGTCGACAAAACCGCCCCACACGTAGTCGATCGGAACGTCCTTCAATTCCGGAAACACCTGCTGCATGCGTGCGGCCATCAGTTCCTTGAGCCTGCGCGGCGTCATGGTGGTGTAGCTGACGCGGCCGCCAAACAGCATGCGGTGGTCGGCGCTGAAGCGGAAGTAATCGAGGATGAAGTTGTTGTCGCAGGCCGAGGCGTTGCTGGGAATCAGTTGCCGGCACAGGGCCGGATCGAGCGCCGCCGTGGCCACCATGTAGGTGCCCACCGGCATGATGCGCGGCGTGATGTCGGGCGCCACGCGCGGCCCGTACTCGCCCAGGGTGCAATTGCCGGCCAGCACGCCAAAGCGGGCGCTGACGACACCGCTCGCCGTGTGCGCTTGCAGACGGGCACCGCGCTGGATGTCCAGCACCGCCGAATGCTCGAAGATCCTGACGCCCAGCGAACGCGCCGCGTCGGCCAGTCCCAGCCCGTATTTCAGGGGATGCAGATGGCCGGAGACCGGCTCGAAGGCGGCGGCGCAATAGCGTTGCGAGCGGATATGACGCTGGGTATCCGCGCCGCTGGCGAAATCGGACGCAAAACCGTAGTCGCGCTGCAAGGATTTCATGTCGGCCTCCAGCGCGCGCGCCTTGCGCGGCGAATCGGCGACGTAGAGGTAACCCGAGACCCGGTCGCAGTCGATTTTGAACTGCGCAATGCGTTCATCGATCAGTTTGACGGCCTCGATCGTCATGTCCCAGGCCAGCCGCGCATCGGCCTTGCCGAGCTGCTGCTCGAACGGCCCCTGGCCGCTGGAATAACCGACGATCGCCTGGCCACCGTTGCGACCGGAGGCACCGCTGCAAACCCGATCCGCCTCCAGCACGATCACGCTCATGCCCTGCTGCGCCAGTTCGATCGCCGCCGACAAACCGGCATAACCGGCGCCCACCACCAACACATCGGCGTCCAGCGCGCCTTGCAGCGGCGGCTGCGCCGCGGCACGCGTGACGCTGGCTTCGTAATAACTTTTTTGATTCAGTTGGGTGTCCGAGTCAAGCAACATGGCCCACTCTCCCTTTAAGATGTTTGGCCACTTGGCCGCAAAGATAAGTCCAGACCAGGGTGGCGGCGACGTTGCTGGTGAGTTCGGCGTGGTCGTAAGCCGGCGCCACCTCGACGCAGTCCATGCCGATCAGGTTCAGCGACGCCAGTTCCTCAATGAAAGTCAGCAGTTGCGAGCTGCTCAGGCCCCCCGGCTCCGGCGTGCCGGTGCCGGGCGCGAACGCCGGGTCCAGACAGTCGATATCGAGCGTCAAATAACAGGGCCGGTTACCGATGCGATTCACTATCTGGGCAATGACAGGCTGCAAGCCGGCACCATCGAGCCCGCGCAATTGCCGGGCCGTGAAGATCAGGCCGCCCTGGTCCTGCACATACTCGCGGGCCGCGCGTTCGCCGCTGGAACGCAGCCCGATCTGCACCGTGTGACGGGGGCTCACCAGACCCTCGGCGATGGCCTCGTAAGTCCAGGTGCCGTGGCCGGACGGTTCGCCAAAATGGTCTTGCCAGGTATCGCAATGCGCATCGAAGTGCAGCAACGCCAGCTCACCATGCTGCGCCCGGGCGGCACGCAACAGCGGCAAGGTCACCGAATGATCGCCACCGAGAAAAACGCAATGGTGTCTGGCCATCAACACCGCGGCCTGGACCTGGATCTGGCGACGCACTTCGGCCAGCGGCGAGGCGTTGGGCAGGCGCAGGCCCAGCGCGTCGCCCAGATGGCCAATCGGCGAGACGCCAAACCAGGGATGCAAGCCATCGCACAGCATCAGGCTGGCACGCCGGATCTCCTGCGGTCCGAAGCGGGCCCCGGGTCGATTGGTGACGGCGCCGTCAAAAGGTACACCAACCAGGGCGAAAGCCTGATCGGCAAGTTCGGACACGGCCAGAAACCGGTTGCCGTTGTTGGCGTATGCGAATTGACCCATGCTCATCGGGATGCCTCTCTTTGGTGGAGCCTGAAGGTACCTCAACTTGGTGCCCCGCATTGGTGCCAATTTGGGTCTTGCAAGAGAAGCCACTGCGGCCGCGGCGCGCCTCAGGCATGATGCCGGGCTGGAACTTCAATTTTCAAAATACCTTGCAACGCACCCCCAACCGTCTGCTGGCCTATTTGCTGCTGGCCCTCAGCATGTCGCTGGTCGGCAGCTACGTCGCCCTCTCAAAACCCCTGGTGGCCGCCCTGCCCGTGATGCTGCTGGCCTGGCTGCGTTTTGGCATAGGCGCATTGGCGATGCCGCACTGGCTGATCAAGCCGGCCAGCGAGCCGGCGCTGACGCCGGCCACCCGCAAGCTGGTGTTCCTGGAGTCTTTCCTGGGCAATTTCCTGTTCTCCATCTGCATGCTGTACGGCGTCAGCCTGACCAGCGCGATCTCGGCCGGCGTCATCATGGCGGCGATTCCGGCCATGGTGGCGCTGCTGAGCTGGCTGTTCCTGCGCGAGCGCATCAGCCTGCGGGTCTGGGCCGCGATTGCCTGCGCCGCTGTCGGCATAGGTTTGTTTGCATTCTCGAAAGCGGCGCCGGCCACGCCCCAGGAAGCGGGCCTGGCGCCCGATCCGTCGTCGCACAACAGCTTGTGGGGCAATCTGCTGGTCTTTGGCGCGGTCGTCTGCGAGGCCTCTTACGCGGTCATCGGCAAGAAGCTCACCGGCGCCCTGGGACCCAAACGCATCACGGCGCTGATCAACCTATGGGGCTTCGCGCTGATGACGCCCATGGGCCTCTACTGGGCCTTGAAATTCGATTTTCACAGCGTGTCGGCCTCGATCTGGCTGCTGCTGGTGTTCTACGCGCTGGCGGCCAGCGTCTGGACCGTCTGGCTCTGGATGACCGGCCTGAAGTCGGTGCCAGCGGCGCAAGCCGGCGTCTTCACGGTGATGCTGCCGCTCGCCAGCGCGGCGGTGGGCGTGCTGGCGCTGGGTGAAACGCTGCGTGGCGTGCAACTGCTGGCCTTCGGCATCGCCTTGCTGGGCGTCGTGCTGGCGACGCTGCCGGCGCGCCACAGTCCCAATCCAGCCAAGGTCAGGTCAGACGCCGGGCACTGAGCAGCGCGCCGTCTTCGTCGGCATAGAGCCAGTCGCCGGGACGGACCCAAACGCCCTGGATCTGCACGGCGATGTTGGTTTGCCCCTGATTGCGCTTTTCGGTCGGCATGGGCATGCTGGCCAGGGCCCGAATGCCAAGCGCCAGTTGGGCCAACTCGGCAACATCGCGCACGCAGCCGTCGATCAGCACGCCGGCCCAGCCGTTCTTCAGCGCCGCCAGGCCCAGGTTGCCACCCAGCAAAGCGCGCCGCAAGGAGGCGCCGCCATCGACCACCAGCACCTTGCCGACCCGGCCCGCCGGCGTCTGCTCGAAACCGCTGGCATCAAGCACCGCCTTGACCGCCGAGTTGTCCTCGAAGCACTTGACGGTGACCACCGGACCGCAGAATTTGCGCACCGCAGCAAAGTCGCGAAACAGCGGTGGCAGCACCCGGAAGTCACCGGTCGCATCGTTCTTGTGGGCATCGCACAGGTCGCAGGTGGCAAATGAGGCGGTCATGATCGTGTTCCTTGGGTTGCCAAAATTGTAGGCCGCCACCAGCCTGTGGCGCTGCCGACAGGAACCGAAAATAGCCTGTCCTGACGCGGTCTTGATGGCCGCATCTGATGCACTGCATGAACCATTTGCCGCGGCCGCTGCGCGCCGCATTGCGTTTTCAGAGGGAAAAGCACTGAAATTCCCTGTGAAAAAAACAACACGCTCCAATGAAATAAACATTTTTTCGCTAGGAAACGGGCAAATTCTCCAGTAGCATCCGCATTGCCAGTGAAGAAGCAGTTTTTCGCTGGTGATTAATCAACTTCTAGAAGGACAATAAATCATGGCAACTGCAACCAAAGCTCCGGCAAAGAAAGCTGCACCCGCAAAAAAGGCAGCACCCGCCAAAAAAGTAGCCGCCAAGGCTCCGGCCAAGAAAGCGGCTCCGGCGAAAAAGGCAGCCCCCGCTAAAAAGGCCGCCCCCGCCAAGAAAGCAGCTCCCGCCAAAAAGGTAGCTGCGAAAAAAGCGCCCGCCAAAAAGCGCACGCCCAATGCAGCCTTCATGAAAGCCCTGACGCCTAGCGCCGCTCTGGCTGCCGTGGTGGGTGCCAACCCGCTGCCGCGCACCGAAGTCGTGAGCAAGCTGTGGGCTTACATCAAGAAGAACAAGCTGCAAGACGCCGTCAACAAACGCATGATCAACGCCGATGCCAAACTGAAGGAAATCTTCAGCAAGGCCCAAGTGTCCATGTTCGAGATGGCTGGCCTGATTGGCAAGCACCTCAAATAAGCGGCCCTGGCTGCTTAGCACAAAGGCCGGCGTAAGTCGGCCTTTTTTGTTCTGGCATGATGGCGCCCGAGTTTCGACAAAAATCCGCCAACCATGTTGCGTTTTCTTCTAACCCGCTTCAGCCTGATCGTTCCGACGTTTATAGGCATGACGCTGGTGGCGTTCTGCCTGATTCGCCTGGTGCCGGGCGACCCGATCGAAACCCTGGCCGGCGAGCGCGGCATCGACGCTGCGCGGCACGCCGTCCTGCTCAAGGAATACGGGCTGGACCGGCCGCTGCTGGTGCAGTACGGCATCTACATCGGCCGCGTTCTGCAAGGCGATCTGGGCACTTCCATCATTACCCACGAACCGGTGTTGAATGAATTCCTGGCACTGTTCCCGGCCACCATCGAACTGGCCTTGTCGGCCATCCTGTTTGCCCTGCTGCTGGGCATACCGGCCGGCATTCTGGCCGCGGTCAAGCGCAACTCGGTGCTGGACCACGGTGTCATGGGGGTCTCGCTGACCGGCTATTCGATGCCCATCTTCTGGTGGGGCCTGTTGCTGATCCTGCTGTTCTCGGTGCAGTTCGACCTGACCCCGGTATCCGGGCGCATCGCGGTCAAGTACTTCATCCAGCCGATCACCGGCTTTTTACTGATCGACTCCTGGCTGGCGGGCGACAAGGGCGCCTTCTGGTCGGCCGCCACCCATCTGATCCTGCCGACCATCGTGCTGGGCACCAATCCGCTGGCGGTGATCGCCCGCATGACGCGCTCGGCCATGCTGGAGGTGCTGGGTGAGGACTACATCCGCACCGCCCGTGCCAAGGGCTTGTCGAATCTGCGCGTGGTGGCGCTGCACGCCCTGCGCAATGCGCTGATCCCGGTGGTGACCGTCATCGGCTTGCAGGTGGGCGTGCTGTTCACCGGGGCGATCCTGACCGAGACCATCTTCTCCTGGCCCGGCGTCGGCAAATGGATGATAGAAGCCATTGGCCGGCGCGACTATCCGGTGCTGCAAGGCGGCATGCTGCTGCTGGGCGTCATCGTGATGCTGGTGAACCTGCTGGTGGACGTGACCTACGGCATCATCAACCCGAAGATAAGGCACTGAGCATGGCTGGCCAAGCGACCCTCGCAAGCAGCAAGACCACGGTTTTGGAAACGGTCGACGAAGCGCTGGAGCCGCCGCGCCCGTGGCGCGAGTTCTGGGGCTACTTCAGCGCCAACCACGGCGCCGTGGCGGGCCTGGTGATTGTGGTGCTGGTGCTGCTGATGGCCGCCCTGGCACCGCTGATTGCACCTTACGCGCCCGACCTGACCGACTCCGCCGTGTTTCTCAAACCGCCGGCCTGGCAGCTCGGCGGCTCCAGCGCGCACTGGCTGGGCACCGATGCCATTGGCCGCGACATCCTGTCGCGCCTGATCCACGGCGCCCGCCTGTCGCTGGCGATCGGCCTGGCGGTGGTGGCGCTGTCGGTCATGGTGGGTACCGTTCTGGGCCTGACGGCGGGCTATTTCCGCGGCATCTTCGAGATCGCCGTGATGCGCCTGATGGACATCATCCTGACCCTGCCCAGCCTGCTGCTGGCGATCGTCATCGTGGCGATTCTGGGGCCTGGCCTGATGAACGCCATGCTGGCGGTGGCGGTGGTGGTGCTGCCGCATTACGTGCGCATCACGCGGGCCGCCGTCATCGGCGAGATGGCCAAGGACTATGTCACGGCGGCGCGCATGAACGGTGCCAGCCATCTGCGCCTGATGTTCAATGAAGTGCTGCCCAATTGCACCGCGCCGCTGATCGTGCAGGCCTCGCTGGGCATCTCGACCGCCATCCTGGACGCCGCGGCGCTGGGCTTTCTGGGCCTGGGCGCGCAACCGCCCTCGCCCGAATGGGGCACCATGCTGGCCGATGCGCGCGAATTCGTGATGCGCGCCTGGTGGGTGGTGACCTTCCCCGGTCTGGCGATCCTGATCACCGTGCTGGCGTTCAACCTGCTGGGCGACGGTCTGCGTGACGCGTTCGATCCCAAACTGAAGCGTTGAGAAATATTCCCGTGGAAAATGCAAACTCAAAACACCCCAGCGTCATCCCGGACTTGAGGAGCCTGCCCCGGACTCCGATCCGGGGGGATCCAGGCACCCAGGGGACATGGATTGCGGATCAAGTCCGCAATGACAAGTAATGGCTCTGCTTGAAATAGAAAACCTGTCGGTCGAGTTTCCCTCGAAGAACGCGGTCATGCACGCCGTCGATGGCGTCAGTTTGTCGCTCGATGTCGGTGACGTGCTGGGTATCGTCGGCGAGTCCGGCTCGGGCAAAAGCGTCACCATGATGGCGCTGATGGGCCTGGTGCCCTACCCCGGTCGCGTGACAGCGGACAAACTGCGCTTTGACGGCCACGATCTGCTCTCCCTCTCCAGCAGTGAGCGCAGCAAGCTCACCGGCAAGGACGTGGCGATGATTTTCCAGGACCCCACGACCAGCCTGAATCCCTGCTTCACGGTCGGCTTTCAACTGGCCGAGACCTTGAAACTGCATCTGAAACTCGATAGCCGCGCGGCCCACAAACGCTCCATCGAGTTGCTGGAACAGGTCGGCATTCCGGCGCCCGAGAGCCGCCTGAAGGACTTTCCGCACCAGATGTCGGGCGGCATGAACCAGCGCGTCATGATCGCCATGGCGATTGCCTGCAACCCCAAGTTGCTGATCGCCGATGAGCCGACCACGGCGCTCGACGTCACGATCCAGGCGCAAATTCTGGACTTGCTGCAAAGCCTGCAAAAAGACCGTGGCATGGCGCTGGTGCTGATCACCCACAACATGGGCGTGGTGTCCGAGATGGCGCAGCGGGTGGCGGTGATGTATGCCGGGCAAATCATGGAGGAGCGCAGCGCGCAAGACCTGTTTGCGACGCCGCAGCACCCCTACACCGAAGCTCTGATGGCGGCGCTGCCGGAACGCAGCGACGGCCTGACCCGTCTGGCCACCATCCCCGGCATGGTGCCCGGCATGTACGACCGCCCGCCGGGCTGCCTGTTCGCGCCGCGCTGCGCCTATGCGCAGGACAGTTGCCGCGCGCAGCGCCCGGCCCTGCGCGACTGGCAACAAGGCATGGTGCGCTGCCAATTTCCCTTGGGGTCCAAAGCATGAGCACCGCCGCCAATGCCGTCGTCGTGGCGCGCGATCTGCGCCAGGTCTACAAAATCGGCCGCGGCTTTTTTCACGCCGCAGAACACCTGCAAGCGGTGGGTGGCGTTACCTTCACCCTGCAGCCCGGCAAGACCCTGGCGGTGGTGGGTGAATCGGGTTGCGGCAAGTCGACACTGGCGCGCATGGTGTCCCTGATCGAGACGCCCAGCTTGGGCCAGCTGCTGCTCAACCGCGTCGACGTGGTCAACGCGCCAACGCCCGAGCGCCACGCGCTGCGCCGCGCCGTGCAACTGGTGTTCCAGAATCCTTATGGCTCGCTCAATCCGCGCAAGAAGATCGGCGCCATTCTGGAGGCGCCGCTGCAGATCAACACCCAACTGTCGGCGCCCGAGTGCACCGAACAGGCGCGCGCCATGCTGGCGCTGGTGGGGCTGCGCCCGGAGCACTACGAGCGCTACCCGCACATGTTCTCGGGCGGCCAGCGCCAGCGTATCGCGATTGCGCGCGCGCTGATGCTCAAGCCCTCCCTGATCGTGGCCGACGAGCCGGTCTCGGCGCTCGACGTCTCGATCCAGGCGCAGGTACTGAACCTGCTGGCCGACCTGCAACAGGAACTGGGTCTGGCCTATCTGTTCATCTCGCACGACCTTGGCGTGGTGCGCCACATTGCCCACGACGTGATGGTCATGTACCTTGGCCACGCGGTCGAGCAGGGCGAGAAAAAGACCTTGTTCGCGCAACCACTTCATCCCTACACCCAGGCGCTGCTGGCCTCCACCCCCGGTATCATGGGCAGCGGTCCGACCCGAAAACGCATCGTGCTCAAGGGCGAACTGCCGTCACCCTTGAACCCGCCCAGCGGCTGTGTCTTTTCCACCCGCTGCGCCAGCGTCACGCCGCGCTGCCTGGTGGAACGCCCGGTACTGCGCGAACTCGCCGGACGCCAGGTGGCGTGCCACGAGGCCGAACAATTTACCCAACCCGCTGCGTCGCAGCATTAACCCAAGAGGAGTCCAAAAGATGAATCAATCGAAATCAGGTGGCGGTCGAAAACTCTCGACCCAACGTTCGCTGCTGTGCGCGCTGGCACTGCCGGCGCTGCTGGCGCTGGCGCCGGTCTCCGCCAAGACGTTGGTGTTCTGCTCGGAAGGCAGCCCGGAGAACTTCTATCCCGGCATCAACACCACCGGTACCTCGTTCGATGCCAACAGCCAGATCTACAGCCGTCTGGTCGACTTCGAGCGCGGCGGCACCGCGGTCGTGCCGGGCCTGGCCGAGCGCTGGACGGTGTCGCCCGACGGCAAGGAATACACCTTCTTCCTGCGCAAAGGCGTCAAGTGGCACAGCAACAAGAACTTCAAGCCGACGCGCGACATGAACGCCGACGACATCATTTTTGCCATCGAGCGCCAGTGGAAGGAAAGCAACCCCTACTTCAAGGTCACCAGTTCCAATCACTCCTACTTCAACGACATGGGCATGGACAAGCTGATCAAGTCGGTCGACAAGGTCAATGACCTGACCGTCAAGATCACGCTGAACAAGCCCGAGGCACCGTTCCTGTCGGGCTGGGCCATGGAATACGCCGGCATCCAATCGAAAGAGTACGCCGATGCCATGCTGAAGGCCGGCACGCCCGAGAAGATCGACCAGGAGCCGATCGGCAGCGGGCCCTTCATGTTGGTGCAGTACCAGAAAGACGCCCTGATCCGCTACAAGGCGTTCCCAGACTACTACGCCGGCAAGGCCAAGATCGACGACCTGGTGTTCTCCATCACGCCGGACGCCTCGGTGCGCTGGGCCAAGCTGCAAAAAGGCGAGTGCCATGTGATGCCCTACCCCAATCCGGCCGATCTGGATGCGATGCGCAAGGACCCCAAAATTCAGGTGCTGGAACAAGCCGGCCTGAACGTCGGCTACCTGGCCTACAACACCACCAAGAAGCCGTTTGACGACGTGCGCGTGCGCAAGGCGGTCAACATGGCGATCAACAAGCAGGCGATCATCGACGCCGTTTACCTGAGCACCGGCGTGGCCGCGAAGAACCCGATTCCGCCGACCCAGTGGTCTTACAACAACGCCATCAAGGACGATCCGTTCGACCCGGAAGGCGCCAAGAAACTGTTGGCCGCCGCCGGTCTGCCGGGTGGCTTCAGCACCGACCTGTGGGCCATGCCGGTACAGCGCCCCTACAACCCCAACGCCCGGCGTATTGCCGAACTGATGCAAGCGGACCTGGCCAAGGTCGGCATCAAGGCCGAGATCAAGAGCTTCGAGTGGGGTGAGTACCGCAAGCGCATGCAAAACGGCGAACATCAGATGGGCATGATGGGCTGGACCGGTGACAACGGCGACCCGGACAACTTCCTGCACACATTGCTGGGCTGCGATGCCGCCAAATCGAACGGCAGCAATGTGGCCAAGTTCTGCTACAAGCCGTTTGAGGATCTGGTGCAAAAAGCCAAGGTCGTGAGCGACCCGGCGGAACGCTCCAAGCTCTACATGCAGGCGCAAGTCGTCTTCAAGGAGCAAGCGCCCTGGTTCACCATCGCCCACGCGGTGCAGCTCAAACCGGTGCGCAAGGAAGTGATCGACTTCAAGCTCAGCCCGTTCGGCCGGCACAGCTTCTACGGCGTGGACATCAAGGAGTAAACGCTGAATCGAGGCAAAAAAAACCGGCGAAAGCCGGTTTTTTTTAACTGTCGGCCAATTCAAGGGGCCGATTACCCGATCGCGAGCAGGGCTTTTATTTTGGCTCGCACATGCAGCATCACCTCTGCCGTCACACTCCCTTTTTTCTTCGCCCGGCGGATTTTCCAATCCAGCGACTTGACTTGATCGGAAAGCACCACAGCCTCAACATCGCCAACCGAGGTGAGCACTTCAAAGGGATAGCCTTTGATTTTGGTGCTCATCGGGCAGCAGACCATGAGCCCCGTCTTGCCGTTGTAACTGGCCGGACTGACTACCAGGGCAGGTCGATGACCCGCCTGTTCGTGACCCGCTTGGGGGTCAAATTCGAGCCAGACAACATCGCCCGAATCGGGTACGTAGCGGGTGGCCATCAGAGCAATTCCTTGCCGACGGGACCACCAAATTCGACTTCGGCATGCAAATTTTTGACCGTGACGCCGGCCAGCAGCCCTTCGAGCGAGTACGACACCTGCTTCAGGGGTTCAATGATTATTTTCCCCTCTTCGACCGTGACGCTGACTTTTTGTTCAAGGTCAAAGTGCGCCAGGCTCATCACCGACATCGGAATGCGAACAGCGGGGCTGTTGCCCCATTTGCGTATGACGGTATTCATGACATTCTCCTAAATGTATCTACATTGTAGATACTTGAGAAAGCTTGTCAAATGCTGCCGACAATGCTGCCGCCGGCACCACTGCGCAGCAGGCCGCGCAGCGTTGCCGGCGCAATCACCTTGTGCGCCGGCGCGACAAAAAACATGTACAGCTTGCCCAGCCGGTTGTGCACATGCACCACGGTGGAGATGTTGACCAGCACAGCCTCGTCGCGCAGCAGCTTGCAAACAGACACCTGCACGTCCAGGTGCTTGTCCGAGTCGGCCAGGATGACCTCCATGTCCGTCAGATAGCGCAGCGAGAAAATGCCGACCCGGTCACCCACGCGGTAGGCGCCGGCCGGCTTGCCCGGATCAAGGTGATTGAAGGAGCCCAGGTTTTTCAGCCCGACCAGGCCGACCACGCGGTTGCGCAGGCGCATCAAGAAGTCGATCCAGCGGGGTGTCTTGAGAAAGATCTGCAAACTCAGCTCCAGTGCCGAGTTGCCCGCAGCCCGCGCCGGCAACAGGGCTTGGTAGCTGTCGTGAAAGTAGGCGCTGGGCAATTGACGCTCGATTTCACTGCCGGGAGGCACTTGCGCCGCGCCAACGCTGGCGGTCACGATAACAGCCCGTAGCCCTGCGCCAGCAACAGCGCGGCGATCGGGAGTACCGCCAGAAACGGCGACCGAGGAAAGGCCAGCACACCCACCAGCGCCAGGCCCAGCAAATAGCGAGCGATCAGTCTGACCGTCGCCTGGTCGCCGCCAGCGACGGCATGCAGGCACAACTGGCCGGCCAGCATCAGCAGCGGCCCGAAAGCCAGAAACCAGAAAGCGGCAATCCGCCCCGGGTGTGCCTTGAATTGATCGAAGAGGCCGTCCGACAGGGCCGCCGCCAGCGGCGCGCGGAAGCTGATCAGGCCATACAGAATGTGACCGACGCCCAGGGCGAAGATCATCCAGGAGAGGTTTTTTGACATGGCCTCGACTGTGCCTGATCCCGCCGCCCCTTGTCTTGAACGTTTCGGACATGGGGCGGGGCTTCGATAAACTCCGGCGATGGTCATGGCAAACAGGATCGTGAAAGAAGTTCACGGCAAACAAGGCACAACGCATAGCGCGTTGCTGGCACCCAGTCCGGCCCTGGCCGCCTGTGTCCGCGCCTACCTGACCCGCAGCACCCTGGCCGCCGACCTGACATTGGAGGAACGGCGCAACCATTTTCCGCCGACCCCGACCTGCGTCATCACCTGGATCATCGAGGGACGGGACTCACGCCTGGACCAGTTGGAGCGTGCGGCAACTGGCCCGCTGACGCTGCCGGTGATCTTCTCCGGGCCGCACACCCAGACCTCGGTCAGCGACAACCCCGGACCGGTGCATTTCTTTACCCTGTTCATTTATCCCGACGCCATCCGTGCCCTGACCGGCCTGGACATCGCGGTGCATGTGAACCGGTCCAGCCCCTTCAGCGAGGTCATGGATGCCCAGTGGCAGCAGATAGCGCGCGCAGTGCTTGAGGCGCCGGACGATGACCGGCGCGTGCAGTTGATCGAGGATTTTTTGACCCCGCGCTGGCAGGCGGTCCGGCCACCTGATCCAGCCCATCCCGGGCAATTTCTGGACTGGTCCAGCAGCGTCGCCCAACGTGCCGAGAAACAGGACGGCGGCCGCAGCGAGCGCCAAGTCGACCGCCGCATCAAGCGCTGGACCGGCCAGGCGCTGCGCCAACTGCGCGGCATTGGCCGGGCCGAGGAGTCCTTGTTTCGGGCGCGCCAGGCGTTCGACGCGAACGCCCTGAGCTGGTCCGACATCGCCGCCGACAGCGGCTATGCCGATCAAGCCCATCTGTGCCGCGAGTTTCGCCGCGTCACCGGCCTGCGCCCCGGCGAATTGAAAAAATGCATCGGCCACGAAAGCTACTGGCTGTACCAGGTGTGGGCCCAAATCCCAGAGCCCACGTAGTTTGAATGAGGCAGTGGCCAGGCACGACCCATAGTGCAAAGCCACCGGTCAAACGATTGAGTGATTTCTGGACCAATCCACCTTGGTGAACCAGGGCTTGGTGGGCTCTTCAACCTTACGATTTTCTCGTACGGTTGCTCAGAGCCTGCCTCCAGGGCCAATTTGCGCTTCAGATCAGACCAGTACCGATTGGCATAGGAGCTTTCAGTCAGCACCTGCACCACGTCAACCACCGAAAACCACCCTGTTTCAGTGTCTTCGTCACATTCAAAGTGCGACCGGATGATTTTGGGAGACTGGCCCACATCAAAGTGACAACGCACGGTATCGTGCACAGCCATACGCAAAAAGTCTTTGCAAAACGCACTTAATGCAAATACAATAAGTACGATGCGAATCGAATTCGACCCAACCAAAGATAGAACCAACACTGCAAAACACGGGGTTTCGTTGGCTTTGGCTTCGCAGTTGGAATGGGACGGCGCGTTGGTGTGGGCTGACAGCCGAAAAAGCTACGGCGAAACCCGCCAAAGCGCCTTGGGGCTGATTGGTGAACGCGTGTATTTTGTGGCGTTCGTTGACCGTGGCACTGTGCGGCGTGTCATCAGCCTACGCAAGGCAAACGATAGAGAGGTAATGCACTATGCAGCAAACACTTAAAACCAAATCGGGCCGCACCATCATCCGGCCCACCAAAGCTGAGGATGCCGCCATTACAGCCGCCGCACTGTCTGACCCGGACGCGCAGCCTCTGACAAACGCGCAATTGAAGACCATGCGCCCGATGGGCCGCCCGCGCATTGCAAACCCCAAAGCACCCTTGACCATGCGTATTGATGCCGACGTGCTGGAAGCGCTGCGCACCAGCGGCCAAGGCTGGCAAACCCGTGTGAACGCCTTGCTGCGTGAGGCCGTGAGCACGGGCAAGGTCTAGATGCCCATCCCACGCCCCGGCATCACTGCCGGGCGATCCGTGTCATCTACTTTGTGAGCTGACTATGCGGCTTTTGGATTTGAGAAAAATGACAAAGCCAACATCAGTGATCAAGAACTGGAAGCTTTGCAAGACCTTGCACAGGATCTGCTGGCAAGAACGGGGACGCAACTTGACCTCGCTGTCCAGGCAAACGCAGTAACCATCCCCCGGCAAAGCCGGGGGCTTTCAAATTGTGAGCCGCTCAAAGCGGCAAAACGGGGTCGCTAACGCGGCCCCAACCCTTGGTGCCACCGTTTCGGTGGCCGTTTATCTCCACAGCC
>NZ_JAQTMS010000077.1 GCF_028714215.1 Rhodoferax sp. | reverse complement strand
AATTCCCGGCGCGAGATTCGGCTACCGCGCGTGTCGATCGGGCCCAGATGGACAGCTTTCGATGGCCCAACCAAATCAGTGCCGAGATGGTGTCGGCAGCGCTGCTGAAACCGGAACGCATGAGCACGATTGACCTGTTTCAGTACATCCAGCATTTGGATGCCAATGGACAGAGTGCGCAGCGCTACCAGATCGAGTTCTGGAAGAAGGTTTTTTACCCCTTGAGTTGTCTGGTGATGGTGGTGCTGGCGCTGCCTTTTGCCTACCTTCACTTCCGCTCCAGCGGTATTACCGGCTATGTCTTCGGTGGTGTCATGGCAGGAATCAGCTTCTTTTTGCTGAACAACGTTTTTGGCTACATGGGCAACCTGCAGAACTGGCAACCCTGGCTGACCGCTGCGCTTCCGGGCATGATCTACTCGCTGCTGTCCCTGACGGCCTTCGGCTGGCTGGTTTTCAGACGATGAAGGCCGAGCGGGGCAAGGACCATGCGCTGTTGGTGCCGTCCGGTGCCACCCACGGCATCATCCTGCTGGCCCATGGCTCGCGCGATCCCTCGTGGCAAAGACCGGTTGAGGCGGTGGCCCAGCGTATCCGGCAACTCGCCCCGGCTACCCAAGTCTGCTGCGCCTATCTGGAAGCCACGGCGCCCGATTTGCCCGACGCCACCGCCCTGCTTGCGAAACGGGGCGTTGCCTCCATCACGGTGCTGCCTCTGTTCCTTGGCATGGGCCGGCATGCGCGGGACGACTTGCCGATTCTGATGACTGGCTTGCAGGCCAATCATCCAGCAATCGTGTTCGATTTGCGGCCGGCCCTGGGCGAAGAGGCACGGATGATAGAACTGATGGCCGAAATTGCACTTTCCTGAATCCACGGCAGGTACGAATATGTGACTAAGGCATAATAAATTTCACTGTTAGCTGAAATTTGATATGAACTTGCACCAATTCCGTTTTGTACAAGAAGCCGTTCGCCGCAGCCTCAATCTGACTGAAGCTGCCAAGGCTCTGCACACCTCTCAGCCGGGAGTCTCGAAAGCCATCATCGAACTGGAAGAAGAGCTGGGCATCGAGATTTTTGCGCGGCATGGCAAACGCCTCAAACGCGTCACCGAACCGGGTCAGGCGGTTCTCAAAAGCATTGATCTCATCCTGCGCGAAGTCGGCAACCTGAAACGCATTGGCGAGCAATACAGCGCCGAAGACAGTGGCACGCTGTCCATCGCCACCACGCACACGCAAGCCCGCTACGTGTTGCCGGAAGCGGTCGCCAAGCTGCGCCTGGCCTACCCCAAGGTCAACGTCAGCCTGCATCAGGGCTCGCCCGAACAGGTGGCCAGGATGCTGATTGACGAAGTGGCAGAGATTGGCATGGCGACCGAATCGCTGGCGGGTTACGCGGAGTTGGTAACCCTGCCGTGTTACGAGTGGCAGCACGTGCTGGTGCTGCCGGTGGGCCACCCCTTGGGCCAGAAAGAGCACCTGACACTGGAAGACATTGCGCATGAGCCCTTGATTACCTACCACCCCTCATACACCGGACGCACCAAGATTGACCATGCTTTTGCCACGCGCAAACTGGAACCCCGGATTGCGCTGGAAGCGATTGATTCGGATGTGATCAAGACCTATGTGCGACTTGGCCTGGGAGTAGGCATTGCCGCTGAAATGTCGGTGCGCGACGTGGTGGCCGATGGTGCCAAGAGCGATTTGCTGGTGCGCCCGGCCGGGCATTTGTTCGGCCAGAATGTCACTCGGGTCGCTTTCAAACGCGGCGCCTACCTGAGAAATTTCGTCTACAAGCTGGCCGAGTTGCTGAGTGACCGGTTGAGCCGGGCCCTGGTCGCCCGCGCCATGGTCGGGCATGTGGATGATTATGAATTGTAAAATTTTGCGGGACAGACCGCAGTTACACGAAGTGAACAAGCTCTGTCCCCAACGCTTTAAGATTGCGAGCCAGACCGCAGCTGCACAAGCTCAGTCCTCAACCCCTTTGACCCTGCGATGAACACCCAGCAAACCCCTGCCCTTCAAACCAAGCTGCCCGCCGTTGGCACCACCATCTTTACCGTCATGTCGACCTTGGCGGCAGAAAAAAATGCGGTCAATCTGGGCCAGGGCTTCCCCGACTTCAACTGCGACCCTCAACTGGTCGATGCCGTGACCGAAGCCATGAAGCAGGGACTGAACCAGTATCCGCCGATGACCGGTGTGCCGGTTCTGCGGGAAGCGATTGCCAAAAAGATAGCCGCGCTGCATGGTCGCCAATACAACGCCGCAACCGAAATTACCGTCACAGCCGGTGCCACGCAAGCCATCATCACGGCCATTCTGGCGGTCGTTCATGCGGGCGACGAGGTGATCGTGCTGGAGCCGTGCTACGACAGCTATGTGCCCAACATTGAACTCGCCGGCGGCGCGCCGGTGCGAGTACCCTTGACGCCCGGCACTTTCCGCCCCGACTTCGACCGAATCGCAGCCGCCATCACGCCGAAAACCCGCGCCATCATCATCAATTCGCCGCACAACCCGAGCGGCACTGTCTGGACTGCTGAGGACATGCTGCGCCTGCAGGAAGTCCTGGCCCCCACCAATGTACTGTTGATCAGCGACGAAGTCTATGAACACATGGTGTTCGATGGTCAACAACACCAAAGTGCGGCACGTTTTCCGGGTCTGGCAGCACGCGCTTTCATCGTCTCCAGCTTTGGCAAAACCTACCACGTGACCGGCTGGAAAGTGGGTTATGTGGCGGCACCGGCCAGCCTGACAGCGGAGTTTCGCAAGGTCCACCAGTTCAACGTGTTCACCGTCAATACCCCGGTCCAGCACGGATTGGCCGCCTACATGGCCGACCCGCAGCCCTATCTGCAGTTGCCGGCTTTTTACCAGCGCAAGCGCGATCTGTTCCGTGCCGGTCTGGAGCGCACCAAATTCAAGCTGCTACCCGGTGAAGGCACCTACTTCCAGTGCGTCAACATCGCCGAGGTAAGCGACCTGGGCGAAACCGAATTCTGCAAATGGCTCACCAGCGAGATTGGCGTGGCGGCGATTCCGTTGTCGGCCTTTTATGGCAATGGATTTGACCAACGCGTGGTGCGATTCTGCTTTGCCAAGAAGGACGAAACGCTGATGGCCGCGCTGGACCGGCTGGCGAAGCTATAGACCTTTCCCTGGGTCTGCTCCCGCTAACTGAACTGAGCCCAGGCTTTCTCCAGCCTTTTGACGCTGACCGGTTGCGGCGTGCGCAGTTCTTGCGCGAAGAAGCTCACGCGCAACTCTTCCAGCAGCCAGCGGAATTCCTGCAAGCGCTCATCCAGCACGCCCTTGCGCTCGGCCACCAGGTTCCAGTAACGTTGCTCCAGCGGCCGCAGTTCGGCCAGACGGGCGGCGTCGCGGGCCGGGTCGGCGCGGTATTTGTCGAGCCGGGCGGTGACGGCTTTGAGGTAGCGCGCGAAGTGTTGCAGCGGACCCCACGGCGATTGGATAAGAAAGCGCTTGGGCATCAGACGCGCCAGTTGCCGGGCAGCGTCCGCGCTGGCGTCGGGCGCGTTCTTGCTGTCCTTGATCTTGCGCGCGGCGACGGCGTATTCGGTCAGGATGGTGGCGGCCAGCCGCGCCACTTCATTGGCGATCAGGGTCAGGCGGCCACGCCCCTCTTCCAAGCGGCGCTTGAACTCAAGTTCGTTGCCCGGCAAGGGCTCCAGCAGAAAGGCGCGCTCCAGCGCCACGGCCACAATCTGTTCGCGCAGTTCTTCCAGGGTGCCGCCACCTGACCCATCCGCCGCCTTACCCAACTGCATGAAGGCGGTCCCCATTTTTTGCAGATCCGGAATGTTTTTCTCAAGGTATTTGAGGGCCTCCTTGATCTGTAGCGCAAACAGGCGGCGCAAGCCGGCGCGGTGTTTGGCGGCAGCCACAGCGGGCTCGTCGAACACTTCAATCGTGACCGCATCACCGGCATCGATCAGTGCCGGGTAGCCAATCAGGGTCTGGCCCCCTTTCTGGATTTCGAGCAGTTCGGGCAGCTCGCCAAAAGTCCATGCGGTGTAACGCTGACCGGCTGGCGTCGCCGGCGTTGCAACATTTCTCTGCGCCTCTTTCGAGCTGTGCTGGCGGGCTACCGGCTGATCTTCCTTGCCAGCCGGGAAGGCAGCTGCGTCTCGCGCCAGTTTCAGCCCGGCCAACGCCTGAAACGCGCCGCGCGCCTGGGCGCCCAGCTCGGCTTTCAAGGCGCCCAGGTTGCGACCGCTGCCGAGCTGGCGAGCATGCTCGTCCACCACCCTGAAATTCATGAAGAAATGAGGCGCCAGCATGTCGATTTTGAGGTCGGCGCGCACCAGGTCCAGCGAGGTCGCCTGGCGTACCAGTTTCAGCACGGCGTCAAGCAGGGATCCGTGGCCGAAGGTTTCAGGCACATTCAGCGCCTCGGCCATTTTGCTGGCGCTGTCGGGCAGCGGCACCAGCCTTGAACGCGGCCGCTGGTGCAGGGTTTTCAGCAGGGCCTGGATTTTGTCTTTCAGCATGCCGGGGACCAGCCATTCGCAGCGTTCCTCGTTCACCTGGTTCAGCACAAACAGCGGTACCGTCACAGTCAGGCCGTCTTTGGCATCACCCGGTTCGTGCAGATAAGCGCAATGACAATCGACGCCGCCCAGGCGTATTGTTTTAGGGAACGACTGGGTGGTGATGCCGGCCGCCTCGTGGCGCATCAGTTCCTCACGGGTCAGCAGCAGCAGCTTCGGATTCTTCTTGATTGCCTCGCGGTACCAGTTCTCGAAACTGTAACCACTGCAGACGTCGGCCGGTAGTTGTTGATCGTAGAAAGCAAAAATCAGCTCTTCGTCGACCAGCACGTCTTGCCGGCGCGCCTTGTGCTCCAGGTCTTCCACCTTGGCGATCAGCTTGTGGTTGGCCTCCAGGAACGGTAGCCTGGTCTCCCACTGTCCGTCCAGCAGCGCCTGGCGGATGAATATTTCGCGCGCTCCGGGCAGATCGACCCGGCCGTAATTGACGCGCCGTCCGCTGTACACCACGATGCCGTACAAGGTGGCACGCTCCAGCGCCACCACCTCGGCGGCCTTCTTCTCCCAGTGCGGGTCCAGCAGTTGCTTCTTCAACAAATGGCCGCCCACCTGCTCCAGCCATTGCGGCTCTATGGCGGCAATGCCACGCCCAAACAGGCGCGTGGTTTCGACCAGCTCGGCGGCCACAATCCAGCGGCCCGGCTTCTTCACCAGGTGCGCGCCGGGATGCGGATAGAACTTGATGCCGCGCGCGCCCAGGTAGTCGCCCTGTGTCGATTCGGCCTCCACCTTGCAGCCGACGTTACCCAGCAAGCCGGACAGCATTGACAGGTGCAATTGCTCGTAACTGGCGGGCAGTGTGTTGAGCCGCCATTTGTGCTCCGCCACCACGGTGTGCAGTTGCGAATGGATGTCGCGCCACTCGCGCACGCGGCGCAGGTTGACGAAGTTCTGGCGCAGCAACTGCTCGTATTGGCGATTCGACAATTTGTGCGATGCAAAAGGGGTCAGAGCCCGATCTACCGAGCCAGCCACTCGCGCGGCAGGCTCCGGTAATCGGGATCCGACCCCTTTTGCATCGTTGATCCACTTCCACAGTTTCAGGTAACCGCTGAACTCGCTCTTCTCGTCATCGAATTTGGCGTGCGCCTGGTCGGCTTGCTGCTGCGCCTCCAGCGGCCGGTCGCGCACGTCCTGCACACTGAGTGCCGCGGCGATCACCAGCACTTCGTCCAGCGCGCCGCGCTCCCTGGCTTCCAGAATCATGCGGCCGACACGCGGGTCCAGCGGGAGCTTCGCCAGTTCCTGGCCCATCGGCGTCAATTCGTTGGCATCGTCCACCGCACCCAATTCATTGAGCAACTGATAACCATCGGCAATGGCGCGCCCGGACGGGCGTTCGATAAACGGAAACTCCTCCACCACCCCCAGGTGCAGGGACTTCATGCGCAGAATCACACCGGCCAGCGAACTGCGCAGGATTTCCGGATCGGTAAAGCGGGGCCGGCCACTGAAGTCTTTCTCGTCGTAGAGCCGGATGCAGATACCGTTGGCGACCCGGCCGCAGCGTCCGGCCCGCTGATTGGCTGACGATTGGCTGATCGGCTCGACCAGCAGTTGCTCCACCTTGCTGCGAAAACTGTAGCGCTTCATGCGCGCGGTTCCGGCATCTATGACGTAGCGGATGCCGGGCACGGTGAGCGAGGTCTCGGCCACGTTGGTCGCCAGCACGATGCGCCGCCCGCTGTGACTGTCGAAAATGCGGTCCTGTTCGGCTTGCGAGAGGCGGGCAAACAAGGGCAACACTTCGGCATTGCGAAACACCGGCTGGTGACTCAGGTGCTTGCGCAAATGATCGGCGGCCTCGCGGATTTCACGCTCGCCGGGCAGGAACACCAGAATGTCGCCGCTGTTGTGGACGTCGCGCCACAACTCGTCCACCGCGTCGGCAATGGCGTCGTTCAGATCGTAGTCGCGCGACTCTTCAAAGGGGCGGTAGCGCTGCTCCACCGGAAACATGCGGCCCGAAACCATGATGACCGGCGCTGGACCGCTTCTACCCGCAAAGTGATCGGCAAAACGCTGGGCGTCGATGGTGGCGGACGTCACCACGATCTTCAAGTCGGGCCGGCGCGGCAGGATCTGGCGCAGATAACCCAGCAGGAAATCGATGTTGAGCGAGCGTTCATGCGCCTCGTCAATGATCAGGGTGTCGTAGGCTTTGAGCAACGGATCGGTTTGCGTCTCGGCCAGCAAGATGCCGTCGGTCATCAGCTTGACCGAGGTATCACGGCTCAGGCGATCCTGGAATCGCACCTTGTAGCCCACGACATCGCCCAGCGTCGTCTTGAGTTCCTCGGCAATGCGTTTTGCCACGCTGCTGGCGGCAATGCGGCGCGGCTGCGTGTGGCCAATCAACTTGCCCCTTGGCGCCGGCGAGCCATCTTTATTGAAGGCCGGATAGTTCAACTTGCCGCGTCCCATCGCCAGGGCAATCTTGGGCAGTTGGGTGGTCTTGCCAGACCCTGTTTCGCCGCAAACAATGATCACTTGATGCTGCCGCAGCGCAGCCATGATCTCGTCGCGTTTACCCGACACGGGCAGCGATTCAGGGAACTCGATTTGGAGGGGCGTGGCAGTCAAGGCAGTAACTTCGTAGAGAATCGGGGATTATCCCTGCCCTGACGCCCTCAACCAGACTCGCTCCCTCGCATGTCCTCAGTTTTCAATTTCACTTTCGTGCCCTGGTTTCGCTCCGTGGCGCCCTACATCCACAAGTTTCGCAATCAGACCTTTGTAGTGGGTATTGCGGGCGAGGCCATTGCCGCCGGCAAGCTCCAGTATCTGGCGCAGGATTTGGCCATGATCCAGAGCATGGGCGTGAAAGTGATTCTGGTTCATGGCTTCCGGCCGCAAGTCAATGAACAGCTCGAAGCCAAAGGCCATGCGTCGCGTTATTCGCACGGCATGCGCATCACCGACAGCGTAGCCCTGGATTGTGCGCAGGAAGCAGCAGGTCAACTGCGTTATGAAATCGAAGCCGCTTTCAGCCAGGGCCTGCCCAACACGCCCATGGCCGGTGCCACGGTGCGGGTGATCTCGGGCAATTTCCTTACCGCGCGACCGGTCGGGATCGTTGACGGGGTGGATTTCCAGCACTCGGGGGTGGTGCGCAAGGTGGACACCGCCGGCATCCTGCGAACCCTTGATTTCGGCGCCATGGTACTGCTCTCGCCGGTTGGTTTTTCGCCTACTGGCGAGGCTTTCAACCTGACCATGGAGGAAGTCGCCACTTCGGTGGCGACGGCTCTGCAAGCCGACAAACTTATTTTCGTGACGGAGATTCCGGGCATTCGCATCCACCCGGAGCAAGCCGAGGGCGAAGACAACCCGATCGATACCGAATTACCGCTGGCGGCAGCCGAAAAGCTGCTGTCCGAGTTGCCCGCCGCGAGCCAGCCCAGCGACACCGCGTTCTACCTGCAGCACTGCGTTACGGCCTGCAAAAACGGCGTCGAGCGCAGCCACATCATTCCCTTTGCAGTGGATGGTTCGATCCTGCTGGAGGTGTACGTGCACGATGGCATAGGCACCATGGTGGTGGACGAGAAACTGGAGAGCCTGCGCGAAGCCACGGTGGACGACGTCGGTGGCATCCTGCAACTGATAGAACCGTTCGAGAAAGACGGTACCCTGGTCAAGCGCAGCCGCACCGAAATCGAGCGCGACGTTGGCAACTACACGGTGATCGAGCACGATGGCGTGATCTTTGCCTGCGCCGCGCTGTACCCCTATCCGGAGGCCCGCAGCGCCGAGATGGCGGCACTCACCGTGTCACCGCAGGTGCAGGGTCAAGGCGACGGTGAACGTGTCTTGAAGCGCATCGAGCAACGCGCCAGGGCCGCCGGGTTGGACAGTATTTTTGTATTGACCACGCGCACCGCCCACTGGTTTCTCAAACGTGGCTTCATACTGGTCGATCCAGACTGGCTGCCCGAGGCACGCAAGCGCAAATACAACTGGGACCGGAAAAGTCAGGTGTTGGTGAAAAAGCTGGGCCTTGCCTGAGAGATCAGGCGTGGCGGCGTCCGGCCTGACGCCAGATCAATGTCAACGCCAGCACCCCAAAAGCGCAGAAAAACAAAAACGCCCAGTTCGCCAGGGAGCCGCCCAGAAAGGTCCAGTCCACCTTGCTGCAATCGCCGCTGCCCTTGAAAATCATGGGGATGGCACGTTGTAGTGGAAAGGTTTCTATCATTCCGTAAAAATCGCGTCCGCAACTCACCACTTCCGGCGGATGCCACTGCAACCAGCTTTGCCGGGCTGCCACATAGGCACCGAAGCCGGCGCTTGGCAGCAGCAGCATGGCGCCGCCAAGATGGACGCCTTTTTTCCCGCTCGTCGCCGTCAATCCGGCGACCAAGGCCACCAAGACAACTGCATAGCGCTGAACGATGCACATCGGGCAAGGCTCAAGGCCCACCACGTGCTGCAAGTACTGGCCAAAGGCCAGCATGACGATGCAAACCACCACGATGAGCGCGAAGATGGCACGTGGAGAACGGTCCAGCCAGTCCGTCACAGTCTTGAAAATCATCAATATCCTTTAACAAGAAAACCACTGAACAAAGCGTCCAGTGGTTAGTGGCGGTCCCAGGAATAAAGTTCCTGCATCGGCAGGAAACCGGCAGTATCAGGAAGTCAGGCAGCGGCCTCGTCTGCCGCCTTGCAGGACGGTGAACATACCGCTTGGGATTTTCCAAGTATCTTGCGCGTGACCATCTGCGAGCGCGCCCTGTGCTTGCCACAGAGAAAGCACGACATGGTCGCGGCTCCAAACGATGTCGCCGCGGTGAACGGAGACCCCGATACTTTGGATTTGTAACGCAGGCCATCGGCCAGCATTTTTGTTTTGGTGTCAGCTTTTGCCATAGCCCTGATTTTAGCGCAGTGGGCCGGACACGCGAAAGCTTGCTAAAGTTAGACCTTTTATAAGAATTCGGAAAAGGTTCCAAATGGCACGCACTGTGAAATGCATCAAACTTGGCAAAGAGGCTGAAGGCCTGGATTTCCCAACCTATCCGGGCGAACTCGGCAAACGCATTTGGAGCAACGTCAGCAAGCAAGCCTGGGCTGACTGGCTCAAGCACCAGACCATGCTGGTCAATGAAAATCGGCTGAATCTGGCGGATGCCAGGGCGCGCCAGTACCTGGCACGTCAGATGGAAAATCACTTCTTTGGCAGCGGCGCCGATGCCGCACAGGGCTATGTGCCGCCCAGCGCTCCATAGCTATATGGCTTGAGCAGTTCAATCACCTTCAAGGGGTCGTAAGGCTTCTCAAGAAGGCCGCGGCAGCCGCTCGCCTGGGCCTGTTCGCGCACAGGCCAGGACTTGTCGGTGCTGCTCACAACCACACTGCCAATGGCCGGCTCCAGCCGCATGAACTCTCGAACCAGCACCCAGCCGTCCATGTCGGGCAGTTCCAACCCCGCAATCACCAGGTCGTAGCGGCGATTTTTCGCCAGTTCCAGGGCTTGCGCGCCGGTCTCGGATTCATCAACCTCGGTAAGCCCGGCCAGTGCCAGACGCGCCCGCAGATACAAACGATCCTCCCGCGACGGGTCAACCAGCAGCGACACACTGGGACTGGGAGGCGGTTCGGGCGCCAAGTCGTGGTCACCAAAGTCAATCTCGGCACCAAGTTTTCCGCTGGCATCGAACAGGCTGTCCATGACTTTCACCACGGCGGGCCAATGCAGTGGCCGCTGAAACGTGTGCCAGGCATTGGCCGGCGCACCATGGCCGACGCAAATCATCTTCAGGTTGGAATTCAGTCCCCGCAAGGTCGGCGCCAGATTGCCCGCGCAGGCCTCCAGATCAATCATCGCCAAATGAGGTGCCACAGGGGCTTCCGGGGTCCACAGCCGGTAGGAGGTCGAGCGCCCAGTCGATAGCCTGAACAGCGTATTGAGGGCATGACGCTCGCCATCCCGGAAACCTATAACCTTGACGTAAACACTGGGTCCCATGGAGGACAGACCTTCAAAATGCCGGGTTGATCAAATCGGCGAGCTAGTTCATGGCTGCAGTTGGCCGGCGCGCTTTCACATAGGCATCTGACGGCATGTAAGCTTTGCCATCGGCGTAATGCCATTGCACCATAGTGCCCTTGCCGCCGCGCTGGTCGAGTTTACCGACGAAAGCCCCCATGGTGGATTGCTGGTCCAGCGCGCGAAACTCGGCGCTGCCAAAAGGGGTGCTGAACTTGAGGCCACGCATTGCTTGCACCAGTTTTTCATTGTCAGTGCTTCTGGCCTTGTTGATGGCGGCAAAAATGGCTTGCATGGTGGCATAGCCAACCACCGAACCCACTTTGGGCTGTTCACCGAATTTCTTGTAATAGTTGGCGGCGAATGAGGCGTGCTCGGGAGTGTCAATCTGGTCCCACGGATAGCCCGTGACGATCCAGCCGCGCGGTGTTTCGTCCTTCAGCACGTCCAGGTACTCCGGCTCGCCCGAGAGCATGGAGACTACCGGCGTCTTCGGAAAGACCATGCGCTGATTGCCTTCCCGTACCAGTTTGGCCAGATCGGCGCCAAAGCTGACGTTGAAAATGGCATCCGGCTTGGCCTGCATGATCGCCTGCAAGGTGGTTCCGGCATCGAGTTTGCCCAGTGCCGGCCACTGTTCCGCGACAAACTCGACATCCGGTCGTTTCGCCTTGAGCAACTCCTTGAAGCTGGCCACGGCGCTCTGGCCGTACTCATAGTTGGGCGCGATGGTGGCCCAGCGCCTGGCCGGCAGCTTGGCCGCCTGTTCCACCAGCATGGCCGCCTGCATGTAGGTGCTGGGGCGCAGGCGGAAGGTGTAGCGATTGCCTTTTTCCCACACGATCGCGTCGGTCAGGGGCTCGCTGGCAACGTAGAGGCGTTTGTTCTTGGCGGCGTGATCGGCCAGTGCCAGACCGACATTGGAGAGATAACCGCCCGCCAGCACATCGACTTTTTCATTCGACGTCAGTTCCACCGCATGGCGCAGGGCTTCCTCCGGCTTGCCGCCATCGTCGCGCGCGATGACTTCCACCCGGCGACCCAGTAGCCCCCCGGCGGCATTGATCTCCTCCACCGCCAATTGCCAGCCCTGCCGATACGGTGTGGTGAACTGCGGCATGCTGGAATAGCTGTTGATTTCCCCGATTTTGATGGGGCCGCCCTGGGCCTGAGCGAGCGCCGCCAGCATGAGTGAGAAAACTGCAATAACCTGCTTCATAAACCCTCCAACGCCCTGCACTGTAGCAGGCCGATACGCAACGGCAGCCGATTTTTTCCTCATAATCAACAGCTGGACGCGCTTTGCTCGTCAGTGCCTACCGAGTCGATTTCGCCATGATTCTTGTTGCCGGTTCCGCCAATCTCGATTTTGTCGTCCGAGCGCCGCACATTCCGGCGCCCGGTGAAACGGTACTGGGACGAGGCTTCGAGACCTTTCCCGGCGGAAAAGGCGCCAACCAGGCGGTAGCATGCGCACGTGCCGGAGGCGTGCCCACATGCATGTTGCTGGCGCTGGGCGAGGATGCGTTTGCCGCACCCCTGGAAGCCTCCCTGGAAGCCGCCGGCGTGCAAATGCGGATCGTGCGCGTCAAACAGCAAGCCACGGGTACAGCCTTTATCTGTGTGTCTGACGATGCGGAAAACGCCATCACCGTGGCCCCGGGCGCCAACCTGGCCCTTGGTGCCGACGACCTGCCGCCGCTGGACGGATTCACCCACCTTTTGCTGCAACTGGAAATTCCCCTTGAGAGCGTCACGGCCTATGCCAAAAAGGCGCGCGCCCAAGGTGTGACCGTGGTTCTCAACGCGGCGCCGGCACAAGAACTGAGCCGGGAGTTGCTGGCTCTGGTTGACCTCCTGATCGTGAACCAGGGCGAACTGGCCGTCGTCGCCCAACACCAAGGCGATATTGCACAGTGTCTGGCGCGGATCGACGTGCCCTGGGTGGTGGTGACGCTGGGACGGCAGGGTTGTTGGGCCCGCGCGGACGGTGTGTTTTTCAGTCACACCGCTTTCGACATAAGCAGCGTCGACAGCACGGGCGCCGGTGACACCTTCTGCGGCGTTCTGGTGGCCGCGCTCAGTCGCGGAAAAGATCTGCCGCAGGCCTTGCGCCTGGCCAGCGCCGCGGGGGCTTTGGCCTGCACACGGCCGGGCGCGCAAGCCAGCATTCCCACGGCCGCCGAAGTGGCCGACTTTCTGGCCGCCCAGACAGTCGCCACGCCGGCTCAAAACGCGGCGCTCAGGAAAATTGTCGGCTTCGATCTTGCTGCGCCACAGTCCCCATGAGCGCCGCGCCGGGCCGTCCCCAAGCAAGCTCGCACCGCAGTGCGCAGCACGAAGGTACTCCAGTGAGCCACACGCCCTACCAAGTCATTTACGACACCGACCCCGGCGTCGATGACGCCATGGCGCTGTACTTCGCACTGGCTCACCCGGCCATCAACGTGCTGGGCATCGGCACGACTTTTGGCAACGTCACGGTGGAACAAGCGGCCACCAATGCCGTCTATCTGAGTGCCCTCGCCGGCCGGAATATCCCTGTCACAAAAGGCGCGGCAAGGCCCTTGCGCAGGCCCAAGCCTGTACCGCCGGCCCACATACACGGCACCGATGGGCTGGGCAACCTACCGACACGCCTGCCGGTCGAAGGCCGGTTTGACCGGCGCTCCTCGGCGCAGTTCATGGTCGACATGGCGCGCGCCCGGCCGGGTGAAATCACGCTGGTGGCAGTCGGTCCGCTGGGCAACCTCAGTCTGGCCCTTCGGTTGGAACCCAGGTTGCCGCGCTTGCTGCGCGAAGTCGTCCTGATGGGCGGCACCCTGCTGGAGCCTGGCAATGTGTCGCCCGTGGCCGAGGCCAACATCTGGAATGACCCGCACGCTGCCCAGCATGTTTTTCAGGCCGGTTGGAACAAGCTCACCATGGTCGGACTGGATGTGACGCATCGGGTCATCCTGCCGCTGTCATTGTTCAAGAAAATTGCCGACCAGCAGCGCCATGTGGCCACCGACACGCTGCACCATGCGGTCAGTTTTTACGCCAAGCACTACAGCGGTCGGCACCCCCATGTGGCGCGGGTTCATGGCTGTTTTGGGCACGACGTGCTGGCCTTCCTCTACCTGGTCAACCCGGAACTGTTCACGCTGGAGCGAGGACGGGTCCGGGTGGCGACCTCTGGTCCGGCGCTGGGGCAAACCCTCATGAGTCGCAAGGAGCCGGCGCACCATCCGAAGGCAAGCGGGCACTTGGACCCTTCTTTCACCCAGGTCTGCATGCAGGTTGACGCCGAAGCTTGCAGCACCGTCATTGAAAACACCATGCTGGGTCGCTGGCTTGGCTGATGAAGTACCCCTTGTCGTATCATAGATGAATATTGCATATAAACATCACGAAAATGTAGTTTGCAATATAAGGACAAGCCCTTAGAGTCAGCAGCAAGGCATGACTCCGCGCCTGCCAAAGCCGGTTGATTCGACCGGCGCTGGTTCATCCGCACCCCATGGCTGGTGCATGCCAACTTCAACCTATTCGTTTTCCTGAAAATTTCTGGCCGTCCTGAACCATGTACCAATACACCGAATTTGACCGCCAGTTTGTCCGCCAGCGCGCCGCACAATACCGCGACCAGCTTGAACGCAATCTGAGCGGCTCGCTCAGCGACGACGATTTCCGTCCGCTGCGCCTGCAAAACGGCTGGTATGTGCAGCGCCATGCACCGATGCTGCGCGTGGCGGTGCCGTACGGCGAGCTGGCCAGCCGCCAGTTGCGCGTGTTGGCCAAAATAGCACGCGACTACGACCAACCCGAGGCGCAGGTTTATCAAGCGGCGCAAGCCGCCCAAGCCAAGCTGGGTACGGTCCAGTTGCCGACCGGCTACGGACACTTCACCACGCGTCAAAACGTCCAGTTCAACTGGATCGCGCTGGACCGCAGCGCCGATGTGATGGACTTGCTGGCCTCGGTCGACATGCACGGCATCCAGACCAGCGGCAACTGCATTCGCAACATCACCAGCGACGAGCGCGCCGGCATTGCGGTGGACGAAATCGTGGACCCGCGCCCGTTTTGCGAAATCCTGCGTCAGTGGAGCACCTTGCATCCGGAGTTTGCCTTTCTGCCGCGCAAATTCAAATTTGCCGTCTCGGGCGCTCAGGAGGACCGCGCCGCGACCCATTGGCACGACGTCGGCCTGCATCTGCGACGCAATACCGCGGGCGAGATTGGCTTCAAGGTGCTGGTCGGTGGCGGCATGGGCCGCACGCCGGTGATTGCCAGCAGCATTCGCGATTTTCTGCCCTGGAACCAGTTGCTGAACTATCTGGAAGCGGTAGTGCGTGTCTACAACCGCTGGGGTCGGCGCGACAACATGTACAAAGCCCGCATCAAGATCCTGGTGAAGGCCGAAGGCCAGCGCTTCATCGATGAAGTCGAAGCCGAATACCAGCAAATCCTTGACCTCGACGGAGCGCCGCACACCATCGGCCAGGCCGAACTGGACCGGGTGACGGCATCGTTTGTGCCACCTCGTCTGGCCACGACGGTGGCAACTTCCGCCACCCAAGCGCCCGCTTTGTCCGAGAGTGAAAAGACCGACTACGCCCGCTGGCTAAAGCAAAACGTGGCACCCCACAAAAACCCCCAGTTGCGCGCCGTCACCCTGTCGTTCAAGCGCCTGGGCTACGCGCCCGGCGACGCCACTGCAGAGCAACTGGAGACCGCGGCCGCGCTGGCCGATCTTTTTTCCGCCGGCGAGGTCCGCGTCACGCACGACCAGAACCTGTTACTGCCCTGGGTGCTGGCCGACCAGTTGCCAGCGCTGTGGCAGGCGGCGCGCCAGGCCGGTCTGGCGCGCTCCAACATCCGCCTCCTGACGGACATGATTGCCTGCCCTGGCGGCGACTTCTGCGGCCTGGCCAATGCCCGTTCGATTCCGATCGCACAAGCCATCAGCGAGCGCTACCAGGATATGGACGAACTGCACGACCTGGGCGAAATCGACCTGCACATCAGCGGTTGCATCAACTCCTGCGGCCACCATCACAGCGGCCACATCGGCATTCTGGGCGTCGACAAGGACGGCCGCGAGTGGTACCAGGTGTCGCTGGGCGGCTCGGACGGCTCCACGCTGAGTGGTGCGGCGGTCGCCGGCAAGGTCGTCGGTCCCTCATTTGGCGCGGCCGAAGTGCCCGACGTGATCGAAGCCGTGCTGGACACCTACCGGCGCGAGCGCCAGGGCAACGAGACTTTTATCGCCACCTTGCGCCGCATCGGCATGGAAGCGTTCAAAGTGGCCGCCAACGGCGCGCGCCAATGGGCCGAAGCCGAACTTGCCTGAGAGAGACAAAACCATGAAGTTGATAACCGCCAACGCACATGTCGCAGGGTCTGAAGGCCTGAACGTCATCGAACTTGCCAATGACGCGGATCCCCGCTGCCTGCCGCTGGCAGGGGTTGATCGGATCGACCTGGACTTTCCGAAATTCACCGATGGCCGCGCTTTCAGCCAGGCTTTTTTGCTGCGCCGTCGACTCGGTTTCAAGGGCGAAATCCGCGCTACCGGCGACGTTTTGATAGACCAATTGGTGCAGATGCGGCGCTGCGGTTTTGATGCCGCCGTGTTGCGGGCGGACCAGAATCCGGAGTTCGCGCAACGTCAGTTTGACCGTTACCAGGGGTTTTACCAGGGCGACGCTGTTGCCAGCCTGCCCCACTTCGCCGCAGCAGCAACCGCCGGCAGCACGGGAACTGCCGCATGAGCGCGATTGCACTCCACGCTCGCGCATCCGACAACTTTGACGCCAAGCTGGCGCAGGCCAGCGCTGTGCTGCAACAAGCCGCGCGCGACCATGCAGCGCTGACTAGCGGCAGCGCACCACGGATCAGCCAGGCATCCAGCCTGGGTGCGGAAGACATGGTGGTGAGCCACCTGATCAACGCGCTGCAACTGGAGATTGGCATCTTTGTGCTGGAAACCGGCATGCTGCACCCTGAGACACTGGACTTGCTGGCCCGCCTCAAAGCCACGTCCCGCGCTCCGGTGGAGGTTTTTAGGCCGGTCGACCAAGCGGTACTGCAGTTCGTCAAGACAGAGGGCCAAGACGCGATGTACAAGAGCGTCGCCTTGCGCAAGAGTTGCTGCGAAATTCGCAAGATGGAACCGCTGGCGCGCGCCCTGGCCGGCAAGGGCGCCTGGATCACCGGCCTGCGCCGCGAGCAATCGGGTGCACGCGCGGAAGTACCGCTGATCGACCGGTCTGACGCAGCCCGCGTCAAATTCAACCCGCTGGCCAACTGGACCTGGGGCGATGTCTGGCATTTCATTGCCCTCCACAAGATTGCCTACAACCCGCTGCACGATCAGTTTTACCCCAGTATCGGCTGCGCCCCCTGCACCCGTGCCATCAGCCTGGGCGAGGATTTTCGGGCTGGCCGCTGGTGGTGGGAAAACGAGACCGCCAAGGAATGCGGCCTGCATGTCACACCGTCCGGCATCCTTGAGAAAGCTCCCGCATGAACGCCCGTACCGAACCCGAACTGCTCCAGCCCGTGCTCCATCCGCAGCGCCCCGATCACCTGAGCAATGCACACCTGGATGCCCTGGAAGAGGAAACCATCTTCATCCTGCGCGAGGTGGCCGCTGCGTTTGAACGTCCCACCTTGCTGTTCTCGGGTGGCAAGGACTCGCTGGTCATGCTCAAGTGCGCGGAGAAAGCCTTTGGTGTCGGCCGCATCCCCTACCCGCTGTTGATGATAGACACCGGGCACAACTTCCATGAAGTGACCGATTTCCGTGATGCACGGGCCAGGGAATTGGAAGCTGACCTGATCGTGCGCAGCGTGGAGGACTCGATGAAACGCGGCAGCGTGCGCCTGGCACATCCGGGCGAATCCCGCAACGTGCACCAGTCCGTCACACTGCTGGAAGCCATCGACGAATTCCGCTTTGACGCACTGATTGGCGGAGCCCGCCGCGACGAGGAGAAAGCCCGCGCCAAGGAACGCATCTTCTCGCACCGCGACAGCTTTGGTCAATGGCAACCGAAAGCCCAGCGGCCCGAGTTGTGGACCCTGTTCAACACCCGGCTGCAACCGGGCGAGCATTTCCGCGTGTTCCCGATCTCCAACTGGACCGAGCTGGACGTATGGCAGTACATCGAGCGCGAGAGAATCGCCCTGCCCTCACTCTATTACTCGCATCAGCGGGATGTGGTGGAACGCAAAGGCCTGCTGGTACCGGTTACCGAATTGACGCCGGCACGCGCGGGCGAAACAGTGGAGCGTCGCGACGTGCGTTTTCGCACCGTGGGCGACATCACTTGCACCTGCCCGGTGGAAAGTACGGCAGCCAGCGCCGCCGAGATCGTGATCGAGACACTGGCCGCCGACGTGAGCGAACGCGGCGCCACCCGCATGGACGACAAAACCTCCGAGGCTTCGATGGAGAAGCGCAAGAAAGATGGGTACTTCTGATGAGCGCTGCTATTTCCATGGCTGCTTACGCAAATTCGACCGATGCCAGAGGTCAAATAGACACTCAATCGGCGCTGAAATTCATCACCTGCGGTTCCGTCGACGACGGCAAAAGCACGCTGATTGGACGTTTGCTGGTGGACAGCCGTTCGGTGTTGCGGGACCAGTTGGCCAACGTCTCCAAGAGCGGCGAGGCCGATCTGGCATTGTTCACCGATGGCCTCTCGGCCGAGCGCGAGCAAGGCATCACGATCGATGTGGCTTATCGCTACTTCAACACCGCCCGGCGCAAGTTCATCATTGGCGATGCACCGGGCCACGAGCAGTACACCCGCAACATGGTCACGGCAGCATCGAGCGCCGACGCTGCGGTGGTACTGGTGGACGCCACCAAACTTCAATGGCAAACCGAAACGTTGGAACTGTTGCCCCAGACCCGGCGCCACGCGCTGCTGGTGAACCTGCTGCGTGTGCCTTCCATCGTGTTTGCCGTGAACAAGCTCGATGCGTTGGAAGACCCGGCCAAACCGGAGACCGCGGGTCAGGCGGCGCTGGCGTTTGGCAACATCACTCATGCGTTGCAGGCATTTGCCGCCGCAGCGGGCATTCGCGCAACCGCGATCGTGCCAATTTCGGCACTCAAGGGTGACAACGTGGTGGCGTCCGCGCGCGGCTGGTGTCGTTACGACGGTCCGAGCCTGCTCGAACTTCTGGAGCAACTGCCCGGCACCGCCACCGAGAGTACCCTGCCCCTCACGTTTCCGGTGCAATGGGTGGAGAAGTTCTCCTCGTCCAGCGACACCTCCCAGGGACGCCGCATTTTCTGGGGCCGTGTTGCCACCGGTAGCGCGCAGGTGGGGCAAAAAGTTTCAATCCTGCCCAGCGGGCAGACTGCCGTGGTGGCACAGGTATTGCGCCATGCGCGCCAACCCGGCGCGGTCGGGGCCGGGCACGGCGCCGGCTTGGTGCTGGACCGGGAAGTGGATGTGTCGCGCGGCGACTGGCTGCTGGCTGTCGAACCCGAAACCTTCGAACGCAGCCGA
>NZ_JAQTMS010000076.1 GCF_028714215.1 Rhodoferax sp. | reverse complement strand
AATCGCCAATTGGAACAGAGCAATGGCACCCTGCGCGACAGCGAAGAAAAGCTCGCGGTAACGCTCAGTTCCATCGGCGACGCCGTGATCGCCACCGATGCCAGCGCCCGGGTGACGCTGCTCAATTGGGTCGCCGAACAGCTCACCGGCTGGACCCAGTTGGAAGCCAGCGGCCGTCCGGTGGACGAAGTCTTTCACATCGTCAACAAGGACAGCCGCCAGCCGGCCACCATTCCGGTGCTGGCCACGCTGGCGCAAGGCATTGTCCAGGGCCTGGCCAACCACACCGTGCTGGTTGCACGCGACGGCCGCGAGTACGACATCGCCGACAGTTGCGCGCCAATTCGCGGCCACGATGCCCAGGTGGTGGGTGCCGTGCTGGTGTTCCGCAACGTCAGCGAGGAATATGCCCAGCAGCAAGCCTTGCGCGACAGTGCCGCGCAGATCCAGACCATACTCAACACGGTGGTCGACGGCATCATTACCATCCATGCCCAGGGCGGCGTCATCGAGACCGTCAATCCGGCCGCCGAACACATGTTCGGCTACCACGCCAGCGAACTCGTCGGACAGAATTTCAGCCAGTTGATTCCCGAGCTGCACCAGGACCAGCGCAACGGCTCCCTCGAGTATTACAGTGCCAGCGACGAGGCGCGTGCCAGCGGCCTGGCACGCGAGGTGGAGGGCCGCCGCCAGGACGGCAGCACCTTCCCGCTGGAGATCTCGGTGAGCGAGATGTGGCTGGGCGGCAAGCGCTATTTCGCCGGCATTCTGCGTGACATCACGGCACGCAAGCAGGCCGAAGCGGCGCTGCTCAAGGCCGGTGCCTTGCAGAAGGCGATTTTCAACAGCGCCAATTTCTCCAGCATCGCCACCGACGCCAAGGGCGTGATCCAGATCTTCAACGTCGGCGCCGAGCGCATGCTGGGCTACACCGCCCTGGAGGTGATGAACAGAATCACGCCGGCCGAGATTTCCGATCCGCAGGAAGTGATTGCGCGGGCCAAGACGCTCAGCAGCGAACTCGGAACCCAGATCGAGCCGGGCTTCGAGGCCTTGGTGTTCAAGGCCTCGCGCGGCATCGAGGACATCTACGAGCTGACCTACATCCGCAAGGACGGCAGCCGCTTCCCGGCGGTGGTATCGGTGACGGCGCTGCGCGACGCGCAGAACGCCATCATCGGCTACCTGCTGATAGGCACCGACAACACCGCGCGCAAGCAGATCGAGGCCGAGCGGGCCCGGCTTGACCGGGTACTGCAGGACAAGAACGCGGAACTCGAACGCGCCACCCTGGTGGCGGAAAAAGCCAACCTCGCCAAATCCGAATTTCTGTCCAGCATGAGCCATGAGTTGCGCTCGCCGCTCAACGCCATCCTGGGTTTCGCCCAGCTGATGGAGTCGGGTACGCCGCTGCCGACACCGACGCAAAAGTCCAGCATCAACCAGATTCTGCAAGCCGGCTGGTATCTGCTGGAGTTGATCAACGAAATTCTGGACCTGGCCTTGATCGAGTCCGGCAAGCTGTCGCTGTCGATGGAACCGATCGCGCTGCTCGAAGTGTTGCACGAATGCCGGGCCATGATAGAGCCGCTGGCGCAAAAAAGCGACATCCAGCTGATTTTTCCGGAAGTCGATAGTCACGACTTTGTTAGTGCCGACAGAACCCGCTTGAAGCAGGTTCTGATCAATCTGCTGTCCAACGCCATCAAGTACAACCGCAGCGGCGGCTCGGTCGAAGTCAGCTGCAGCGCGATCACCGAAGAACGCCTGCACATCAAGGTGACGGATACCGGGGAAGGTCTGTCGCCGGACAAGCTGGCACAACTGTTTCAGCCCTTCAATCGCCTCGGGCAGGAAGCCGGCGCCGAGGAAGGTACCGGTATCGGCCTGGTGGTGAGCAAGCGGCTGGTCGAGTTGATGGGGGGCGAAATCGGTGCCGAGAGCAGCGCCGGCGCCGGCAGTGTGTTCTGGATCGAACTGAACCTGGCCCCCGAGCCGCAATTTGCGCCCGATACGGCAACCGATTCTCTGGATTTTCTGCAGGCGCGAGCCCCGCACGGCTCGGCGCTGCGCACCCTGCTGTATGTGGAAGACAACCGGGCCAATATGCAGTTGGTCGAGCAACTCATAGAGCGGCGTCCCGATATGCGCTTGCTCAGTGCCGGCGACGGCTTGCGCGGCATCACGCTGGCGCGCATCCATCAGCCCGACGTGATCCTGATGGACATCAACCTGCCCGGCATCAGCGGCATCCAGGCGCTGAAAATCCTGCGCGAAGATCCGGTCACGGCGCACATTCCGGTGCTGGCCCTGAGCGCCAACGCGATGCCGCGCGACATCGAGAAAGGCCTGGCCGCCGGCTTCTTCCGCTACCTGACCAAGCCGATCAAGGTCAGCGAGTTCATGGAAGCACTGGACCTCGGTCTGATACTCGCCGCGGCTGCGTCAGCCGCCGCCAACAAGGAGAAAAACACGTGAAGATCAACGCCACCGATATTCTGAACGCCAGCATCCTGATTGTTGACGACCAGGATTCGAACATCCAGTTGCTGGACCAGATGCTGCTGGAGGCCGGCTACGCCAACGTCAGCTCCACCAACAACCCGCGCGAGGTGTGCGAGCTGCATCGCAAGAACCACTACGACCTGATCCTGCTGGACCTGCAAATGCCCGGCATGGACGGCTTCCAGGTGATGGAGGCCCTGAAGACCAACCCGACCGACGGCTACCTTCCGGTCCTGGTGCTGACCGCCCAACCGGGCCACAAGCTGCGCGCCTTGCAAGCCGGTGCCAAGGACTTCATCAGCAAGCCGTTCGATCTGGTCGAAGTCAAGACCCGCATTCACAACATGCTGGAGGTGCGCCTGCTGTACAAGAAACTGGAGAATTACAGCAAGCTGCTGGAGCAGACGGTGCTGGAGCGCACCGCCGAGCTGCGCGAAAGCGAGGCGCGCTACCGCAGCCTGACCGAGCTGGCCTCCGACTGGTACTGGGAGCAGGACGAGCAGATGAACTTCACCAAGGTTTCCGGTCCGGTGCTGGAGATGCTGGGCATCCAGGTCGGCCCCCTGGACGGCGAGAGCAGCGCCATTGCGCCCAGTGGCTGGGACGAGGCCGAGCGCGAGTTGCTGCAAGCCACCATAGCGGCACGCCAGCCGTTTCTGGATTTCCTCTTTCACCGCGTCAATGCCGATGGCTCCCGGCAGCAGTTTCGCGTCAGCGGCGAGCCGATGTTCAACCAGTCCTGCCGTTTCCTCGGCTACCGCGGCATTGGTGTCGAAGTCACGGCAGAAAAATGAAACCTCGGAATACGGTGACGCGCCATGTCCTTACCTCCTAGCCCCAGCCTGAACCATCTTCTTGCGGCTTTGCCGAAGGCCGAATTCGAATCCCTGGCCGGCCATCTGGAACTGGTCCCGATGGCCCTCGGTCAAATGCTTTACGAGCCTGGCGAACAGTTGCGCCATGCCTATTTTCCGACCACCTCCATCGTCTCCCTGCACTATGTCACGGAGTCCGGCGCATCGGCCGAGACGGCCGGTGTCGGCAATGAAGGCGTGGTGGGCGTTTCGCTCTTCATGGGCGGCGACACCACCTCCAGTTCAGCGGTGGTGCAGACCGCCGGCCAGGCTTACCGGCTGGAGCGCCACTTGCTCAAGCAGGCTTTTGATCGGGGCGGCATGCTGCAGCGTTTGCTGCTGCTCTACACGCAGGCGCTGATGACACAAATGTCGCAAACCGCCGCCTGCAACCGCCACCATCCGGTGGAACAGCAACTGTGCCGCTGGCTGCTGCTGACGCTGGACCGGCTGCCGACTCTTGAACTGGTGATCACGCAGGAGTTGATCGCCGGCATGCTGGGGGTGCGCCGGGAAGGCATTACCGAGGCCGCCGGAAAATTGCAGGGCAAGGGGCTGATCAGCTACCGGCGCGGCCACATCACGGTGCTGAACCGGGCCGGCCTGGAGACCAGCGCCTGCGAGTGTTACGCCGTGGTCAGGAAGGAAATGAGTCGCCTGCTGTCCGACGTGCGCTATCGCCAGGACAGCCCCCCGCTGCGGCGCTAGACGCTTGTGCCCGGGCCGCGGCCGACGCTTCAGTGATTGGCCAACAGGGACGGGCCGACGTCCTGAAACGGCCCCAGCGTCTTGCGGTCACTCTTCATCGGCACCAGACCCTCGATGGCGGCACGCGCTTCATCAAAATTCCGGAACGAAGTGGACTCGGTCTGGGCTTTCGGCAGCAGCGACGAACAGGCGCTGGTCAGCAGAAGCAAAGCCAGCGAACAGGTGAATCTCTTCATGATGCGGCAAGTTATCACCGGACCGCCAAGCCGGTCTGTGCGCCATCGCACGCAGGCCTGAGGCAGGGCTGTGCTGGCAGCGTCGGCGCAAGTTGACCCAGTGTTCGCTCGCGCACAGATCGGGCCAGGGGTTTCCTCTAATCTTGAGCTGAACCATGAATGCCCCGCCTTTGACACCCGCCAGCCTCGTGCAAGCCAGCCCGCAAACCCTCACGCTGGCCGGTTGCTGGAGCGCCAGCGGCCTGAACACGGTGGCGCCGCAACTGGCGTCGCTGCGCGTTGCCGGCAGCAGCCAGTTGCTGGCCAACGCCCAAGGCATCGAGGTGCTGGACACGGCTGGCGCCTGGCTGCTGCAAACACTGCTGACGCGCCTGCGCGGCGAGGGCATCGTGGTGACCCTGCAAGGCCTGCGGCCAGAATTTGCCAAACTGCTGGCGGCCATGGCCCAGCCTGCCGACCAGGCCGGCGTGGCGGCAGCTGCTCCCGCCGCCAGCCCCACCGCACTGGCCGGCCTGGGCCGCCAGGTCCATGCAGCCTTTGAGCAAGGCTTGGCGCTGCTGGGCTTCGTCGGCGAAACGACGCTGGCGCTGGGTGCCTGCCTGGCCCATCCGGCGCGCCTGCGCTGGCGCCCTATCCTGTACAACATCCGCAGCGCCGGCTTCGATGCGCTGCCCATCGTCGGCCTGCTGTCCTTCCTGCTGGGCATCGTGGTCGCCTACCAGGGCGCCGACCAGCTTAGGCAGTACGGCGCCAATATCTTCGTCGCCGATCTGGTCGGTCTGTCGATGCTGCGCGAGTTCGCGCCCTTGATCACCGCCATCATCATCGCCGGGCGCTCCGGTTCGGCCTATGCGGCGCAGATCGGAACCATGGCGGTGACCGAGGAAATCGACGCCATGCGCACCCTGGGCATCGCGCCGCTGGAGCTGCTGGTGCTACCCAAAATCCTGGCGCTGGTGATCGCCCTGCCCTTGCTGACCGTGTTCGCCGACGTGATGGGCGTTTTCGGCGGCATGATCATGGCGCAGGCCCAGTTGGGCGTCGGCTTTGCCGAGTTTCTGGAGCGCTTCGTCAAGGCCGTCAGCATCACCTCTTATGCGGTGGGCATCGGCAAGGCGCCGGTATTCGCCGCCATCATTGCGCTGGTCGGCTGCTTTCAGGGCTTTCGCACCCATGGCGGCGCCGACAGCGTGGGCCGCCAGACCACGCGCGCCGTGGTCCAGGCGATCTTCCTGGTGATCGTGGCCGACGCCCTGTTCTCCATCGCCTTCAGTGTGCTGGACCTGTGACATGCAAGGCCAGGCCGCAACCCCCGAGGCAGTGATCGAGATCGACCGCTTGTCCACCCGTTTTGGCGACCATGTGGTGCATTCCGATATCACGCTGGAGGTGCGCCGGGGCGAGATCTTTGCGTTGATAGGCGGCAGCGGTTCCGGCAAATCGACCCTGCTGCGCGAAATGATCCTGTTGCAAAAGCCGGACCAGGGTGTCATCCGCGTGCTGGGCGTGGACCTGCAAGAAATCAGCGACGCGGCGGCCCTGGCGCTGCGCCGGCGCTGGGGTGTGATGTTCCAGCACGGGGGCTTGTTCGAGTCGCTGACGGTGCTGGAGAACGTCGGACTGCCGCTGCGCGAGCACAGCCGTCTGGACCCCAAGTTGATCGACGACATTGCCGCCTGGAAGCTCTCCATGACCGGTTTGAAGCCGGAGGTGGGCGCCCAGTATCCCAGCCAGCTCAGCGGCGGCATGATGAAGCGCGCCTCGCTGGCGCGGGCACTGGCACTGGACCCCGAATTGCTGTTTCTGGACGAACCCACGGCCGGCCTCGATCCCGACAGCGCGGCCGGCGTCGATGCGCTGGTGCGCAAGCTGCGCGAGCTGTTCGGCCTGACCATCGTCATGATCACGCACGATCTCGATCTGCTGTGGCAGGTGGCCGACCGCGTCGCCGTGCTGGCCGACACCACGGTGCAAGGCATAGGCGCCATGGCCGAGCTGGCCCAGAAGGAGCAGCCGGCGATCCGGAAGTTCTTTGACGGCCCGCGCGGCCGGGCGGCGCTGCAACAGGAACAGCGCCTGGCCGAGAAAAACCCTGAACCGATCGAGGTGCCATCATCGAAACCAAAGTGAACTATGCCGCCGTCGGCGGCTTCGTGCTGATCCTGGGCGCCGTGCTGATCGGCGTGGTGCTGTGGCTGGCCTCCGGCGGCGCCTGGCAAAAGAAGTACCAGCTCTACCTGGCGGTGGAGGATGAATCGGTGGCCGGCCTGAACCTGAACGCGCCGGTCAAGTACATGGGCGTCGACGTCGGCAAGGTGCGCGCCATTTCACTGGACCACAACAACCCGAACCGGGTCAACCTGCTGTTTGCCATCGAGCAGGGCACGCCGATCAAGGAAGACACCATCGCGGTGCTGAAAACCCAGGGCCTGACCGGTATCGCCTACGTCGAACTCAGTGGCGGCGCGATGGCTTCGCCGCCCCTGCAAACCACCATCGGCAACGACTACCCGGTGATCCACACCAAGCCCTCGCTCAGTGCCCGGCTGGAGAACATTCTCACCAACGTGCTGACCAAGCTGGACAGCACCTCCAACAACCTCAACGCCCTCCTGAGCGTCGAGAACCAGGCGGCCTTCAAGAGCGCGCTGGCCGACATTGCCACGGTGGCGCGCACCATCGCCGCGCGCAAGGACACCATCGATGCCGGCATGGCCAACGCCGGCCGCACGCTGGAAAACAGCGCGCAAGTCTCGGCGCAAATGGGCGCCGTGGTGGAGCGCATCGGGCGCAGCGCCGACGCCGTCGCCAAAATGGGCAATGCGGTCGCCAAGACCAGCGTCAGCGCCGGAGTGGCGGTGGACGCAGTGGGCGCCGACGCGAAACGCTTCAGCGTCGAGACGCTGCCCGAGCTGGAACGCTTGCTGGGCGAACTGGGCCTGCTGAGCTCTTCACTGCGGCGCCTGAGCGAGCAGACCACGCGCGACCCGCGCGGCCTGCTGTTCGGTCACCCGCCAACGCCGCCCGGACCGGGAGAACAAGGAGCCAAACCATGAGCACCCTGAACAAAATAGTGGGCACGCAAGGGCGCCGGCTGTTTATCGTCGGCTTGTCCCTGAGCAGCTTGTTTGCCTGCAGCCTGCTGCGCCCGACGGCAACGCCGGCCACCGTCTACTACTCGCTAGACAGCGCCCGGCTGGCCGCGCCGGCGCCGCCCCTGACGGACGCGTCGCCAGCGGCAACCACCCCGACCTTGATCATCAACCCGCCGCGCGCCGCCGCCGGCTTTGACAGCCCCCGCATCGTCTACCTGCGCGAGGCCCATAAGCTGGACCACTTCGCGCACAGCCAGTGGATAGACCCACCGGCGCGCATGCTGGGCGCCCTGCTGGTCGCCGCGATCGAAAACAGGGGCGTCTTTCGCGCCGTTGTTCTGACACCCGGTGGCACCTCCGGCGAGTTGCGTCTGGACACCGAAATCATCCGCCTGCAACACGAATTTCAAAGCACGCCAAGCCAGGTCCGATTTACCTTGCGCGCCTACCTGGTTGACGAGAAGACGCGGCGCGTGCTGGCCTGGCGCGAGTTCGAGGCGCTGGCGCCCGCTATCAGCGAAGACGCCTACGGCGGTGTCGTGGCGGCCAACCACGTGGTGCAAACGGTGCTCAAGGAGCTCTCCCAATTTTTAGCAGAAAGACAGCAATGAACCCGACAAAACTCATAGGCATCATCCTGATCGCGGCCGGTTGCCTGGGCCTGGTCTACGGCGGCTTCAGCTACACCAAGGAAACCACCGGCCTGAAACTCGGTCCCCTTGAACTCAAGGTGCAGGAGCAGGAACGGGTCAACGTGCCGTTGTTGCTGAGCGGCGGGGCCGTCGTGCTGGGCGTTTTCCTGCTGGTGCTGGGGCGCAAATAGAGTGCGCGGCGCTGGCTACAGCAAGCGCCCCCAGACCCGCGCCAGCCATTCCTTGAAGCGCAGCAGCAGCGGCCGCTGTTCCCAAGTTGCCAGATCGATGGCCTGCGAGGCTGCCAGGTCCTTGATAAACGTGTCGGTCATTTTTGCGCCAAACTCGCGCCCCAGAATCACCGCATTGACTTCGTCATTGTCAAGAAAGCTGCGCCAGTCCAGATTGGTCGATCCGACGGTGGACCAGACCCCGTCGATGACCGCCGTCTTGGCGTGCAGCAAGGCGTCCTTGCGCTCGTACAGCTTGACGCCCCCCTTGAGCAGCTGGCTGTAATGCGAGCGCCCGGCATGAAATACCAGTTGGGAGTCGGACTGGCTGGGCAACAGCAGTCGCACATCGACGCCGCGCGCGGCTGCGTCGGTCAGGGCCGCCAGCAACTGCGGGTCCGGCACAAAGTAGGCGTTGGTCAGATAGACCTGTTTTTCCGCATTGCCGATGGCCGAGATCAGGGTCAGATAGATCAGGCTGTAGGGATCGTCGTAGCTGCTGCCGATGGCGCGCACCATCTCCTTGCCTTGCGCTGTCAGCAGCGGAAAGTAGTCTTTCGCGGCCAGCGCCTGGCCGCGCTGTTTTTCCCAGCTGGCCATGAACAGCTTCTGCAATTCGGCCACCACCGGCCCCTCCAATTGCAGGTCGGTATCGCGCCAGGCAACAGAGTTTGTCGTGGCCGGCCCGGTCCGGCCAATGACCGAGCCCGAAGAGTAGACGCTGCTGATGTTGATGCCGCCGATGAAGGCAGTTCGACCGTCCACGATCAGTATCTTCCGGTGGTCCCGGTTGTTCAGCAGCCAGGGTGTCTTGGCCAGGAGCGGGTTGACCGGATTGAATTCGAGCACCGCCATGCCGGCTTGGCGCAGGCGCGCAAAAAACGCCTTCGGCGTCTTCAGGCCGCCGACGCTGTCGTAGATGATGTTGACTTGAACACCCTGGCTCTGGCGCTCCAGCAGAAGGTCGGCGAACTGCTGCCCGATTTCGTCGTCCTCAATGATGTAGGACTCCAGGTTGATGTGGTCCTGCGCCTTGCGAATGGCGGCAAACATGGCGGCGTAAGTGGCCGCGCCGTCCTGCAACAGCGTCACTTTATTGCCCAGGATCAGTGGGCTGCCGACGATCGCCTGTTCCAGCGCAATCTGTTTTTCCAGAATGTCGATGTCGCCCGATTTGCTCTTGAGTTGGGCCAGAATGGCGGCGCTCTTCTGCCTGGAAAGAGGGCCCCGCGCATTCTCGAAGCGCGCCGTCTGGCCGGCATGGTGCGCGATCAGGGCGTCGGTGTCGGGCAAGGAGGCGCAGGCCGCCAGGGTCAGCGCAGTGAACGCGATCAGCGCGGCGCGCCGCCAGGCATCCATCATTTTGTTGTCACTTTCCTGGCCTCGCGCAGCAACTGTCCGCAGTCGCTGTCCTTGCCCGGTCCCGGGTCGATCAAGGGCAGCATGGCCAGCAAGGGGTTGACGACACCCAGCGCCAGCGCGCCCAGTGCCCGCACGGCGACGCGCCCTTTGTCGACGCCGATCTGCGGCTTGGCAAAACTGCCGCGAAGGTAGATCGGGCTGCGCAATGCCAGCGGGCTGGTGGCCTTGGTTTTCTGATTCAACGTCAAGTCCAGTTGTTCCTCGCGCAGATCGATGCTGCCGGTCCCGATCAAGGTGGTGATCTGGGTGTCGAAAATCAGCGCCTGGGCCTGCATTTTGCCGTTCTTGACGTCAAAGTCCGCCACCGCGCAACGCAGCTTGATTTGTTTGTCGCCACTCAGGTTCAGTTGCAGTATTTCCCACAGATGCAAGCCGGCTTTTTCCATCATCAACTTGCTGACTTCACCGCCGGCCACCACCAGGCCCAGCGTGCCGTTGGCGCCGGCCAGCATGCGAGCCACCGAGTTGCCCTGCCCCGCCAGATCAAACTCGCCGTTGAGTTGGCCGACGCTGGCCTGGCCCAATGACGCGCCGGGAAAGAGCTGGCCCAGCAGCATCTTCTTCACCTGCCCCCGGGCCTGCGCCTGGATCACCTCCTTGCGCCCGTCAAGAGAAATCACCGCATCAAGCTGCCCGCCGGCAACGCCAAAATTGAGCGGCTTGAGCGTCAGCACGGAATCGACCAGGCTCAAGTGGACGAACAGATTTTCCAGCGGCAGGTCCTGGGCACGGTGAATCGTTTTGGCGTGCAATTCGACTTCGGCATCGACCGAATTCCAGCGATCGAACCTGAACGGCAGATCGGGCAACAGATGCGCCGGCGCAGGCGTCTGGGCGGCTGTGGGAGCGACCGCGGCGGCGGCCTGTTTGGCCCGTTGCAGGCTACCGGGCCGGGCGCCAATCAGCGGCCCCAGGTCGGCCAGATCCAGGCGTTTGGAAACCAGCTTGGCCGACAGCACCGGGCGCTGGCCGCCGCGGGTGACTTGCAGCGTACCGGCGATGTCGGTCTTTCCGATCAGGCCGGAGAAATCCTCGTACCGCCAGCTATTGCCGCTGTGCACCAGGTGTCCCGCGGTGGCATAGGCAGCGGTCGCCGGAACCGCGATACCCAGCAAGGGAAAGAGTTGTTCCAGACTGTCGCCGCGCACTTTCAGATGCATGTCCAGGGCCGCCAGTTTCGACAGGCTGGTGACCGTGCCCACGGCCTGCACAACGGTGCGAGCGATGCTGGCGTCAATCGTCAAGGGATATGGCGTGACCTCGTCGCGCAGCGCCAGCACTGGGCCGCCCGTGCCATGGGCCGTCAGGGGCAAGCCCTTGTAGTGGCCCTGGGCCTTGAACAGCAGGCCGGCATCGTTGCCGCCGGCGAGTTCCGCGTTGACTGTCGAGAGTTCCGCGCGGATACTGGTCTTCTCCAGCGCGTCGTCAAAGCCCAGCGTTCCCTGATCCAGCCGCAGGCGGTCGATCCGGATATGCGCCGCTTCGTCCTGCTGCTGCGGGTCCAGCAACCAGTTTTTGCGACCCTCACCCGCCAATTCCAGAAAGATCACCGGGCGCTGCAGTCGCACGTCGGGGAAGACCATCTTGCGGCGCAGCAGTTGCGGCAAATCGACCGTGATTTCAACCGCTTCGGCCGAGACCATCTGCGCTTCTTTGGCCCACGGTGGATTGGCAAAGGTCACGGCGCCGGCCTGGAGGCGCGGCAGGGGCCAGCCGTACTTGACCTCCAGATCGCCGGCAATGACCAGTACCCGGCCGGTTTTTTCCAGGGTCAGGCGCTCTATCGGTGCGCGCAGCCAGTTCCAGCCGAAGATCGCGATCAACAGAACCGCCAGCAGCAGCGGTGCCAGCAACAAGGCGGCGGCCGCTTTGAGAAGAGTGGAAATTTTCATGGATGCGGTAGGGTTGCTGCGCCAGCCGGCGCTCTGGAACCAAATTGGTGCGAGTAGACCCAGGTAAATTCGGCGCCGAGCAGGAATATCTGGGCCGAGAAGTAGACCCAGACCAATAACACAACCAGCGACCCGGCGGCGCCAAAACCGGCCAGCACGGAGGTCTTTCCGAGATACAGGCCAATGAATACCTTGCCGATTTCAAACAGCAGCGCCGTCACCGCGGCGCCGATCCAGACGTCCCGCCAGGCCACTCTGGCTCTGGGCATCAGCTTGTACAGCAGCGCGAACAGGATGGTGGTGCTGGCGAAGGAAATGCCGAAGTTGAGCGCCTGGAAAAAGACTTCGCGCTGTCCGAACAGGCCGGAACTCCATTTTCCAAAGGCCGCGATGCCGGCGCTCAGCAGCAAGGAGACCAGCAACAGAAATCCCAGTCCCAGCACCAGGCCGAACGAGAGCAGCCGGCTGCGCAGCAGCAGCCACCAACTGTTTTGTTGCGCCGGCGCGGGCACGCGCCAGATCCGGTCAAGGTCGCTTTGCAGTTCGGCGAAGACGCTGGTGGCCCCGACGAACAGCGTGATGACACTGACCAGCGCCGCAAAAATGTCGCGCGCCGGCTGGTTGGCGCTTTGCAGCAAGCCCTGCACCGCGCTGGCACCTTCCGGCCCCAATAAACCTTGTATCTGGGCCACGATCTCTCCCCGAGCCGCCTCCTGACCAAAAGCCAGTCCGGCCACCGCGATGGCGATGATCAGCAGCGGGGCAATCGAGAACAAGGTGTAGTAGGCCAGTGCCGCGCCCATGCTGGGCGCGAAATCGTCCAGCCAAGCGGCGACCGATTTGACAATCAAGTCCCAGATCTGCTGTAGCTTCATGCCGGCGCTCTGTGCTGTTGGCGCTGTTGCCGCTCAGGCGCCGAGAAATTCACCGACCGGTTTGAGATCGTCGACGCGATCGCAAATGGCTTTGATGATCACCAGAATCGGCACCCCCAGCAGCAGGCCCCAAATACCCCACAGCCAGCCCCAGGCCAGCACGCCGATGAAGATCGCCACCGGACTCATCTTGTTGGCGCGGCTGGTCAGCCAGGGCGTCAGCAGGAAGGCTTCGGTGGAATGGATCAGCAAGGAGGCGCCACTGACCAGCAGCGCCATCTCCAGGGTGCCGAACTGCAGGAAGCTCAGCAAGGCCGAGCCGGATGCGATCAGCACGCTGCCGACATAAGGCACCAGATCGAGCACACCGGCGGCAACACCCCAGACCGCGGCGTGCTCCAGGCCGAGGGCCATGAAGCACAGCCAGGTGGCCAGCCCGACCAGCACACTGGTGAACAACTGCACCAGCATGTAGCGCTGGATCTGGTCGTGGATCTGATTCAGGGCCTGCAAGGTGACTTTTTTCCGGCTCAGCGTGGGTCCCGCCAGCTTGACCATCTTGCGCCGGAAGCTGTCGCCCGAGGCTATCAGGAAGAAGGCAATCAAGGCCATGATCCCGAGCTGCCCCAGCATGCCCAACAAGCCCAGGGTGCCGCTCCAGAGATGATCCTTGACGTCGAATTTGGGTTTCTCGATCTGCACCCGCTGCACACCCCGGCCGGCCGGTGCCGTATGGTTGGTCTCTTCCGCCGCCTGCTCCAGTTGAGTGGCGGCTTTTTGTACCGTGGCCAGCGCACTGTCGGGCTTGCCCGGCGCGGCGCGCACCGAGTCGCGCAGTTTTTCCGCCGCCGCCGGCAGCAGCTCGACCAGCTTGCTGGCGTCCTCGCTCAAGGAATAAACGGTCACGCCGGCACCGCTCAAAAGGCCCAGGATCAGCAAGGCAGCGCTCAAGGCGCGCGGAACATGGCGCAACTGCAGCCAGTCCACCAGCGGCGACAGCGCATAGCTGAAAAGCAGGCCCACCATCAGCGGGATGACCACGGCGCCGGCCCAGCGCAAGGCAAACATGCTGGCCAGCGTGGCCAGCAGCGCCAGCGACACGCTGCGCACATCCACCGGCATGTGCAGCAACACACGCGCCGGCTCACTGGCTTCGAGGGCCGGGGCCAGCGGGTCGGCGCCCGGATGAAGCGGCGACGTCGAAGTTGGGTTCATCATCTGGGGCTCCCGTCACCGCTTATGCCGCCATCAACGCGGCACCGTCTTGCCGTTGTCATCCGAGAGAATGATTTCGACACGCCGGTTCAACTGGCGCGTCTCGGCCCGCTCGTTGGACGCCACCGGATAGGACTGGCCATAGCCGCGCACCGCCACCCGCTCCCGCGCCACGCCCAGGTCCAGCAAGGCGTATTGCACGGCACCGGCACGCCGCTCCGACAATTCCTGGTTGTGCGCGGCCGTCCCGGTGCTGTCGGTGAAACCTTCCACCAGCACTGTGCGCCGCGGATTTTGCTGCAACACGTCCGCCAGTTTTTGCGCGGTACTCATGCCTTGCGCATTCAAGCGCGCCAGATCGGTGCCGAACAACACATCGCCCAGGGTGATGACCATGCCGCGCTGCGTCTGCTTGGCCGCCAGATCCGCCAACTGGGCTTCCAGTTGCGCGGCGCGCGTCTGTGCCTCCTGGGTCTTGCGCTGGGCCTCGGCGGCCTGCTCCTGGGCCAGTTGCGCCTGGCGCTGGGCGTCGACCGCTTCGACCTGGGCCGCTTGCGCCGCCAGCCTGGACTGCTGGGCTCTGGTGCTGGCCAGATCGGCCTCCAGGGTGCGCTGATCCAGGCGCATCTGATCGCGCAGCTTGCCGGCGCCGGCAACCTCGGCCTCGGCCGATTTCTGCTTTGCCACTTCCTGCGTCAGGGCAATCTTTTGCCGCGCCAGGTAAGCCAGCTTGTCGACTTTTTCCGCGCTGTCCTTGTGCTCGGCGGCGGCGTCGGCCTGCGCCAGGGCTTCACCGGCTTGCCTGAGTTCCAGGGCTGCGTAGTTGGCGACGGCAGGGTCGCTTTGCGCGGCCCGGTAGTCGCCGCGCGTCTGCTCCAGCAGGCTGGTGCGGGTCGGTGCGCTGCCGCAAGCGCTCAGCAGCGCGGCAATGGCCAGGATGACCGGCGTAAGGTAGTTGTTTTTCATGATGCAATCCTTGGTGAACAGTGAGGTCCTTAGTTGGACTTGGCGGCGCGGTCCAGCTCCGCGCGCAGGATATAAATATCGTCCTGCAAGGCGTCCGCCGCGGCCTGCGCCTTGGCCGAGTTGGCCTTGCCCTGCGCCAGCTTCGCGTCGGCTTGCGCCTGAGCGGCCAAATCAACGGCCAGTTTGTAATTCTTGTCGGCCATGGCCTTGTTTGCCAACGCCAATTTTTCGCGCGCCGAACTCATCTCCCCCGGCGCAAACTCGACGCCCCCCGCGCTGACGGCGTTTTCAACCGCCGCCTTGGAGACCGCCACATCGGCCGTCGCCGGTGTCTTCAGGCTGCTGCAACCGACAGTCAACCCCAGCACCGCGCCGCACACGGCGGCAAGGCACTTGCCTGCATGTTTCGTCATTCTTGTTCTCCAGTAAGTTGTCGATCAAATGCAAAATTACCTTTGACAGAAGGGTTTATAGGGTTTGCTTTCGCCAGCGTCTGTGCGCTATCGAACCTTGTCCTTGGCTCGCCGGCTTGGACGCGCTGCCGGCCACCGCAGGCCTGCGTTACAACGTTTCCAGAGTTGGTTCGCCAACGCACCGACGGACGGCAGCGCCGTCGCTTATCGTCAGCCCGCCATCGCGCTCTTGCCTCTTTGGAGATTCCATGCCAAACACCGTCGTCGCCAACCCCGTGTCTTCCTGCGCCAATGGCAGCGTCAGATCGGTGCTCACCGCCGTGAGCTTCCCCGCGCCACGGCTTGAGCAAGCTTGCTCCGACCCTCAATTCATCGCCTTGCTGGAAGGCTACCGCGGCAGCGGCGGCCTGGCACGGGGATCGGAGGTGTTTGCCCTGGCCCAGCGCGGCCAGCCGGGCCAGGTCCAGCTGCTGGCCAACTGGATCGTCAACGCGGCAGTGATCTGCTTCGACTGGCAAGCCAAAATGTGGTTACCCCTGTTCCAGTTCAACAGTTTCGACATGACGCCGCAGCCCGGGCTCGACCAGGTACTGGCTGCGTTAAGGCCGGCTTATGAGACTTGGGAATTGGCGCAATGGTTTGTCCAGGCCAACCCTCGGCTGGCCGGTCAAACGCCCGCCGACACGCTGCAGACAGACCTTGCCGCGGTGCTGCTGGCGGCCCGTGCCGACCCCCGCGTCGTCAGGCACTGAAGCATAAAAAAAGGGTGCCGGGTTTCCCCGGCACCCCTTTCACGGGCAGTCGTGCGCTTATTTCGCGGTAGCGGCTGCGGCGGCGGCTTTCTTGTGCTTCACGCCCGTGTGCTTCTTGGCCTTTTTCGCCTTCGGCGTTGCGGCGGCATCGGCCGGCGCAGTCACAGCGGCAGGGGTCTGATTGCCGGCCGCCTTGGGGGCCGCCGGGGCTTGGGCGAAAGAGGCGGCAGCAACACCGGAAAGCAACGCGGCTGCAAGAATCGATTTGATATTAAACATGATTGAAACTCACTCATAAAACAATGATCGCAGTAGCTCCGACCATCTCGAGCGAGCCCAAATATTCTTCAGGCTTGCACCTACAACGCCGCCCTTGTGCCAGCGTTGACCAACTATACTTTTCTTTACAGCAGGGTTGGCGCCACGAGACTCATTGTCTGGCGTCCAGCGCTCGGGGGCCGGGCTGCAAACGTGCCGGCAACAAGGCCTGCAGCTGCTGCACCTGAAGCTCCAGCACCTCGATGCACTTGAGGTTGCCGAGCAGGATCGCCACCGTGAACAGGTCCAGATCGAAATCGACGCGCAATTTTCCGGCCTCCCGCAGCGGCGCCACCCATTCAGCGCTGAAGACGCGTTCCTGGCTTGCTGCCGACAGCGGCACCAGCGCGCAGTAATCCACCAATTCGTCCAGTTCGGCCACGCTCATGGCGCAACAACTCGACAGTTCGGTCAAGGTCACGGTCTGGCCATTGTCCAGCCAGAGATATTCAAGTGGGTCTTGGGTCATGGGTTTTCTCCGGGGGTGGGTTCGCGCGCGGGTTGAAGCTTGAGATGCGGGCCAACTCCTGATAAAGCTCGCGCTCACGCTCGGTCAGCGTGTGCGGCACGTCGATATGGACGATCGCGTAGAGGTCACCCAGTTCCGACAAGCCGCGCCCGCGCAGGCGCAGCTTGCGCCCCGAGCGCATGCCCGGCGGCACCGTCAGCAGCACCGGCCCGTCGAGCGAGGGAACTTGTACTTCGGCACCCAGTGCAGCCTCCCACGGCGTCAGTGCCAGATCGAAGTAGAGGTCATGCTGGTCCGGGCGGAACAGCGGATGCGGCGCCAGCTTGATGTGCAGGTAGATGTCGCCGTCGGCGCCGCCATTGCGGCCTTTGCCGCCCTTGCCGCGCAACCTCAATTTCTGGCCCTCGCGCACACCCGGCGGAATCGTCACCTCCAGCGTGCGCTGGCCCGCGGTGTCGGCCAGTTTCAGATTGAGTGTGGCACCGCGTCTGGCATCTTCCAGGCTGATTTGCACCGTGTTTTCATAATCTTGCCCCTTGAAGGGGCGCTGACCGTGTGGCGCGCCGTGCTGGCCCCGGCCCATGGCGGCCAGCAGATCGGCCAGGTCGAGATCCTCGAACGATTGCCCGAAGGCCTCGTGTTCCTGACGCCAGGCCGGCGGCGGCACGAACTCCTCGCCGATGGGGCGCTGCCCCAACTGGTCGTAAGCGGCGCGCTTGTCGGCGTCCTTGAGGGTGGCGTAGGCCTCAGCCGCATCCTTGAAGCGGGCTTCGGCATCGGGCGCCTTGGAAACATCCGGGTGATAGGTCCGCGCCAGTTTTCGATAGGCTTTCTTGATCTGCTCCAAATCGGCATCGCGCGGCACCCCCAGCGTGGCGTAGTAGTCCTGGTACTTCATGGGTCAACTTTCAGGGCCGGCGGCGCGGCAACGGCCCTGGTCAGCAGAGCGGCCAACAGCGTGGGCGTGAGCAGACGCCAGGGACGGCTCCAGCCCAGCAAACCACCGACCAGGAAGGCGCCGCTGACCAATCCCAGGGGATGGCGTTGCGCGGTCGGCAAGACTGCAGCTTTGGCGACGTCGCTGACGACGCTGGCGACCAGGCGATACGGATGCCTGGCCCACCAGAGTGCCGCCAGTTCCATCACCAGGCCAAAGCCGGGAATTGATTTGAAGCCATCGCGCCCATCGGCCGGCGGCAACCCCAACTTGTCTTTGGCGGCTGCCGCAGCGGGCTGTGCCAGCAGGGCCAGTTGCAGGCGTTGGCGCGATAGCGCCAGTCGCTCGCAAGCCCCGGACGCCGCCTGCGCCGGCAGCGCGCCGGTCATGGCGCGCTCACATTGCGCAGCATGGTGATATCGGCGCGCAGTTGTTGCAGCAGTTTGTCGAACGCGCCACCACTGCCCTGCGCCCGTACTTGAATCCAGCAGCCCAGGGCCAGGGCGCATGGCAACAAGGGCGCGGCCATCAAGGCCCACGCCGAGCGAACATTTTCCGCCGGTGTCACCAGCCACAGCATCCAGGCCACGCCGGCCAGAACGCCGGCCACCCCCAGGCAGCAGACCATCAGCGCGTTCAGCCATAAGCGGCGCTGCCACAGCGCGGCGGCAGCATGCAGCTCGGTCGACGCCAGTTCCGCATAAGCGTCGGCGTGATCGGCCAGCAACCGCGGCTGTGTCAGGGACAGTCGAAGCAGTGTGTACAACATAGCAAGCCCTTTCTGGCAGCGAAGACCTGGAACCGGTTCTGGAACCTCAGTGCTGGCGTTCCCGTGAATGGCTCACCAGGTTGACCAGTGCCATCAAGGCGGCACCGGTGGCGGCAGCGATCAGCATCGCCTTGATCGGGTCGTCCCGGATGTAATCGACCGTGCGGTCGGAGGCGTAGTGCGCCTGCTGGCGCAACTGGCGTGAAGTGTCGCGCACGCTGTCGAGCGCGTCCTGGGCGACGCGCTGGGTCGATTTGATGGCCTGATCGGCCGATTGCACGGCCTGATCGGCCAGGCTGCCGACGTGCTCTAAGGACTTGTTGTCAAACATGGGAGTTCCTTGAAGTTGAAGTCGAGCCCTTGCCATCAGGCCGGGTGTTTGGCGGCATGCTTGACTGCTTCGCGCGCGTCCTTGACCACTTCCTTGGCATTGCCCAGCATCTGCTCGGCTTTGCCGGACACCTGCTTTTGCAGCCCCTTGGCCTGCTGCTCCGGGTTGCCCACCAATTTGCCGGCTTCTTCCTGGATCTTTCCGGCAAGGTTCTTGACTGCGCCCTGGGCTTGGTTCTTGTTGATCATGATTTTTCCTTTGATTGAATGGATTGAGAGGCATGTCAACCTCTAGCGGGTTGACCAGGAAATGGTATGCAATCCGGCCGTTCCGATCTGTGCGCTGGCAGACACAGGAAGGCCTGATTTCAGGGCCGATCGACGCTCTCAAGCAGCAGCGGCCGGTCGCTCCTGGAGGCCAGCAAGGGGCGCATCGCGTTCAGCGTTGCCAGCAAGGCCGAGCCGTTGCTCAGCAGCGTGCAGGCCACCGGCGAGATCCAGCCACTGGGCAGCGCCAGCGCCAACGCCAGTGTGTTGGCGCCGGCGATCAAGGTGTAATTCTGGCGTACCAGGGCCAGCGCATCGCGGCTGATGTCGATCGCCGGCAACAGCAGATGCAAGCCTTCTTCCATCAACACCACGTCGGCGGCGGCGCGCGCGATATCGGCACCATCGACCAGAGAGATGCCGA
>NZ_JAQTMS010000075.1 GCF_028714215.1 Rhodoferax sp. | reverse complement strand
TCCATCCAGTTTCTCCTTTCGTTTGCTTGGCGGCTCACGATTGGTAGTTTCTGCGATGGACACCTACGTATATGTCAAACTCCTACTGCCACCCCGGCAAAGCCGGGGGATCTCCCATTTGATTAGCCCAGGCCAAGCTGCCCGAGGGCTCGCGAGTGACGGTGGTGGATGGCGCTGGTCTGGTCCTGGCACGCTATCCCAACGCCGAACAATGGGCCGGCAAGAGTGCTGCCGGGTTGCCACTGTGGCAGAGCATCCGTGCCAAGGGCGCGGAAGGCACGCAGGAGGACATCGGTCTGGACGGGCTGCGACGGGTTGTCGGTTTCGTGCCCTTGCACCAAACCGCCTCCGGCCAAGCGTACTTGTTGGTTTCCACCCCAAAGGATGTCGTCGTCAGACCCGCGGAACGGGCTTTTGTCGCAAGCCTGCTGATCGCATTGACATTGCTGGTACTGACATTCAGTGCGGTCTGGCTCGGCAGCGAGTCGCTGTTCGTGCGGCGCCTGGCGGCGCTGACGCGGGCTGCGAAAGAACTCGGCAAAGGTAATCTGACAGCCCGCGTGGCGCTTGATGCCGACGACGAGATTGGGCAAATGGCCCAATCTTTCGATCGAATGGCGGACACGCTGCAGACCAAGGAGGCACAACTCTCGCGCACCGTGCGTGCATTGCGCGTGCTGTCGGCCGGCAATCACGCCATGCTGCATGCCCGGCGCGGAGAACAGCAGTTGATCGAGGAAATGTGCCAAGCCATCGGCGAGTCCGGCGGCTACGGCCTGGCCTGGGTCGGCTACGCCGAAAACGACCCGCAACAGAGTATCCGGCCGGTCGCCCATTGGGGCAGCGTGGTAGATGGCTATTTCGAGAACGTCAAGCTCACCTGGAGCGAGGCCCAGAGCGGGCAAGCGCCGGCCGGGCGCGCCATTCGCAGCGACCAACCGGCGGTGGCGCAAAGCATTGAAAAAGAAACCGGGCCGCAGCCTTGGCAGGATTTCACGCTGCGCTCCGGTTGCGGCGCCTGCCTGGCCCTGCCCTTGCGCCTGGATCAGCAAGTCATCGGCGTGCTCAACATCTGTGCCCGAGAGCCGGACACCTTCAGCGATGAAGAAGTCGAATTATTGAGCGAGGCCGCGGCCGATCTCTCGTTCGGTATTGCCAGCCAGCGTGCCGAACTCGAACGGGCTCGCATGCAGCGCACTTTAAAGACGGCCGAAGAACGCTTCAGAGCCGCCGTCGAGGCCAGCCTGGACGCCCTGTTCATCCTGAAGAGTGTGCGCGGCGAAGACGGACGCATCGTCGATTTCGAATTCACCGACATCAACGCGCATGCCGAGGTGATGCTGAGCATGGCGCGGGCAAAAGTTGTCGGCCAGTTGCTTTGCCAACTGCTCCCGGTCATGCGGAGCAATGGCTTTTTCGCCAAATGCGCCGACGTCACGACCAGCGGGATGGCGCTGGACGAAGAGTTCCCCCTGGATACGCCCGAGATCAAGGCCAAATGGCTGCGCCATCAAGTGGTGCGGGTCGACGACGGCTGCGCCGTCTTCGCGCGCGACATCACCCGCGCCAAGGAGTCTGGAGCGCGCCTGAAGGAGAGTGAGGAGAGACTGCGTCTGGCAACCCAGGCCGCTCACATGGGGGCCTGGACCTGGGATACGAAAAACGAGAGATTCTCCTGGTCGGAGGGCATCGGCCCGGTCTTCGGCCTGCCTGCGGGGGAAGGTTTTTCCAGCACCGAGGCGCTGATCAAGGCGATACACCCGGCCGACCGCGAGACGGTGGCACGCGCCGTCTCGGAAGGACGCAAGCGGGGCGTCCCGTTCCATGGCGAATTCAGGACCACCTGGCCGGACGGGACGGTCCATTGGGTGCAGGGTCAGAGCCAGTTTATTCGCGACGGGATTGACGGACCGGTGCGCGCGGTCGGCATTGCGATGGACATCACCGAGCGCAAGCAACGCGAATTGACGTTGACCCAGACCAGCCGCGCCTTGCGCACGCTCAGCGCGTGCAACGAGGCGCTGACGCATGCGGTGACTGAAATGGAACTGCTCAATGCCATCTGCCAGCTGGCCGTGGAATCGGGTGGCTACTGCATGGCCAGTGTCCGCTACGCCCAGCAGGATGCCGCGAAAACGGTGCGCGTCGTGGCCCACCATGGCAGCGAAGAAGGCTATCTGGAGTCGACCAACGTCACCTGGGCCGATACCGAGCAAGGCCGCGGACCCACTGGCACGGCGATCCGCACCGGCACGACACAGGTGAACCAGAACATGCTGACCAATCCTCACATGGCCCCGTGGCGCGAAGAGGCGCTGGCACATGGCTTTCAGTCCAGCATTGCGATGCCGCTGAAGCAGCCCTCCGGTACTCTTGGCGCACTGACTCTTTACGCGCGCGAGTGCGACGCTTTCGACGAAGACGAAGTACAGCTATTGGAAAAACTCGCCGATGACCTGGCCTTCGGCATCACTACGCTGCGCACCCGGATTGAGCGCGACCGCATGGCTTACACGCACCAGCACCACGAGGAGATATTGCGCAAAAGCCTGGAGGAATCGATCCAGGCTATCGCCGACACCCTGGAAATGCGCGACCCCTACACGGCCGGCCATCAGAAGCGCACGGCACGGCTGGCGGTTGCCATCGCCAGCGAGTTGGGCTTGCCAAAGGACGAGGTTCACGGCATTCACCTGGCGGCAAGTATTCACGACCTTGGAAAAATACAGGTGCCGGCGGAAATTCTCTCCAAGCCCAGCCGGTTAAGCGACATCGAATACATGCTCATCAAGACGCACGCGCAGGCCGGCTACGACATCCTGAAGGGAATCGAGTTTCCGTGGCCGATCGCCAACATCGTGTTGCAGCACCACGAAAAGCTCGACGGCTCGGGCTACCCGCAGGGACTCAAAGGCAAGCAAATCCTGCTGGGCGCCTGCATCATTGCGGTTGCCGATGTGATGGAAGCGATGGCGTCGCACCGACCCTATCGACCCTCGCTGGGGACAGAGGTCGCCCTGCAGGAGATTGAACGGGGACGCGGCACCGTCTACGACGCGGCCGTTGTCGATGCCTGCCGTAGCCTTTTTCGGGAACGGCGATTTGCCTTTCAGACCGACAGCTAAGGGCTGGTTCAGCAGTCCTGTTCAGCGCTCCGGCGGCTTGCTTTCCTTGGGCTCCACGTCGATCACGTTGGCGTCGTCGCGCCGACGCGCCGGCGTCCGCCCCGGCGGGCGATAAAAACGCTGCCACAGCGCTTGCCGGTCGATCCGAAAAGTCCAAGGGCTGACCGGTCTACCGGTCAGGCGAGCCCACAGCGCGCCGAGCAGCCAGAGCGCCGCCAACAGCAGCGCCGCCAGCAGCAGGCTGGCCAGAAAAACCAGACCCGCCAGCAGCAGCGCGGTCCGCACCAGCAGGCTGGAAATCGTCATCATCAGTTGTTTCACCATTGAACTCCTTGCTCCGCAGCGCAATTGTGGGCGGCGGCGAAAATTGCAAGCACCGCTACAGCGTCAACGCCACGCCAGCGACCCGGCGCGACAGCGGGTACGGTGGCAGGCCTTGCAGCATGCGCCGTCCGAACGCCGTCCGCAGCAAGCGCCGGTCGTAGCAAATGACGTTGGCCTGGTCGTTCTCGGTGCGAATCGCGCGCCCGCTCCATTGCAGCAACTTGATGCCGGTGGCCGGCACCACCAGTTCTGAAAACGGATCGCGCCCCAGGCTCATGAGCCATTCGGAGCGCGCCTCTGCCACCGGATCGGACGGTGGGCTGAACGGCAGCTTGGCAATCAAAACCGTCTCGCACAATTGGCCCGGCAAATCCAGACCTTCGCCAAACGACTGCAAACCGAAAATGGCCGATGCCAGGCCCGCCTCGACACGCGCTTGATGGGTGGCCAGCAGCCGGGCGCGCGCCATCTGCCCCTGCACCAATACCCTTTCCTGCAACGCCCCGCTCAGGGCATCCAGCGCCACCTTCATCTGCGCCCGTGAGGTGAACAAGACCAGCGCCCCGTGCGCCAGCTGGCTCAGGTCGGACAGCAACTCGGCCACCATTTCTCGGGTGTAGGCGGCGACGTTCTTCGGGTCGGCCTCGGTCTCCACCACCGTCAGCCGGCCCTGGCTGCGGTAGTCGAACGGGCTCTCGACTTCCAGTGTCGACACATCCGGGTTGTCAGACAGGCCGCTCTCCTGCAGAAAGAAATCGAAACTGCCACAACTGGTCAGCGTCGCCGACGTAATCACCGCCCCACGCACCCGGCTCCACAGCGTTTGCCGCAGCAAGTCACCGGGCTCGATAGCGCAGGCGTGTGCCGACACATAGAGCAGGCCCGAAGCGCTATCGGACTGGAGCCACTTGGCCAGCGGTTGCGCCCCCTGCTCCAGCAACAAACTGCTGGTTTGCAGCGCGCTGGCCAGCTTGGGCGCCAGTTGCCCCAGTCGGGCGTACAGCAGTGAACAGGGGACGGCCTGCGAGGGATCTTCTTTGATCCGTTTTTTCAATTCGGCACCCAGCGCTTCCAGCACTTTCGACAGGCCCGCCGCATGACCCTGGATCAGGCCCATGGGCTCCAGCAGGAAATCCGGCAACAAGCCATTCTTGAAACGGTAGACGCCGTCATAGCCGGTACTGCTGACCTTGAGCAGGTCCACCACCAGGCGCGCCACGTCCTGCAAGGCGGCCTTGAGCTGCTGCGCCAGCGTGTCCACATCCTGCGCCGGTTCGACGCCCATACTCGCGCTCACGTCGCGCAGCGTTTTGGGCAATTTGTCCAGCCAGCGCAGACCCGACAAATCCATCCGGCTGGCGAACTGGGCCAGCGCCACGGCCGGCAAGTGATGCCCTTCGTCAAACACCAGCAGGCAATTGTCCAGCTCCGGCAAGGCCTTCATGCCCAGGGAGGCCAGCAGCAGATCGTGATTGACAACGATGACCTGCGCTTGCGCCAGTTGGGAGCGCGCGTTGTAGTAGCTGCACTGTTGATAGCGCGGGCAGTGGCGGGCCGTGCAGGTGTGCCGTTCGGCGGCGACGGCGGACCAGTCGCGCGGGTCCGGCTGTTCCGCCAGCTGGTCGCGGTCCCCATCCCACTGCCCGTTGGCCAGGCCCATCGCCAGGGCGGCATAAAGCTTGCCGCGGCGTCGCTCGCTGTCTTCGCCGGCCAGTTGTCCGGTGAAGGCACTGCGCGCCGGCAGCAGGTCTTCATCGATGCCAAACAGCTCTTCGGTCAGTTCGTCCGCGTCGGGGCCGGCCAGACGCTCAAGCTTGAACTTGCACACATAACGACCACGGCCTTTGGCCAGGGCGTGCACAAAAGGTGTCTCCAGCACCGCCGCCAGCGCCGGCAGATCCTTGCTCATCAGTTGTTCTTGCAGCGCCACCGTGGCGGTCGAGATGACCACCCGGGTCTTCAGCGCCAGCGCCAGGGCCACGGTGGTGGACAAATAGGCCGCCGACTTGCCGACCCCGGTGCCGGCCTGGATGACACTGATGGTGCGGCCGGGGTCCGGCTGCTCGCCCAGCGGCACGCTCGACAGGGCTTCGGCGATGCGTCGCGCCATCTCGCGCTGACCGGGGCGCGAGCGAAACCCCGGCGTGGCCGCCACCATGCGGTCAAAAGAAGCCAATGCCAGATCGGCCAGTGCGTCAGAGTTCAAAATTGACAGTCCAGAATTTGGTTTAAGGCCTTGGCCGGTATCGTCGTATTACACCGCCATAATGGCCCGGCCGCCGCGGCGCAATTCTTCGACCAAAATACGGACATGAACACCAAGGAGCGTGAACCGACCGATGCCAATCTGGAGGCTCAGCTCAAGAGCGCGCATTCGGCCCTGGACCGCGGCGAAGTGCAAGTGGGGCGCGAGTTATCGCACAAGATATTGAAGGCTGCCCAGGCCTCGGATAACAAACGTTTCGAAGCCAAGGCGCTGCTGTGCCTGGCGCACTGCGACCGCCAGCTGTCGCGCTACCGGCGAGCGCATCACACCAGCCAGCGCGCGGCGCAGGGCTTTCAATTGTTGGGCGACACCTCGGGCGAAGTGATGGCGCTTACCACGCATGCTTTCGCGGCCATCAACCTGGGGCGTAACGAAGAAGCGGTTGAAGCCGCCTTGCTGAGTGTGCGCCTGAGCGAGTTCCTGGAAAATGAAGAGCACAGCGTGCTGTCCTATAACGCTTTGGGCACGGCTTATTTCTGGAGCCATGATTTTGACAAGGCCGAGCAGGCGCTGCGCACCGCGATCCGGATCGCGGAACATGCCAGTCCGGCCCTGAGCAGCTTCCAGCCCCGCGTCAACCAGTGGTGGGCGCAGGTGATACGTATTTTTTATGAACGTTATTACGATGGTGAGATTCCTTCGCTGGCCCTGATGCGGATGCTGCGGGAGTCGATTGCGCAACTGTCGGGTGCCAACGTCACGACCGAGGCCGTTTTGCTGTTTGGCGCCAGCCTGGATGCCTGCTGGCACGGCCAGCTCGAACCCGCCAGCGCCGCCGTGGAGGCGCTGGGCGGCTGGGCTCGGCGCTACGGCACCCTGACCTGGCTGTCGGCGCTGGAGGCCTGGGCCCGCGCCGAAATCGCTTGGGCGCGGCAGGACTGGCCCGGCGCCACGCAGCAGGCGCTGCACATGGTGGAGATTGCGGTGACGGTGGAACATGAACAACTGGCCTGCCTGGGCCATCTGCTGGCGTCGCAGTTGTTCGCGGCGCAAGGCCTGGAAGAAAAAGCCCTCGATGAGCTGCGCCGCCTGCGCTTGCGCGAGCAGCTGATTCGCTGCGATTGCCTGGAAACGCGTAAGAACGTGATCGACTGGCAGGTCGATCTGCGGCTGCGCCAGCAAAGCATAGAGCGACTGGAGATCAGTTCCCGTCAGCTCGAAAAATTGTCGCTGGAAGATCCACTGACCGGCATCCCCAATCGGCGCAATTTCGAGCGCTACGCTGCGGAACTGCTGCAAAGAGGGCTGGAGCGCGGTCAGCCGCCCTGCCTGGCCTTGATCGACGTCGACAAATTCAAGCACATCAACGACAACTTTTCGCACCAGGTGGGCGACGAGGTGCTCAAGCGCATTGCCCGAATCCTGAAATCCCACCTCCGCGACGATGACATCGCGGCGCGCCTGGGCGGCGACGAATTCGTCATCGCCTTCAAAACCGCCGACCTGAAAGTAGCGCAACAGGTGTGCCGGCGCATCAGCGCCGCGGTGCAGGATTTCGACTGGTCAAGCATCAGCGCCGGACTGCAATCGAGCATCAGTGTCGGCGTGGCGCAAGCCCAACCCGGCGACACAGTGGCATCGCTGACCCACCGTGGCGACCTGGCGATGTACCAAGAAAAGAAAGAAACTAGTGCAGTTGCACGCCGGTCTTGGCCTGCAACTCTTCGCGCGTGACGCCCGGCGCCATCTCCACCACTTTCAGGCCGTGCGGCGTCACGTCCAGCACCGCCAGATCGGTGATGATCCGGTCCACCACGCCGACGCCGGTCAGAGGTAGCGTGCAAGCCGGCAGTATCTTGAGATCGATGCTGCCGTCCTTCTTCTTCGCCACGTGTTCCATCAGCACCACGACCGCCTTGACGCCGCCCACCAGGTCCATCGCACCGCCCATGCCCTTGACCATCTTGCCGGGAATCATCCAGTTCGCCAGATCGCCTTTTTCACTCACCTGCATGGCGCCCAGAATGCTCAGGTTGACCTTGCCGCCCCGAATCATGGCAAAACTGTCATGGCTGCCAAAGATGCTGGAGCCGGGAATGGTGGTCACGGTCTGCTTGCCGGCGTTGATCAGGTCGGCGTCAACCTCGTCTTCGGTCGGAAACGGGCCTATGCCCAGCATGCCGTTCTCGCTTTGCAGCCAGACCTCCATGTCGGCCGGCACATAGTTGGCTACCAGTGTCGGCAAGCCAATCCCCAGATTGACGTAAAAACCGTCCTGCAATTCCTTGGCCGCAATGGCCGCCATTTGGTCGCGTGTCCAAGCCATGATCAAACTCCTTTAGGGGTAACGGTACGTTGTTCAATGCGTTTCTCGGGATGGGCATTGAGCACAATCCGCTGCACGTAGATGCCGGGCAAATGCACGGCATCGGGATCGAAGCTGCCGGTCTCGACGATCTCCTCGACCTCCACCACGGTCAGTTTTCCGGCCATCGCCACCGCCGGGTTGAAGTTGCGCGCGGTGCGCCGGAAAATCAGGTTGCCGCTCTTGTCGGCCTTCCAGGCCTTGACCAGCGACACCTCGGGCACCAGGGAGCGCTCCATCACGTAGACGTGGCCGTCGAACTCGCGGGTCTCCTTGCCTTCGGCGATCAAAGTGCCGACACCGGTGCGAACATAGAACGCCGGAATGCCGGCGCCACCGGCGCGAAGTTTCTCGGCCAGCGTGCCCTGCGGCGTGAACTCCAGTTGCAGTTCGCCAGCCAGGAATTGCCGCTCGAACTCTTTGTTTTCACCAACGTAACTGGAAATCATCTTGGCGATCTGGCGGGTTGCCAGCAGCTTGCCCAGACCGAAGCCATCGACCCCGGCATTGTTGGAGATGACAGTGAGGTTTTTGACACCGGTGGCGCACAAGGCGTCAATCAAGGCCTCGGGAATGCCGCAAAGGCCAAAACCGCCCACCGCCAGAAGTTGACCGTCACTGACGATGCCCTCCAGGGCCGCGGCCGCGCTTGGGTAGATTTTGTTCACTGCTGTTTCTCCTATTTAAAACAATTAACGTACGATACTACCTAGCCAAATACGTAGTTCCTCGTAAAGTACAAACCCTAGGTTGATTGCCCGAAACAACATGGATATCGATTACCGTCTCGCTTTCGATCTGGCGCCAGTCGGTCTGGTGCTGTCGCGCAATCGCGCCATAGTGGACTGTAACCGCCATGTCTGCGAGATGTTTGGCGCCTCCCGCGAGTTGCTGGTGGGCGCCTCGTTCCAGGTGCTGTACCCCAGCGTCATCGAGTTCGAGCGCACCGGCTCACGCATTGCGCCGATTCTGAACCGCAGCGGCACCTATGCCGATAACCGCATCATGAAACGCGCCAGCGGCGAAACCTTCTGGTGTCACGTCACCGGACGGGCCCTTAACCCCAGCACACCGCACGAGGCCGGCATCTGGACCTTCGAGGACCTCAGCTCGCGTCGCCCGGTGACAGCCGAGCGGACGGCCCGTGAACGTGAGGTAGCGGCCTACCTGATGGATGGCCTGACCTCCAAGGAAATCGGCAAGACGCTCAGCATCAGCCACCGCACCGTTGAAATCTACCGCGCCCGCCTGATGCGCAAGTACAAGGCCGCCAACACCGGGGATCTGGTGCACCGCTTGATGGCGGGTTAAGAACTTGTAAACAAACCAGGTATCCCAGGCATTTATTGTTAAGTTCTAAGACTGGGCGAGCGCCGAAAACGACAAGGCATTACACTCCTGCCTCGTGCAAATATCACCGGCCCGACCCTGGCGGCGGTCGGATTCGGTATCGCTGTGCAACCATTTCAAACAACTCAACTCTGGAGTAATCCCATGACCAACCGTCGCGAATTCATTGTTCAACTCAGTCTGGGCGGCAGCGTGCTGGCCGCCGGCAACGCCATGGCGCAGGGCGCCATGGTGGTCGAGACCGATCCCCAAGCGGCAGCGCTGGGCTACAAGGCCGACGCCAGCAAGGCCGACAAGAAGAAGTTCCCCAAATATGCCGCCGACCAGCAATGCGCCAACTGCGCCTTGTACCAGGGCAAAGCCGGTGCCGCATCCGGCCCGTGCCCGTTGTTTGCCGGCAAGCAGGTGGCGGCCAAAGGCTGGTGCAGCGCCTGGGCCAAGAAAGCCTGATCAAGCGTTAGCCCTGATCCCAAGTCCCCGGCCCCGCTGCCGGGGCAACCGCCGGTCTTGCTGCACCGCGGTAGCCCATGCCACGGCTACTGAAACAGCTTTTCAATCCGCAGCAGGGTCAGCAGACCCATGACCGCAAATATGCCGGCTGCCAGCATGTGAACCAGCTTCATTGGGATTTTTGCGGCGAACTTGTTGCCGACAAAAACGGCCGGCACATCGGCCAGCAGCATGCCCAATGTGGTACCGGCGATCACCAGCATGGGGGCGCCATAGTGTGCCGCCAGGGCAATCGTTGCAAGCTGGGTCTTGTCGCCCATCTCGGCCAGAAAGAAAGTGACCAGCGTGGCACCAAAGACACCCAGGCGCTTGGCCACCTGGGTTTCCTCCTCCTCGATCTTGTCGGGAATCAGGGTCCACACGGCCATGCCCAGGAAGGACAGCCCTAAAACCCAACGCAGCACTTCGGGACTCACGACCGAGGTAATCCAGGCGCCAAAAGCACCGGCCAGGCCATGATTGACCAGGGTGGCGCACAAGATACCGGCAATGATGGGCAGCGGCTTCTTGAAACGCGCCGCCAGGATGAAGGCCAGCAGTTGGGTCTTGTCGCCAATCTCCGCGAGGGCCACAACGCCGGTTGAAATAAAGAGAGCTTCCATGGAGTATTCCGGGGTCGGAGCAAACACAATGACCGCGCAGCCTCCCGACCGATCCGAAGTTGCGCAGCCAAAGGTCTTGCCAAGTCAAAAACCGCTTGCACCATGATCGACCGATCAAGTATGTTGACGCAAGCCCCCGCACCAGCGTGAAAGGCGGCTACTCCCCAATGACCGGCGGATTCTAGCAGCCGGTCGCGCTTGACCGGTGGGAGGCAGGCTGCAAGGCGCTGGATAATGCCAGCTTTAAGACCAGAGGAAACACCATGACCCGCTACCCCGCCCCGGAACTCAAGGACCTGCCCGACGACATCCGCGCCAAGGTGCTGGAGGTGCAGGAAAAAGCCGGTTTTGTGCCGAATGTGTTTTTGGCGCTGGCGCGCCGTCCGGCCGAGTGGCGCGCCTTCTTTGCCTACCACGACGCACTGATGCTCAAGGAGTCGGGTCTCAGCAAGGGCGACCGCGAGATGATAGTCACCACCACCAGCGCGGCCAACAAATGCCTTTATTGCGTGGTGGCGCACGGCGCCATTCTGCGCATCTACGAGAAAAAACCGCTGGTCGCGGATCAGGTGGCGGTGAATTACCGCAAGGCCGACATCACTCCGCGGCAACGCGCCATGCTGGACTTTGCCATGAAGGTGTGCCTGAAATCGGACGAGATTGGCAACGCCGACTTCACGGCACTGCAAGCGCACGGTTTCAGCGACGAGGATGCCTGGGACATCGCTGCCATCACGGCGTTTTTTGGTCTGTCGAACCGCATGGCCTCATTCAGCAACATGCAACCCAACCCCGAGTTCTATTTGATGGGCCGGGTTGCCAAAGCCAAATAGTCGCCGTCGATGAGGTTCGTGCAGCGATGGCCCGTCCCCGGGTATGCTTAAGCTATGTACTCGCAGCATTTTGGCCTGACGCAGGACCCTTTTTCGATCGCGCCGGATCCGCGTTACCTCTTCATGAGCGAACGCCACCGGGAAGCGCTGGCGCACCTGTTGTACGGCGTCGCCGGCCCGGGCGGCGGTGGCGGTGGCACGGGCGGCGGTTTTGTGCTGCTGACGGGCGACATCGGCACCGGCAAGACGACCATCTGCCGCTGCTTTCTGGAGCAGATCCCGAGCGGCTGCCATGTCGCCTACATCTTCAACCCCAAGCTCACGGTGACTGAACTGCTGCAGTCGATCTGCGAAGAGTTCCACATCGCGCCGGCACCGACCGGCGCGCAGCCGCCGACGGTCAAGGACTATATCGACGCGCTCAATGTCTTTCTGCTGCACAGTCATGCCGCCGGTCACAGCAGCGTGCTGATCATCGACGAGGCACAAAACCTTGAACCGGAAGTGCTGGAGCAGTTGCGTCTGCTGACCAACCTGGAAACCAGCGAACGCAAGCTGCTGCAAATCGTGCTGATCGGCCAGCCCGAGCTGCGCAGCATGCTGCAACGCCCGGAGCTGGAACAACTGGCGCAGCGCGTGATCGCGCGGTTTCACCTCGACGCACTGACCGATGCCGAAAGCACTCAGTACATCGCACACCGTCTGGCGGTGGCCGGACTCACCAGCGCGTCACCTTTTGACAGCCGGTCGCTGCAGCGCATCCACCGCCTGGCGCGTGGCGTGCCGCGCCGCATCAACCTGTTGTGCGGCCGTTCGCTGCTGGGGGCCTGGGCCAATGGCCTGCACCGGGTCGACCGCGCAGTGGTCGACAAGGCCGCGGCCGAGGTGTTCGGGCCTGACCTCACGACACCCAGCGCAGTCCGTCGAAGCGTCGCCTATGCGCTGGCTGGCCTTCTTATGTTGACCGGCGCCGCAGTGGCCGGTTTCCTGCTGTGGCCAGCGCAACAAAAAGCGCAGCCAGCGGTTCAAGCCACCCAGACCAATCCGGCGAGCGCCTCGGTTGGGGTTGCGCCAGCCGCAGGCAGCGCTTCCGTGCCACTGGCAGGCGCTTCGTCGCCATCTCAGCCGGTGCCTCTGGTCCAGCGCCCACTGGAAGAAGTCGAGGTGCTGCTGCCGCAACTGCCGCAAGACGTCAACGCCGCCTGGCGCGAGCTGGCCAGCGACTGGAAACTGCCGGGCAACGACGCCGACCCCTGCCGCGGCGCGGCAGCGCATCAGTTGCAGTGCTACCGCGGCGCCAACCTCAGCCTGCCGCAGTTACGCCAGTTGGGGCGCCCCGGCATCCTGACCCTGCAGGCCGACATGAGCCCACCGCTGTACGCCTTGCTGGTGGGTCTGACCGAGCAGACCGCTACCCTGCGTCTGGCCGGCAAGCTGCACAGCATCCGGGTGGTCTCGCTAGCTCGGCTGTGGCGCGGCGACTTTGCCACCTACTGGCGTGCGCCAGCGGGTTACAGCCCCGACCTGCGCGATGGCAGCAGCGGTCCGGCCATTGACCAGCTGGCCAGCCGGCTGGCGCTGCTCGACGGTGCAGCCGCATCCGCCACACCGCAAGTTCTGGACCCGGCGCTCAGAGCGCGGGTACGGGTATTTCAGCGCGCTCAAGGCCTTAAACCCGATGGGCAACCCGGGCCTCTGACCTTCATGCAGATCGACAGTGCCACCGGCGCCAATGAGCCGCGCCTGCAAACCCAGACCCGCTAAGCCATGTCCTATATCCTCGATGCACTGAAACGGGCCGATGCAGAACGCGAACGTGGCGCCGTGCCCGGCCTGTACGCCCGCCAACTGACCAACGCAACGGCCCAAACCGCCCCCCACACGCTAAAGCGCTTCTGGCTGGCCGGCGCCGCCATCGTGGCGCTGGGCGTTGCGGCCACCGCCTTGTGGCTCTGGCGCACTCCGGCCGTTGCGCTCCCACAGACTGCCGTCCAGCCCGCCGTAAGCGAACCCAAGCCGCCTGCGCCCTTGACACAAGCGCTAGCGCTACCACCACCCGAGGCCGCGCCTGCGCCTGCGCCGCAGCCTATGGTTCCGCTGCCAGCGCCGGTTGCCGCGGCGGCACCGGCAGTGACCACCATCGCCCCGGCCAAGCCAGCGGTCTTGCCAACACCATCACCGTTACCGGTTGCCAAGGCCTCTGCCGCCGCCCCGGCCGCAGTGGCACTGCTGGGCGAACTGCCGGAAGACCTACGCCGCCAGATCCCGCCGCTCGTCATCACCGGCGCCGTTTATTCGGAGAGTCCGGGGCAGCGCCTGCTGCTGGTCAACAACCAGGTGCTGGCGCAAGGCAGCCTGGCCGCGCCCGAAGTGAATCTGGAGGAAATCGGGGCCAAGAGTTCGGTCTTCAGTTTTCGCGGCACACGGTTTCGATTGGCACACTAAGGGGCCGACTCAACTGACCAGCAGCCGCAGCCAGTCGGGCAGTGTTTTGGCTTTTTGCGTCGAGAAATCGACCCAGATGGTGGTTGCCCCACCGGCCGCGTAGATCACACCGGGCTGATCAGCGCGCTCCATCGTGCCCCAGCTCTCGAAGGTGGTGCGCCCGGGGTCGCTGACAAACATTTTCATCAAGACCTCGCCCGGGTACTCCAACTGCTTGTAAAAATTGCAGAACGCGTTGACGATCACCGGTCCCTCGTGATTATTGGGGTCAGACACCAATTTGGCAAAACCCCAAGTCCACGCTGCGACGCCGTGCGTCGCACTCACAGAGCCCGCCGGCTGGCGAGGCGAATTTGGGCTCTGACCCCAAAAATCACAACCAATACCACTTAACCAGTCGATGCGGCAGGTTTCAAGGTAGCGGAAATAGGATGTGTTGTTGACGTGGTTCATGGCGTCCATGTCACCCCAGCGAATCGGGATCCGCATCTCATAGACCAGTTTTTTCTTTTCGGGAATTTCAATCTTCATCGGTGCGCCTTGATAGAAGCAGGAACTTGTCCATAACTTGCCGCCGGCCCGGCGGTATCTGGCCAGTGGCCGATGGTCAGCCCAAGTCAAGGAATATAACAAGGCACTTGCCCAAGCCAGAAACCCGCAAGCCGGGGAGGCGTGTCAGAATCGGCGAGCCCGGAAACCTCCACGCCTTTTCGCACTCTTGAACATCCGATGAACTTTTTGACCTATCTTTTCCGCCGCCACTTGCTGGTGCTACTGCTGACAACGCCAGTCTTCGCCGCGGCAGCCGGCAACGATGCGACGGCTGCCAGCGCCGTGACCGACGCCGTGGTCAAGGTGTTCGCGACAGCGCGGGCGCCCGATCCGTTCAAACCCTGGACCAAGCAGGCACCCAGCGAAGTAACCGGTTCCGGCGTCGTCATCGAGGGCAAGCGTATCCTGACCAATGCGCACGTGGTGCAGTACGCCAGCCAGATCCAGATCCAGGCGAACCAGGCCGGCGATAAGGTAACGGCCAGCGTGGTGGCCATTGCGCCGGGCATCGATTTGGCCGTGCTCAAACTCGACGACGAGTCCTACTTCGACTCCCACGCGCCGCTGGCGCGCGCCAGCACCTTGCCGGGCATCAAGGAGGCGGTTCTGGCCTACGGTTTTCCGACCGGCGGGACCTCCCTCTCGATCACCAAGGGCATTGTCTCGCGCATCGAGTACGCGCCCTACAACCCTCCGGTTTCGGGCCTGCGCATCCAGATCGATGCGGCCATCAATCCCGGCAACAGCGGCGGTCCGGCGGTGGTCGGCAACAAAATGATTGGCCTGGCATTCAGCCGGCTCAACGGCGCCCAGAACATCGGCTACATCATCCCCAACGAGGAGATCGAGCTGTTTCTGGGTGACATTTCCGATGGACGCTACGACGGCAAACCGGACCTGTACGACGAGTTGCAGACACTGGAGAACCCGGCGCTGCGAGCCTACCTGAAGCTCGACAAGAACATCAAGGGCATCGTTGTGCACCAGCCCTACCGCAGCGACGCCGCCTACCCGCTGAAAAAGTGGGACGTCATCACCCAGATCGGCGACACCCCGGTTGACGAGCAGGGCATGATCAAGGTCAGTCCCGAATTGCGCCTCAATCTGCGCTACCTGGTGCAAAAGATGGCCCGCCACGGCAGCGTGCCATTGACTGTGGTGCGCGCCGGCCAGACCTTGCACCTCGATGTTCCGGTGTTGTCCCAGCGTCCCATGCTGATTCCCAGCCTGAACGGTGCCTACCCATCCTACTTCGTCTACGGTCCCCTGGTCTTCTCCAAGGCGACGGCGCAGTTCACTTCATTCCTGCAGAGCAACGCCAATGCCATGGCGGCTTTCAGCTTCATAAGAAGTCCGCTGGTCACGCGGCGTGGCGATGCACCCGACGCCGAGCATGAGGAACTGGTTGTGGTGTCATCGCCGTTTTTCCCGCACCGGCTGGCGGTCGGTTATTCGAACCCATCGGCGGTCGTCATTGATGCCGTCAACGGCACCCATGTTCGCAGCCTGCGTCACCTGGTGAGCCTGCTGCGCAACATGAAAGACCCGTTCGTCACCTTTGAGACCGACAATCGCGGCGGAGAAACGATGGTCTTCACGCACCAGGACATGCTGGCCGCGGTGGAGGACATTCTCAACGACAACGGCTTGCGCTCGCAGGGCTCGCCCGACATGATGGAGGTGTGGCGCGGCAAGGGCACGCCTTGAAGAGCCCTATCGGTGCGCCCGGATCGACAGCAGGATGCCGACGACAAACAGGACCGAGGCCACGATCTGCGTGGCCGCCGGCCAGTGAGCGTCCCAGGCAAAGGAATACAGCAAGGCGAACAAGGTCTCGCTGACAATCAACTGCCCGCACAGGCTGGCGCTCAGACGCTGACTCGCCAGGTTCCAGAAGATGGTTGCCAGCCAGGCCGATCCGATCCCGGTGGCTATGCACACCATGGCCAGCAGAAACCGGTTGGGCAGGGCCAACAGTAGTTGCGACTCGGTGCCGGCCAGCGCCCACAGCAGCAGAGCGCCCAGTCCGGTGGCCACGCCCAGCCAGTTGGCCCAGTCGGTGGCGTTGACCTCGGTGTGACGTTTCAACCAGGCCGCATTGAAGATGGCAAAAGCGGTCCAGCAGGCCATCGCCGCCAACGCCAGCGCGACGCCGCGCCAGTAGAAGGGCGCCGCGGCAGGCACCGTGGCCGCGTGCGTGACATCCATCATCAGCAGCAGACCGGCAGCAGTCAAAAGCAGTCCCGGCGCCAGGGTGCTCCAGCGCATGTGCTGCGGTTTGCCCAGCAGCATCAGCCACAGAGGAATGGTGCCTATGATGAGCGTCGGCAGCTCGGTACCGATGTCGCGAACGGCCAGCACGATCAGCAGGTAATAGCCGGTAAAACCCAGCACGCTCATGACGCCGGCGAAGAGCGCCTGGCGCAGTGTGGGCCGGCGGCCGGAACGCAGCTTCAGGCCCATCATCAGCGCCGCCAGCGCGCCATAACTGACAAAGCGCCCGGCCGCCAGATCGACCGGCGACAGGCCGGGCGTCATGCGCGGCGCGACAAACACAAAGCCCCACAAGGCGCCGGCCGCCAGACCGGCCAGAATGCCTTTCAGCATTACCAATTTTCCGCCGGGCCGCCCCAAGGAAACAAAGTTCGGCGACAGCCAAAATTAGCCCCCATGGGGCTGAGCCTTGCGGCTCCCGATGTGCCTGCGCACATCGGGACAAGGCGAAGGGACGCCGGTTCTGGCGACGGCATGTCCAGCGCAGCACACGAAGTGGCAAGCGTGGGGGCCATATCCTTACACCGCAAAACCGTCGTCCGCTGCAATCACCGCGCCATTGATGAAGTGGCTCTCGTTGGAGCACAGCATGACCAGCAAGGCGTCCAGGTCCTTGGCCTGCCCGACACGTTTGCGCGGCAGCATCTGCACCAGCTTCTTGCCCTGCTCGGTTTTCCAGTGTTGGTGGTTGATTTCGGTGTCGATATAGCCGGGGCAGATGGCATTCACATTGATGCCGAATTTGCCCCACTCCAGGGCCATCGCCTTGGTCATCTGCACCACCGCCGCCTTGCTCATGCAGTAGACGCCGATCTGCGGCAACACGCGCAGGCCCGCCATGGAGGCAATGTTGATGATGCGCCCGCCGGTGTAGGTGCCAGGCGCCGCGCCCCGGGCCCGTGCCAGCATGCGCTTGCCAACCTCCTGCGCCACAAAGAAGGCACCCTTGACATTGGTGTCGAACATGAAATCGAAATCAGCTTCCGACACATCCTGAATGCGCTGGGTGGTGCTGACGCCCGAGTTGTTGATCAGGATGTCGATCGAACCGACTTCGGTTTCGGCATGCGCCACGGCCGATTTGATGGAATCATGATTGTTCACATCGAGTTCGATCACGTGGGCGTCACCGCCCTCGCCTTCGATCTGGGCCCGCAACTCCTTGAGCCGGTCGAGACGGCGACTCGCCAGCACCACGGCCGCTCCGGCGCGCGAGACCGTTCTGGCAAACTGAGCCCCCAAGCCACTGGAAGCGCCGGTGATAAAAGCCACCCGGCCCGAAAGGTCAATGCTGTATGCCATTTAGAGAGTCTCCTTAAAAAGTACGACCGTTCTATTATGCCAATTCAGCGCATAAAATCGGTTTCGTGTTCGACAATCCCCGGTCGCGGTCTCGATCGAGACCCTGCTCCGATTATCAGATGAGTTCAGCCATGACAAACCAGGAAATTCTGGCCCAGTTCGGCCCCCGTGAAGCAATGGAGTATGACGTCGTCGTGGTCGGCGGCGGTCCCGCCGGCCTGTCCACCGCCATCCGACTGAAACAACTGGCGGTCAGAAAAGGCAAGGATATTTCGGTCGTGGTGCTGGAAAAAGGGGCCGAACCGGGCGCCCATATCCTGTCCGGCGCGGTACTCGATCCGATCGCCCTGAGCGAACTCTTCCCCGACTGGAAGGCGATGGGCGCGCCCTTGAACCAGCCGGTGACGGATGAAGCGATGCTGTTTCTGAGTGAAACCAGCGGCTATCGCACACCCAACTTCCTGCTGCCAAAGTGCAGCCAGAACCACGGCAATTACATCATCAGCCTGGGTGCCTTGACGCGCTGGCTGGCGACCCAGGCGGAGAACCTGGGGGTCGAAATATTCCCCGGCTTTGCGGCCGCCGAAGTACTCTACGACGAGAGCGGCGCGGTCAAGGGCGTGGCCACCGGCAACATGGGTGTCGGCAAGGACGGCGTGCCCCTTGAGACCTTCCAGATCGGCATGGAACTGCTGGCCAAGTACACCATTTTTGCCGAGGGCTCGCGCGGCCATCTGGGGCGCCAGCTGATTGAAAGATACAAGCTGGACGTTGGCCGTGACCCGCAGTCCTACGGTCTGGGCATCAAGGAGTTGTGGGAGGTCGATCCGGCGCGTCATGAGCCCGGCTTGGTGGTGCACACGGCCGGTTGGCCGATGAACGACAGCACCTACGGCGGCTCGTTTCTGTACCACATGGAAGACAACAAGATCGCCCTGGGCTTCATCACCGGGCTGAACTACGCCAACCCCTACCTGAGCCCGTTCGAAGAGTTCCAGCGCTGGAAAACCCACCCCAACATCCGCTACTACCTCGAAGGTGAAGACAAAGGCTTGAAGCCGGCCAAGCGGCTGGCTTATGGTGCCCGCGCCATCACCGCCGGTGGCCTGATGTCGCTGCCCAAGACCGTGTTCCCGGGCGGTGCCATGGTCGGTTGCGAGGCCGGCTTTCTGAACGTGAGCCGCATCAAGGGCAGCCACACCGCCATGAAGTCCGGCATGCTGGCCGCCGAGGCCGCTTATGACGCTGTCGTGGCCGGACGCCAGCATGACGAACTGAGCGCCTACCCGGAGGCCTTCGAGAGCAGCTGGCTGCACACCGAACTGAACAAGTCGCGCAACTTCAAGGCCTGGTTCAAGTACGGTCTGACCGTGGGTTCCCTGATGAACGGCTTCGAGCAATTCGGTCTGGGCGGTCATATACCGTGGA
>NZ_JAQTMS010000074.1 GCF_028714215.1 Rhodoferax sp. | reverse complement strand
GCTGTGGAGATAAACGGCCACCGAAACGGTGGCACCAAGGGTTGGGGCCGCGTTAGCGACCCCGTTTTGCCGCTTTGAGCGGCTCACAATTTGAAAGCCCCCGGCTTTGCCGGGGGATGGTTACTCCGGGTCGTCTCAAAGCGTGGCACTTCTTCATCGCGCTTGATTCTCCCTATCAGATTTTCTATTTCCGCCCGGCTGTCGGTCGGAACCAGCACGGCGGCCGGCTGCCCGATCATTTCGGCGGCGGTATAGCCATAGACGTTCTGTGCACCGAGATTCCAGCTGGTCACCAAGCCGTTCAAATCGACGCCCATGATGGAGACCACGGAGGATTCGACGATGGCACCAAGCTGCATGCGCGCGGCCTCGGCGAATTGGTGTTCGGTTGCGTCGCGCAGGATGCCGACCGCGTTCCAGTGCTGGTTCAACCGGAGTGGCGATATTGACAGGGAAATTGGAAATTCCCTGCCATCTTTGTGCATTGCAATCAATTCCGTGGTTTTGCCGACGACTGGGCCGGTGCCGGTAGCCCGGAATCCCGCAAGGCTGCTTTCAAAGGCCGCCCGATAGCGCGCCGACGCGAGAACATGGTGAAACTCCTGGCCCAGCACATCTTCGCGGCGATAGCCAAACATGCGCTCTGCAGCCAGATTCCAGCAAGTGAACTTGCCTTCATCGTCGACCATCACAATGGCCTCCTGGGTCGCATTGGCGATGCCGTTGAATCTTTCTTCGCTTTGCTTGATCTCTTCCAAGAGACTCTGAACTCTTCCCGTCAACATTTCCGCTTGGCTTTTGTATTCGGAATTTCCTTGCGTCAATTTTTCAAGATGGCGGTCACGCACCAGACTGTAAAAATACAAGAGTCCCATGGCCATCAAGGCGGCGCCAAAAATCCAGCAGTCCGACCAAAAATCAAAACCATTCACCCGGGCTAGCGCGGCACAAATCAGCAGTGTGTAGGCGAATGAAAATACGATCGCCTGTTTGATAGCGAGCCAGAAGTAGGCGTAGACGATGGTCGGGTAGAGCCAATAGACCGACATCTGACCGTTAAAGTAGACGGCAAAGAAGACAATGCCGGCCATCAGCGTCAACAGCCAGATGGACGGAACCAGCAGTCTGTTTTTGTTTTTGATCCAGATTATTTGAAGAACGCAGGCAACGGCCCCCCAAAGGTCAATGGCAATGAGGACGGAGGGTCCTGTTGCCCACAAGGAGATTGCGAAAAAAAGGGTGGCGGCAAGGGCCAGTATGCAACTGGACACCATGAGCGGCATTTCAACGGCTTGCACGTCAGTCAATGCCTCTAACCGAAAGAACGATGTACTCATCGTGAGCGCCTTTTCCGCAGTTTGATCGATAAAGCCGCGGGCCTCCTTTGCGCATGGCTAATTAGATTTGAAACTGGTAAGTTGGCATTGCGGTCCTGCCGAAGCCATTCGATGCCTTACTCTCGTTTCAGTTTCATACGCCGAATCTCCAGTCACAAGCCTGCCAGCTTGCCGATGTTTGCCTTTGATTAAGTCTGGAGACTGGAGCTTGCGAATTGAGAAAACGCAAAGACTGGCAAGCTCGGGGGCAAAGGCACCCTGGAGTTCAAGCCGGGACGGGCGTACGTGCCGGCAGCACCGCAAGCGCGGTTGCAAGCTTCTGAGCGTTTATACGGTCTGTGTTGATGGTGGGAACTGAGAGATTCGAACTCTCGACCTACGGATTAAGAGTCCGCTGCTCTACCAACTGAGCTAAGTTCCCGTTCGGAGAATTTGGTGGAATGGGCCGGGGGTCGATCCCCGTTTTTCACCAGCGGGGATTCTAGCAGGTCTTCGGCGCCATTCTCGCCCCCGGCGAAGCGGACTGCACGGATGACTTGGGGATGTATGGCTGGGGCTTGTTGGATGGTGCGGGCCAGGGACTGGTGCCTTGGTTTGTTCCGCAGTCGCTCAGTCAGTTTGTCCCACTGATTCACGGCCTGGGTTTGGCATGGGTCGGTGGTGGGGGTGCACTTCAAGAGCCAAGAATCGCCGAATCGGACTCTTCAGGACCCGATCACAAGGCCAGACACGTCAACACTTTTTACGCCCTTTACCTTTTCAGCAATCATCTTCACCAGGTCAATGGCATCTTGGCTGGGCAATTTCCCCTTGAGTGAAACCATGCCGCGCTTGGTCTTTACACTCACTTTGAATGCTTTGGACACGCTGTTTGCGAGAATTTCTGCCTTCACTTTGGTAGTGATCCAGCTATCGGACACGGCTCGTTCTGCTTTGCTGGCGGCGTTGGAAGGTGCGATGGCCGCGTTATCGGACGCAGCTTGCGACAGGTTCATGCCGAGAAGAAGCGCGGAGACGAAGAGTGTTGCTCCAAGGGAGCTTGCGTGGCGCGAGATTTTGCCGAAATTGTGGGTGGTAGTCATTGGTAACTTTCTAGTCTATGTTTAAACATGCTGGACACCTGGCAGAGCGCAACTCTGTCATGCAGCATGCAAGTTGAGCGTGCCACAGTGTGTGACGGGCTGTCCGTGCGGCAGCACACAAAGTTGCACTGGTGACTTGCCGGTGTATGGCGGGGACCCATTGCGGGGTGGCGACCAGGGATTGGTGCCTTGGTTTGTCCGGTGGCAGCTCAGTCGGTTTGTCCTACGGATTCACGGCCTGGGTTCGGCATGGATCAGTGCGCGGGCGAGCGTCAGGTACGTCGATTGCGTCGGGTGTATGGGAGAGTTTTTCCTCACGGTCCTTGTAACGATTTTGAGCTTGCAATCTTTCATCGTTGGCCTATAGTGGTCCGTAACGGCAATTCAATTCGGCTCAAATGGTTTGAACAGAATTGCTTGAGAAAGGTGGTACCTATAGACAAAGATCACACCTGCTTCATCCAGCAACCGGCGCTACATCGCCGGTCTACGTTACGGTAACGTAACGACCAAGGCTACAGCAATGTGGCGCACATGCAGACCCCTCGTTCTTCGTGGGGTTTTGCGTTTCTGGAGGAAGGGGTGCCTTCACAATACCCCGCGGCTTTACCGAGAGCCTGCTCATCGGGCTCGGCATTTGCCGGTGCAGTCAGTGCACTTGACACGGACAACAAGACCAAGCAATGCAAAGTGATGAACTTGGTCATGGGTTGCGCGCTTGTACCGATGTGATCGATCATCTTACGCGAGGATGACCGGTGTCGAGCAGGCCATTGATCGGTATAGAGATTTCGCTAGAAAAATCCGATGCCAGCGGCGAAGTTCGGACCGAGATTCGGAGGGCAGTGCAGGGAATTTTGGGGAAAAACAAAGTCCTTGCAAATCTTCAATTTGTAGGCTTATGGAACTTGACTCTGCCGGAATCGCCGATCTCTCTTACGCCACCAAGCATGCCCAGTCTCACTGATAAACCCGTGCCCGTATCAGCGGCTGCGGCAAGTCAGCGGCTTGGCCGTTGTGCTTCCATGTGAAGCTGAATTTCTCGAAGCGAAAGCGCATCCGTAATTCACGCTTGTCAAAAGAACCCAGTCCGCAGTTGATCGCCTGTTCCAGCCATTCCATATTGCAGTCTGCGTAGTAAGCCTCTGGCGCCAGGACACACAAGGTGATATGGCTGGCCCGCAACAGCGGCAAGAGCGCGTTGTCATAGCCAAGATTGTTCGCTTTGTTCTGCCGCGAGGCCAAATAGACCAGGCCATAACCAAGAATTTCCATGGCCGCGTACAAGGGCGTGTCAGATTGGAGCTTGAGTTCGATCAGGTCGAAGTGTCCCAGCTTGAGGTCGTAGACCAGGTCAACCAGGCGGCGCTTGTCGGTTCTTGAACCGAACAGACCGGACGCCACCGGCATCTGGTGCGTCCAGTCCTGGGGCCATCGTTGCACTATGGCGCGCTCCAGCAGCAACTCGTCACTTTCATTTTTGGCCGCCGGTCCGATGGCCTGCGGCTCAGCGGCGGAACGGATTTTCCAGTTTTCCGGTGAAGGGGCTCGGTCAGGACGCCTGGCCAGGTTTTCCTCGATGCGCTGGACCATGGCGGCAATCAGTTCGGCGCCGTCGAAAGACTCCGGAGGGTTCTTGCAGAGGGCGTTATAGCTGCGCTTTTGGTGATGGCGAAAGCTGTCAAATTGCTCTCCCGCCAGAAGATGGTGGTCGATCAATGCATCGATTCCGTCCAAGACGCCTTTTGGAATATCACTCATACCCTGTTGTCCCTTCTCGAAGATAGCCGGACCGAAGCAACGGCAAGTTTCATTTTTGGCCCGCTCCGGTTCCAAGTCGCCACGCGATGGTATAGCGGTTTGCCAGGCTCCCCGTCAGCTTGGTGCGCCCGCGCACAGAACTTGATGCTGCAAGAGTCCATCATGCCCATGCGAAGCACTATTCGGCTTGAACCTTTTGGAGAATCTTGATGAAAAAACTCGCAGCGCTCGCGCTCAGTGTTTGTGCCTTGGCACCGGCGCTTGGACAAACCAACGTGGGGGTGTCCATCGGCATCAACCAGCCCGGTGTTTATGGCCGCGTCGACATTGGCAACTTTCCGCAGCCGCGCCTCGTTTACCCGCAGCCGGTCGTGATCGTGCAATCACCGGTGGCGCATTATCAGCAGCCGATCTATCTGTACGTGCCACCCGGACACCAGAAGAACTGGGCCAAGCATTGCGGGCGCTACAACGCCTGCGGTCAGCCGGTCTATTTTGTCCAGGAGAACTGGGTGCGGGAGCGCTACAACGAACACCGTGGTGACGAGAACGAAGGTGGTCGTGGCAAGGGCAACAGAGGCAAAGGCGGACACAAGGACTAATTTCGATTTCATTGGGCCTACATCAAATCGATCCGGGAACGGTGGTTTCCCGGTCTGCACGCATCAATCCAGTCAAAGTTGTTCACTGAGTTTGTTTGTAAAGCTGTGGATAAACGGGAGAAATGACGGCGAAGTTGTTGCTGCGATTGGGTTTGCCGTGGCTGCTCTTTTTTTGAGCAGGAGCGGGTCTGCATGCCAGCCAAAGAGGCCGGGTGTAATGCGTTCGAATTTTCCAGATCGAATGTGCTTGCCGGGCATTACTGCACGGCGCGACTGCAGCACACAATTTATATCTGAGTGACAAGCAAGGTTACCGAGTCGGCAGTACATTTACGACCGGTTTCGCGCTATCAAACCACTAGCAGCCCGCGCTGCGGTTCTGATATTCCAGTGCGCCGACCGCTCCCCGTTCGCCAAATCTTCTCATTTCACTGTGAGCTTGCATGAATTTGTCTAAACCTTTGATCAAGGTCTGCCTCGCCGTTGCTGCGTCGTGTCTTGCCCTCTCCGCCGCGGCCCAGACGGCGACCTATTCGCTCGACTCCACCGGCGTAAGTCAGTTTGGTTCGGGGGCGTACGGGTCGGTCACTCTGACGCAGAGCGCTGCCGACGTGCTGGTAAACGTTGCTTTGCGTAACGATCTGAATTTTGTCGACACCGGCGCGCATTCCATATTTTCATTCAACCTGGGTGGTGCCTCGTCTTTGGGCGATATCACGGGCATCACTTTTGCCAACGGCCTGAACAATGTTTTTGGCGCCGCCATCGGTACCAGCAATCCCTCTTTCAGTATCTTTGGCTATGAAATCAATTGCCTGAGCAATTGCACCCGCGGCGGCTCTGAAGGGGGTTATGTTGATCCCTTGACCTTCACCGTCAAGAACGCAACGATTGCTGAATTTGCCCACCTGTCCACAGGCAGTGGAACCGCTGCCTACTTTGCCGCTGATGTGGTCAACGGTTCAGGCAACACGGGAACCGTTGGCGCAACCTTACCCGGCATGGTCGCGGCAGTCCCGGAACCGCAAACCTTTGCCTTGTTGTTGACCGGTCTGGGCCTGATGGGCGCGGTGGTACGCCGCCGCAAGAGCACCCCGGTCTGACCCCTTTTGCTGTGCCTGTTTTTAGGCGGGGGCTTCGGCTCCCGTTTTGCATTTGTGAACGCAATGGGCGACCGACCCTATAAAGCCTTGACTTGGCGTTGGCCCTAAACTCGCCCCCATGAACTTCAAGTGGACCTCCAGGTTCACCGTGAGTGCGTCAAACTGCAGGCCAGCATTTCCGCTGACGTCATTTGGAAAGGGAAACAACCATGGGCAAACGCAATTTCCTCCGCATCTGCGCAGCGCTGGCGCTGGGCTTATCCACCCTCGGTGTGGTGGCGCAAGAATTTCCACCCAAGAAGACCGTCACCCTGGTCGTGGGCTTTGCCGCCGGTGGAGCCGCCGACACTGGTGCCCGGATCATTGCCAAAAAGCTGGCCGAGAACATCGGCGCATCGGTGGTCATCGATAACCGTGCCGGCGCGGGCGGCAATATTGCGCACCAGTTCGCGGCCACGGGTCCGGCGGACGGCAGCGTCATCCTGTTTGGATCGGTCGGCCCCCTGGCCATCGCACCGCACTTGATGAAGCTGCCCTACGATCCGGTGAAAGACTTGGCGCCGATCACCATGGGGGTGAACTTTCCCAATGTGTTGGTGGTGCATGCCGGCACCAACATCAAAACCTTTGCCGAGTTCATTGCCTACGCCAAAAAGAACCCCGGAAAGCTCGATTTCGCTTCCACCGGAGCCGGTTCCGCATCGCACCTGGCCGGTGAAATGCTGAACGACATGGCCCGGATCGACACCGTGCATATTCCCTACAAGGGCGGCGCACCCGCCTTGCAGGATTTGTTGGGCGGTCGGGTTGCGGCTTATTACTCCACCTTCTCCACGTCGCAGGCCTATATTGAAAACGGCAAGTTGATTCCCCTGGCCAGCACCGGCGCGCAACGACTCGCGGCGCTGCCCAACATTCCCACCATCGCGGAGTCGGGCTACCCCGGGTTCAGCGCAACCAACTGGTACGCCTTTGTGGCTTCATCGAAGGTGCCGCCAGCCATTTTGGAGCGTTGGAACACCGAGTTGGTCAAGGTGTTGAAATCGCCCGAGGTGGTCGAGCAGCTCAACAAACACGGGCTCACGCCCATGCCTGGCACGCGCGATGAACTGGCCAGGTACATTGCGAAAGAATCCGCCACGTGGGGGCGCGTCATTCGGGAACGCAAGATTAGCGGCGAATAAGTCTTCTGCGCCGGACCGGTCCTACATCAGCAGGTGCTCACCGGCGTTGTCGCCGCCCAGCGTCACGTAGTTGACCTTGCGGATGTCCATCAGTTTTTTGCCGCCGGCATAACTGATGGAGCTTTGCACGTCCTGCTCCATCTCGATCAAGGTGTTGGCTAGCAGGCCCTTGATCGGCTCCAGGATGCGCTTGCCTTCGACGTGCTTGTATTCGCCCTTGTTGAAATCGCTGGCCGAGCCGTAGTACTCCTTGAACAGTTTGCCGTCCACTTCCACGGTCTGGCCGGGGCTCTCTTCGTGGCCCGCCAGCATCGAGCCTATCATCACCATGGTGGCGCCAAAGCGGATCGACTTGGCAATGTCGCCATGCTCGTGGATGCCGCCATCGGCAATGATCGGTTTGGTGGCGACGCGGGCACACCACTTGACGGCACTGAGTTGCCAGCCGCCGGTGCCAAAACCGGTTTTCAGTTTGGTGATGCAGACCTTGCCCGGGCCTATGCCCACCTTGGTGGCGTCGGCGCCCCAGTTCTCCAGATCGATCACCGCTTCGGGCGTTGCCACGTTGCCGGCAATGATGAAGGTGGCGGGCATTCTCTCCTTCAGATAGCCGATCATGTTCTTCAGGCTGTCGGCGTGGCCGTGGGCAATGTCGATGGTGATGTACTCGGGGGCCAGCCCCAGCGCCAGCAAGCGGTCGACCGTGTCGTAGTCAGGCTTTTTGACGCCCAGCGAGATCGATGCATACAAGCCCTTGGCCTTCATGTCCTGGACGAATTGCACGCTGTCCAGATCGAAGCGGTGCATCACATAGAAGTAGCCGTTTTGCGCCAGCCAGACGCAGATTGCCTCGTTCACCACGGTCTTCATGTTGGCCGGCACCACCGGGATGCGAAAGCGCCGCCCGCCCAGTTCTACGCTGGCGTCGCACTCGGAACGGCTTTCCACGCGGCATTTGCGCGGCAGCAGAAGAATGTTGTCGTAGTCAAAAATTTCCATGGTCCGAGCTCCTTTTCTTTCCTCAACGGGTTGGGTAAGAGCGCTTGGATTGGACCCGGTAAAAAACCGGGTCGCAATGGCTTGGGCCCGGTGCCTGATTCTATCGGGTTTGCCCCCTCACCACGGCATAGCGTTGCAGGGTGCGCACCCTGGCTTCCTCGTGGGCCACGATCGGCAGCGGGTAGTCGCGGCCCAGCGTCACGCCGGCCGCCTGCAACTGCGCCGCGCTGGCAGTCCAGGGTGCGTGCAGCGCCTTGTCGGGCAGTTGCGCCAACTGGGGCAGATAGCGGCGGATGAACGTGCCCTCGGGGTCGAATTTTTCGCTCTGGCTGACCGGGTTGAAGATTCTGAAGTAAGGCTGTGCGTCGCAGCCGCTGGAGCTGACCCATTGCCAGCCGCCGTTGTTGGCCGCCAGATCGAAATCATTGAGCTGCCGGGCAAAGTAGCTTTCACCCCAGCGCCAGGCCAGGCCCAGGTCTTTCACCAGAAAGCTGCCGGTCACCATGCGCAGCCGGTTGTGCATATAGCCGGTCTGGTTGATTTGCGCCATGGCCGCATCCACCAGCGGGTAGCCGGTTCGGCCCTGGCACCAGGCCTGGAACAATGTCTTGCCATGCGGACCATGCTCCCACTTGATGGCGTCGTACGGGCGCTTGAAAGCACCCTGGGCCACATGCGGGAAGTTGCTCAGAATGGAGAAGTAGAAGTCGCGCCAGATCAACTCGTCCAGCCAGACGGCGGCGCCCCGACTGCCCTGAATTTTCCGTTGCAGGGCGGTGGCTACCAGCTGGCGGACCGATACCGTGCCAAAGCGCAGGTGCACGCCCAGGTAGCTGGGGCCTTTGAGCGCCGGAAAATCACGTGTTTCATGGTAGTGGTCCATGCGCTCAAAGAAGTCTTCGAACTGCCGGCGTGCGCCGGACGCGCCAGTGCGGATTTTGAGTTCACTCAGATTGGTCTTCTCAAAGCCGATAGCGGTCAAGGCCGGCACCGCGTGACGTAGACTTTCCGGACGCACTGCCAGGGTGCCGGCGAAGGGCCTGGCGTCGTGCGTGCGCAATGGGTGTTCCGTGACGCTTGCCAGCCAACGGGTTTTGTAAGGCGTGAAAACGCTGTAGGGCGTGCCGGCCTGGGTCAGGATTTCCCGGCCCTCAAAAATGACATGGTCCTTGCAGCCATGAAAAGCAATGCCGGCGTCGGCCAGTTTGCCCCGTACCTGGGCGTCGCGCGCCAGCACCAGCGGCTCGTAATCATGGGCCGCAAAGACGGCCTGGGCATGCAGTGTTTTTGCCAGCAGCACAATTTCTTCCCGTGCCGCGCCATGTCGCACGATCAAGCCGGCGTCCGCCGCGCCGCTGAGTTGGCGCAAATCCTGGTCCAACTCGCACAGGGACTGGCGGATGAACTCGACCCGCCGATCGGCGCGGGGCAGGGCGTCCAGCAGTTCGGTATCGAATATGAAAACGCAGTGCAAGCGCCGGCAGGCGGTCAGCGCCAGGCACAGCGCCGCGTTGTCGACCAGACGCAAATCGCGACGAAACCACATCAAACCAGTTTCGAATTGCCGCTCCATGATCGCCGTTAAAATAATTGCATGTCCGGAGATTTTGCCCCCACCAACCTGACGAATCATTTTTTGATCGCCATGCCTGGTTTGCAGGATGCGGTTTTCTCCCGGAGTGTGGTCTATGTCTGCGAGCACAGCGAGCGCGGTGCGCTGGGGCTGGTGATCAATAAACCCTGTGACATCGACCTGAAACGCCTGTTTGAAAAGGTCGACCTGCCGTTGCGCCGCGAAGATCTCTCGAACGCCCCGGTCTTTCAGGGCGGACCGGTGCAGACCGAGCGCGGTTTCGTCCTGCACGAGCACTTCTTCACCGCAGCCGACAAGCCTGCCGAGTCGGTCTACGCCTCCACCATGACGATCCCCGGCGGCCTGGAGATGACCACCTCCAAGGACGTGCTGGAAGCGCTGTCCAGCGGCGCCGGCCCGCGCAAGGTGCTGGTGTCGCTGGGTTACTCGGCCTGGGGTGAGGGTCAGCTGGAATCCGAGTTGTCGGACAACAGCTGGCTGACGGTGGCCGCCAGCAGCAGCATCATCTTCGATACACCGGTGGCCGAGCGCTATGACCAGGCCTTGCTTCTGCTCGGCTTCGAGTCCTGGATGCTGTCGCCCGATGTGGGGCGTGCATGAGCGATTTGCCGATCTCCGTGCCGGTGAAATTGCAAACTTTTCTGGCACTTGATTTTGGCATCAAACGTACCGGTTTTGCAGTTGGCAACCGCCTGCTGCGCACGGCCCAGCCGCAAGGCACCATCGCCGCCGAGGGCGACGCCCGCTTCCAGAAGATTGCGCACCAGATCAAGGAGTGGCAGCCCGATGCGCTGGTGGTGGGGGTGCCGTTTCACCCGGACGGTGCGGCGCACGAAAACACCTTGCGGGCGCGACGTTTTGCACGCCAGTTACAGGGCCGCTTCAAGCTGCCGGTATTCGAGGTGGACGAGCGCTACAGCACCACCGAAGCGCTGGCGGCGGGCGCCAAGGACGCCGACGCCGCCGCCGCCTGCATCATTCTGGAACAGTTTTTAAGGAGTATTGCATGAGCACACTTGTGCTGGACGCCGAGGCCCTTTACCTCGAGCTGCTAAGAGGCGTGCGCGCCCTGTTTCGTCCCGACCTGCATTTGGTCGGGGTCACCTCGGGCGGCGTCTGGCTGGCCGAGCGCTTGCAACAGGACCTGAATTTGACCGAGCGTCCCGGCGTCATCTCGTCCTCGCTGCACCGCGACGATTACGCGCGGCGCGGCATGACGGCGGCGGCGCAGACCAAGATTGCCTTCGACGTCAACGAAGCCAACATCCTGCTGCTCGACGATGTGCTCTACACCGGGCGCACCATACGCGCCGTGCTCAACGAGCTGTTCGACTTCGGCCGCCCGGCCAGCGTCATGCTGGCGGTGCTGGTGGACCGGGGCGGACGCGAGTTGCCGATTCAAGCCGACCTCTGCGCCGCCCGCGTCGCCTTGCCGGCAACCCAGTCACTGGCCCTGGCCCGCAGCGCCGCCGGGGTCTTCAGTTTCAACGTGGAGGCCCGCTAGTCATGTTGTACAAACGCAATCTTCAACTCAACCAACACGGTGAACTGATTCACCTGCTCTCGACCGAGGGCCTGCCCAAGAGCATCCTGACGCAGGTGCTCGATACGGCGGCCAACTTCGTCAGCGTCAGCGATCGCGAAGTCAAGAAGGTGCCGCTGCTGCGCGGCAAGAGCGTGTTCAACCTGTTCTTCGAGAACTCGACCCGCACCCGCACCACCTTCGAGATCGCGGCCAAGCGACTGAGCGCCGACGTGATCAATCTGGACATTGCCAAGTCGTCCGCCGCCAAGGGCGAGACGCTGCTCGACACCATCGCCAACCTGAGCGCCATGGCGGCCGATCTGTTCGTGGTGCGGCACAGCGAATCGGGCGCGCCCTACCTGATCGCGCAGCACGTGGCGCCGCATGTGCACGTGATCAATGCCGGCGACGGCCGCCACGCGCACCCGACGCAAGGCCTGCTGGACATGTACACGATCCGGCATTACAAGAAGGATTTCTCCAACCTGACGGTGGCCATCGTGGGCGACGTGCTGCACTCGCGCGTGGCCCGCTCCGACATCCACGCCCTGACCACGCTGGGTTGCGCCGAGGTGCGGGTGGTGGGGCCCAAGACCCTGGTGCCGGCCAGCATGGCGCCGATGGGGGTGCGCGTCTGCCACACGCTGGAAGAAGGCATCCGGGGCTGCGACGTGATCATCATGCTGCGCCTGCAAAACGAGCGCATGAGCGGCGCCCTGCTGCCCTCGACGCAGGAGTTTTTCAAGAGTTACGGCCTGACGCCGGAGAAGCTGCAACTGGCCAAGCCGGACGCCATCGTGATGCATCCGGGACCGATCAACCGGGGCGTCGAGATCGACTCGGCGGTGGTCGACGGCGGCCAGAGCGTGATCCTGCCGCAAGTGACATTCGGTATTGCGGTGCGCATGGCGGCGATGAGCATTGTGGCGGGGAACGAGGCCTGATATGAAGACACAGACGAACATTCTGATCAAGGGCGGCCGGGTCATCGATCCGGCCAGTGGGTTCGACGAAATCGCCGATGTGGCGCTGGCCGACGGCGTGGTGCTGGCCATCAAAAACGTGGCGAGCGATTTTCGGCCGGCGCAGACCATCGATGCCAGCGGCTGCATCGTGGCACCGGGCCTGGTGGACCTGGCGGTGCGCCTGCGCGAGCCGGGCCACGAACACGAGCGCATGCTGGAGTCCGAACTGGCGGCCGCCGTCGCCGGTGGCGTCACCAGTCTGGTCTGTCCGCCCGATACCGACCCGGTGCTGGATGAGCCGGGGCTGGTCGAAATGCTGCGCTACCGGGCTGAAAAACAGCACCAGTCGCGCGTTTACCCGCTGGGCGCCCTGACGCGCAACCTGGCCGGTGAAACCCTGACCGAAATGCTGCAACTGACCGAGGCCGGCTGTGTTGCTTTCAGCCAGGCCGAAGTGCCGCTGGCCAGCACCCAGGTGTTGCAGCGGGCGTTTCAGTACGCCAGCACTTTTGGCTACGCTGTCTGGCTGAGGCCGCAGGAATTCTTCCTCGGGCAAGGCGTGGCGGCCAGCGGTGCACTGGCGACCCGCATGGGCCTCGCCGGCGTGCCGGTGGCGGCCGAAACGATTGCCCTGCACACCATTTTTGAGTTGATGAAAGAGACCGCCGATGTCCGGGTGCATCTGTGCCGGCTCAGCAGTGCCGCCGGTGTCGCGCTGGTGCGCCAGGCCAAGCGGGACGGCTTGAACGTGACCTGCGATGTCAGCATCAACTCGCTGCACCTGACGGACGGCGACCTGGGCTACTTCGACAGCCGGGCCCGGCTCAATCCGCCGCTGCGCCAGCAGCGCGACCGCGATGCCTTGCGCGCCGGCTTGGCCGACGGCACCATAGACGCCCTGGTGTCGGACCACACGCCGGTGGACGAAGACGCCAAAGCCCTGCCTTTTGCCGAAAGCGAGCCGGGCGCCACCGGTGTCGAGTTGCTGCTCAGCTTGGCGCTGAAGTGGAGTGCCGACAGCGGCGTCAGCCTGGCGCGCGCGCTGGCGGTGATCACCAGCGCGCCGACGGCGGTGCTGGGCGCCTCCCTGGGCAAACGGCAGGACCGTGTCGGGCGCTTGGTGGTGGGGGGTGTGGCCGATCTGTGCGTGTTCGATGCCGGTGCCGCCTGGACGGTGCAGCCCGCTGCCTTGCGCAGCCAGGGCAAGCACACGCCGTTCTCCGGCTACGAACTGCCGGGCCGGGTGCGCTGCACCGTCATCGGCGGGCGCGTCGCCTTCCAGGCCTGAAAGCGAATCGGTCCCGGCCAAGCGCCGGGCTCGCTTGACATGCTCTTGGACTATCTCAAATACCAACCGTGAGATTGACCCAGGCATCGGGCAGCCACTGAAGAAGCTGCGACTCCAGCCACTTGTCGCCGCCGGTCAGGATGGCGATTCCCATGGCACCGAGCAGCAAGGCAAAGCCCAGTCTGACTGGTTCAATCCGAGCCAGCACCCAATCTCTGGCACGCAGGAAGCCGCTGCGCGAGGCATAGGCGACCGCCACCAGCGGAACCGCCGCGCCCAGGCCAAAGATGCCCAGCACGACACCGCCCCGGGCGACGCCGCCTTCACTGGCCACCAGCGTCAGTGCCGAGCCCAGCAAAGGCCCGGAGCAAGGACTCCAGACCAGACCCAGCACGCCGCCCAGCAGCAGAGCGCCCGACAAGGAACCGCCGTCCAGCCTGGCCGAAGCGGCGTTGGCCGTGCTGGCGATGGGCAGCATCCACTGCGTGAAGCGCTGGCCCAGGGCCGGTACCAGCATCACCAGGGCAAAGGCGATCAGCAGGGCCGCGCCGCCGGTGCGTACCGTGTCGCCGTCAATGCCCAGCGCCGGACCGAGGGCGCCCAGCAGCATGCCGATGCCGGCGAACGAAGCCGTCATGCCCAGGCCCATGGCCAGCGGCGCCAAGCGGCTGCCTTGCAAGGCGCCCCCCAGCACCAGGGGCAGCAGCGGAGAGACGCAGGGCGACAAGGTGGTCAGACTGCCGGCAAACAGGTAAGAACTTGTCCGTAAATAACTGGGGGCCGCGTTGGGACGCAATCGGGATGAGTTGTCCGCCAACATTTCGCAGCATGGGCTGCCTGCCCATGCAAGGAATTTGGTGGGCAAATCGCCCGATTTCGACCCAACCCTGCGGGCAAACGGATTTTCGGGCGGTCTGCTTCGTTACAAAATCAGCCAAGGCAAGCAGCCTTGGCTTGGATTTTGCGCCTCGCATCCCATCCCGAAAATCCATTTGCGCGACCCCCAGTTATTTACTGACAAGTTCTAAGCCCCAGTTGCGGCAGAGACAGCGCGACCGACATCGGCAGCCCCGGATCAGAGCGCCGACTTCAGCGCGCCACGGATGCCATCCGGCGAGGTGTCACCGACAACGCGGTAGGACTCCTTCTGACCGTGCAGCACCACCAGGGTTGATTGGGCGCGCACGTTGAAGCGGCGTTTCAGGTCTTTCTCGGTGTCGTAGTTGACCGCCAGCACGGTCAGGCCGAGGCCCGGCTCGGCCTTCAGGGATTCGAGTACCTTGTCTTGGGCGCGACAAGTCGGGCACCAGTCGGCACGGAAGTGCAGGGCGACCGGCTGATTGGCTTTTTGTGCCTCGGCCAGGGCCGTCGCCGAGTAGGGTTTGACTTCCAGCGCGTGCGCCATGACGGCGGCAAGGAGCAGCAGCGACGAGGCTAAGAGTTTTCTGACGTTCATGGAATTTCCTCAATAAGGGGTGACTTCTCCCGGGCATAGTCGGACCGGCGCCGGGTTTTCTTACAGCCCGGCCGACAAATTTCCCGGCCGGCCGGCCGGATGGCAGGCTGTGGCAAGGCAACGGTCGCCATCAATTCGACAAGTGCGGTGTAATAAGTGGGACCTGCGCGGCGACTGAGTAGCTGACGCCCCAGGATACAAAACCCAAATGCAAAAAATCATTCCCCTTGTTCAGCCGCATCGGCTCATCAGGCTGTTCGAAAGCGGTTTGCGCTAGCACGGCATGAAGAAACTCGTATTGGTCGGCGGCGGCCACGCCCATTTGTCGGTCCTGCGTGCTTTGGCCAACAAGCCACAGCCAGGCGTAGACGTGACACTGATCACGCCTTATGCGCAGCAGAATTATTCCGGCATGTTGCCCGGCTGGATCGCCGGCCACTACACCCAGGCCCAGTGCCGGGTCGAGTTGGCGCCACTGGTTCAGGCGGCGGGCGCCCGGCTGATACTGGCGCAGGTGGTCGGCATGGACGCGGCGCGGCGCTGCGTCGGACTGGGCGACGGTCGTCATCTGGAGTACGACTTGCTGTCGCTGGACGTGGGCAGCGAAACCGATACTTCCTGGCTGGAGACTCTGGGCGACAAGCTGTTGCCGGTCAAGCCGCTGGACAACTTCTTTGCCATCTGGCCCCGGATTCTGGCCCAAGCCAAGGAGAAAAGTGATTACCGCCTGGTGGTGGTGGGTGCCGGTGCGGCCGGGGTCGAGATCGCCCTGGCGGCGCAGTACGTTTTTGCCCGCAGCGCGCCGCAGGCCCGGGTCGATCTGGTGGCCTCCGAAGCGGGACTGCTGCCGGGCTATCGGCAGCGGGTTCAGGACCGGGTGCGTCGTATTGCCCAGCGTGCCGGGCTGAGCCTGCATTTTTTGCGCGGCGTCGGTTGCGGCGACGGTGTGCTGCTGTCGGACGGTCGTCTGCTGCCGGCGGACCACGTGATCGCCACCACCGGAGCCCGGGCTCCGGTCTGGTTGGGTTTGTCGAAACTGGGCCTGAACCAGGACGGCTATGTGCTGGTCGACAGCCAGCATCGCAGCCGGTCGCATCCCAACGTGTTTGCGGCGGGCGACGTCTGCGCCCGACCCGATACAAACCTGGCGCGTTCCGGTGTGCATGCGGTGCATGCCGGACCGGTGCTGGCAGCCAACTTGATCGCTGCGCTCGCTGGCCAGCCGCTGCAAGCCTACCGGCCCAAGCGCTACTCGCTGTACCTGCTGTCCTGCGGCCCGCGTTACGCTGTTGCATCCTGGGGGCCATGGTCTGCGGAAGGGCAATGGGTCTGGCGTTGGAAAGACTGGATCGACCGGCGCTTCATACGGAAATTTTCTGAGCCGAGCGGTCTAGGCAAGGCACATTTGCAAGAGAGGACTAGATGAGCTGGTTGAAACAATTTGGTGGCTGGATCAGCAAGCCAAGACCGGCGGAAAGAATTGCCGTGGACACCCCGGCCCAGCACTTGCTGACCAGTTTGCTCATGATGGCCTGGTTCGTGGAGGCCCGAGACCCTTACACGGGCGGCCACCTGTGGCGGGTTTCGCGCTATTCGCGGCTGCTGGCCGAACACGCCGGCTTCGGCGCTGTCGCCGCGGCGCGCATCGGCTTGGGAGGGTTTCTGCACGACCTTGGCAAGATCGGCATATCGGATGCCATTTTGCGCAACCCCGGGAGCTTGACCGAGCAGGAGTATGCCGTCATCAAAACCCATCCCGCCATCGGCCGGAGAATGTTGGCGAGTCATCCCCTGGCCTCATTGGTCCAGGACGCCGTCCATCTTCACCACGAACGTCCGGACGGGAAAGGATATCCTCTCGGCCTCCAGGCGGCAGCGATTCCCGAGATGGCCAGAATTGTCGGCATCTGCGATGCCTTCGATGCGATGACCAGCCATCGCCCCTATCGCCGGGGGATGCCGCGGGACAAGGCGCTGGGCATTCTGAACTTCGAAAAAGGAAATCAATTCGACGCTCATCTGGCCGAGGTCTTTATCGGCCTGGGTCAGGCCGGTCATTTGGACCATGTCATGGGCCATAGCGATGACGGCATACCTCTTCAGACCTGTCCCATGTGCGGGCCGACGTTGGTGCTGCGCAAGGGGCAGCATGCTGGTGAGCACATCTACTGTCCCAACTGCACCAGCGAGTTCGAACTGAAAACCGGTGACGGCTGTCTGATCGCCAGCGCCACCGGGAAACAGGGCGGACCGGCTGAGCTGGAGCCCGAGGCCGATACCGAGTTGATCCACCGCACCGTGCTGGCTTCGGTGCAAGCGCTGCCGACCCACGAATTGCTGGCGCTGGCGGCAGCATCGGGCCGGAGTCGCTGATGCGAGCGCTGTTCCGGATCGCCTGCTCGCGCCGGATTGTCGCGAACGCGCTGCGCATTGCCCTGTTGGTGGGCACCGTGCTTAATCTTGTCAATCAGGGTGGCGCCATCATTTCCGGCAGCGGGGTCTCATGGCTTCATCTGGTGTTGAATTACGCCGTGCCCTATTGCGTCGCGAGTTACAGTGCGGCCAGGAACCAAATGACACAGCGAGGCGATGAATGACGGGACGCATGGACCCAAAAAACCACGATCTGCCTGAAACATCGGTGCTGACGGATACCGCCTTTCTGAATGACTTACGGCGCCAGATGCTCAAGTTTGCAACCCTGCAGTTGTCCGACAGTCATCTGGCCGAGGACGCGGTGCAGGAAGCCTTGATCGGGGCGCTGAAGAACGCCAAGTCCTTCGCCGGCCGGGCCGCTCTGAAGACCTGGGTCTTCGCCATTCTGAAGAACAAGATTGCCGACGTCCTGCGGCAGAAGCAGCGCCTGGTCGATGCCAGCAGCCTGCTGCGCGAGGACGAGGAAAAAGAGGACTTCTCCGAACTTTTCGACCAAAAAGGTTTTTGGCAAAAGGATGAGCGCCCGGCCAGCTGGGGCAATCCGCAGGATTCGCTGCACCAGAACCAGTTCTGGAAGGTCTTCGAGATCTGCCTGGAAGGTTTGCCCGGCAATCAGGCCCGGGTTTTCATGATGAAGGAATTTGTGGAACTCGATTCGCAGGAAATTTGCGCCACGGTGGGCATCTCCACCAGCAACCTGAACGTGATGCTGCACCGCTCGCGGCTGCGGTTGCGCGAGTGTCTGGAAAACAGCTGGTTCATCAAGGGAGAACGCGCATGTTGAATTGCCGGCAGGCCAGCCGCCTGATCTCCGAGGCGCAGGAGCGTCCCCTGTCGCTGCCGGAGAAAATTTCCCTGAAGATGCACGTCCTGATGTGCTCCGGATGCAAGAACTTCAGTCTGCAAGTGCCTTTTCTCAGCGAAGCCATGCGTGCTTATGCCAGCGGTAAAAACGAGGAAAGCGGGACTCAATGAACGGAAGCCTCGCAAGGCCCGTCTTTGACCGTCAGGGCCATGCGATTTCTCAGCGCCCGAATGGCCAGCACGTGCAGCACCAGTGCCAGCGGCACCATGAGACCTGGGATGTAGGAAAAGGGAAAGCTGCCTATCGCCGCGTTGGGCACCTCGGTGGCGATCAGATGCAAGGAGCCCGGCGTGGTGAGCGCGCCGCGCACGGCCACATTGGCCAGCATGGCGATGCCGGCCACATTCCACAGCAGCGCGGTCCGCTCTGAAATTTTCTTTGATGCGAATAACCACGCCATGACCGGCGCTGACGCGCCGATCAGGATGTCGAAATTGGCGCCGTGAAAAGTCATCATCCGCGGCAACTGACCATCGCGCCAGAGTTGGTCGAGAAAGATTTCCACCAGCAGCCGGAACGACTCCAGGCCCATCAGCAGTCCCAGCGGGAAACTCAGGGCCACCGTCAGACCCATGCGCGACCGCGCCATGAACATGACGAACAGGACGATCGGCGCCAGCAGGTAAAACAGGCCCGGTGGCAGCAGCGCCGGGTTGCCGATCACACCGCCCCAACCCAGCAGGCCGCCGTAGCCGATCCAGACCACCAGTCCGATCAAGGCCGGCGTCCGGTAGTTGCCGGGCAGGTAGCGAAGCATGCCAGTCGCGACCAGCATGACCAGGGTGGCGACGAAAAGTAGAAACAAGGTGTTCATGTCGAAAATCCTCCCGCCTTATTGCGCCAGGGGCGCGGCCAAGGACTGTTCCAAGCCCAAGCCTGGGTCCGATGCGTGCGTGGCGAGCCACTTGGCGGAGTCCACCGCCAGACGCGGCGCGGCGAGATTCGGAAACTCGTGGGAGCGTGCGAAGCGGTCGGGCTGGAGTGCCGGCGTGACCATGATTCGCAGCATGCCGCCGACGGCGCGCAGCATGGCCGTCGCGTTTCGCTGCGAGGCCGGCGACTGGTTGACATAGCGGCGCACAATCGTTTCGAAGTCTTCCGGCTTTTGCCCGGTCACCTCCAGCACCGCTTGCGTAGGCGCGCCGAGGGCAAAGGCATTGCGCTGGTAGTCGTCGAAATAGCAAAGAACCTGGGCGATCGTGAAGTCCGGAAAGTTCAGCGCCCTGGCCACCTTGGTGAACATGCCGGCCGGCGCGTTGTAATACCTGACCGGTCGCCCCAGGACTTTGGCGAAGGTCGCCGCGAGGTCCTGCGGCGACAGCAGGGCGGGGCCGGTCGGGCGGTAGCGCTTGCCGATATGCCGGGCCGGATCGATCAGCGCGGCGACGATGACGCGGGCGATGTCCTCGTTGGACGGTGGCGCGTTCAGGCCCTCGCCCAGCGGCATCGGCAGCATGCCGAACTGAGCAATCGGCTCCAGCGCGGCCATGTAGTTGTCGGCGAACCAGCCAGGGTTGACCGTGACCGCGCCAACGCCCGGCATCCAGGAGAACATCTTGTCGGCCAGCCAGGTTTCACGGGTGTGGATGGAGGGGTGCCGCGGATCGGCCAGCCATTGGCTCAGCGCCACCACTACCTCAAGCCCATGCTCCTGCGCGGCACTGGCAAAAATGGCGCTGGCGCTCAAGGCGTCGCGCAGCAGCGGTGCGCAAAAGTAAGCCCGCTGCACATCTTTCAAGGCTTGCCGCACATCCTCGATGTCCTGCAGATTGCCGACCTGTATCTCGGCACCGAGTGCTTTCAGCGTCTCGCTTCGCCGGTCCGCGCGGCGCACCAGGGCGCGCACCGGAAATCCTTTTTCCAGCAACTGCCGGGTGGTTTGAAATCCGGTGTTGCCGGCGGCGCTGGTAACCAGTATGCGGGGTTTCGTCATGGCTATCTCCAAGAGGGGTTGACTGGGTGGTTCATCGGCTTCCTATCTGTGTAATATGATGCACATCATCTAATCAAATGGGAGATCCCCCGGCTTTGCCGGGGTGGCAGTAGGAGTTTGACATATACGTAGGTGTCCATCGCAGAAACTACCAATCGTGAGCCGCCAAGCAAACGAAAGGAGAAACTGGAT
>NZ_JAQTMS010000073.1 GCF_028714215.1 Rhodoferax sp. | reverse complement strand
GGCTGTGGAGATAAACGGCCACCGAAACGGTGGCACCAAGGGTTGGGGCCGCGTTAGCGACCCCGTTTTGCCGCTTTGAGCGGCTCACAATTTGAAAGCCCCCGGCTTTGCCGGGGGATGGTTACTCGGAATTTGCTGTTTCGACGACGGCTACCGCAGTCTGGCTGACGCCACAGTCCACATAAGTGATTTGGCCGGTCATGCCGGAGGCCAGGTCGCTCAGCAAGAAGGCCGCGACATTGCCGACTTCTTCAATCGTCACGTTGCGTCTGAGCGGCGAGGCGCTGGCCGAAATGGACAGCAGACGCCCGAAATCCTTGATGCCGCTGGCGGCCAGGGTTTTGACGGCACCGGCGCTCAGGCCGTTGACCCGCATGCCGCGCGGGCCGATGGCGTCGGCCAGGTAGCGCACCGAAGATTCCAGCGACGCCTTGGCCAGCCCCATCGTGTTGTAGTTGGGCACCACCCGCACGCCACCCAGATAGGTCAGCGTCAGCAAGGATGATCCTTCATTCAGGTAGGGCAGGGCGGCTTTGGCCATGGCCGGAAAGCTGTAGGCGCTGATGTCATGGGCAATTCTGAAATTTTCGCGGCTCAGCCCATCCAGGAAGTTGCCGGCGATGGCTTCGCGCGGTGCGTAACCAATGCTGTGCACAAAACCATCGAAACTGGGCCAGTGCTGCGCCAGGTCGGTGAACAGTTTTTCAATCTGCGCGTCGTCGCCGACGTCGCAATCAAATACCAGGGAAGAAGCGAAATCGGCCGCGAACTCGGTGATGCGCTCTTTGAAGCGCTCGCCGACGTAGCTGAAAGCCAACTCCGCACCTTGTGCGTGGCAGGCCTGGGCGATGCCATAGGCGATCGAGCGTTTCGACAAAACACCGGTAATCAGTAGTCTCTTTCCCGTCAGGAATCCCATATCGTCCTTTTCAATAATCGTCTGGTGGTGGTTCAAAACGTTCCAGCCGGATGGCTGGCGGTACTGGATACGGAATTGTCGCATGCGAATGGCCTTTTTTAAGGCCCTGGAGAGCGTCAAGAAAAGCTGGCACTCTATGCTAAGGTCGCGGTTTCGCATTTTGGGTGAATATCATGAAACGATGCCTGGCGCTATTGAGTCTTCTTGTTTTGACGGTGACGCTGCACGCGGCACCGGTTGCAGCGGATGGTTTCGTCCATGTCAAAACGGTCGGCAGCATCGACGAATACAGCCTGAAGTCGAATGGACTGCAGGTTCTGCTGCTGCCGGAACACTCCAGCCCGACGCTGACCCTCATGGTCACCTACCGGGTCGGTTCCAAGAATGAGGTCACCGGCACCACGGGTGCCACGCACATTCTGGAGCATCTGATGTTCAAGGGCACCCGCCAGCGTGATCGCAGCAAGGGCAATAACGTCGATCAGTTGCTGGAGCGAACCGGTGCCAGGTACAACGCCACGACCTGGCTGGACCGCACCAACTATTATGAAAACCTGGGGAGCGAGCACCTGGCCTCGGTGCTTGACATGGAAGCCGACCGCATGCGCAACCTGCTGCTGCGCGAGGATGATCGCCGCCCGGAAATGACCGTTGTGCGCAACGAGTTCGAACGCGGCGAGAACTCTCCCATTCAGTCGCTGTACAAGGAGATTTACCAGGCCGCATTCGTGGCCCACCCCTATCACCACAGCACCATCGGACACCGCAGCGACATTGAAAAAGTGTCAATTGAAAAATTGCGCGAGTTCTATGACACTTTTTACTGGCCCGACAACGCAACCGTCTCCATCATTGGCGACTTTCGACCGGCCGAGGCTTTGGCACTGGTCAAAAAATCGTTTGGCGTTTACCCGCACTCACCCAAACCGATTCCCACCGTGTACACCGAAGAGCCGCCGCAAATGGGAGCCCGGCGCGTGACGGTGAAGCGTTCCGGCCAACTGGGCGTGGTCGCCATCGCGCACAAGATTCCGGCCGCCACCCATCCCGACTATGCGGCCGTCACCTTGCTCAGCGCGATTCTGACGGATGGCAAGAACAGCCGTCTGTACAAGGCGCTGACCGACAAGAATCTTTCCACCGGCGTCGAGGCCGATGCCGGATTCAACAGCGACCCCACGCTGCACATCATTTTCGCCCCGCTAGCCCCTGGCGTCAGGCATGAAGAGGTCGAGAAAATCGTCGTGCAGGAAATCGAGAGGTTAAAGAATGAGGGCGTCTCCGAGGGTGAACTGCAGGCTGCCATTGCCAAGACGCTGGCTGACGCCGCCTTCAAACGCGATGGCTCTTTTGCCATTGCCGGCAACCTCAATGAGTGCATTGCCGCGGGCGACTGGTCCCTGTTTTACCGTTTGGACGAGGCGATCCAGAAAGTCACGACGGCCGACATCAAGCGGGTGGCCAATAGTTACCTGAATGAAGATCAAAGTACCAGCGGCTGGTTTGTGCCGACGGTCACGGGCACTGCTGCCAAAGGCGCAGGCGCGGCGGCCAAGCGCTGGCGCGTCGATGGTCCCTACTATTACCGCAGCCCCGGCCTGGACCTTGCCGGTGTGATGAGCGCCCCGTCCACGGCCACGGGCGATGCCATCGCCAGTGGCGGCGCCAGCACGATGGCAGCCAACGCAAAACGCAGCAAGATTGCCGGCATCGACGTCATCGCCTATCCCACCGGCGTGAAAAACGTGGTGACCTTGCGCGCCGTGCTGCCAGCGGGAAGAGCACTGGCCGGTGCCCGCAACCCGAGCATCCCGACACTGACCGGCATGCTGCTTGATCAGGGCACCCGGCAGCAGGATAAATTTGCCATTGCCGAAAAACTCGAAGCGGTGGGTGCCAGCATCGCCTTCAAAGTTGGCAACGACCAACTGGAAATCAGTGCCAAATCATTGAAAAAAGATGTGCCGCTGGTGCTTGCTCTGATCGCCGAACAACTGCGCAGCCCGGCTTTCTCGGCGGAAGAATTTGGCAAGGCGAAGAAGCAGTTTGCCGGCGCTCTCAAGCGCCGCCTTGAAAACACCGATTTCCGTGCCGCCGATGCTTTTTCACGCGCCGTGTACCCGGCCAACCATCCCAACCGCAGCCCTCTGCCGGAGGATTTGCTGGCGGCGATCGAGACCGCCAAACTGGAGGATGTCATTGCCTTCCACAAGGCCAATTACGGACCGGCGCAAATGACCCTGGTGGCGGTTGGCGACCTCGACATGGCGCAACTCGGGGCTGAGGTCGGCAAGTCTTTTTCCGGCTGGCAGGGCGGCGCCCAACTGGTGCGCGTGGCTCCGCTGGCCGCGCCCCTGGAGGCCGTGCAAAGTCAAAATGTTGTCATGGCCGACAAGACCAGTGTCTCGGTGGTGTTGGGCCAAGCCAGCGGCTTGCGCTTCCACGACCCGGATTACCAGGCTTTGCGCGTTGCCACCGCGATTCTGGGCAGCGGTTTTACCGGACGCCTGATGGCCAACGTGCGCGATCGGGAAGGGCTGACTTACGATGTGGGTGCCCGTTTGGCCAATGACACGTTCAATGCCGGCGACTGGAAAATTACCGCCTCCTTTGCACCGGCCCTGCTGGAAAAAGGCCTGGCGTCGACCCGACGTCAGCTTCAGCTCTGGTATGACAATGGTGCCACGCTGGCTGAAATCGAGGCCCGCAAGAGCAATTTGATAGGCTCCTTCAAGGTTGATCTGGCAACCACCGATGGCATGGCGAATACCTTGCTGGCAGCGGTCAATCGGGGCTACGATGTCAGCTGGCTGGATGACTTTCCGCAAAAAGTCAACGCCTTGACCCAGCAGCAGGTCAATGGTGCGATTACCAAGTACCTTAGACCGGACCGCATGGTCCTGATCAAGGCAGGTACAATGCCCTAAAATTTCCTTGAAAATCATGGCGTTTAGCGCGTTTTTGGATATAATCCAAGCTCACGACCAAACGGGCGGGTATCAACCGCCCGTTTTTTTTGGTCGATTGTTTTTGCCTTGCATCTGAACGTACAAGTGGCTCTGAAAGAAATTGTTGAACAAACGGTGGCCGGTCTGGGCTATGAATTGGTGGAAATCGAGCGTTCCGCCGCCGGGCTGCTGCGCGTCACGATAGATCTGCCGTGGACGCCGCCGGCCGAGGCTGGTGGCGCGGATGCGGTGGTGGAGCAATTCGTGACAGTTGAGGATTGCGAGAAGGTGACGCGCCAGTTGCAGTTCGCGCTGGAGGTGGATGGTGTCGAGTACAAGCGGCTTGAGGTTTCCTCGCCGGGCATTGACCGTCCGTTGCGGCACGCAGCGGACTTTGAGCGGTTTGTTGGGCAGGTGATCGATCTGACGCTGAAGGCGCCATTGGGCGTGACGGCGAGTTCGGTCAGCGCCAACCGAAAGAAGTTTCGGGGTACGTTGGAGCGCCGTCAGGCGGATGCGGGTGGGGCTGTCGGCTGGCAGATTGTCTGGCGCGATGAACCGGTGGTCAAACCCGGTCAAAAGGTCAGCAAGAAAAGATTGCCGGCGCCGCTGCAGGCACTGGGGTTCACTCTGGATGAGTTGAAAGAGGCGCGCTTGGCCCCCATCGTCAGCTTCAAGGGACGAGGCACCAGGGGTGCCGCTGAGTCGGATATGGATTGAATTGAAACAGGAGAGTCATGGCATGAATCGCGAAATGTTAATGCTGGTGGAAGCCATCTCACGCGAAAAAAACGTGGAGCGGGATGTGGTGTTTGGCGCGGTCGAGGCAGCGCTGGCGCAAGCGACGAAAAAACTTTACCCGGGCGACGTCGATATCCGCGTTGCGGTCAACCGTGACAGCGGTGTGTACGAGACTTTTCGTCGCTGGCATGTGGTGCCGGACGAGGCCGGCCTGCAGTTGCCCGACCAGGAAATCCTGCTGTTCGAAGCCAAGGAACAGATTCCGGACATCGAGGTTGACGAGTACATCGAAGAAACGGTGGAGTCGGTGCCGATTGGCCGTATCGGTGCGATGGCGGCTAAGCAGGTCATCCTGCAAAAAATTCGCGATGCCGAGCGTGAGATGTTGCTCAACGATTTCATGTCGCGCGGCGACAAGATCTTCGTTGGTACCGTCAAACGCATGGACAAGGGCGACATCATCGTCGAAAGCGGACGGGTCGAAGGCCGACTGCGGCGCAGCGAGATGATCCCGAAGGAGAACCTGCGCATCGGCGACCGGGTTCGCGCCATGATCATGGAGGTTGACCTCACCCTGCGCGGCGCACCCATCATCCTGTCGCGGTCGGCGCCCGAATTCATGATTGAGCTGTTTCGCCAGGAAGTACCGGAAATCGAGCAGGGCTTGCTTGAAATCAAATCCTGCGCGCGTGATGTCGGCTCGCGCGCCAAGATCGCCGTGCTGTCGCACGACAAGCGGGTCGACCCGATTGGCACCTGTGTCGGCGTGCGCGGCACACGGGTCAATGGCGTCACCAATGAATTGGCCGGAGAGCGCGTCGATATCGTGCTGTGGAGCGAAGATCCGGCCCAGTTTGTGATTGGTGCGCTGGCGCCGGCCAATGTTTCAAGCATTGTGGTGGACGAAGAGCGCCACGCCATGGATGTCGTGGTGGATGAGGAAAATCTGGCCATTGCGATCGGACGTGGCGGTCAAAATGTGCGTCTGGCCTCCGAGTTGACCGGCTGGAAGATCAACATCCTGGATGCCGCCGAGTCGGCGCAGAAGCAGGCCAGCGAGACCGACTCGGGTCGCAAGTTGTTCATGGAAAAACTCGATGTCGATGAGGAAATTGCCGATTTGTTGATTGCCGAGGGTTTCACCAGTCTGGAGCAGGTGGCTTACGTGCCGCTGGAAGAGATGCTGGAGATCGAGAGTTTCGATGAGGACACCGTGAACGAATTGCGCACCCGCGCCAAGGATGCGCTGCTGACGATGGAAATCGCGCATGAGGAGAGCGTTCAGGAAGTGTCACTTGAACTGCGCGACCTCGAAGGCCTGACTCTCGAATTGATGACCAAACTGGCCGACAGTGGCATTCACACCCTGGATGACTTTGCCGATCTGGCGGTCGACGAACTTACCGAGATCACGGGTCAGTCGGCGGACGAAGCCAAGACCATGATCATGAAAGCGCGCGAACATTGGTTTGTCAATGATGCCGCTTCGCAAGCATAAAGTAATTGTCATGAATACATGAATACGAGATTTCAGTGATGGCTGACAATTGCCCGCGGGGCTTGTCATGCCGAACTAAAGGTTACACAACAAATGTCCAGTACGACCGTCGCCGAGTTTGCCAGCGAACTCAAAAAATCAACCGCTACGCTGCTTGAGCAGCTTAAATCGGCGGGAGTGACCAAATCGGCCGCTTCCGACAAGCTCGATGATGCCGATAAGCAGCGTCTGTTAACTTATTTGCAGTCCACCCATGGCACTGCCGGCGCCGAGCGCAAGAAGATTACGCTTGTCAAGAAGTCGACCAGCGAGATCAAGCAGGCCGACGCTACCGGCAAGGCGCGCACGATTCAGGTCGAAGTGCGCAAAAAGCGCACGTTTGTACGGCGTGAGGACGGGGTTGACATGCCCCAGGATGCGGTCGAGCCGGAGCGCGAGCTTGAGGCCAAGGCGGCGCGCGACAACGCCGAACTGGCATCGCGCGAGGAAGAGGCTCGCCGTCAGGCCGAGTTGATCCGCCGTCAGGAAGAGGAACTGTCGGAGCGCCGGCGTGAGCGCGAAGCACAGGAACAGCGTTTGCGCGAGGCGGCTGAGCTGGCCGCTGAAAAAGCCGCGCAACAAGAGCTGGCCCAGGCCGCTCTGGAACAAAGCAAGGAAGCAACCGTTTTGCCACAGGCACAGGAAGCCATTGACAAGGCTGCGGCCAAAGTGCTGGAGGCGGCCGAAACGGCCAAGTCAGTAGCCAAAGCACAGGCGCAGGCTCGGGACAAGGCGGCGGCGGACTCGAAAACACGGGCCGCTGAGGATGTGGCACGCGCGGCCGACCTGGGGGATCGCAGACGTCTGGCCGAGGCGGAGGCAGCCGCCATTCGCCAGATGATGTCGGCACCCGCCAAGAAGCCGCCACCGATCAAAAAACCGGAAGAAAGCAAGCCGGCTGTCAAGCCAGGCTCGGCCGAGGCCGCCAAGGCCAGCATCAAAGGTACATTGCATAAACCGGCAGCCGGCGCGGCGCCGGCAAAACCAGCCCGTCCCGGGGCCACCGGAACCCCTGCGGCGAGTGCACCCGGCGGCGGGAAAGAAGTCAAATCGGCCAAACTCTCCAGCAGTTGGGCCGGCGACCCGGGCAAGAAGAAAGCCATCCCGACCCGTGGTGCCACCGGGGCCCCCGGCAGCCGTGGCAACAATTGGCGTGCTGGTCCGCGCGGCAAACGCGGCAGCAACGACAGAGACCGTGATGACAACCGGGCGGTGGCAGCCCCGGTGGAGATGCGCGTCATCGAGGTGCATGTGCCTGAAACCATTACCGTGGCCGAATTGGCGCACAAGATGGCGGTGAAGGCATCCGAGGTCATCAAGCACTTGATGAAACTGGGCCAGATGGTCACCATCAATCAGCCGCTGGACCAGGATACCGCCATGATTCTGGTGGAAGAAATGGGCCACAAGGCAATCGTTGCCGCGCTCGACGATCCGGAAGCATTTACCGACGACGAGGTGTCCCGGCAGCAATCCGAGTCCCTGCCACGGGCCCCGGTGGTGACGGTCATGGGCCACGTGGACCATGGCAAGACATCGCTGCTGGACTATATTCGCCGGGCCAAGGTGGCCTCGGGTGAAGCCGGTGGCATTACCCAGCACATTGGCGCTTACCACGTGGAAACGCCACGTGGCATGATTTCTTTCCTGGATACCCCCGGTCACGAGGCTTTTACCGCCATGCGAGCGCGCGGTGCCCAGGCAACCGACATCGTGATTCTGGTGGTCGCGGCGGACGACGGTGTCATGCCGCAAACCAAGGAGGCGATCAAGCACGCCAGGGCGGCCGGAGTCCCGATCGTGGTGGCGATCAACAAGATCGACAAACCGGATGCCAACCCGGAACGCGTCAAGAACGAACTGGTAGTGGAAGAAGTGGTGCCGGAGGAATTCGGTGGCGATTCGCCCTTTGTGCCGGTATCGGCCAAGACCGGGCAGGGCATTGATGCCTTGCTGGAGCAAGTCTTGTTGCAGGCTGAGGTGCTGGAACTGCGCGCGCCGGTGGATGCCATGGCCAAGGGTCTGGTGATTGAGGCGCAACTCGACCGCGGACGTGGCCCGGTGGCCACTGTCCTGGTGCAATCGGGCACCCTCAAGACCGGCGACGTGGTGTTGGCTGGCTCTACTTATGGGCGGGTGCGCGCCATGCTGGACGAAAACGGCAAGACCATCAAGTCGGCCGGCCCTTCGATCCCGGTGGAAATCCAGGGTTTGACGGAAGTGCCGCAAGCCGGCGACGAATTCATGGTGATGGCGGACGAACGCCGGGCTCGTGAAATTGCCACCTACCGTGCCGGCAAGTTCCGCAACACCAAGTTGGCCAAGCAGCAGGCAGCCAAGCTGGAGAACATGTTCACCGACATGGCGGCCGGCGAAGTCAAGCTGGTGCCCATCATCGTCAAAGCCGATGTGCAGGGTTCGCAGGAAGCGTTGGCGCAGTCGCTGCTCAAGCTCTCCACCGACGAGGTCAAGGTGCAATTGGTTTACGCGGCGGTTGGCGCCATCAGCGAGTCGGATGTGAATCTGGCCATTGCCGCCAAGGCCATCATCATCGGTTTCAATACCCGTGCCGATGCCGGTGCGCGCAAGCTGGCCGAGAACAACGGCATCGATATTCGTTACTACGACATCATCTATGACGCCGTCGACGAACTCAAGCTCGCCATGTCGGGCATGTTGACGCCGGACAAGAAGGAAGAGGTCATTGGTACCGCCGAAATTCGTCAGGTGTTCAAAGTCTCGAAGATCGGCTCGATTGCCGGTTGCATGGTTACCGCGGGCGTGGTCAGGCGTTCTGCCCGTCTTCGTCTGTTGCGCGACAACGTGGTCATCTTCACCGGTGAACTCGACTCGCTCAAGCGTTTCAAGGACGATGCCAAGGAAGTCAAGGAAGGCTTCGATTGCGGCTTGAACATCAGGAACTACAACGACATCCAGGAAGGCGATGTGCTGGAGTTCTTTGAAATTCGCGAAGTGGCCCGGACACTGTGAGAGACGCCGCCATGAACAAGCTCACAGCGCTTTGGCGTGAATACAAGGGTGTCTTGTGCTTCATCGGTCTGATGATGCTGTTCCGCTCCGCCGTGGCGGACTGGAACTACGTCCCATCGTCGTCCATGAATCCCACCCTGGTCGCGGGCGACCGGGTGCTGGTCAACAAGATGGCTTACAGTCTGCGCCTGCCCTTTACCTTGCTTGAAGTGGCGCGCTGGGATGTACCGCATGCTGGCGATGTCATTACCTTTGATTCACCTCGGGACGGCCTTAACCTGATCAAGCGCGTGGTCGCGGTCGGTGGTGATGAGGTTGCGATGCGGGACAACCAATTGATCATCAACGGGCAACCGGTGCCTCGCACGCTGCTGGATCCGGCGCGTGAACTGGAGACTGAGTCGGGCCTGCTGAACGCCCAGATTTGGCGCGAACAGTTGGCTGGGATAGCCATTGACGTCGCCCGCCTGCCGCAGATGAACCACCTCACCCGTTTTGGGCCGGTGCGGGTTCCGGCCGGGAAACTCTTGGTGTTGGGCGACAGTCGGGACAACAGCAACGATTCGCGCTTTATCGGCTTCATCGACATCCAGCGTGTGACCGGCCAGGCGTTTCGGGTCGCCATGTCGCATGACCCGAGCAATCTGTACTTGCCACGCCTGAACCGCTGGTGGTTGCCACTGCACAGTTGACACTCCATGGTCAAGAAAAAATCCTCCACGCCCAACCGCGCCTTCAAGGTGGCCGATCAGATCCAGCGTGATCTGACCGAACTGATCGCGCGCGAGTTGAAGGATCCGCGTGTCGGCATGGTCACGATTCAGTCGGTGGAAGTCACGCCGGACTACGCACATGCCAAGGTCTTTTTCAGTCTGCTGAAGGGGGACACGAAAGAATGCACCGAAGGTTTGAATCAGGCGGCCGGCTTTTTGCGCGCCGGCCTGTTCAAACGGCTGCATATTCATACGGTACCGACACTGCATTTTGTGTTCGACCGCACGACGGAGCGAGCCGCGGACATGAATGCCTTGATTGCGCAGGCGGTCGCCTCGCGTTCCAAAAACGAGGACTAGCATGCTAACTGCGCCGCGTGCACGGGTTGCCAGGCGCCCCGTGCATGGGGTGCTACTGTTGGACAAGCCACTGGGCTGGTCGAGCAATGACGCCTTGCAAAAAGCGAAATGGCTGATGCGCGCGGAAAAAGCCGGCCATACCGGCACGCTGGATCCGCTGGCCACCGGCCTGTTGCCTTTGTGCTTTGGCGCGGCGACGAAATTCAGTCAGCTCCAGCTGGAGGCTGACAAAACGTATGAGGCGCTGGCGCGCCTGGGTGTCAAGACCAGTACCGGGGATGCCGAGGGCGCGGTGATTGACGAGCGAGCGGTGAAGGTGAGTGAAGCAGCTCTGGCCGAAGTGGTGTCGCGGTTTACCGGCGTGATCCGGCAAATACCTCCCATGCACAGCGCCTTGAAGAAGGATGGACGCGCCTTGTACGAATACGCGCGCTCCGGCATCGAACTGGAACGGGATGCCCGCGAGGTGACGATCCAAGAGTTGAAGGCCACTCTGGTGGGCGCGGACAGTCCGCAGCCGACTGTGAAAATGACAGTCAAATGCAGCAAGGGAACCTACATCCGGACGCTGGCCGAGGATATCGGTGATGCCTTGGGCTGTGGCGCGCATCTGACGGCGCTGCGTCGCCTGCAGACCGGTGGCTTCTCGCTGTCCCAGTGCGTGACTCTGGAGGCACTGGAGGCCATGACGGAGGAGCAGCGATTGAGTTGCCTGCTGCCGGTGGAGTCACTGCTTTGCGAGCATGCAGTTGTCACTTTGGACGGCGAGAATGCAGGGCGTTTTCTGAGCGGCTTGCGACGCCGGGGTGGCTGGCCGGATGCCGAGCAAGTGGCCGTTTATGCCGACAAACCGCGTGCCTTGTTGGGCACGGCGCATGTCAAGGGCGGTGAATTGATTCCGACCCGGCTGCTGAGCCCACTTGAGATTGAACAAATAACGAGACTTTGACCCGATTGATGGACCCTTGTGAGACAGACTCAAGCGTAGCGAGCGCTGTCTCCAACCAATTTAGAAAGTGAACCATGAGCCATAAACAAATTCGCAATATCGCCATCATCGCCCACGTCGATCACGGCAAAACCACCATGGTCGATCAATTGCTGCGCCAGTCCGGCACCTTTGCCGAGCACGAGAAGATTGTCGACACCGTGATGGACAACAACGCCATCGAAAAGGAACGTGGCATTACGATTCTTGCCAAGAACTGCGCCGTGACTTGGGAAGGCACGCACATCAACATCGTCGACACCCCCGGCCACGCCGACTTCGGCGGCGAAGTGGAACGTGCCTTGTCCATGGTCGACGGCGTGCTGCTGCTGATTGATGCGCAAGAAGGCCCGATGCCCCAGACCCGCTTTGTGACCAAGAAGGCTCTGGCTCTGGGCTTGAAGCCGATCCTGGTGGTGAACAAGGTGGACAAGCCCGGTGCGCGCCCTCAATGGGTGGTCGACGCCGCCTTCGATCTGTTCGACAAGCTTGGTGCCACGGATGAACAGCTGGATTTCCCCGTGGTCTACGCCTCGGGCATCAACGGTTGGTCGTCGATGGAGGAGGGAGGTCAGGGTGAGCAGTGGGGTCCCGATATGTCGGCCCTGTTCAATACCATTCTCCAGCATGTGCCGCACCAACAGGGTGATCCTGCAGCGCCGCTGCAACTACAGATTTCTGCGCTCGATTTTTCGACCTTTGTGGGCCGGATCGGTGTCGGGCGCATCAGCCAGGGCACGATCAGGCCCATGATGGATGTGGTGGTGATGGAAGGTCCGGATGGCAAGGCCGTCAAAGGCCGTATCAACCAGGTGCTGACTTTTCAGGGTTTGGAGCGCGTGCAGACCACGGACGCCGGCCCAGGCGAAATCGTGCTGATCAACGGCCTTGCCGACATCGGCATTGGCGTGACCATCACCGACCCGGCCAATCCGGCACCGCTGCCCATGCTCAAGGTCGATGAACCGACCCTGACCATGAACTTCTGCGTCAACACCAGTCCGCTGGCCGGCCGTGAGGGCAAGTACGTCACCAGCCGCCAGATTTGGGACCGCCTGCAAAAAGAACTGCAACACAACGTGGCCTTGCGCGTCAAGGAAACCGACGAAGAAGGTATCTTTGAAGTCATGGGTCGCGGTGAATTGCACTTGACCATTTTGCTGGAAAACATGCGCCGCGAAGGTTTTGAGTTGGCAGTAAGCAAGCCGCGCGTCGTGTTCAAGGATGTGAATGGAGAAAAGTATGAGCCCATCGAGTTGGTGACCGCCGACATCGAAGAGCAACACCAGGGCGGTGTGATGCAGGCTTTGGGCGAGCGCAAGGGCGACCTGGTCAACATGGAGCCGGATGGCCGTGGCCGGGTGCGCCTGGAGTACCGCATTCCGGCGCGTGGCCTGATCGGTTTCACCAACGAATTCCTGAACCTGACGCGTGGTACGGGTCTGATCTCCAACATCTTCGACAGCTACGAGCCGCACAAGGGCGACATCGGCGGCCGCAAAAACGGCGTACTGATTTCCATGGACGCTGGTGAAATCTTCACCTACGCGCTGGGCAAGCTGGACGACCGCGGCCGCATGTTCGTCAGGGCCAACGACCCGGTGTACGAAGGCATGATTGTCGGCATTCACAACCGTGACAATGATCTGGTGGTCAACGCCACGCGCACCAAGCAGCTGACCAACTTCCGCGTCAGCGGCAAGGAAGACGCGATCAAGATCACCCCCCCGATCGAATGTACGCTGGAGTACGGCGTGGAGTTCATCGAGGACGACGAGTTGGTCGAAATCACGCCCAAGTCGATCCGTCTGCGCAAGCGCTACCTGTCAGAGCATGAGCGCAAGCGGGCGGGGCGCGGGGCGCTTTGACCAGTTGGAGACAGGGCTTTTTTGCCTGGAACCGTTGAGGACAGAGCCGGCTCGCTGCGCGTAGCGGCGCTCTGTTCCTCAAAAACCCAGGACTCGGCCTGTCCCGTAAATCTCATGAAGCTCAGTCACAACCGGGCAGTTCTTTTGATGATCGCGGTGACCCTGATGTGGTCGATCGCCGGTGTGGTGACGCGTCATCTGGAACATACCCGCAGTTTCGAGGTGAACTTCTGGCGCAGTTTTTTCACCGTGTTGTCGCTGTTGGTCATCCTGCCCTTGTTTCAGGGCCGCGATGTTTTTCAGCGGATGCGGGGTGGTGGACGAACCCTGTGGATATCGGGCCTTTGCTGGTGCGGCATGTTCACTTTTTTCATGGTCGCCATCACGCTCACCAGTGTCGCCAACGTACTGGTCACAATGGCCATCAGTCCGCTGCTGACAGCCTTGGCGGCGCGCATTTTTATTGGACACCGGATCGCCGGTCGAACCTGGCTGGCGATCGTGGTGGCGGGCTGCGGCATCGCCTATATGTATGGCAGTCAGATCAGTCAGGGTGTCAGCCTGCTGGGTACCCTGGTGGCTTTGTGCGTTCCGATCTCCGGCGCCGCCAACTGGACGGTGACCCAGAACGCGCACGCCAAGGGGACCGATGTCGATCTGATACCGGCGGTGTTGATCGGTGCCGTCCTCTCTTCCCTGCTGACCCTGCCACTGGCCATTCCGTTTCAAGCCTCCGGTCATGACCTGCTTCTGCTGGCGCTCCTGGGTTTGGTCCAATTGGCCATCCCGTCGTCGCTGGCGGTGCTGTGCGCCAGCGTGTTGAAAGCACCGGAGGTTTCGCTGCTGGGGTTGCTGGAAGTGATTTTTGGTATTCTGCTGGCCTGGGTCGGTGCCAATGAGGTCCCGACCGTCAATGTGCTGCTAGGGGGATCGCTGGTGATTGGTGCCTTGTTCGTCAACGAATTGATCGGCTGGAGAAGCAGAAGATGAGTAGCGGTAGCATTCTTCCGATCCAAGTGGAGCCGGATGTCCTGAGCGAGGTTCACGGGCATGTCGGACTTATCACGTTGAACCGGCCAAAAGCCCTGAATGCCCTGTCGCTCGCCATGATTCGCGCCCTCAGCGTGTGCCTGCTGGCCTGGCGCGACAATCCGCAGGTGAAAGCGGTGGCGATTCGCGGCAGCGGCAAGAGCGGGCCCTTCGGGGCTTTTTGTGCCGGCGGTGACATCCGTTTTTTCCATCAGGCTGCAATCACCGGTGATGCGCAACTGGAAGCCTTCTTCACGGAAGAGTACCGCCTCAACCATTTGATCCACACTTATCCCAAGCCCTATATCGCCTTCATGGACGGCATCGTCATGGGCGGCGGCATGGGCATCAGTCAGGGGGCCAATATTCGCATCGTCACCGAGCGCACCCGGATGGCCATGCCGGAGACCAATATCGGGCTGTTTCCGGACGTGGGGGGTGGCTATTTCCTGAGCCGCTGCCCGGGTCACAGCGGCGAGTGGCTGGCCTTGACCGGCGATACGATAGGAGCCGGGCAGGCGCTGGAGCTTGGTTTGGCGGACAGCTGCTTCGATGTCGCCAGACTGGCCTCGGCCTGGGATGCCTTGGCCAGCACGGACTTCGATCGAGCCGGCGCCATGGAGCAATGGCTGGCGCTGTTTTCTGTGACCGTGCCCGTCAATTCCATGGTCGACACGGCCCAGATCGATGCCTATTTTTCGCATCCCACGGTGTCTGCCATCGTCCACGCGCTGGAGGCGGCGGGAGGGGGCTGGGCACAACACACGGCAGCCACTCTGCGGCGGCGCTCGCCATTGATGTTGCACGTGGTGCTGGCCCAGATTCGCCGCGCCCGCGGCATGTCGCTGGCCGATGATCTGCGCATGGAGCGGGATATGGTGCATCACTGTTTTCATCCCCGCCATCTCAAGCGCAGCGATAGTCAAAGCGAGACCGTGGAGGGGATTCGCGCGCTGGCAGTGGACAAGGACAATGCACCGCGTTGGAACCCAAACCGCGTCGAAGAGGTTACTGCCGGCATGACGGCGCCTTTCTTCAGCAGTCCGTGGACGCCACAGACCCATCCGCTGCGCGATCTGAGTTGAGTCGAACCAGCATCAAAGCTGGCCGTAGACGGCTTGCGCCAGTTTCATCAGGCTGTCGCGTGGCACCGGGCCGGCAAGAGCGTAGCCGAAGCCCTGGTCGGTCCAGTAAAAACTCGAAATTGCACCTTCGGTGGCAAAGTTGAAACCGGTCTGGGCTGCGTCAATCCCCTTGGCAGCCTTGTCTACCGCCCCGAGATAAAGCGTGATGCGCCCGCCGGAGTCGTTCTGGAACATGAACTGGGCCCTGGCCCCTGCCTCACCGGGCAACAGGCGCCCACCCATCAACTGGTAACCCTGGGCGCTCAAATCAGGAACTTTGAGCGGTTTGCCGAGCCGCTTGGACAACCATTGAACCAGGTGTTGCTGCTCCGCGGCGGCGACCTCCACCGGATGCCGCACCTCCGGGGCATAGACGGCATGCGCGAGGCTGGCCTGGCGTGCGAAATCCTGGCCTGCCCGGGCTTTGATCAGCGCCGCCGTGGGCGCTTGGGCTTGCCATTGAGTGTGCCAGGCGGCGCTGGAGAGCCAGCCCGTGCCAAAAGTCAACAACACTGCGGCGGCGATCCCGCCCCGTTGCCACCAGGGATTGCTTTCCTGTAGCGAGGCCGCGGAGTGCCGTGCCGCTGCGATCAAGGTTGCAGGAATCGCCTCGTTCAGGACTTGTTGATGCAAGCTTTTCAAGGCCTTGCGCTGTTGCTGCCATTGCGCCACGCTGGCTTGCGCGACCGGGTCATGCGCCAGCCGCGCCTGCAGCCGTGCAAGTTCTGCCACTGTCAGTTGCGCATCCACCAGTGCGTGGATTTCATCTTCTGTCAGGGGCTCGGAGGGGCGGCTGTCCATGCGGTCTTTCCAATCACTCATTTCAGACGCCGAAGCGGAACGACCACGGTGCTGGATGTGTCGCTGGTCGCCATCTGCTCGGCGCCGCGGGCCGGTGCGTCCAGCAGGGCTTGCAGGCGGCGGCGCGCGCGCGACAGACGTGACATCACGGTGCCAATCGGAACTCCTGTTACCCTGGCCACTTGGGCATAGCTCATGTCCTCCAGGCTGACCAGAAGCAGGACTTCCCGCTGGTCCGCCGGCAGGCACAACAGGCAACGCTGTAAATCGAGTGCCGCTCCCAGGTTGACGTCGGGTGCCACCAACTCTTGCGCCAACTCTTCGATATCGACGCTGCCGCTGCCGGCTTGTCTGAAGGAGCGGCGCACCTGATTGGCAAACAGGTTGTGCATCAGCGTGAACAACCAGGCTCGCAGGTCGGACCCGGCAGCCCACAAACGCCACTTGCTGCAAGCCCGTTCCAGCGTATCCTGCACCAGATCATCGGAGGACCAACTGTCGCCGGTCAGGGCTCGCGCATAACGGCGCAGTGCCGGAATTTGGTCGACGATGGGGTGCTTGGTCATCTGTCCGGCAAGGTTTTGTGAGCTATGGTTTGGCGGTCTGCCAGACCTTGTTGAAGTCGTCCCCTGTTTTATCGCCGGGCCGGCTGTCCTTGACCCAGTAATACAGGGGCTTGCCCTTGATCGCCCATTGTCTTGCGCCGTCGTCGCGGGTGATGATGGTGTAGTCGCCCGATGCCTTGTCGGCTTCGGCCGCCATCAGGGGCGGCCAGTTGGCGGCACAGGGGCCGTTGCACACCGATTTGCCAGTACCGCTGGGGTCTTTGTCAAAGGTATAAAGAGTCATGCCGGTGGGGCCCACCAGCAGGCCGTCGGACACCTTGGCGGGAGCGGCATACATGGATGCGCAGCCCCCCAGAAGGATCAGTGTGGTAGACAGGGCAAGGGTGGCACGGGCGTTAGGTTTCATGCGGAACTCCTGGGTTGATGGTTGCAAACAAGCATTTGCAATCAGATAAACACCCGCTGCCCACCGTTTATTCCCAGCGGGGTAAAAGATTAACGCTGGCGGCTTTTCATCGCCCGTTCCACCTCGCGCTTGCCCTCGCGGTCCTTGATGGTGTCACGTTTATCGTGCTCGGCCTTGCCTTTGGCCAGGGCAACCTCGCATTTGATCTTGCCGCCCTTCCAGTGCAGGTTGAGCGGCACCAGTGTGTAGCCTTTTTGTTCCACCTTGCCGATCAACCGTTTGATCTCTTCCTTGTGCATCAGGAGCTTTCGGGTGCGCTGCTTGTCCGGGCTGATGTGGGTGGAAGCAGTGCCCAGAGGATTGATCTGCAGGCCGATGACGAACAACTCGCCGTTGCGAATGACGACGTAGCCATCGGTCAACTGGACCTTGCCCTCGCGCAGCGATTTGACCTCCCAGCCTTCCAGCACCAAACCCGCCTCGAAGCGTTCTTCAAAGAAATAGTTGTAGGCGGCCTTTTTGTTGTCGGCAATGCGGGCGGCGGTTTCAGGTTTTTTGGCCATGGGGTCAATCTGGGGTTGTCAGTCGTGCGTACAAGGCTTGTCTACAATCCCGCGCAGGCCTCCATTCTATGAAAACCGTAACCAAGTCAGTCCTTATCTGGTACAGCGCGTCCGAGATGTATGTTCTTGTCACCGACGTTGACCGATACCCCGAGTTCTTGCCCTGGTGTGACCGGGCTCGGGTGGTCAGCGCGGACGAGAACGGAATGACGGCGGAAATCGGCATTTCCTTCAGCGGCATCCGCCAGACATTCAGCACCCGCAACGAGCATGTACTGAATCGTCAGGTCGCCATAAAATTGGTCAACGGCCCTTTTTCAAGACTTGACGGCGAGTGGAATTTCCTCCCGATTGGCGATGGTTCGCAGCGCGCCTGCCGGGTGGAACTGACGCTCAATTATGGTTTTGACAACGCGGCGCTCAGCCGCATCGTTGGCCCGGTGTTTGACAAGATTGCTGCCAGCATGGTGGACGCTTTCGTCAAACGTGCCGGTCAAGTGTATGGCGGGTGACAAGCGCATTCCGATCACCGTGCTGTATTCGCCCAAGCCGCGTGAAGTGCGAGAAGTCAGTCTGCGGCTGGAGCCCGGTTGCACGGTTCTGGAAGCTTTGCAAGCCAGTGGCTTTTTGCAGCTTTTCCCCGCGCTTGACCCGCAGACCATGGCCGTAGGTGTTTGGGGCCGCAAAGCCAGCCTGCGCCAGGCCTTGCGGGAAATGGACCGTGTCGAAATCTACCGAGAGCTCAGCGTCGACCCGAAAGTGGCGCGGCGCGAGCGCTTTGTCAAGCAGGGCGCGCGGACAGCTGGACTGTTTGCGAAAAAACGTCCGGGCGCCAAGGCCGGCTATTGAACTGGCTATTGGCAATCGGAATCGATGACCGACTGAATGCGTGCCAACTCGGCGGCACGGGTGGTGGCATTCAGAACCTCGGGTTCGCCTTTGTCGTTGGGCCGGGCGATCTGGCGGCCGGAATCAAAGCTCGCTTTGGCCCGTTTGGCACGCGCACAATTCTCCGCCTTCATCTTCTGAATTTTCTCTTCTTCAGTCCTGCGTTTGTCAAACTCAGCCTCTTCGACCTTTTTTTTCTTGTCGGCCAGTTCCTTGTCGACCCCGCTGGGCCGGGGTGCGCTGGCGCCACTGGTGGGCCGCGCTGGTGCCAGCGCAAGAGACGGTCGCTCCAGAATGTCTTTTTCAGGAATTTCGGGGGGCGGAGCCCGGTCGCTAAATACCTTGCGACCGTCCTTGTCCAACCACTGCCAATGCGCCGCTTCCTGCCACTTCGACTGCGCTGCCGCGCTCAGCGTCAGCAGGCAAATGACAGCCACAAAAAAAAGCCGGAATCGATTCATGCGGCAAGTTTAGCGTGCAGAGGGCCGGGCTGCCAAGAAGGTAAAACCTTTGGACGGTTCCAGGTGTCTGTTTATCGCCAAGCGGCACTGACCTGATTGCCGTGAGGTAGCTACAATCTGCCATTTGGAGCTTAAGAACATGCGCCTTATTGGCAAAGCGCTCACCTTCGACGATGTCTTGTTGGTCCCAGCGTTCTCCCAGGTCCTGCCCAAGGACACCTCTCTTGCAACCCGTTTCTCCCGCAACATTGCCCTGAATCTACCCCTGGTGTCGGCGGCCATGGACACCGTCACCGAAGCCCGCCTGGCGATTGCCATCGCGCAGGAGGGGGGTATCGGCATCGTCCACAAAAACATGACGGCCCAGGAGCAGGCGGCCCAGGTTGCCAAGGTCAAACGCTACGAGTCGGGTGTCTTGCGCGATCCGGTCGTGATCACGCCCCAACACACCGTGCGCCAGGTCATCAACCTGTCGGAGCAACTGGGTGTGTCAGGTTTTCCGGTCTGCGATGGCGGCAAGGTGGTGGGTCTGGTCACCGGGCGTGACCTGCGCTTTGAGACCCGTTATGACCTGCCGGTCAGCCATATCATGACGCAGCGCGACAAACTGGTGACCGTGCCCGACGGGACCACGCTGGAACAAGCCAAGGTGCTGTTGAATCAATACAAAATAGAGCGTCTGCTGGTGGTCAACGAGGCCTTTGAACTCAAGGGTCTGATCACTGTCAAGGACATTACCAAGCAAACAAGCTTTCCCAATGCGGCGCGCGATGCGCAAGGCAAACTGCGCGTTGGCGCCGCCGTCGGCGTCGGCGAGGGGACCGAAGCGCGGGTCGAGGCCTTGGTGCATGCCGGAGTCGACGCGATCGTGGTCGACACCGCGCACGGCCACAGTCAGGGCGTGATAGAGCGGGTGCGTTGGGTCAAGCAAAACTACCCGCAGGTCGATGTGATCGGCGGCAATATCGCCACCGGCGCGGCCGCGCTGGCATTGGCCGAGGCCGGCGCCGATGCGGTCAAGGTCGGTATTGGTCCCGGTTCCATCTGTACCACCCGCATTGTGGCTGGCGTTGGCGTGCCCCAGATCATGGCGATCGACAGTGTCGCCACGGCGCTCAAGGGCAGCGGCATTCCGTTGATTGCCGACGGTGGCATCCGTTACAGTGGCGACATTTCCAAAGCCCTGGCGGCCGGAGCCAGTTCCGTGATGATGGGCAGCATGTTTGCCGGCACCGAAGAAGCGCCCGGTGAAGTGATCCTGTTTCAGGGCCGCAGCTACAAGAGCTATCGCGGCATGGGCAGTATTGGCGCCATGCAGCAAGGCAGTGCCGACCGCTATTTTCAGGAATCGACCACCGGCAACCCGAATGCCGACAAGCTGGTGCCCGAAGGTATTGAAGGACGCGTTCCCTACAAGGGCTCCATGGTGGCGATCGTGTTCCAAATGACCGGCGGCGTGCGCGCCAGCATGGGTTATTGCGGTTGCGCCACGATTGAAGAACTGCAGAACCGGGCTGAGTTTGTCGAGATCACCACCGCCGGCATTCGTGAAAGCCATGTCCATGACGTGCAAATCACCAAGGAAGCGCCGAATTACCGTTCTGAATAATTGTGGGACAGACTTAACTAAAAATGCACCAGAAAATTCTCATCCTCGACTTTGGCTCGCAAGTTACGCAACTGATCGCCCGGCGCATCCGCGAAGCGCATGTTTTTTGCGAAGTTCACCCTTGCGACGTGACGAATGAATGGGTCCGCGCCTATGCCCGGGACGGCAAGCTCAAGGGCATCATCCTGTCGGGCAGCCACGCCAGCACCTATGAAGAGCACGACTTGCGGGCGCCGCAGGCAGTTTACGAACTTGGCATACCGGTGTTGGGCATCTGTTACGGCATGTTCACGATGGCGGTGCAACTGGGCGGACTGGTCGCGGCCAGCCACAAGCGCGAGTTCGGCCACGCCGATGTGCGTGCCCATGGCCACACCCAGTTGCTCGAAGGTATTCAGGATTACGCCAGCCCGATGGGCCACGGCATGCTGCAGGTCTGGATGAGCCATGGCGACAAGGTCACCGAGCTGCCGCACGGTTTCAAGCTGATGGCCAGCACCGACAGTTGTCCGATTGCCGGCATGGCCGACGAAGAGCGCCGCTTTTATGGCGTGCAGTTTCACCCGGAGGTCACGCACACCAAGCGCGGCGCGGCGATTCTGGAACGCTTCGTGCTGGATATTTGCGCGGCCCGTCCGGACTGGATCATGGGCGACTACATCAGCGAGGCGGTGGAGCAAATCCGCGCCCAGGTTGGCACAGAAGAGGTGATTCTGGGCCTGTCCGGCGGTGTCGACTCATCGGTCGCCGCGGCACTGATTCACCGTGCCATCGGCGACCAGCTTACTTGCGTGTTTGTCGATCACGGTTTGTTGCGCCTGAACGAGGGCGATCTGGTGATGGAGATGTTTGTCGGCAAGCTGCACGCCAAGGTAATTCGGGTCGATGCTGCCGATCAGTTTTTGGGCCAGCTGGCGGGCGTCAGCGACCCCGAGGCCAAGCGCAAGATCATCGGCCGCGAATTCGTGGAAGTGTTCAAGGCCGAGGCCGGCAAGCTCAAGAGCGATCATTCGCGCCATGTCGCCTGGTTGGCGCAGGGCACCATCTATCCGGATGTCATCGAGTCGGGCGGCGCCAAGACCAAGAAGGCCGTCACCATCAAGAGCCACCACAATGTCGGCGGTTTGCCGGAGCAACTGGGCCTGAAATTGCTGGAGCCCTTGCGCGAGCTGTTCAAGGACGAAGTGCGCGAGCTGGGCGTGGCGCTGGGCCTGCACTACCACATGGTGTACCGGCACCCGTTCCCGGGGCCCGGCCTGGGGGTCCGGATTCTGGGTGAAGTGAAAAAGGAATACGCCGATCTGCTGCGCCGGGCCGACGCCATCTTCATCGAGGAACTGCGCAATTTCGTCGACGAGGCCAGTGGGAAAAGCTGGTACGACCTGACCAGTCAGGCCTTCACCGTGTTCTTGCCGGTCAAGAGCGTGGGTGTGATGGGTGACGGCCGTACCTACGATTACGTGGTGGCGCTGCGCGCCGTGCAGACCAGCGATTTCATGACCGCCGACTGGGCCGAGTTGCCTTATGCGCTGCTGAAGAAGGTGTCGAGCCGCATCATCAACGAGGTGCGTGGCATCAACCGCGTCACCTATGATGTATCCAGCAAGCCACCGGCCACCATCGAGTGGGAATGACGAGGTCGGCGCCATGCCGGCCGTTTGATTGCGTTTGCGACGGGTCAATTTTCAACCTGCACCAAAGGAGCTTCCATGATCGGTTACACCTGTGTCGGCACCAACGATTTGCCGCGTGCAACGGCGTTTTACGACGATTTGCTGGGCCTGCTGCCGGCCAAGCGTTGCTTCGAGTCGGATCGCGGTATCGGTTGGGGTACAGCACCCGACCAGCCCATGTTCAGCGTCATGAAGCCCTTTGACGGCCAACCGGCCTGCGTTGGCAACGGCACCATGATTGCTCTGGCCGTCAGGGACGCGGCCCAGGTGGACGCCCTGCATGCCAAGGCACTGGCACTTGG
>NZ_JAQTMS010000072.1 GCF_028714215.1 Rhodoferax sp. | reverse complement strand
CGCGGTAGCCGAATCTCGCGCCGGGAATTCGGTCCGGATCACGCGCTTGAGGGTCCATGCGTCGCTGGCCTCGTGGGTCGCCGATTCCGCTTGCATGACGGAGCGCAGAAAACCCTGGTTGTCGAATTCGACGATGCGTACGCCCCGCATGCTGCCGTCCGATTCCAGCGCGTTGACGTTGACCGCGTATTGCGAATAGGCTTGTCTTTCTTTCAGCCAGGCACCGGTATGGCCCACCGTGATGTGCCCCTGGTAGCGGGCCTTGAGCAGTTGTGCGCTGCGGTCGGCGACCGGTGACAGGTAATCGCCAATGGCAAAAGTCAGCAGCACGAAAGCCAGACCCAGCATCAGCAAAGTTCTCAGTGCACGCCAGGGACCTAAACCACTGGTTCGCAAAATGGTGTACTCCGAACTCTGGGCAAAACGCGCCATCACGAAAATCGTCCCGATGAGAACTGCGATGGGCAAGAGTTCATAAAGATGACTTGGAATCATCAACGTGACGTAGCTCAGGGCATGGCCCAGCTGATAGGCCGCGGTCTCGGGCCGTCCGATGGACTGGATTTCTTCCACCAGATCAAAAAAGAAAAATAGCGAGAGAAAGCACAGGGTGACAAAACTCACCGCGGAAAGTATCTCGCCATAAATCAACCGTCGAATGGTTTTCAAGTCGCTGACTTTCTCAAAAGTGAAGTGCGCAGAGGCCACAAGGTGTACCAATGCCAATTGTTGTGCCCCTTGGCCAGCCAGAAGGCTCCGAACAGCAGAGCGCCACCGTGCAAGGCCAGCAAATATCCGCCAAACGTGAATTTTCCCGCGGCAATCCAGTTCTGACCCAGGTTCAGCAGGTTGTTGTACAGCACAAAGGCAAACAAGGAAAAAACCAGATTGGCACTTCGTCCGACACGCGGATTGGCGCTTGAAACCGCAACGCCGATGATCACAAAATTGATCGCCGCCAGAATCAATCCGATGCGCCAGGACAACTCCGCCAGATTGGGTAGCGACAGGTTTTTCAGCAATTCGAGGGTGGGGCGGGTGTTGACCGGGACAAAATCGCTGCTGCCAAGAGCATCCACGCCCACTTTGATGCCGTATTCCTCAAACTCACTGATCTTCAACTCGGTCTTGCCAACCACACTCTCCAGTCGCTGCCCGTTGCTGAGCGTCAGGTAGCGATCTCGCGCAACGTGCTCAATCCGGCCACTGCGAGCCGAAGTGATGGTCTCCTTGCCATACTCGGTGGTGGCGATGAAGACGTTGGAGCCAGACTGCTTGCCACCGGCATTCTTTTCCACGAAAAAGACCCGTTTGCCGCCCGCCGACTCCTGAAACTGGCCCGGTTCAACGCGCTCGATATCGCCCCGTTTCTCGTATTGTTCCTTCAGTTTTTCGATTCTCTGGTTGGACCAGGGCAGCACCAGCAGCGCCAGCGCGGCGATGACCAGCAATACCGGCCAGGCAAAGCGGAACAGGGGTCCCAGCAAAGCGGACAAGCCGCGGCCACTGGTGAACCAGATCACCATCTCGGAGTCGCGGTACATGCGCGACAAGGTGGCAAAAATCGAGATGAACAGACTCATGGTCAGAATGGTGGGCATGTAGGCGAGCACCGTGTAGCCCATCACCAGCAGCACGTCAGACGGGTTGAAGCTGCCCCGTGAAGCCTGCCCCAGCGTGCGAATCAAGGTCATGGTCATGACAACAGTCGCGAGAACGACCAGCGTGGCGCCAAAACCGCGTGCAACTTCCTGGCGAATGGAGGAATGGAATAACATATCCTGATACTTTACGGAACAGACCGCGGCCGCGCCAAGCGAGCCCGCACTGTCCTCAACCGATTGAAAAGGTGAATTATGAACTTTGAACTCAAGACATCAGGCCTGGCCGACGCTGTCAGCGAGAAATGCGATGCCCTGATCGTTTTGCTGGCCGAATCCTTCAAGCCGGGCAAAGACGTTTTGTCCGGCTTGGTGTCGCAGGTGTTGAAGGCCGGTGACCTGGAAACCAAGGCCGGCAAGTCGTTGCTGCTGTACCGCCCGAGCGGGCTGGCCTGTTCGCATCTGGTACTGGCCGGCATCGGCGACGGATCGCTCAAAGAGTTGCGCCAAAGTGTCGCCGCGGCGGTGACGGCGGTCAAGTCGAACAAAGTCAAGAAGCTGGTGCTGTGCTTTGCCGCTTCGCCCCAGGCCGACGCATTGCGTTGCGCTGTCATGACGGTGGCCGATGCCAGTTACGTGTTCACGACGACCAAATCAAAACCGGAGCCCCGGACCTTGCGGCAGATCGTCGTGAGTCTGCCCGCCGCAACGGCGCTGAAACCTGTTTTTGACCAGGCGGTTGCCACCGTGACCGGTATCGAGTACGCAAAGGAGTGGGCCAATCGACCGGCCAACCATGCCACGCCCACCATGCTGGCGAGCGCCGCCAGATCCTTGGCCAAGTTTCCCAATATCAAATGCGAGGTGCTAGGCCCCAAGGAGGTGAGCAAGCTGGCGATGGGTTCTTTCCTGGCGGTGGCGCGTGGCTCGGAGGAGCCTTTGCGCTTTATTGTGCTGCGCTACGCCGGCACGGTGAAGACCGAGGCGCCCACGGTTTTGGTCGGCAAAGGCATCACTTTCGATAGCGGCGGCATTTCCATCAAACCGGCTCCGGAGATGGATGAGATGAAGTTTGACATGTCCGGTGCCGCCAGCGTGCTGGGCGTTTTTCGGGCCTTGGCGGAGTTGAAACCCGCCATCAACGTGATCGGTTTGATCCCGGCCTGCGAAAACCTTCCGGACGGCCGGGCCGTGAAGCCGGGTGACGTGGTCACCAGCATGAGTGGCCAGACCATTGAAATTCTCAACACCGATGCCGAGGGGCGGCTGGTCCTGTGCGACGCCTTGACCTATGCCGAGCGCTTCAAGCCGCGCGCCGTGGTGGACATTGCCACCCTTACCGGCGCCTGCATGATTGCCCTGGGTGGCGTGCGCAGCGGCCTGTTCGCGAGCCATGATGAGCTGGCCAACGCCTTGCTGCTGGCCGGCGAGTCGTCCTCCGACCTGTGCTGGCGCATGCCTTTGGATGAGGATTACGCGGAAGGTCTGAAATCGAATTTTGCCGATACCGCCAACGTCGCCGGGCGCGCCGGCGGCGCCATCACGGCGGCCAAGTTTTTGCAGCGTTTTGCCGGCAAGTTTCCCTGGGCGCACCTGGACATCGCGGGCACCGCCTGGAAGAGCGGAACCAGCAAAGGGGCGACCGGGCGACCGGTGGCGCTGTTGTTGCAATACCTGCTGACGGCCACCAAATAGTGCCCATGACATCGCCCATGACGGAGGTCGCGTTTCACTTCAATGCGCCGGACCGCATGGCTTACACCTGCCGCCTGCTGCGCAAGGCGGTGGCCAGCAAGGCAAGGCTGGTGGTGACGGGCTTGCCCGATACGCTGCAGCAACTGGATACGGCCCTGTGGACTTTTTCCGCCACTGATTTTGTGCCTCACTGTGACCTTGACGGCGACGCCGCGATGGTCGCCGCTTCGCCCGTCATCTTGGCGCGCTCGATCAAGTCGGTGCCCCATTGGGAGGTGTTGCTCAATCTGGGTCCGCAGGTGCCGGATGGATTTGAGCGCTTCGGACGGGTCATCGAGATCGTTGGCCAGGACGACGAGGATCGCCGACTGGCACGCGGCCGCTGGAAGCATTACGCCGAACACGGTCACGCGATCACACGCCATGACCTGACTTTGAAAACGTCTTCCTGATGAGTGACCCGGCGCGAAATCCATCCCGCTTCCTGCCCACTCTGACCGAGGTCGTAGCGCCGTCCCCTCCGGTCGCCGCGCCGACCCCCGAGCTGGAACAGATCGTCCAGTCGGTGCTGCAGCGTCTCGATGGCGTGATCGAACGCCGTCTGGCCGAAGAACTCGAGCGTGTTGTGCGGGAAGTCGTGGCGCAGACCATGAACGCCTCGGCCCACCCGCAGGAACTGGAGTAGCCGGATATTGCCGGTCCGGATTGGTGACTTCCCTATGTTTGTGGCTCGATAATTGCTGTATCGTATCGGGGTGGAGTTATTAAATTCACATTTACCTTAATTTTTGGAGTTGTCTATGCAAGTGAAATTGAAAATTACCGTTGCTGCAGCGATCGCCGCCGCCGCTGGCTTGGCGATGGCGCAAGACGTGCAGGTCGTCAAGATCGGTCACGTTGCGCCGATGTCCGGTGGTCAGGCCCATTACGGCAAGGACAACGCCAACGGGTCGATGATGGCGGTTGAAGATCTGAACAAACAAAACCTGGTTATCGGCGGCAAGAAGATCAAGTTCGAGTTGATGGCCGAAGATGATGCAGCCGACCCGAAACAGGGCACGGCCGTGGCACAAAAACTGTGCGATGCCAAAGTCGCTGGCGTGGTCGGTCACCTGAACTCCGGCACCACCATTCCGGCTGCCAAGATCTACAACGATTGCGGCATTCCCCACGTCACCGGCGCCGCTACCAACCCCAACCTGACCAAGCCCGGCTACAAGACAACTTTCCGTATCATTGCCAACGACAATGCGCTGGGCGCCGGTTTGGCAGTCTATGCGGCTGACACTCTGAAGCTGAAGACGGTTGCCGTCATCGACGACCGCACGGCCTACGGCCAAGGTGTTGCCGAGGTGTTCAAGAAGACCGCTCTGGCCAAGGGCATGAAGGTTGTGGATGAGCAGTTCACCACCGACAAGGCAACCGATTTCATGGCCATTCTGACGGCCATCAAATCGAAGAAGCCGGATGCTATTTTCTACGGCGGCATGGACGCTCAAGCCGGTGCCATGTTGCGCCAGATGGACCAATTGAGCATGTCCAACGTGAAGTTCTTCGGCGGCGATGGCATCTGCACATCTGAAATTATCAAGATTGCCTCGGGCGCCAAGAGCCTGGATGGCGTGGTCTGTGCCGAAGGTGGCGCATCCATCGCCAAGATGCCTGGTGGTACCGCCTGGAAGGCTCGCTACGATGCCAAGTTCCCTGGCCAGTTCCAGATCTACAGCCCGTTCACCTATGACGCCACGTTCGTTCTGGTCGATGCCATGAAGCGCGCCAATTCGACCGACCCGAAGGTCTACACGCCCAAGCTGCTGGAGACCAACTTCAAGGGTGTCACGGCCAATATCGCCTTCGAACCCAACGGCGAGTTGAAGAATCCGTCGATGACACTGTCCACCTACAAGGGCGGCAAGAAAGTTTCCCTGAACTGATCCCGTTCCGGGTCTCGAAAGAAAGCCACCTTCGGGTGGCTTTTTTCTTGCCCTGGCAGACGCGGCCAGGGAAATCCAGCCTTGGCTCAGTTAAAATTCGAAATGCTGGAGCGGTGGATGAGCGGTTTAAGTCACACGCCTGGAAAGCGTGCGAGGGGTAAAACCCTCCGCGGGTTCGAATCCCGCCTGCTCCGCCAGTTTTGTCCGTGGGGTAGAGTCAAAAGAAGCGACTCTACCCCCGCCACAAACCCACCCAATGATTTCAACCTGATGGCTCAATGACTGCACCCGATTTTTCAATGGGCGTTGCTTTTGTGGCTGGGCAGTATGTTCCCATTTCCAGCGCCAGCATTCCGATCACCGACTGGGGCTTTCTGCGCTCCGACGCCACCTATGACGTCGTGACCGTATGGGACGGCGCCTTCTTCCGCATGGACGCACACCTGGAGCGCTTCATGCGCAGTTGCCAGCGCTGGCGGCTTGACCCGGGTTTGACGCCGGCGCAGATCGCCGAAATTCTGTCGCAGTGCGTGCGCCTGAGCGGACTGCGCTCCTCTTATGTCGAGATGATCTGCACCCGCGGCCAGCCGCCCTGGGGCTCACGCGACCCACGCCTGGCGCTCAACCAGTTCTACGCCTTCGCGGTGCCCTACGTCTGGATCGCCAATGAGCAGCAACGTGGAGCCGGGCTGCATGTGATGGTCAGCGACGTGCAACGCATTCCCGCCACTTCGGTCGACCCCTCGGCCAAGAACTACCACTGGAACGACTTGACGATGGGGCTGCTGGGAGCGCTCGATGCCGGGGCCGACAGCGTGCTGCTGGTCGACGCCGCAGGGAACGTCGTGGAAGGCCCCGGCTTCAACGTGTTTTGCGTCAGCCATGGCGTGCTGGTGACACCCAATGCGGGCATGCTGGAAGGCGTGTCACGCCGCACGGTGATCGAGATGGCGCAGTCTCTGGGCCTGCCATTGCAACTGCGCGACTTGCCGGCCGACGAGTTGCGCGCCGCCGACGAAGTGTTCCTGTCGACCTCGGGTGGCGGTGTCTTGCCGGTGACGATGGTGGACCAGCGAGCCATCGGTGATGGCACGGTGGGCGCCATCACGCGCCAACTGGTACAGACCTACTGGGCCTGGCACAAGAATCCGGCCTATAGCCTGGCGATCGATTACGCGCTTTGATGCGCCAGTCTTGCGCTCAGGCGATGGCCTTGTACAGCATGTAAGCGGCCAGCACATACAGGATGCTGGCAAACACCCGTTTGAGCTGCTTGACCGGTAACTTGTGGGCCGCTCTGGCGCCCAGCGGGGCGGTCAGCACGCTGCAGGTCGCAATCACACCCAGTGCCGGTAGCCAGATGTAGCCAAACGAATGCGGCGGCAGGTTTTGCACGCCCTGGCCACTGATGATGTAGCCGGTCACGTTGGCCAGCGCAATGGGCAGTCCCAGCGCCGCCGATGTGGCAACCGCGGTGTGAATCGCCACATTGCACCAGGTCATGAACGGCACGCTGATGAAGCCACCACCGGCGCCCACCAATCCCGACAGAAAACCGATCACGCCGCCGGCGCCCATCAGGCCCGCGGTACCCGGCACCTGGCGTGTCGGCGCGGGTTTCTTGTCGAGAAACATCTGGGTTGCCGAGAAGCTCACAAACACAGCAAAGAAGAGTGCCAGCGATGAGCCCTTGAGCAGGGCGAACACGCCCATGCTGGCGATGGCGCCGCCCAGGATGATGCCGGGTGCCAGCCCCCTGACCAGATCCCAGCGCACGGCGCCGCGGCGATGGTGCGCGCGCACGCTGGAAATCGAGGTGAATATGATGGTCGCCATGGAAGTCGCAATGGCCATCTTGACCGCCAGATTCGGACCCACGGAACGCCCCGACAAGATGATGGTGATGAACGGCACCATCATCATGCCGCCGCCAATGCCCAGCAGGCCGGCCAAAAATCCGGTGCTCAAACCGAGCACGGCAAGTTCAATGATCAGCAGGGGTTCAAGGTTCATGGGGAGAAGGAGTGTAGGTGTCTGCAAGTGCCGCCGAACCGGCATCCTGAACCGGGGTTCAGGTGGGCGAGGTCAACTGGACATTGGGTTCATCTAACGCGAGATGATCACGCCTGACCAGCGATATTCCAAGCCCGGGCTCTAAGAGCATTGGTTCAAGGAAATATAAAGTCCGACGAGCACCGCAGACCTGGCAGATTGTAGAGCCTGACGAGCCAACGCGCACGCCGGGACGCTGCTTTAAAGCAGGCGACCGTCATCACCCAGTGCTTCGTCCAGGCGTTCCAGCAGAGACGCCAACACCAGGTTGTCGTCCGCCGCAACGGCACCCGTTGCAGCAGCCGGCGCAACGCCGGGCGTGTGGGTTGCAGCCGGCGCGGCGCCGCTGGTGCTGCCCTGGTCCGCCAGATCAAACGCCAGATTGAGCGCGGCCAGCACCGCAATACGGTCGCGTGCCTTGACTTTGCCGCCGTCACGGATCTTGCACATGGCGGAGTCGACGCGTTCAACCGCTTCGAGCAGACGGAGGTCCCCGCCCTCGGGGCAGCCCAGCAGGTAGCTCTGCCCCATGATTTGTACTTCAAGCTGTTTCATGCGAGGCTTTATGGCTTTCTGACGGCGGTCGCTTCAGGCAAGCGCTCCAGCAGCGCATCGACCCGGGCGCGGGCCGCGCCGAGACGGGACTTGAGGGAATCGCGTTCCTGCGTAAGGGTGTCGACCTGGGCACTGAGCAGGACATTGGTGCGCTGCAGTTCCTGGTAACGCAGCAGCAAACGCTCCACGCGCTCGGCAATTTGGTCGATTTGGGACTGGTTCGACATAGCCTCGCATTGTAGGGTTTGGCAAAACAAACGGCAGTAAAATCACACCGTTGGTGCTCGCGGTGTGGTTCACACGCCGCAGTTCAACGGGAAGCAGGAGGGATTTGCCGTCAATCGCAAATCCCAACCTGCGCTGCCCCCGCAACGGTAAGTGGACGAATCCTGCGCGATTCAGCTTCCATCATGGTCACTGAGCGTTTTGAACACGCGCTTGGGAAGGCGATGGAGGTCGTTCCACCAGCCCGGATACCGGCCAACAAGGTGGTTGCACGCCCTGGCGCGCAGCCGTGATGCTCAGGCACCGTCGGGGACGACGGTGAGGGCTTTTATTGCTTCTTTCCTATTTATGACAACTCGTGATTTTTCCTTGCGCGCAGGTGCATCGTCGCGCCTGGCCGTCTTGCCGCTGGCGCTGGCCGCGGCCTTTCCCCTGCTGGCGCACAGCCAGCTATCCCAAACGCTCAATGATGTGCTGGTCACGGCCCCGCGATTCGCGGAGTCCGCCGCTCCTCTTCCGTTTGGCGTCAGCGTGATTACGGCCAAAGAAATCCAGGCCTCCGGCGCCAATTCCGTCAACGAGGCGGTGATGAAATTGCTGGGCGTTGCCGGACGCCTGGACACCTCGGGCGGCAACAACTACACGCTCGATCTGCGCGGCTTTGGCGTCACGGCGGACAGCAACCAACTGGTGATCGTCGATGGTTTGCGACTCAACGAGGCTGATCTTTCGAGCGCCGGACTGGCGTCCATTCCGATCGAGTCGGTCGACCGGATCGAGGTCTTGCGCGGCAGCGGTGCCGTGCTGTATGGCGAGGGTGCCACCGGCGGCGTGATTGTCGTCACCACCAAGGCGGCAAGCGGCGCGCAACGTGTCAATGCGGCCCAGTTGTACGGCGCCGTCGGCAGCAACGGTTTGCGCGATATTCGCGCCAGCGCCGTGCTCGCCTCCGGTGGTTTTTCGATCGACCTATCGGCCGATGAGCGCCGCAGCGACGGACATCGGGAGAACTTTGCCTCCAACTCCAACGGCTTGACGGCTTCCGCACAGTGGCGCAATGAGTGGTTGCGCGTTGGCGCCCTGGCCGGCCGCAATTCCCTGGACAGCGGTTTGCCCGGCCCGCTGACGGCCCAGCAATACGCGGCGGACCCGCATCAAGCCCAATCCAGCACCGACTACGGCAGCAGCAAGAAAGAGAATGCCGGCGTCTTTGCCGAGGCCAGCGTCGGAAGCTGGCAGTTGGCGGCGGACGCAAATCAGCGCTCCAAGAAAAACAGCAGCATGTCGTTCGGCAGTCCTTACGGCTACGACGTGGACGCCTCCAACTACAGCCTGCGGGCCCGGCATGAGGGCAAGGTGGGAGCTTCGGCCAACGTCTTCGTCGTCGGGTACGACAAGGACGCGTGGGCGCGGACCATCACCCAGTCCGCCTACACGCCCATCGGCACCCGGGCAACGGCCGATTCCTCGGCCATTTATCTCAAAGACGACCTGACTTATTCCGCTACCGCGACACGGCTGAGTGTCGGCTGGCGCAGCCAGGACTTGAAGAAAACGGAAGCCTCTTCGGCCACCGATTTGAAGCAGCGTCAGAACGCCTGGGAACTGGGTGTCAGCCAGCCGGTCACGCAAGAGGTCACGCTGTACGGCCGGGTCGGCCGCAGTTTCCGTCTGGCCAACGTGGACGAGTTCTCCTTCACCACGCCGGGCCTGCCGTTAGAGGCCCAGACCTCGCGCGATCTGGAACTGGGCAGCCGTTGGCGGCGGGCATCGAGCCAGCTCGATCTGCGCTGGTATCGCAATGAACTCAACAACGAATTGGGCTATGACCCGACGGCACTGGGTCCCTATGGCCCGTACGGTGCCAACGTCAATTTTGACCCGACCGAACGGCAGGGGCTGGAACTGGAGGCCCGGCAGGCGCTGAACCCCTCGCTGGACCTGCGCTTGAACGCGGCCTTGCGGCAGGCGCGCTTCACGGCCGGCGCTTACGCCGGTAAGAATCTGGCGCTGGTGCCGACGCGAACCTTCGCCGTCCGGGCGGATTGGCGGCCGGCGGCCGGTCACACACTGGACGCCGGCCTGAACTGGGTCGCGGCCCAGAACCCGGATTTCGACAACGCCTGTAGCATGCCCAGCTATGCCACCGTCGACCTGCGCTACGCCTATCAGATTCGCAGTGCCGAGTTCGCCCTGGGGATTGCGAATTTGACCAACGAGAAGTACTACACCCAGGCGTATGGCTGTTCGGCCGGCGTTACCACGGCGATCTATCCGGAAGCCGGACGCAGCGTCAGCGCTTCGGTGCGGGTCAAGTTTTAGCCAAGCGCTAAGATCAGCCAACTCAACCATGCAAGGCGATCAGATGTCTTCGGCAAGCCCGCAACCCGTGCTGAAATTGGCGCGCAGCGAGCTGATTCTGGGTGGCCAGAAAAGCGGCAAGTCGCGCCGCGCCGAGACGCTGGCGCGGAACTGGCTGGATCAGTCACCGGGCCGGCGCGCGCTGCTGATTGCCACGGCTAGGCCGGGGGACCAGGAGATGCGGCTACGCATCGCCCGCCATCAGGCAGACCGGGCCGCCCGGCTGCCAGGCATGCTCACGCTGGAGGAACCGCTGGCACTGGCCGAAACGCTGGTGCGGCACAGTCGGGCCGACACGCTGGTGGTGGTCGATTGCCTGACCCTGTGGCTCACCAACTGGATGCTGCCCATGCCGCCAGAGGCGGCGCAAAATCCCGCGCGCGCTGCTTTCAATGGCGAGCAGGTAGCCATGCTGCTGGAAGCCATTGCCGTCGCCCCCGGCCCCGTGGTGCTGGTGGGCAATGAGATTGGGCTGGGCGTCATTCCGCTGGGCCGCGAGGTGCGGGCCTTCGTCGATGCCCTGGGCCAACTCAACCAGGATGTGGCGCGGGTCTGCCAGCGCGTCACCCTGATGGCGGCCGGTTTGCCGCTGACCTTGAAAGACGCTGTATGAAGCTTTGGCGTCTGGTGAAATGGATTGCGGGTCAAGCCCGCAACGACAAATGGGCTGTCATCCCGGACTGGATCCGGGATCCATGGTTGCTGGGTTGCATCGCTGTCAGCGCCCTGTTGAGCGCCGGCGCCGCGCAAGCCCTGCAAGTGACGGACGACCGCGGCGTGACGGTGACCTTGACCCAGCCGCCGCGGCGCATCGTCAGCCTGCTGCCGTCGCTGACCGAAACCGTGTGCGAATTGGGGCAGTGCCAGCGGCTGGTCGGGGTGGACCGCTATTCCGACTATCCCGAGAGCGTGCGCGCCTTGCCGCAGGTGGGCGGTGGGCTGGACCCGAACATCGAGGCCATCGTGGCGCTCAAGCCCGATCTGGTGCTGATCGCCACGTCGTCGCGCGCCGGCGAGCGCTTGCAGGCCCTGGGCATCCAGGTGCTGGCACTGGAGCCGAAAAGCCATGCCGACGTGAAGCGCGTGCTGGAGACCATCGGCCAGGTGCTGGAGGTGCCCGATGCGCAGCGCGTCTGGCGCGCCATCGATGCAGCGCTGTCGGCGGCGGCGCAATCGCTGTCGGCCAAGGTCAAAAAAAGCCGCGTCTATTTTGAAGTCAATGGTGCCCCTTACGCCGCCGGGGAGGCCTCGTTCATTGGCGAAACCCTGACCCGCCTGGGGGTCCAAAACATCGTGCCGGCGAGCCTGGGCCCGTTTCCGCAACTCAACCCCGAGTACGTGGTGCGCGCCAATCCCGACGTCATCATGGTCGGCGATCGCAACTTCACCGGGTTGCAGGGACGACCGGGCTGGGCCGGCATCAGCGCCATCAAGGCGCATCGGGTCTGCGTGTTCAGCGCGGCGCAGTCCGACGTGGTGGTGCGGCCCGGCCCGCGCCTGGCGCAGGGTGCCCACGTCATGGCGCAGTGCTTGCGCGGCGCGCAAGGCGGCTCGCCATGAGCGCAGCGCCGGGCCGCCCCAAGCAAGCTCGCGCCCCCTTGGGGGGCAGCGAGGACACGCAGTGCCGAGCGTGGGGGCAACCATGACCGAGCGGCTGCGCCAGCACCGCAAGGCCGCTGTGCTGGGGGCCGGCATGTTGCTGGCCAGCGTGGCTTTGCTGCTGTTGGGCGCCAGCGTCGGCAGCACCGGATTCGAGAGCCTCCTGAAGGCCTGGAGCGATCCGGTGGCACAGCAGATCGTGTGGGACATCCGCCTGCCGCGTACCGTGGGCGCCTGGGCAGCGGGGGCCTTGCTGGGGCTGGCCGGTGCCGTGGCACAAGGCTTGTTTCGCAATCCGCTGGCCGACCCCTATCTGCTGGGCAGCGCCTCCGGCGCGTCGCTGGGCGTGGCCCTGACCCTGGTGTTCTTTGGCGTGTCGCCATTTGCCACCGAATGGCTGGTGCGCCTGGGCTTGACCGGTGCCGCGTTTGCCGGTGCCGTCGGCGCGGTGCTGCTCACGCTGATGCTGGCCAATGGCGTGCAACACACGCTGCGCCTGCTGCTGGCGGGCGTCATCGTGGGCGTGGTGCTGGGTGCCATGAGCTCGCTCACCATGCTGATGGTGCCGGAGGTAACGCAGGCGATGCGGGCCTTCGATCTGGGCAGCACCGGCTTCGTCGGCTGGACCGCCTGCGTCCTGATGCTGGTCGTCTGGCTGGTTTGCATGCTGGTGGCCTGGATGCTCAGCCATGTGCTCGATGGCCTGTCGCTGGGCGAAGCCACGGCCGCCAGCCTGGGCCTGCCGTTGCCGCGCATGCGCGCCGCGCTGGTGGCGGTGCTGGCGCTGGCCACCGGGACTGCGGTGGCGCAAACCGGCTTGATTGCCTTTGTCGGTCTGGCGGCGCCGCACCTGGTGCGCTCGGTGGTCAAGACCACCAACGGCCGCCTGATTCTTCTCTCCAGCCTGATGGGTGGCGTCCTGCTGATGACGGCCGACATGCTGGCACGCTGGCTGATGGCGCCGCAGGAGTTGCCGGTCGGTGTGCTGACCGCCGTGCTGGGCGGCGGCTATCTGCTGTGGTTGATGCACCGCGGCACCCGAGCCTCCGCCGGAGCGGGCCTGTGAAAGACACCCGGCACCCGGCCGCCATCGAGGCCTGCGCCATCAGCGCCAGCCTGGGCGATACCCAGGTACTGCGCGGCATCGACCTGGTGTTGCAGAGCGGCCGCTGGACCAGCATCGTCGGTCCCAATGGCGCCGGCAAGTCGACCCTGCTGAAAGTACTGGCGGGCCTGCTGCCGCACACCGGCACGGTCACGCTGCTGGGCCAGCCGATGGCGGCGTTGCCGGGGCGCATGCGCGCGCAACAACTGGCCTGGCTCGGACAAAACGAGAGCAGCGGAGACGACTTGACGGCGTGGGACGTCGCCATGCTGGGCCGCCTGCCGCACCAGCGCTGGCTGGCCGCGCCCAGTGCCGCCGATCACGCCGCCGTCGAGCAGGCTTTACGCTCCACCCAGGCCTGGGACTGGCGCGGCCGCACGCTGGGCCAACTCTCCGGCGGCGAACGCCAGCGCGTGCTGCTGGCACGCGCGCTGGCGGTGCAGGCGCAGGTGCTGCTGATGGATGAACCGCTGGCCAATCTCGATCCGCCGCACCAGGCCGACTGGCTCTGCGTCGTGCGTTCCCTGGTGCGCCAGGGCAGGACGGTGGTCAGCGTGCTGCACGAAACATCGATGGCGCTACAGGCGGACCAGATGGTCATCATGGCCAAAGGCCGGGTCGTGCATCAAGGCGCCAGCGTCGACGCCGCCACGCACCGCGCGCTGGAGCAAGTGTTCGAGCGGCGCATCGCAATTCATGCGGTGGGCCAGCAATGGGTCGCCTTGCCGCGCCCGGGCTTGCCGGTCAACCAGCAGCCAGACGTTCGGAGTGGAGAAGAACACCTCATGTCTGAAACCGGAGGCCCGGGATGAGCGCCGCGCCGGGCCGCCCCAAGCAAGCTCGCTCCCCCTGGGGGCTGATGCCCGCGGCTCCCAGCCTGCCTGCGCAGGGTGGGACGGGCAGAAGAGTCGTTGCCTCTGGCATCGACCTGTACGGTGAGGACACGCAGTGCCGAGCTTGGGGGCAGCTATGACCGCCAAATGCGTGATGGTGCTGGGCACCACCAGCGGCGCCGGCAAGAGCTGGCTGGCCACCGCCCTGTGCCGCCACTATGCCCGCCAGGGCCTGAAGGTGGCGCCGTTCAAGGCGCAGAACATGAGCAACAACGCAAGAGTGGTGGCTTGCGGAAATAGTCAAGGCGAGATCGGTAGTGCCCAGTATTTTCAGGCGCTGGCGGCCCGCGCGCTGCCCGATGTGCGCATGAACCCGCTGCTGCTCAAACCCGAGCGCGACACCCATAGCCAGGTGGTGCTGATGGGGCAGGTCGATGAAGCCTTGTCCAGGATGGCGTGGCGCGGCCGCAGCGCCAGCGTCTGGCCGGTGATTGTCCGGGCGCTCGATGAGCTGCGGGCGGAGAACGACGTGGTGGTGATCGAAGGCGCCGGTTCACCGGCTGAGATCAACTTGTCCGACAGCGACATCGTCAACATGCGCGTTGCGCTGCACTGCAACGCCGCTTGTTTGCTGGTGACCGACATCGACCGCGGCGGCGCCTTCGCCCACTTGTACGGCACTTGGGCGCTGCTGCCCGAGCCGGAACGGGCGCTGATCAAGGGTTATGTCCTGAACAAGTTTCGCGGCGATGCCAGCCTGTTGGCGCCGGCACCGCAGATGCTGCGGGACCTGACGGGTATTCCCACGGTAGCGACGCTGCCGATGTGGTGGCAGCACGGCCTGCCGGAGGAAGACGGAATCTTCGATGACCGAAGTACGGCACGCGGCGCGGTCACGCTGACGGTCGCCGTCATCGTCTACCCGCACTTCAGCAATCTGGATGAATTCCAGCCACTTAAAAACATCCCTGGCGTGCGCCTGTTGTGGGTGCGCAGCCCGGCCCAGTTGGTCGGGCTGGCCGCCACCGACTGGATCATCCTGCCCGGCTCCAAGCACACCAGTGGCGACCTGGCCTGGCTGCGCCAGCAGGGGTTGGACGGCGCGGTCGCGCGTCACGCCGGGCAGGGTGGGGCGGTGCTGGGCATTTGCGCCGGCCTGCAAATGCTGGGCGAGGCGCTGATCGATCCGCTGGGCCTGGAGCACGCCTATCTGGGCAACGCGCCGGGTCTGGGACTGCTGCCTCTGATCACCGTTTTCGAGGCCGATAAAACGGTGCGGCGGACGCATACCTGTTTCGACGCCGGCCTGCGCGGACCGTGGGCCGCACTGGCCGGCGTTCCGGTCGCAGGCTACGAGATTCACCACGGCCAGACGCAACAACACGCCGCCATGGCCCAAGGCGGCGACCTGGCGCGCGCCGTCATGCCGGGTGGCCTGGCCTGGCAGAACGGCGCCGGCAATGTGCTGGGCCTGTATCTGCATGGCCTGTTTGAAGACCCTGCCGCCTTGCAGGCCTTGTTCGGCGCCAGTCCGAGCACCCCGGTGCCGACGCTGGACGCGGTCTTCGACGGCCTAGCCGACTTCATCGAGCGGCATTTCGAGCCCGGCGTTCTATCGACCTTGATTGCCTGAGCGCCACTTGCCCTGAGTTATTTCATCACCCATGATCTTCTCGCCACCTCCAACCGGACCCATCACCATGACTTCTTTTTTGCCCACCTTGACGGACCTGCGCAGCCCGGCGCTGACGCAGGCGCTGCAACACAAGCTGAACAGCAAGACCAAGCCGCTGGGCTCGCTGGGCCGGCTGGAATCGCTGGCGCTGCAACTGGGCGAAATCCTGGGCAGCGAGTCGCCGCTGCTGGAAGCGCCGCAGATGGTGGTGTTCGCTGGCGACCATGGTCTGACGGCGCGCGGCATCTCGGCTTTTCCCAGCGACGTGAGCTGGCAGATGGTGGAGAACTTTCTGGCCGGCGGTGCCGCCGTCAGCGTGCTGGCGCGCCAGCATGGCATCAGCCTGACGGTGGTGGACTGCGGCGTCAAGCACGACTTTCTGGCCGGCCTGCCGAGCGGCACGCAGCGCGCCGGCCTGCTGGTGCGCAAGGTGACAGGCGCCGAGCAGGGCACGGCCGACTCATCGGCGCAGCCGGCCATGAGCGGGGCCCAATGCCGCCAGGCGCTGCAAAACGGGCAGCAGATCGTCGATGCTCTGCCCGGCAACGTGCTGCTGCTGGGTGAAATGGGCATTGGCAATACCTCTGCCGCGTCCCTGTTGCTGGCGCGCCTGGCCGGGCTGGACATCGAGCTTTGCACTGGCGCCGGCACCGGGCTGGATGCACCCGCCGTGCAACGCAAGACCGAGGTGCTGCGCCAGGTGTTGGCGCGCCACCCGCGGGCCAGCGCGCCGCTGGATGCGCTGGCGGCGCTGGGCGGCCTTGAGATCGCCACCATGGTGGGGGCCGTGCTGCAAGCCGCGCAGCAGCGCCGCGTGGTGCTGGTGGACGGCTTTATTGCCACTTCGGCGGTGCTGGTGGCGCACGCCCTGCAACCGCTGGTGTTGCAGCGCTGCGTGTTTGCGCATCGCTCGGGCGAGCGTGGCCATGAGTTCATGCTGCAGCATCTGGGAGTGCAGGCGCTGCTCGATCTGGGCTTGCGGCTGGGCGAAGGCTCCGGGGCTGCGCTGGCCTGGCCGCTGTTGCAGTCGGCCTGCGCCATCCTGCGCGAGATGGCCAGTTTCGAGTCGGCCGGCGTCTCTGAAAAATCCGCGGCCCAGCCAAGCGCAGCATGAACTTCCTGCGCCACTATCTGCTGGCGGTCCAGTTCTTCACCCGCATTCCGATTACCGGGCGGCTGGCGGCCTGGGTCGGCTACAGCCCGGCGTTGCTGCGCGCCAGTGCCGGCCACTTCCCCGGTGTCGGCGTGCTGGTGGGGGGCCTGGTGGCGGGCTTCACGGCCTTGTTGCTGGCGTACTTGCCGGAGGGTGGTTTTGCGCCGCTGGTGGCGGCGGTGTGGGGCACTATTTTCGGCGTATTGCTGACCGGCGCTTTTCATGAGGACGGTCTGGCCGACGTGGCCGACGGGCTGGGCGGCAGCCCGGAGCGGGAGCGCGCCCTGCTCATCATGAAGGATTCGCGCGTTGGTGCTTTTGGCGCCATTGCCGTGCTGCTGGCGCTGCTGGCCAAGGTGTCGCTGCTGGCCTTGCTGGGCGCGGTCAGTGGCCCGTTGCTGTGCAGCGCCTTGTTGCTGGCCCATGTGGTGTCGCGCGCTTGGCCGCTGCTGATGATCCGCCTGCTGCCGCATGTGGGTGATGCCGCCGGCTCCAAATCCAAGCCGCTGGCGGAGCAGATCAGTGGCGCCGGCCTGCTCACAGCCCTGGCCTGGTGTGTGTTGACGCTGGTCCTCTTTTTGTATGCGCAGGCCAACCTTGATTTCCTGGCGCTTGATGCCGCCACCGACGCGCTCGGCGGAGCACTGGGTGGCGCCATGCTGGCCTCCGGCGCCGCCTTCGTGCTGATGTGGCGCTGGTTCCGGCGGCGCTTGCAGGGCTTTACGGGCGATTGCCTGGGCGCCACCCAGCAGGTGTGCGAGCTGGCGTTCTACCTCGGTCTGGCGCTGTGTTTGTAAAAACTGTGGAGGGGAACGCATGAAGCTCTGGCTGGTGCGCCATGCACAACCCCTGATCGCAGCGGGTGTTTGCTACGGCAGCACCGATGTTGCGGCCGATGCCCAGGCGACGCAGCAAGCGGCCCTGGAATTGGCCCAAATCCTGCCGCCAAACCTTTCGATGATCTGCTCACCGCTGCGGAGATGCCAGCACCTGGCCGACTGTTTGCAAGCGCTGCGGCCCGATCTGCTTTGTGCCACCGATGCACGCCTGGCGGAGATGGACTTCGGCTGCTGGGAAGGCCAGCGCTGGGACGCCGTTCCTCAAGCCGACTATGCGCGCTGGCTGGCCGACTTCAGCCGGCATCGCTTTGGCGGGCGGGAGAGCGTGGCTGAATTGATGCAGCGTGTGGCCGGCGCCTGGCGCGACACCCAGCGCATGGGCGTGGACGCGGCATGGATCACCCATGCCGGTGTCATTCGCGCGGCCACCTTGCTGGCCAGCGGGGTGCAGCAACTGGAGCGGGCGGCGCAGTGGCCACGCGAGGCGCCGGCCTTTGGCGGCTGGTGCGAACTACCCCTTTGAGCGGACCCGATCAGCCGGCTTCGACCCGGTTGCGCCCATTGGCTTTGGCGCGGTACATGGCGGCGTCGGCACGCGCAATCAGCGTATCCACGGTGTCGTTGTCGTTCATGTTGGTCGTCACGCCAATGCTCACGGTGTACGGAGTTCCCGGCCCGGCATGGTTACAGGCCTCGCGAATGCGCTCGGCCACCAGCAGCGCTTCCGCCGGCGAGGTATCCGGCAGCAGCGCCAGAAACTCTTCACCGCCGAAGCGCGCCAGCAGATCGGGTCGGCGCAGTAAGGCGTTTACCTTGGCCACAAAGTCGACCAGCACCCGATCACCGGCCTGATGGCCAAGGCTGTCGTTGATGCTCTTGAAATGGTCCAGATCCATGACCAGCAAGGCCATGCTGCGGCGATGGCGGCGGCAGCGCGCCAGCTCGCGCCTGAGTGCCTGGTTCAGATGGCGCCGCGTCAGCGCATTGGTGAGTGAGTCATGGGTTGCCAGGTGTTCCAGCTCGGCGCGCAGACTCTCAGTCGCCATCAACACCAGGCTGATGGAGAGCAGCAAAATACAGATCACGAAGCTGGTGACATAGACCAGGTGGTGCGGCGAGGTGTCCAGAATATTGTTGCCCATGGGCCAGAAGAACGACGTCACCAGGCGCATCACCTGGATCACCGCCATCACCAGCAGCACGCCAGTGGTCAGCACCCTGGCCAAGGTGGGTGAACCCTGCTTCAGCACCAGATAGGCGTGGACGGTAAACAGGTTGGCGGCCAGCAGATTGGCCAGCACCAGGCGCACGTGGTAACTGGGCTGCACCGCGGTGAACCAAAGCTGCACCAGCGTCACTGCGCTGATCAGGGTCATCCACGGCGCCACACGGGGCGTCACGCCAAAGAAGCGCTGGCTGCCGACGTAAGTCAGGTAGAGCCCCGATGCGACCAAGAAGCGGGAGACCGAGATGACCACGGCGTCGGGCAGGGTGCCCAGTCCGGTGGCCATCATGCCGCCCCCAAAGACCAGCAACAGGGCCGCCGACCAATGGCCCAAACCCTTGATGGAGGCCGGGTAACTGCGCTTGAGCGAGTACAACACCAGTGCCATCAAGCCGCTCATGACACCACCCAGCAGGATGACGGTTCGGGGGTCAATCAGGTTCATGGCCAAAGCCGGTTTCAGCGCGGTGGCGCGGTTTTGCTTGTGAAATCGCAGAACTGGCTGACACCGCATTGCCAGCATAAGGGCTTGCGCGCCTGGCAGACATAGCGGCCATGCAATACCAGCCAGTGGTGCGCGTCCACCAGGTAGGCCGGCGGGACGCGTTGCAGCAACTTGTGCTCGACTTCCAGCGGCGTCTTGCCGGGCGCCAGACCGGTGCGATTGGCGAGCCGAAAGAGATGGGTATCAACCGCCATGGTGGCTTCACCAAAGGCCACGTTCAGCACCACGTTGGCGGTTTTGCGGCCGACGCCGGGCAAGGCCTCCAGTGCCTCACGCGTGCGCGGCACCTGGCCGCCATGCCGCTCGATCAGGATCTGGCAGGTCTGCAGCAGATGTCTGGCCTTGGAGCGGAACAGGCCAATCGTCTTGATGTAGCCCTCCAGGCCTTCCTGCCCCAGTGCCAGTATTTTTTGCGGTGTGTTGGCCACCGGGAAGAGCCGGCGCGTCGCCTTGTTGACGCTGATGTCGGTGGCCTGCGCCGACAGCAACACGGCGCACAGCAGTTCAAACACCGAGCTGTATTCAAGCTCGGTCACCGGCGTCGGGTTGGCCGCTTTCAGGGTGGCAAAAAAGCCTTCAATCGCGGCTGGTTTCATGTGTTTTTTTGAGGTGCTCAGTCTGAATAATAATCTGACGATACCGCAATCCCGGAACAACGAAAGATTTCCATGCAATTTGCCGAGCGCCTGAACACAATAGAAACCTCCGCCATCCGCGAACTCTTCAAACTGCTGGGCAAGCCCGGCATCATCAGTTTTGCCGGCGGCTTTCCGGACCCGGCGCTGTTTGACGCCGAAGGCATCAAGATTTCTGCCGATGCCGTGCTGGCCAACAACCCCGGCCCGGTGCTGCAATACGGTGCTACCGAAGGCTACCAGCCGCTGCGCGAGGCGATCAGCGCCTTCTACGCCGCCAAGGGCGGCGCCGGCAGCGCGGCCAACGTGGCGGTCAAGCCCGAGGGCCTGATCGTCACCACCGGCAGCCAGCAGGCGCTGGACCTGATCGGCAAGACCATGATCTCGCCCGGCGACAAGGTGATTGTGGAAGCGCCAACGTTCCTCGCCACAATCCAGTGCTTTCGCCTGTACGGCGCGCACATCATCGGCGCACCGATCGATGCCGATGGCGTCGACGTCGACCGGCTGGAAAAACTGATCGTCGAGCACAAACCCAAGCTGGTCTATCTGATCCCGACCTTCGGCAACCCCAGCGGCGCCACGCTGAGCCTGGCGCGGCGCAAACGGATTCTGGAGATCGCGGCGCGTACGCAGACGCTGGTGGTGGAGGACGACCCCTATGGCGAACTGTATTTTGACCAGCCGCCACCACCCAGTTTGCTGGCCTTGAGCGAAGGCGTGCCCGGCAGCCGCGACTGGCTGGCGCACTGCGGCAGTTTCAGCAAGATCCTGTCGCCCGGTTTGCGCGTCGGCTGGATGATCGCGCCCGCCGCCTTGCTGGCCAAAGCCACCATGTGCAAACAGTTCAGCGACGCCCACACCAGCAACCTGACGCAAGCCATCGCCGCCCATTACCTGACCTTGAACCGGCTCGACGCTACGCTGGCTGTCGTGCGCAAAACCTATGCCCAGCGCGCCCTGGTCATGGCCCAATCCCTGCGTCGCGAACTGGGCGACGCCATCGCCTTCAACCAGCCGCAAGGCGGCATGTTCTTCTGGGCCAAACTCACCGGCGCCAATGGCAAGGCCAGCAACGCCAACGACTTTGCCAAACGCGCCATCGACAAGGGCGTCGCCTTTGTCCCCGGCGCCCCGTTCTTCGCGCACGACCCCGATCTATCCACTTTGCGGCTTAGCTTTGCGACGGTGGGACTGGAGAAAATTGAAGAGGGGATTGGGAGGTTGGGGCAGGCGCTGTAGGTGGTTTTCTACGACTCTCCGAAATACAGAAACGGCAGGGTCGTTGCGTCAGCGCTGAAGGTTTGCGTTCAGCCGTCGCCGAGTGCGGTCAGATGCCGCGCATGGTTGCAGCACCATGGCAAGTGAATGAGAGCGCCCTTCAGAACATCTTTTTGATGCAAATTTGTCCCCCTTTGCGAATAATCAAACAGATGGTTCGTTTTGCGTTCACGCTTGCCAGATGATGTTGACACCGTTGGCGACGCAGTAGTTTGCGGCGGGTAGGCAACTTGTTACCACCCAGGAGGTTACTATGATGAATGTCATGCCGACAATCGCTGTCGCTCTGACGATGGTTTCATTCTGCGCAACTGGCATTGCGCAAACCCAAGGCAAGGCAAAACTGGATATCGGAAAACGGGAGTACGAGTCCAAATGCATGGTCTGTCATGGACCCGTCGGAAAGGGGGACGGATCGTACGGCGAGTTGTTGAAGAAGCCCGCAAGTGACTTGACGACATTGAAGAAACATAACGGCGGCGTCTTCCCGGTTGAGCGGATCTCAGCCGTAATCGATGGGAGAGAGTACGTCAGGGAGCACGGAGGGCGAGAGATGCCGATATGGGGCAAGCAATACAGCATGGAGACCGTGGCGGCGGCTGAGTACTATGTGGATGTTCCTTACGACCCGGAAATGTTTGTGCGCGCCCGTACTCTCGCGCTGATCGACTACCTGAACAGGTTACAGACCAAATGAACAACTCAGGCACTGCGTGGGAATGCGTCGATCAGCATTGAGTTGAACGGCCGGAAGGAATCATTCAGCCATCATTCCAACGGACCTCGGACGGTCAAAAACGAACTTTGAGCGGCGACCATTCACAGATGGGGAGTGCTCCCCCATACTGCAGAGTAAAAAATGGCGTGACTGCACACGATGTGAAATCAAGCCGCGGACTCAGTCTCCAGGGAGCCCCATGCTGGCTCGGAAACTTCGCCAGCACGCTCGCGTCTGCGCCGCGAACTGGGCGACGCCATCGCCTTCAACCAGCGGCAAGGCGGCATGTTCTTCTGGGCCAAACTCACCGGCGCCAACGGCAAGAGCAGCAACGCCAACGACTTTGCCAAATGCGCCATCGACAAGGGCGTGGCCTTTGTCCCCGGCGCCCCGTTCTTCGCGCACGACCCGATCTGTCGACTTTGCGGCTTAGCTTTGCGACCGTGGGGCTGGAGAAAATTGAGGAGGGGCTTGGGAGGTTGGGGCAGGCGCTGTAGGCGGGTGCCTTGGCCCCCGTGTTACATGAACGGGGGTCGCCGACGTTTAACGCTTGCAATCGGTGGCATGAACAAGCAAACGAAGCGCAGCTTGTCACCATACCTTGCGTGACCTTATTAGCCCAAGATTTGTCTCTTCTGTTGTTGGAACTCTTCGTCGCTCAACACTCCGCGCTCCTTGAGCGCAGCGAGACGTTCCAGTTGCTCAATACTATTGCCGCTAGTTGTCGGCGAATTGACGATTCCCGTCTTCACAGTTGTGGGATTGATAGAAGTCTGCTTGCCAAGTAAACAACCACAATGCTCGCATTTAGTTGCTTGTAGCAAATTGTGCTCGCCACACTTCGGGCATTTGTTAAACATAGCGTCTTAAATAATGCCGCATAGTCTCTTCAGCATTAAGTTGGGTTTCGTCCACCGATTGAAGCATTTCTGCACGGCGACGAGCACATCTCCAAGTGTCTCGAAGTGCCGGTTGTGGG
>NZ_JAQTMS010000071.1 GCF_028714215.1 Rhodoferax sp. | reverse complement strand
CCTCCACGACAAGGACCAAAGTCTCCACCACAAGCGTCGCCACGGCTTGCCCCTTTGCAAATCAAGCACTTACGCGCAACCCAAGATCCAATTCCCGGGAAAGCAACGGCGAGTTGAGAAAGATGGGCTAGCGGCTGCGTCGGCTGACAAAACCCACCAGGCAGTGCCCGGTGGGTTTTTTTTGTTCTGTTCCCGCTCTTGACCTGGCGCCTTGAATCCCGGATCATCCTCGACCATGTTGGCAGAATGAAGAGTGGAGGACTGCGTGGGAACAGTTAAGCTTGAAGCCGGATTTACGCTGATCGAACTGATGATTGTGATGGCGATTGTGGGTGTTCTGGCGTCGCTGGCCTTACCGGCCTACAGTGATTACGTCATCAGGGCCAAGGTCAGCGAAGGCTTGTCGTTGGCGGCACCGGCGAAAACCATGGTGCTTGAGAACGCCATCTTTGGTACCGCCTTCAGCACGGGTTGGACCTCCCCTGCTGGAACCGATAACGTCAGCAGCGTCGACATCGATGACGCCCGGGGCCAGATCACGATTACCTACACCGACAAGATATCCCCGGCCGGCGCCAACACCCTGATTTTGGCTCCGCGCATTGGCAGTTCGGATGGTCCAAGGTTGATTGGAACTGCCACCGGTTCCACTGCGCCGGGCGGACAGATTGTCTGGAACTGTAATTCCGCCGATCAAAATCCGGCGGTCAATCACGGCACCTTCGGTACATTGCCCGGTAAATACGCCCCGGCCAACTGCCGCGGTTAGCGCTTGCGCAGCAGATTGACGCGCATCGGCCGGACAAAGTGGGCACCGTCTGCCGTCATGTGCGCTTCAAAGCGCTCACGCACCGCCTGCAAGGTGGCGGCATCAAGATGGTGATCGGCAAAGCTGACGCCAATCATGCGTTGCTGGAACTCGGCAAAGTCGCGCAAGTGCAGCGGTGTTTCGAAGAATATTTCGGCCTCTGCCTCCCAGGCGCCCGAGGCAATGGCCTGCTGCACCGCGCGCAAGGCCGCCGCACGCACCCGTTCCTCGTCGTGAAACAAGCGCATCACCTCGTTGAAGGCGCCGGCGAAAACCGGCTCCGAAACGTACATCAGGCCCTTGGGTCGCAACACCCGATGCACTTCCGACAGGGCGTGGTCCATCTGGTCCAGCGGCACATGGTGCAGCGACTTGAGCATCAGCGCCAGGTCGAAACGCTGGGCTTCAAAGGGAATAGCCTGAGCCCCGGCCAGCACGAATTGCAGGCGCTGGCGTGGCAGTTGCAGGTTCCTGGCGTGCTGACGCTGGTCCACTTCCAGGCCGGTGACCCGGCAGCCGGGGCAGTGCTCCAGCAATTGGCGTGACAGCTGGGCGGCGCCGCAGCCCAATTCGATGATGTCCGGCCGCTGCGTCAGATCGACCAGCGATTGCAGCAAGGTGAATTCGTCGTTGATCAGCACGCTGAGCGCCTCAGGAGGGAGTCCAGAGCCGGGGCAGACCGGGCAGGGTGCGGAAGATGCGCGACAAAGAGCCGTTGCGCACCAGGCTGGTGGCGTGCGCCATGTCGGGTGCCAGAAAGCGGTCTTGCACCATCGCCGGTATCTGCTGGCGCAGCAGCGCATGCGCCTGCTCCAGCGCGATCGAGCTGCGCAGCGGACGCAGGAACTCGATGCCTTGCGCCGCCGCCAGCAGCTCTATGCCCAGGATGTTGGCGGTGTTGCTGATCATGGCCTGCAGGCGGCGCGCGGCAAAAGTGGCCATCGACACATGGTCTTCCTGGTTGGCGCTGGTGGGCAGGCTGTCGACGCTGGCCGGGTGCGCCAGCGATTTGTTCTCCGAGGCCAGCGCGGCGGCCGTCACATGCGCGATCATGAAGCCGCTGTTGAGGCCGGCGTCGGCCGTCAGGAACGGTGGCAGGCGCGACACGCCGGCGTCGATCAGCATCGCAATGCGGCGCTCGGCAATGGCACCCACTTCAGCAATGGCCAGTGCCATGCCGTCCGCCGCCAGCGCCACCGGCTCGGCATGAAAATTACCGCCCGAAATAAGCTCCCCCCCGAAGCGGCCTGTGGCCGCCTCCCCCCCAGGGGGGCGCCGCTGGCGGCCCGGCAAAGCCGGATCCGCGGCGTCCGCTTGGAGGTCCTCATTGGCGAACAGAACCAGCGGGTTGTCGGTCACCGCGTTGGCCTCGCGCAGCAGCACCAGGGCGGCGTGGCGCAACTGGTCCAGACAGGCGCCCACCACCTGCGGCTGGCAGCGCAGGCTGTAGGGGTCTTGCACGCGGTCATCGCCGTCCTGGTGGGAGCGGCGGATGGCGCTGCCCGCCAGCAGCGCGCGGTAATACTGGGCCACGTCGATCTGGCCCGGTTGACCGCGCAGCGCATGGATGCGCGGGTCGAACGGCCCATCGCTGCCGCGCGCGGCGTCCACCGTGAGGGCGCCAATCACCAGGGCCGCTTCCAGCACCGGCTCGAAGGTGAGCAGGGCGTGCAAGGCCAGCGCGGTGGAGGTCTGGGTGCCGTTGATCAAGGCCAGGCCTTCCTTGGCGCCCAGTGTCAGCGGTGCAATGCCGGCTTGCCGCAAGGCCGCCAGGGCCGGCACGCGCTGGCCGTCCCGCAGCATGTCGCCTTCGCCGATCAAGGCCAGTGTCATGTGCGCCAGCGGTGCCAGGTCGCCGGAGGCGCCGACCGAGCCCTGGGACGGCACATAAGGCACCAGTCCGGCGTTGTACACCGCCAGCAGCGTGTCGACGACGACCTCACGCACGCCCGAATAGCCGCGCGCCAGGCTGGCGGCCTTGAGTGCCAGCATCAAGCGCACAACCGCCGGCGCCAGCGGCTCGCCGACGCCGACACTGTGCGAGCGGATCAAGTTGAGTTGCAGGGTGTCGAGCTGCGCTTTGCTGATGCGCTGGTTGGCCAGTTTGCCAAAGCCAGTGTTGACGCCGTAGACCGGTGCCTCGCCATCGGCGGCACGCTGCACCACTTGCTGGCTGGCGCGGATCAGCGCGCGGCAGGTTTCAGGGAGCGTCAGTTGCCGGACGCCGGCGTGAATGGCTTGCAGTTGCGTCAGTGTCAGCTGGCCTGGCTCGATCGTTAAATGGGTTTGCATCTCAGGGCTTCTTCATCGGCAGTTTGAGGCCATGTTCACGGGCGCACTCTTCGGCAATTTCATAACCGGCGTCGGCATGCCGCATGACGCCGCTGGCCGGGTCGTTCCACAACACGCGCGCGATGCGCTGGGCCGCCTCCGGCGTGCCATCGCACACCACCACCACGCCGGCGTGCTGCGAGTATCCCATGCCGACGCCGCCACCGTGGTGCAGGCTGACCCAGGTCGCGCCACTGGCGGTGTTGAGCAGCGCGTTCAACAGCGGCCAGTCGCTGACGGCATCGCTGCCGTCCTTCATGGCTTCGGTCTCGCGATTGGGCGACGCCACCGAGCCGCTGTCCAGGTGGTCGCGGCCGATCACGATCGGGGCTTTCAGCTCGCCGCTGCGCACCATCTCGTTGAAGGCCAGGCCGGCCAGATGGCGCTGGCCCAAACCGATCCAGCAGATGCGTGCCGGCAGGCCTTGAAACGCGATGCGTTGTTGCGCCATGTCGAGCCAGCGGTGCAGCTGCGGGTGATCAGGGAACAGGGCCTTCATTTTGGCGTCGGTCTTGCGGATGTCTTCGGGGTCGCCGCTGAGCGCCACCCAGCGGAACGGGCCGACACCGCGGCAAAACAAGGGGCGCACATAGGCCGGCACAAAACCGGGGTAGTCGAAGGCCTTGGCCACGCCGTAATCCTTGGCGACCTGGCGCAGGTTGTTGCCGTAGTCCACGGTCGGCACGCCCATGGCATGAAAAGCCAGCATGGCGCGCACGTGGCTGGCACAGGACTGGCCGGCGGCTTGCGTCAACTCCGCATGCTGCGCCGGGTCGCGCTGCGCGGCGCGCCAGCGTTCCACGCTCCAGCCGGACGGCAGGTAGCCGTTGACCAGGTCGTGCGCCGAGGTCTGGTCGGTCACGATGTCGGGGCGGATACCGCCGGCTTGCGCGCGCCGGACCAGTTCCGGCAGCACCTCGGCGGCGTTGCCGCACAAGCCGATAGACACCGCCTCTTTGCGCCCGGTGTGCTGCGCAATCATTTCAAGCGCCTGGTCCAGATTCATGGCCTGCTGGTCCAGGTAGCGGGTGCGCAGCCGGAAATCGATGGAGCTTTGCTGGCACTCCACGGTGAGCGAGCAGGCACCGGCAAAGCTGGCCGCCAGCGGCTGGGCACCACCCATGCCGCCCAGGCCCGCGGTCAGTATCCAGCGCCCGGCCAGTTGGCCGCCAAAATGCTGGCGCCCGGCTTCGACAAAAGTCTCGTAAGTGCCTTGCACAATGCCTTGCGAGCCGATGTAAATCCAGCTGCCGGCGGTCATCTGGCCGTACATCATCAAGCCGGCGCGGTCCAGCGCGTGGAAGTGCTCCCAGGTGGCCCATTTAGGCACCAGATTGGAATTGGCGATCAGCACCCGCGGTGCGCCGGGGTGGGTGCGAAATACGCCCACCGGTTTGCCGCTCTGCACCAGCAGCGTTTCGTCGGCCTTCAACTTGCGCAAGCTGTCCAGGATGGCATCAAAGCATGGCCAGTCGCGCGCCGCCTTGCCGATGCCGCCGTAGACCACCAGCGCATCCGGGTTCTCGGCCACTTCCGGGTCCAGGTTGTTTTGCAGCATGCGGTAGGCGGCCTCGATTTGCCAGTTGGCGCAAGTCAGGGCGTTGCCACGGGGCGCCCGCACCGGCCGCGCCTGGCTGTTGAAAAAGGGGGTTGCTGAGAGGTCGGTCATGGTGAACTCGCGGTTCGGTTAACGGTTTGTGAGTTCAGTTTAGTTGTCTATACAACTTGAATCGTTCAGGGAAAACCCGTAGTCGAAAGACCTTGGCACCATCTGGCGAACAGCCATTTCTCTATTCGTTTCAGAGGAGAAACAGCGCCCCACCGGTGACTGGCGGGAGCGCTTGTGGTGGTTTCAAAATAGAGAGGTCGATTCCCAATAGATGATAATTTTTGGTTTACGGCCGAATCCAGGCATCCGATACTGAGCCCATGTTGTCCGACTCCCGTCCCGTTTCCGCGGTCGATCGCGCCCTGGTGGTTCTGGCCACGCTGGCGCGCCATGGACGTGCCATGACGGCGGCCGAGTTGCTGCACCAGACGCAACTGAGCCAAAGCACCTTGTACCGGCAACTGTCGTCTCTCAAGCGCTGGGGTTTTGTGCTGGAAGGCGAGGGCCGTTACGCGCCCGGTCCGCTGAGTCTGCAACTGGCGCTAGGCTTCGACATGGCTTCGCACTTGGTGCAGCACGCGCAGGCCGACATGCAACTGCTGGCGCAGCAATCGCAGGAGAGCGTGGGCCTGATCGTGGCCGTCAACGGCCAGGCCATTTGCCTTGACATGATTGAGAGCCGGCAAGCCTTGCGTTGTTCGTTCGAGAAGGGGCGCGGCGTGCCACTGCAAAAAGGCGCCTCGGCAAAATGCCTGCTGGCGCACCTGCCGCCGGGGGAATTGAACGCCGCGCTGGACGCCAACCTGGGCGAGGAGCGGCCACGAGCGGACCTTCTGGCCGAACTGGGCGCGATCCGAAAAGCCGGCTTCGTCGTCAGCAACGGGGAAGTGGATCCCGGTGTCTGGGGTGTCAGCGTGCCTTTGCTAGGCCCCGGCAAGCGCGCCCTCGGTGCCCTGACCCTGATGGCGCCCAGCATGCGTGTGCACGGCAAGCATTCGCCCCTGATTCAGATGACGGTAGTGACGGCCGCCCGGATATCCCGAAGTTTGCGTACCCCCTAATGTTTCAACCCCCTGGAGATCTCCCATGAACTTTCGCCGCACCTTCCTTCTGTCCTGCCTGGCCGTCGCCGCGCTGGGCGCCGCCCATTCGAACGCGCAAGACGTTCTGCGCGTCGGCACCGACGCCACTTTTCCGCCCATGGAATTTGTTGAAAACAACAAACGCAGCGGCTTTGACATCGACCTGGTGGAGGCCATCGGGAAAGTGCTGAACAAGCGCGTCGAATGGGTAGACATCGACTTCAAGGGCCTGATTCCGGGACTGGTCTCCAAACGCTTCGACGTCGCCGTGTCGGCCATCTACATCACCGACGAGCGCAAGAAAGTGGTCGACTTCACCGACTCTTACTACGCCGGCGGACTGGTCGCCATGGTGAAGGACGGCAACGCCGCGATCAAGACGCTGAACGACCTGAACGGCAAGAAAGTCAGCGTCCAAGTGGGGACCAAGTCGGTCGGCTACCTGGGCAGCAACTACCCCAAGGTGCAACTGGTGGAGGTGGAAAAGAACCAGGAGATGTTCAACCTGGTCGAGATCGGCCGCGCCGACGCCGCCGTTACCGGCAAGCCGGCGGCCTTCCAGTACGTGCGCACGCGCGGCGGACTGCATGTGCTGGAGCAGCAACTCACCACCGAGGAGTACGGCATGGCGCTGCGCAAGGACACGCCGGAGTTGACCAAGGCCATCAACGGCGCCCTGGCCAAACTCAAGGCCGATGGCAGCTATGCCCAGATCGTCAAGAAATGGTTTAGCAACTCCGGCAAATAACAGCTCAGGCGGATTTGATGGGACTCGATTTCTCCCCGGTTTTTGTCGGCTGGCGCAATCTGCTCCAGGGCGCGTTCATCACTGTCGAAATTACGGCGGTGGCCTTGCTGCTGGGCTGCATCATGGGCTTGCTGGTGGGAATCGGGCGCCTGAAGCCCGAACGGCGCGTGGTCTACGCGCTGTGCACCAGCTATGTTGCGGCGATTCGCGGCACCCCTTTGCTGGTGCAGTTGTTTCTGCTGTTCTTCGGCCTGCCGCAGTTCGGCATTCTGTTGCCGGCGTTCTTTTGCGGCGTCATCGGGCTGGGCATTTATTCTGGTGCCTACGTGTCGGAAATCGTGCGCGGCGCCATCCAGTCGGTGGACCGGGGACAGATGGAGGCGGCGCGCTCGCTGGGCATGTCGTACGGCACCGCCATGCGCTCCATCATCCTGCCGCAGGCGCTGGTGCGCATGATTCCGCCGCTGGGCAACGAATTCATTGCCCTGATCAAGAACTCGGCCCTGGTGTCGCTGCTCACCATCCACGACCTGATGCACGAGGGGCAGAAGATCATCAGCGTGACTTACCGCTCACTGGAGGTCTACCTGGCCATTGCGGTCCTGTATTTCGTGCTGACCGGGCTCACCACCTTGGCCTTGCGTCGCATCGAGGAGCATCTGCGGGCCGGAGGCATGGTGCAATGAACATGCAAAAACCCATTCTCAGCATCCGCGGCTTGCGCAAGTCGTTTGGCGATCATGTGGTGTTGCAGAACATCGATTTCGAGGTTCAGCCATCCCAGGTGGTGGTCATCATAGGCCCCAGCGGCTCCGGCAAAAGCACTTTCTTGCGTTGCTGCAACGGGCTGGAACAACCCGACAGCGGCCGGGTCGAGATCTGTGGCCACACCTTGTCCGAAGCCGGCCAGATGCTGGGCGACCAGCCGCTGAACCATTTGCGCGAGCAGGTGGGCATGGTGTTCCAGTCGTTCAACCTGTTTCCGCATCTGTCGGTGATAGACAACATTACCGTCGGTCCGCGCAAGGTGCGCGCGGTCTCCAGGGCGCAGGCCAACAGCGAGGCCATGGTCTTGCTGAACAAGGTCGGGCTGGCGGAAAAAGCCCACGCCATGCCGGCCAGTCTGTCGGGCGGCCAGAAGCAGCGCGTGGCCATTGCCCGGGCCCTGGCGATGCAGCCGCAAGTGATGCTGTTTGACGAACCCACTTCGGCGCTGGACCCGGAACTGGTGGGCGAGGTGCTGCAAGTGATGAAGCTGTTGGCCAGCGAGGGCATGACGATGATGGTGGTGACCCATGAAATGGACTTTGCCCGTGAAGTCGGCGACATCGTGGTGGTGATGGATGGCGGCGTGTTGATCGAGGCTGGTCCCCCCGACATCATTTTTACCAACCCGACCCAGCCGCGCACGCGCGACTTTTTGCGGGCGGTCCTGAACCGCGCTTGAGATGCCCGATACCCGCTTGCCGGCCTACCAGCAGGTCAAGGCCTATGTCAAGGCGCAGATCAACCTGGGGCTCTGGCGCGCCGGCGATCCGGTGCCCAGCGAGGCGGTATTGCAGCAGCAGTTCGGCGTCAGCCGGATGACGGTGAACCGGGCCGTCAAGGAGTTGGCGGTGGAGGGGCTGGTGACCCGGGTCCGGGGTTCCGGCACGGTGGTGGCGCAGTTGCACCGGATCTCCAGCACCCTGGCGGTGCGCGACATCCATGAAGAAGTGCTGGAGCGAGGTCACAGCCACGCCACAAAAGTCCTGACGGTTGAGAAGGTGCGCGCCGATACGGCACTGGCGCAGATCCTGAAACTGCGCACCGGCAGCACCGTCTTTCATTCGGTCATGGTGCATTTTGAAGACGGGGTGCCGATCCAGTTTGAGGATCGCCACGTCAATCCGCAAGCGGCGCCGCACTATCTGAGCGTTGATTTCAGCCGCACCACACCGACCCGCTACCTGCTTGAACAGGCACCGCTGACGGAGGCCAGCTATTCGATCAAGGCCGCGTTGCCCAGCGCGCTGGAAGCGAAACAGCTGGCGATCAAGCGCCGCGAGCCCTGTCTGGTGATGACCCGGCGCACCATCAGCGGCATTCATGTAGCCAGTCTGGCGCGCCTGGTTTACCCCGGCCTGCGCTACAGCTTCAGCGGGAAATTCGAACTGTGAACTGGAACATCGTTCAACTGGCCGAGGTCGCGCCCAGCCACTGGCGCAATGGCGGCGGCGTGACCCGTGAGCTGCTCGCCTGGCCCGATAGCGCCGACTGGGTTTGGCGCATGTCGGTGGCCGAGGTCGCCGCCAGCGGACCTTTTTCCCGTTTCGACGGTGTGCGGCGCTGGTTTGCGGTGCTCTGCGGTGCCGGTGTGCGGCTGACCATCGACGGCCACTTGCATGAGCTGACCCGCCGCAGCGAGCCCCTGTGTTTTGACGGTGCCAGCGCGGTCGACTGCCAGTTGCTGGAGGGTGCCACACAGGACTTCAACCTGATGCTGCGCGGCAACCGGGCTTCGGCGCAGATGGAGCGGGTGTCAGGCCAGCTCAAGTTGGACACCAGTGTTTCCCTTGTGGTTGCGGTTTACGCGATGGAGGCGGGCGCGACCGTGTTCTCCAGGCATGAAACGCTGACGATTCCGGCGCATAGCCTGGCTTGGCGCAAGCTGCCGGCCAATGCAGCCGTGCGGGTCGAAAGTGCCGACGCCTTGTGGATGGAGATTGCCGCATGAGCCTGAAACTCTGGCAAGGCTGTAGCGTGGCGACCATGCTGCCCAATCCGGCAGTACCTTACGGCTTGATTGAGGACGCTGCATTGGTGGTTGACGGCGCGTTGCTGCGCTGGGTCGGCGAGCGGCGTGATTTGCCACCGGAACTGGCCCGGCGTTGCGGGCAACAGCATGACGCCGGTGGTGCCTTGATCACCCCCGGACTGATCGATTGCCACAGCCATCTGGTCTACGCCGGCGATCGGTCCGATGAATTCGAGTTGCGCCTGAACGGTGCGACTTACGAAGAGATTGCACGCCGTGGCGGTGGCATCGCGTCCACCGTGCAGGCAACTCGAAGTGCCAGCCCCGAAGAACTGAAAACACAAAGCCGGGTGCGTTTGCAGCAATTGCTGGGGGAGGGTGTGACAACGCTGGAGATCAAGTCGGGCTATGGCCTGACTTTGGAGCACGAACGCAAGATGCTACAGGTGGCGCGCGAACTGGGGCAAGAGCATGCGGTATCCATTCGCACCACGTTTCTGGGCGCGCATGCGGTGCCGCCCGAGTTTGCCGCTCGCACCGACGATTATCTGGATGAGGTGTTGCGCATGTTGCCGCTGCTTCAGGCCGAAGGTCTGGTCGATGCGGTGGATGCGTTTTGCGAGCGCATTGCTTTCAGTCCGGCACAAACAGCCCGCCTGTTCGAGGCCGCCCGGCAACTGGGCTTGCCGGTCAAGCTCCATGCGGAACAACTGAGTGACAGCGGCGGTGCCGAATTGGCTGCCGGTTTTGGTGCCCTTAGTTGCGATCACCTGGAATGGCTGTCGGAGCAGGGCGCGCAGGCTATGGCCAAGGCCGGCAGCGTGGCTGTGTTGTTGCCGGGTGCGTTTTATTTTCTGCGTGAAAGCAGGCTGCCGCCGGTCGACTTGCTGCGCCGGCATCAGGTGCCGATGGCCATTGCCACCGACTGCAATCCCGGCAGTTCCCCGTGCAGCTCGCTGCTGCTGATGCTCAACATGGCGTGCACCTTGTTCCGCTTGACGCCGCAGGAAGCACTGGCCGGCGTGACGCGGCAGGCGGCGCAGGCGCTGGGTTTGCCGGACCGCGGCGTGCTGGCGCCCGGCAAGCGTGCCGATTTTGTGTTGTGGGATGTGCGGCAAGCGGCGCAGCTCAGTTACGCGCTTGGCGCCAATCCCTGTATCCAAACCATTTTCAACGGTGAAGTCAGATGACATTTACTTTGCACCGCGGGGCATCGCCGCTGCTGGTCAGCATGCCCCATATCGGGACCGAAATCCCGCCCGAATTGCAGGGCGCCCTGGAGCCCCGCGCGCTGGCCGTGGAAGACACCGACTGGCATCTGGACCGGCTCTATGACTTCCTGCCCGAGCTGGGCGCCAGTGTGATCAAGCCGCGCTACTCGCGCTATCTGATTGACCTGAACCGGCCGCCGGACGATGCCCCCATGTACCCTGGCGCGTCCAACACCGAGCTTTGTCCGACGCGCTTCTTCAGTGGCGACGCGCTGTACCGGCCGGGCCGCGAGCCCACGCCTGAGGAGCGCAATGGTCGACGCGAGCGCTATTGGTTGCCCTACCACGCGGCACTGGCGGCGGAGTTGCAACGCATCAAGGCACGCCATGGCTACGCCTTGCTGTGGGATGCGCACAGCATTCGTTCGCAGTTGCCGTGGTTGTTCGAGGGCAGGCTGCCGGGTTTGAACATTGGCACCGCCGGCGGCGCCGCGGCCGATGCCGCGGTTGCCGCCGCGGTGGTCGGTGTTTGCGCGGAGAACCGGCAGGTCAGCCATGTGCTCAATGGCAGATTCAAGGGCGGCTACATCACCCGCCATTACGGCGCGCCGCAAGCCCGGGTGCAAGCCGTGCAACTGGAGATGTGCCGCTACCTCTACATGCGTGAGGACGCACCGTTCGATTACGACGCCGCGATGGCCAGGCCGATCCAGCCGCTGCTGAAAACCATGCTGACCGCTGCGCTGGCAGCCTGCCGGACTGTTTATGAAATATAAGGCCAGAAGCTTTTTTGCCGCCCAAGCTTGGATCGACAGTGCCTGGGCTCCCGAGGTGCTGCTGAGCGTGGACGGCGACGGCAACTGGTGCGACATTCAAACCCATGCGGCGCTGCCGGACCGAAGCGGGGCCACCGTTCTGAGGGGTCCCGTGCTACCGGGACTGGTGAACGCCCACAGTCACGCTTTTCAACGCGCCATGGCGGGCCTGACCGAGCGCGCGGGCGGTTCCGGCGCTGCCGTCGGCGACAATTTCTGGAGCTGGCGCGACCGCATGTACGCGGTGGCGCGGCGCATCAGGCCGGATCAGTTGGAGGCGATTGCGGCCTTCCTCTATGCCGAACTGCTGGCCGCCGGCTACACCCAGGTCTGCGAGTTTCACTACCTGCACAACGCGGCCGATGGACAGCCTCATGCCGACCCGCTGGAAATGTCGCTGGCGCTGGTGCGGGCGGCGCAGACCGTGGGCATCGGCTTGACGCTGCTGCCGGCGCTTTACATGCGTTCCGGTTTTACGGCGACCGGCTTGCGCGAGGATCAGCGCCGCTTTGCCTCGACGCCCGACAGTGTGTTGCGCCTGATCGAAGATCTGCGGGCTCAAGCCGGTGCTTGTTCAAACGTCAATCTGGGTGTGGCTGTGCACTCCTTGCGCGCCGTCGATCTGGCGGCGATCCAGGAAGTAGCTGCGGTTGCCGCGGGCCATGCTCTGCCGATCCACATCCACATTGCGGAGCAGATGCAGGAGGTGCAGGACTGCATCGCCGCCACCGGCCAGCGCCCGATCGAGTACCTGCTGGCGCATGTGCCGCTGGATGCCCGCTGGAATCTGGTCCACGCAACGCAGGGCACGGCGGCGGAGTTGCAAGCGGTGCGCGCCAGCGGCGCGGCCATCGTCATCTGCCCCAGCACGGAAGCCAATCTGGGCGACGGCGTGTTCGATTTTTCGGGCTATGGCGGCAACTGGTCGATCGGCTCCGACAGCCATGTGACGCGCAGTTGGACCGAGGAACTGCGGCTGCTGGAGTACTCGCAGCGCTTGACGCAGCACCGGCGCAATGTGGCGGCCCGGGCCGGCGACAGTGCTAGCAGTGCCGCCGCGCTGCTACAGGCGGCTTTGGCCGGTGGCAGATCTGCCACCAGTTTGCCGCTGGGTGCGATACAGGTGGGTCACCGAGCCGACTTCTCTGTGCTTGACGATCAATCATCGGCGCTGCTGGGCGTGCCGGCCGACCACCTGCTCGACGCGCTGGTGTTTTCCAGCCCGCAAGCCCCCATTGCCGAAGTCTTTGTGGCTGGCCGACCGATGCCGTCCGCACTGGAGCGCAGGCCGCAACTAGGACATGATTTTGTGCGGACCATGAAGGCTCTCTGGACCTGAGTGCGGCGTGAGACGCGACAATACGGGTTATGACCCACACCTCCACTCATTTCGACGATGTTGCAATGACTGCCGCCGAGAACATTCCAGAAGGCTTCCGAAGCGTCAAACTCGGTGGCCCTTTCATTTCTCACAATGGCCCGCTGTACGCCAAGTGGAGCGGCCAGCGCCTGCTGCTGGGCTTTCGCGTCGAAGAGCGGCACAGCAACCCGCTGAAGGTCTGTCACGGCGGCATGCTGGCGACTTTTGCCGACATGCTGATTCCCTGCGCAGCCATGTACCAGGGCGAGATGGAGCGGCGTTTTCTGCCCACCATCAGCCTGCAAATTGATTACATGGGCGCAGCTGCCCTGGGCGCCTGGGTGCAGGGTGAAGCGGAGGTGCTGCGCACCACGCGCAACATGTTGTTCGGCCAGGGGCTGGTGACGGCCGATGGCCAAGCCGCCTTGCGCGTCAGCGGCATTTTCAAGATGGGGCAACTGATAGGCGACGGCACCGCCACCGATCCCTTGGGGTTGAAGTAGCTTGCGCAGGACGATGCTTCTGCGAATCGTTTCAAGAATAGAATGGCCGCGTTCATAGCGGAGTTTCCAAAGCGAGGGTTTATGTTGGCCCAACATGCCATTCTTGATGCAGCACGTCGCGCCGCGAATGCGGCGAGCAGCCCTGCGCGAGTCATGCTGTTTGGCTCCTACGCTAGGGGCGATGCTGACGAAGGCTCGGATCTGGATCTGCTGGTTATCGAGAGCCACGTGCCGGACAAGGCCGATGAGTACCTGAGACTGCACCGCGCCATTGGTGCCATCGGTGTTGGCGTCGATGTGCTGGTGATGTCCGGCGAGGAGTTCGCGCGTCGCAGCCAGGTGCCCGGAACCCTGCCCTACTGGGCGGCCAAGGAAGGAAGACTGATTCATGACGCCAGCGCGTGAAGAGGCACGCCGACTGCTGCGCCTGGCGCAGCGCGACAGCGACACCTTCGCGCTGCTGCTGCCTCTGCCCAAAGCCACGATGGCTGCGCTCGGTTTTCATGCCCAGCAAGCCGTTGAGAAGGCTTTGAAAGCCGTTTGTACCCGGCACAGCATTGAGGTGCGGCGCACCCACGATCTCGCGGCGTTGGGACAAACTGTGTTGGACCATGGAACGGCACTGCCAATTTCAGTGGATGAACTGCGCAGCCTTAATCCGTTTGCGGTGGAATTTCGGTACGACGACGAAATGACGTCCTCGATGGAGCGTGAAGAACTCGATGCGCTGCTGCGTGCGGTCCTGGCATGGGTCTGCACTCAGGTTGATGACTGATACGTCATCCCGCTTTTCATCTTTCTGTCTTTTTACCTGTGTTCGTGCCGGTGCTCCATGTCCGGGTAGTGCGGGTGGCTGTGCTGCATGTCGCCGTGCCAGTGCGGATGGCTGTGCTGCTCCGTCAGGTGCAGCCAGAGGCCCAGGGCCATCAAGAATCCGGCGCCCCAGAACAGGGGTGAAGTGCTTTCACGGAACACGCCAACGGCAATGGCGGCGCCCAGGAACGGCGCCAACCCGAAGTAGGCGCCGCTGCGTGCCGCTCCCAGGCCGCGCAGCGCCAGCACGAACAGCGCCAGACTGACGCCGTAACCCAGAAAACCGATCAGCAGGACCGGTCCCGTGACGCGCCACGGCGGCAGGGACTGCGCCAGCAGCAGCGCCAGGCCGATGTTGACGGCCGCCGCCACCAGGCCTTTCAGGCCGGCAATGAACAGCGCATCCGAGTTGGAAACCTGGCGCGTCAAATTGTTGTCCAGCGCCCAGCACAGGCAGGCACCGGCAATCAGGGCCGCGCCGGCCCAGCCCTCGACCGCGCCGCCCGATGTGCCGGGCCAGGACAGCAGCAGGCCTCCCAGCACAATCAGCAGCATGCCCAGGATGACGCGCCGGTCGGCGTTTTCCTTGAACACGACCCAGGCCAGCAAGGCGGTCAAGACGCTCTCCAGATTGAGCAGCAAGGAGGCCGAGGCGGCGCTGCAGCGGGCCAGGCCCAGCATCAGCAAGGTGGGCCCGGCGACGCCGCCGCAGGCAATGGCGCCCAGCAGCCAGGGCCACTCGGAGCGCGTCAGCCCCGGGGCGCGCCAGCCGCGGTCGCGCAGCAGACGCAAGGCGCTCAAGCCGACGCCGCTGCCCAGGTACAGCAAGCCGGCCAGCAGCAGGGCCGAGAGCTCGCCGACAAACTGTTTGGCAAAAGGCGTACTGGCCCCGAACAGGGCGGCGGCGGCCAGTGCCGCCAGCACGGCGCTCGGGGGGTGGGTGATTTTCAAGATGCGCTGTCCCCGAATAGGTCCATTGAAGTTAAGGTGTATTGCCTATTGTCCAACGATTGGGATCGGGGTCTGCCTTACCATCGCGGCATGACCAGCCTCGCACTTCATCCGCCTCGCGGCGTACCTCTTAAGCAGGACGCCAGCATCATCGGTCTGGTTGGACTGGCCCATGCCAGCTCCCATTTTGCCCACCTGCTGCTGCCGTTGATGTTTCCGGTGTTCATGAAAGAGTTCGGCCTGAGCTACTCGCAGCTGGGCTTGTTGATGACCACCTTCTTCGTGGTCTCCGGTCTCGGGCAGGCCGTTGCCGGTTTCCTGGTCGACCGCCTGGGGGCGCGGCCGTTGCTGTATCTGGCACAGGGTATTTTTGTGCTGGCCTGTAGCGCGGCGGCCATGGTCACCGGCTACACCGGGCTGCTGCTGGTGGCGGCGCTGGCGGGCCTGGGCAATGCCACTTTCCACCCGGTTGACTTTACTATTTTGAACCAGCGGGTCTCGGCCCCGCGGCTGGGTTACGCCTTCAGTGCGCACGGCCTGACGGGTAACCTGGGCTGGGCCGCGGCACCGGTATTTTTTGCCGCCATCAGCCGTCTTTCCACCTGGCGCACGGCCTATCTGGCGGCGGCGGTGATGTATGTCTGCATTTTGATGCTGCTGATCCTGCAACGCGACAAATTGAGCACGCACACAGCGGTGCAGCATCCCGACGCGCCGCTCGAACACAGCATGGCTTTCATGAAGTTGCCGGTGGTGTGGTGGTGTTTTTCCTTCTTTCTGTTGTCCACCATGACGCTGGCGGTGGTGCAAAGCTTTTCGGTCTCCATTCTGAAAGCGATGCATGACGTGAGTTTTGAGGCCGCTACCTTGACCCTGACGGCTTACATGCTGTGCGGCGCGCTGGGCATGTTTGTCGGCGGCTTTGTCGCGGCACGCACGGCCGACAGCAATCGCGTGGTGGCCCTGGCCATGGCCAGCGGGGCGGTTCTGCTGGCGCTGTGCGGCACCGGCTGGCTGGGCGCCAGGCTCAGCATGGTGGTGTTGGCGAGCACCGGTTTTGCGATTGGCATAGGCGGGCCGTCGCGCGACATGATGATCAAGAAGGCAACGCCCAAGGGCGCCATCGGCCGGGTTTACGGCATGGTCTATTCCGGTCTGGACGTGGGCTCGGCCCTGTCACCCCTGTAGTTTGGCATGTTCATGGACCGCGGCTGGTACGGCGCCACGCTGATGGGTGCGGCCGTGGTGCTGGCGCTCAGCGTGCTGGCAGCGCTGGGGGTGGGGCGCCGGACCGCAAAATAATTGTTTCTAACGCGGCAGAGCTTCAAATTCAACGCCCAGCCGGCGTTTCATGGCACGGGCGTAAAGGCCAGGCGCCAGGCGGCTGAACCACCAGGCCAGGCGCGAAGTGCGGTCTGGCAGCAAGAAACGGCGATTCCCGGCCACGGCAACAAAGATGCGCTGGGCGATGTCTTCTGCCGTCGATTCGCCGCCGCTGGTGATGCGCGGGCTTGACACCGTGCTACCGTCACCGCCCAATCCGGCGGCGCCGATGCCGGTGCGGATGAAAGACGGGCAGACCAGCGTCACGCTGACACCACTCGCTTCGACCTCGCAACGCAAGCTGTCGAAAAACCCCAGCAGCGCATGTTTGCTGGCCGCGTAGCCGGTGCGCCCGACCAGCGGCGAAAAGCCGGCGACGCTGGAAATGGCGACGATGAAACCGCGCTGTGCCGTGACGTGGGGCAGGGCGGCGTGCGTGAGATGCAAGGCGCCGAAGAAGTTGACCTCCATGACGCGGCGTATGACGCCCGGGTCGGTGTCGCGCAACAGACTGCGATGGCTGATGCCGGCGTTGTTGATCAGGCCGTCGAGCCTGCCAAAGTGGGCCAGCGTTGCTGCAACGGCCATCTTGCAAGCCACAGGGTCGGTGATGTCGCCCGGCAGGGCAAGCGCTTGTGCGCCGGATTGCGCCAACGTGCGCACCAGGGCATCGAGTCGCGCCGCGTCCAGGTCCATGGCGGCAATCAAGCTGCCAGCGACGCCGTAACGCCGGCACAAGGCCGCGCCCAGCCCGCCAGCGGCACCGCTGATCAAGACCACTTGGCCCTGGAAGTTACGACGACGCATCATGTGTCAGCCAGGCGCGCAGGCGCTCACAAGGCCTTGGCCTGTTGCGCCGCACGCCACAGCTCGAACACCTGGGCCGAGCTGAGCTTGGGCACGTAACCGAACTCGGTTTTCAGCCGGGCGTTGTGCAGCACCGGCCGGTAGCGCAAAAAGTCAAGTTGTTCCGGCCCGTATTGGGTCGCCTTGAGCTTCTTCAGCAGCCACAGCGCCGCCCTGAGCAGTCCGGCCGGCAACACCAGGCAGCGCTTGTTCAGGCGCGCGGCGATCTCGTGGATAGTGAGTTGGCCATCGCCCGCGACGTTGAAAATTCCCGTCACGGGCGAATCTATGCCATGCAGAATGGCGCCCACCACATCCTGGTCGTGGATGAAGACGAAGGGGCTGTCCGAGCCGCGGATGGCCAGCAGGCGCGGTTTCTTGAACAGGTCGGTGATCTGGTTGTTGACCGTGGCGCCCAGGATGGTGCCTATACGCAGGATGATCTGCTCCAGTTGCGGCTGGCTCTGCCGGTAGTCGGCCAGCATTTCTTCCACCAGGCGCTTGTGCCAGGAATAGGCGAAGCTCTGGTTGCCGCGCAGCGCGTCGCTCTCGGTAAGCCAGGGCGGGTTGTCGGGGTGGTAACCGTAGGCGGCGCCACTGGACGAGACAATCAGACGCCGCACCCCATGCCTGACGCAGGCTTGCAGCAGATTGCGGGTGCCGCCAACGTCGACGCTGTATTCGAATTCGCGGCTGCTGTTCTTGCCGGGTGTGACGATAGACGCCAGATGCACCACCACGTCAGGGTTGTGGCCGGCGACGATGGCTTCGACATCCGCCGAGCGGATGTCGGCCACTTCATACGCCACGCCGGCCAGGCGTTGCAGCGGCTCGCGCAGGTCCAGCGCGATGGTGGCGACATCGGCGCGCTGGGCCAGGCGCGCCACTACCTGGTTGCCCAGATAGCCCGAACTGCCGGTGACGAGGACGCTGCGAGTCTTCATGCGGTGAGCAGCGAGGGTGGCCGCCGGCTCCAGAAGGTGGCGAGCGAGAGCCCGGCGACGATATGCCAGATGCCCCACCAGGCGGTGATGACGGCCATGCCGCCCAGGCCGTCGAAAAAGCTGAAGATCAGGATCAGGCCGAGCCCCGAATTCTGGATGCCGCACTCGATCGCCACGGCACGCCGGTCACGCTCGGGCAGCTTGGCGACGAAGGCCATGCCGTAGCCGGTCAGCAGGGCGCAAGCGTTGTGCACCAGCACCACGCCCACCACCATGCCGACGTAAAGCTTGAAGTACTGCCAGTTGGCGCCCAGCGCGGCCAGCACAAAGAGCAGGAAGAAGGCCAGTGAGAAGATCTTCATCGGCTTTTGCGCGCGCGCCGTGAAGCGCGGCCAGCGGCGCGAGACAAAGAGGCCGATGGCCAGCGGCAGCCCCAGCAGCAAGAACACATGCAGGAACATCTCCAGCGGATTGACCGCCACCTGGCGCAGCAGCGGCTGCGCCGGCGCGTAGAGGCCGCCCCAGAAGGCGATGTTGAGCGGCGTCATGACGATCGCGGTGAGCGTTGACAAGGTGCTGATGGAGACCGACAGCGCCGTGTTGCCGCGGGCGAAATGGGTCAGAAAGTTGGAGATGTTGCCGGCCGGGCAGGATGACACCAGGATCATGCCCAGCGCGATGCTGGGGCGCGGCTGCATCAACAGCACCAGCAGAAAAGTGAAGGCCGGAAACACCAGGTGATGGCCCAGCAAGCCGATGACCAGAGCCCGCGGCGTGCGCAAGGCCTCCTTGAAGTCGTCGGTTTTGAGCTCCAGCGAAACGCCGAACATGACGAAGCCCAACACCACGTTGAGCAGCAGCAGCGACTGCGGACTGAAGTTGAGGCGGACCAGATCAATGTCGGTCATGGCGACTGCTCCGCGTTAACCTTTGGGTTCCTCGTGCATCTTCTTGAAGTGGATCAGGCCCGGTGCCCACATGTGCTTGACCGGATCCACATCGACGTGGATCACGGCGCAACGGCCGGTGGCCAGCGCCCGCTCCAGCGCCGGCTTCAACTGCGCCGGGTCTGACACCCGCTCACCGTAGGCGCCCATGCTGATGCCCAGTTTGTCGAACTCGATCTCGCCCAGGTCGGCCTTGATCGTTTCATCCGGGTCCAGGTGCTTGAAGAGCATGGTCTTGAAGGGCCGCAGCATGAACTGCTGGTTCATCTTCACCATGCCCCATTGCTTGTCGCACAGCACGATGTAGATCACCTGCGCCTTGTTGCGCACCGCCGTTTCGACCTCCTGCGAATGAAAGCCCATGGCGCCGTCGCCGATGATGCAGCAAACGGGCAGACCGGGCCGCGCGATGGCGGCGCCCACCGCCTGCGCCATGCCGGCGCCCAGCATGCCGAACTTGAAGGTCGACAGCACCGTGTTGGGCACCGTCACCTGGTGGTAGAACATGGCCCAGATGGTGGCATTGCCGCCGTCGGCCACCAGCACCGAGTCCGCTGGAAACAGTTTGCCGCAAACGGCGCCTATGTGCGCCGGGTTCATCGGTATGGCCATGTCGGAGAGCGCCTTGTCCCAGCCGGCGCGCTCATCCTTCATGACTTTGGCATAAGTGGCGACGCGCTCGCGCCGGGCGTCCAGCTTGATCTCGGCCTGGCGTCGTGTCAGCTCATCGCCCAGCAACTCAAGAAAGCGTTTCAGGTCGGCGACGATGGCCAGATCGACCGGCTTGTTCAGGCCAATCATGTCGGCATCCAGATCGACTTGGATGGTCTTCTGCTCCGACGGCTTGCGCCAGTAGGGCGGCTTGCCCCACCAGTCGGTTTCACCCAGGCGCGAGCCCAGGATCAGCACCGCGTCGGCCTCGTTGCGCACCCGGTGGTTGAGTTTGACGTGCGGCATGGTGATGGCCAGCGGCGACGCTTCGGTGAGCACGCCGCGTGCCGCCCAACTGGTGGTGACCGGCGCCTGCAGCAGGTCAGCCACGCGCCGCAAGGCGTCGAAGGCCAGCGCGTGAATGACGCCGCTGCCGGCGTGAATCATGGGCGCCGCGGCGCTGATCAATAACTGTGCCGCGCCGGCCACCTGCTCGGCCGAGGGCGACAGCCTATCGGTGGCGCGGTACTGGCCTGGCGACCAGTAGCCGACATCGGCCTTCACCTTGGCGTTCATGATGTTTTCCGGCACGTCCAGGTGTACCACGCCGGGCCGCCCCTCGTAGCTTTTGCGCAGCGCCTTGCGCAGCAGCTCCGGCACGCGGCCAAAGGACGACACCGCGCTGCTCCACTTGGCGATTTTGCCGATGACGCCGCTTTGATCGAAACACTGGTAGCTGCCGCCGCGGTCCGGGTACATGATGCTGGGTCGGCGCGCGCTGGTAATGGCCAGCACCCGGTTGCCGTCGGCCTGCTCCACCACCAGTCCCGGCAGCAGGTTGGCCACGCCGGGTCCGTTGCTGGCCATGCAGACACCTAATCTGCCGGTAAGCCGCGCATAGGCGCCGGCCATGTGCGCGGCCGAGGTCTCGTGGCGCGGCGTCACGATCTCGATGCCGATTCGGTGCAAGGCCTCGTAGAAACCAAAGTAGGTGCCGTCGATGATGCCGAAGACTTTTTCGACACCTTCCTGCTGCAACATGCGGGCGATAACTTCGCCGCCGCTGATCTCTGCCATCTTGTTGTCTCCTGTAATCCTTTTGAATCCGTTGCTGAACGGGACCTCGATTGACCGGCTGGGCTGGGCTGGTCATTATGCAATTTCGGCACAATGGGGTCCATGACAATCACACCCACACCCCAAATTGCCGGCCACTTGCTGGTCCAGTGCCTTGTCGAACAAGGTGTCACGCACGCCTTTGGCGTACCCGGCGAGAGCTATCTCGCGGTGCTGGATGGCTTTCACCGCTACCGCGATCAGATCCAGTTCATCATCAATCGCCAGGAGGGCGGCGCCGCCTACATGGCGGAGGCGCATGGCAAGCTGACCGGGCGCCCGGGCGTCTGTTTTGTGACGCGCGGCCCCGGTGCCACCAATGCCTCGATCGGCGTGCACACCGCGTTTCAGGATTCGACGCCCATGGTGCTGTTTGTCGGCGACGTGGCCAGCGACACGCGGGACCGCGAAGCGTTTCAGGAAGTCGATTTCCCGAGCTTTTTCGGACCCAGCACCAAGGGCTTTGCGAAGCGCGTGGAACGCATCGACGATGCGCGGCGCATTCCCGAGTACGTGGCGCGTGCTTTCGCCACCGCCATGAACGGCCGACCCGGACCGGTGGTGCTGGTGTTGCCGGAAGACATGCTGACGCAGACCCTGGTGGCTGACGCGGTCAGCGGATTGCCGCCGCAAGCCTTGCCGCGCGTGACTGCCGTCGAGGCCTGGTGCGACCCCGGATCGCTAAGCCGCTTGCGCGAGCTGCTGCTGCAGGCGCAGCGGCCTTTTGTCATCGCCGGCGGTGGCGGCTGGACGGTGGCGGCGGCACAGGCCTTGCAGCGCTTTGCCGAGCACTGGCAACTGCCGGTGGGCAATGCGTTTCGCTTTCAGGACATCTTCGACAACCACCATCCGCTGTATGCCGGCGATGTGGGCATCGGCATCAATCCCAAGCTGGCGGCGCGCATCAAAAGCAGCGACCTGATCCTGGCCGTGGGAGCCCGTCTGGGCGAGATGACCAGCGGCGGCTACACCTTGCTCGAGGCGCCGCGACCGAAGCAGAAGCTGGTGCACATTCATGCCAGCGCGGAAGAACTGAACCGCGTCTACCAGGCCGACCTGGCGATCAACGCCGGCATGGGCGCGGCAGCCCTGTCGCTGGAGACTTTGGCGGCGCCGCCGACACTGGCCTGGCAAGCCTGGACGCAAGCCTGCCAGGCCGATTACCTGGCCAATCTGCTGCCGCAGACCCTGCCCGGCGAGGTCGACATGCCGGCACTGGTGGCGACGCTGCAACAGCATTTGCCGGTCGATGCGGTGCTGACCAACGGCGCTGGCAACTTTGCCAGCTGGGTGCACCGCTTCTACCGCCATCACGGCCTGGCCAAGGGCTTCAAGACGCAACTGGCACCGACCAATGGCGCCATGGGCTACGGCGTGCCGGCCGGCATTGCAGCGGCCATCACCACCGGGCGCGTCGTCTTCACCGTTGCCGGCGATGGCGACTTTTTGATGAACGGGCAGGAGCTGGCGACGGCCGTGCAATACGGCGCCAAGACCATCATCGTGCTGCTCAACAACGGCATGTTCGGCACCATCCGGATGCACCAGGAGCGCGAGTATCCGCAGCACGTCGCCGGCACCCAACTGAAGAATCCCGACTTCGCGGCGCTGGCGCGCGCCTATGGCTACGCCGGTGTGCGCATCAGCCGCACCGAGCAGTTCGAGCCCGAGTTGCTGGCGGCGCTGGCGCGGCCCGAAGGCACCCTGATCGAAGTGCTGCTGGACCCGGAAGTGATCACCACCCGCGGGACCTTGTCGGCCATCACTGCGCAGGCGCTGCAAAAATCCAAATGAAAGCGTTTCCTCGTCATGAATCTGCCTAGCCCGGAATCAGCCCTTTATCCGCCAATCGAACCCTACCGCAGCGGACGGCTGGCGGTGGACGAATTGCATACCCTGTACTGGGAAGAATGCGGCAACCCGTTGGGGCTGCCGGTGCTGTTTTTGCACGGTGGTCCGGGCGCCGGCTTGTCGCCCCTGCACCGGCAATTTTTCGATCCGCGGCGCTACCGCATCGTGCTGTTCGATCAGCGTGGTGCCGGGCAATCGACGCCGCTGGGCGAGTACCGCAACAACAGCACGCAACTGCTGATCGACGACATCGAAAAGATCCGGCAAATGATGGGTGTTGACCAATGGCTGGTGTTCGGCGGCTCCTGGGGTTCGACCCTGGCGCTGGCCTATGGCGAGAGCCATCCGCAGCGTTGTCTGGGCTTTGTACTGCGCGGTATCTTTCTCTGTACCCCGACTGAGATCGACTGGTTCATGAACGGCATCGGCTGGTTTTTTCCGAAAGAACATACGCAGTTTTTGGCGCCTATTCCACCAGAGGAGCGCGCCGACCTGTTGCAGGCCTATGCCAAGCGCTTGTTCAGCGAAGACCAGGCAGAGTCCAGCGCGGCGGCCCGAAGCTGGAGCCGTTATGAGGGCAGTTGCCTGCACCTGCTGCCGCATCCCGAAGAGGCCGAACAATTTGGCTCGGATCGGGTGGCACTGGGCGTGGGCCGGCTGGAGGCGCACTATTTTCAGCACCAGGGCTTTTTGAGCGAAGACCAACTGGTGCGCAATGTGCAGCGGATACGGCATCTGCCGGCCGTCATCGTCCAGGGCCGCTACGACGTGGTGTGCCCGCCGGCATCCGCCTACCGCCTGCAGCAAGCCTGGCCCGAGGCTCAATTCATCCTGGTGGAAGACGCCGGCCACGCCGCCTCGGAGCCGGGCACTGCCAGGGCGCTGGTGGCGGCAACAGACCAATTCAAGACGACTGGGCGCTTTGCTTAGGGATTGAATCGATCCCGCAAGGCTCTGATTTTTTCGCTGTCGTAGTCCGGAATAGGTTCTTGGCACAGAACATCAAACTTGCGCATCTTGCGTTGGTCAATAAAGCCCAGACGATGCAGGTCAAGGGCCGTCTCATGTACGGCCTCAAAAATCGGGCTCTTCGCCTTGGCACCTGTTTTTACTTCGATTTTGGTCTTAATGGTCATGGCAAATTTCCTCTAATCAAATGGGAGATCCCCCGGCTTTGCCGGGGTGGCAGTAGGAGTTTGACATATACGTAGGTGTCCATCGCAGAAACTACCAATCGTGAGCCGCCAAGCAAACGAAAGGAGAAACTGGATGGA
>NZ_JAQTMS010000070.1:26079-26465 GCF_028714215.1 Rhodoferax sp. | reverse complement strand
CGGTGGCCATGCCGCCTATCAGCAGCCCCGGCGTCATGATGGGCAGCGCCCCCTGGAACTTGAAGCGCTTGTCGGCCAGAAAAAGTACCACCAGGCCGGCAAACACCGTCAGTTGCGCCGGCATGTTGAACTGGACGATCAAAACCCACAGCAGCACCGGCCAGCCGATCACCACCACTGTTTCCATTAACGCCTTGATGACGCGCGGCCAGGCAAACTTGACGTCGGCGCCCCAGCCGTTCTTGTGGGCGAAATAAGCCACCGTCAGCATCATCAGGATCGCCATCAGGGCGCCCGGCAGGATGCCGGCCAGAAACAGCGAGCCGACGCTGACATTGGCCATCATGCCGTAGATCACGAACGGCAGACTGGGCGGGATGATAGGC
>NZ_JAQTMS010000070.1:0-26069 GCF_028714215.1 Rhodoferax sp. | reverse complement strand
GTCGGTCATGGCCTTGATCTCGATCGTGCCGAGTCCGGCCGCATCGGCGATGGCCGTGCCGCTCATGCCGGCAAAGATCACCGAGCCCAGGATGTTGACGTGGCCCAGTCCGCCCTTCATCCAGCCGACCAGCGCCAGCGCGTAGTTGTAGATGCGGTTGGTGATGCCGGCGTTGTTCATCAGGTTGCCGGCCAGGATGAAGAAGGGCACCGCCAGCAGCGGAAAGCTGTCGATGCCGCTGATCATGCGGTGGATCACCACATAAGGCGGCAGCGTGCCGGTCCACCAGATGTAGAGCAGCGCCGAGCCGGTCATGGCCAGCGCCACCGGAATGCCGCCGCTGAGCAGCAACAGGAAAATGATTTTCAGCATAAGGGGTTTCGCTCAGTCGTCATCGAGGGTGGTGGCCGGGCGTTCCAGCACGCTGTAGCCGCGCTGCCAGTGCCGGCGCGCGACCTGGACGGCGCGCCAGGTCATGGCCGCGAAGCCGGCCAGGCAGCCGCCATAGACCAGGTTCATCGGCAGGTTGATCATGGTCATGCGGGCATGGCTGAGCTTGTTCATCAGCAGCAGCGTGAGGACCACGAAAGCGGCCAGGAACACCACCCGCAGCAGGTCCACCAGGGTGGCCATGACGCGGGCCATCCTGGGGGGCATGAACTTGAAGAAGAAATCGACCTGGATGTGGTTGTTCTTCGCTACGCCGATGCAGGCGCCGATGAAGACCACGCCGATCAGCAGGTAGCGCGCAATCTCCTCGGTCCAGGCGGCCGAGTCGTTGAGCACATAGCGGGTGAAAAACTGGTAGAACACGGTGGCCCCCAGGACCCAGAAGAAGCCCAGCGCGAGCCAGGCTTCCGCGGTCGTGCCGGAGAGATCCACCGCTTCGTCCTGCGCGTGGAACTCGCCGTCGTCCCCCATGACATGGGGGAGCGCATCGATGTCTTGCATGTTTCGCCCGGCTTACTTGATGGCGATGATGCGGTCGTAGTCGGACTGGCGATAGCCGTAGTCGGTCGGCTTGGCGTTTTTCAGCACGGCCTCGCGGAAGGCGTTCTTGTCGACCGTGATGATATTGATGCCCTTCTTCTTGAATTCGTCCACCAGACGCACTTCCGAGGCAATGATTTCACGGCCGGTTTTCTCGGCCGCTTCCTGCATCACGTCGCTGAAAATCTTCTTGTCGGCCTCCGAGAGCTTGTTCCACAGCGGTCCGCCCACCACCGTCAGCAGCGAGTCGATGATGTGGCCGGTCAGCGAGATGTTCTTCTGCACTTCAAAGAACTTCTTGGCCAGGATCGTGGGCAGCGGATTTTCCTGCGCGTCCACGGTGCCGTTTTGCAGCGCCAGATAGACCTCGGCAAAAGCGATCGGCGTGGCGTTGGCGCCTAGCGACTTCGGAAACGCGAGGTAGGCCGGCGCGTCCGGCACGCGGATTTTCAGACCCTTCATGTCCTCCGGTTTGACGATCGGGCGGTTGGAGGTCAGCTGGCGCGCGCCGTAGTAGTTGAGCGCCGTGATGTGGTTGCCGCTCTTGTCGTCATAGCCCTTGGCGAGTTCGCGGAAGACATCGCTCTTGGCGTATTTGAGCTGGTGTTCGGAATCGCGGAAGATGAACGGGAAGTAGGTCACGGCCAACGGCGGGTAGCTGGCGGCGGCAAAGCTGGCGCCGGTCAGGATGATGTCCACCGTGCCCAGCGTCAGACCCTGGTTGATGTCGCTCTCCTTGCCCAGCGAGGAGGCCGGAAAGACCTGCACTTCGTAGCGGCCACCTGTGCGCTTCTTGATCTCGTCGCCGGCCCACACCGACCACTTGTGAAACGGCTCCGAGGTCTCGTAGACGTGGGCCCATTTCAGCTTGGTCTGGGCATTGGCCAGGCCCAAGGTTCCGGCCGCTCCGGTGAATAGAACACAGGCCGCCAGTGTCTTGATGGCGAGGCTGGCGATGTCGCGTTTTTTCATGATGTCTCCTAGCTTGGTGGTGGTAGAAATCTGGCAGGTCAGGACGGCTTGGCGCGGCGCCAACTGGCGCTGTAGCGTTGATGGGCTCTCTTCAGGTGCAGGTGCATGGCGCTGCGGGCCAGGTCGGCCTTGCGGGCGCGTATCGCTTTCAGTACCGCGGCGTGTTCCAGCAGCGCCGCGTCCCATGAAACATGATCTTCAAAATAGTCGCCCAGGCGCTCGAACAAGGCGCCGTGCCGGGCTTCCCAGTAGCCGCGCACGGTATCGCGCAGCACCTCGTTGCCGCAGGCCTGGGCAATGGCATTGTGAAAAGCCTCGTCGCCGGCGCGCGGTATCTGGCCCAGGGCCACTTCGGCGCGCATCTGTTGCAGTGCCTGGTCCATCAACTGCAAGTCGGCCTGCTTGGCATGGCGCGCTGCCAGCGCCGCCACTTCGCTTTCCACCAACTCGCGCGCCCGCATCAACTCCAGCGGGCCCCACTCGACGGCTTCGCCGACCTTGCCGCGCGTTGCCTGGCGCTTCTTCGGCTTGAGCACATAAATGCCGGAGCCGCTGCGCACCTCCACCACTTTTTCGATCTCCAGCGCAATCAGGGCTTCGCGCACCGAGGGGCGGCTGACGCACAGTTGTTTGGCCAGCTCGCGCTCGGCCGGCAGACGCGAGCCGACGGCAAACTCGCCGGCGTTGATCAGGGAGCGCAATTGCTCCGCGATCTGGCGGTACAGGCGTTGCGGTTCAATGACTTTCAGCGGCATGGTCCGACAAAGGGGTTGGAGTCCCGGCAGCGGGGCTGGTCAGGCAATTCAAAGGCATAAGGGTTAGTCTTGATTGGCCAGGTGGTAAGGCCAATTGATAATTGCACGAGCGACGATCTTCATGCATCCGGACAAACCCTAGCACTCAAACAAATCAATGGAGAAGCCATGAGACTTAAAGGAAAGACGGTATTGGTCACGGCCGCCGGCCAGGGCATTGGTCGCGCCAGCGTGCTGGCGATGGCCGCCGAGGGCGCGCAGGTGCTGGCCACCGACATCAACGCGGAGCTGCTGCAGAGTTATGCCGGGGTGCCCAACGTCAGCACCGCTCGGCTGGATGTGATGGACAAGGCGGCGATCCAGGATCTGGTGGCGCGCAGCGCGCCGTTCGATGTGCTGTTCAACTGCGCCGGCGTGGTTCACAACGGCAGCATCCTGCAAGCCACGGATGAGGACTGGAGCTTTGCTTTCAACCTCAATGTGCGCGCCCAGTACTGGATGATCCAGGCGGCATTGCCCAAGATGCTGGCCAACGGCGGCGGCAGCATCATCAACATGTCCAGCGTCTGCAGCAGCTTGAAGGGCCTGCCCAATCGCTTTGCCTACGGCGCCAGCAAGGCCGCCGTGGTGGGTTTGACCAAATCGGTGGCGGCCGATTTTGTCGCGCAAGGCATTCGCTGCAATGCCATCGCCCCCGGCACGGTGGACACGCCCTCGCTGGGAGATCGCATCAATGCGTATGCCGACCCGGCGGCGGCGCGCCAGAACTTCATTGCGCGCCAGCCGATGGGGCGGCTGGCCCAGGCCCATGAGATCGCCCCCATCGTGGTCTACCTGGCCAGCGACGAATCGGTCTTTGCCACCGGCCAACTGTTCTCGGTCGACGGCGGCATGACCATATGAACCGGCTCACCCACATCAACCGAAAGGAAACACCATGAAACTCGTTCGTTATGGCAAACCCGGCAAGGAAAAGCCGGGGCTGATAGATGCCGAGGGCAAACTGCGCGACCTGAGCGCCGTGATCAAGGACCTGACGCCCGACCAGTTGGGCGACGCCGCGCTGGCCAGGCTGCGCAAGCTCAAGAGCGCCAGTTTGCCGCTGGTCAAGGGCACGCCGCGCCTGGGCAGCCCGGTCGGCGGCGTCGGCAAGTTCATCGCCATCGGCCTCAATTACGCCGACCATGCGGCCGAGTCGGGGCTGCCGCTGCCCAAAGAGCCGGTGGTCTTCATGAAAGCCAGCAGTTGCGTCCAGGGGCCCGATGACCCGGTGATGCTGCCCAAGGGCTCGCTCAAGACCGACTGGGAAGTGGAACTGGGCGTCGTGATCGGCACCCGGGCGCGCTATGTGTCGCAAAAAGAGGCCTTGAATTTTGTCGCCGGCTACTGCACCGTCAACGACATCAGCGAGCGCGAGTACCAACTGGAGCGCGGCGGTACCTGGGACAAGGGCAAAGGTTGCGACACTTTCGGCCCGCTAGGCCCCTGGCTGGTGACGCGCGACGAGGTGCCCAACCCGCAAAAACTGGGCATGTGGCTGGACCTCAATGGCCAGCGGATGCAGACCGGCTCGACCCGCACCATGGTGTTCGGCGTCGCCAAATTGATCAGCTATGTCAGCCAGTTCATGACCTTGCTGCCGGGCGATGTGATCACCACCGGCACACCGCCGGGCGTCGGCCTGGGGATGAAGCCGCCCCTGTACCTGAAGCAGGGCGACCGCATGACGCTGGGTATAGACGGCCTGGGCGAGCAGCACCAGTTGGTGGTGCCGTTCAAGCGCTGAGGGCTTCAAGTTTGTCCGGAAACCATGTTAGCGGCCATGACGGGATTCATCACCTCAACGCCATCTTTCATGGGGAAGGGCTGATCTACTGGTGCAACCAGCAATTTGCGAACCGCTCCGACATCCGCTGCAGCAAAGTAGAAACCCTTGGACAGCGTAGGCGCGGATGATCGCTTGATTTCGATGACCCAAGTTTTCCCACTTCTAAACTCGAGAACCAAATCAACCTCAGCGCCGTGGCTTGTCCGATAGAAGCTGGCCTGGGCATGAGGTGCTGCGGTGATTAGTTGCTCAATGACGAAGCCTTCCCAGCTTGCTCCGGCGACCGGATGGCTCAAAACGGCATCAAGATCTTGCAGGCCGAGAAGGGCGTGAACGATCCCACTGTCGCGCACGTAAACCTTGGGAGTGCGCACCAGGCGTTTGCCGGCATTTCCGCTCCAGGCGGTCAAGCGCCGTACCAACATGAGATCGCACAGCAGGTCGATGTACCTCCCAACGGTTTGCCCGCTGATGGCAAGGGCAGAGGCGAGCTTTGACTGGTCTAGCAGTTCTCCCTGGTTGTGGGCCAACATGGTCCACAGGCGACGCAAGGTCGTTGCAGGGATGCGAGGACCAAGTGCCGGAATGTCTTTCTCAAGGTAGGTGGTGATAAATACCTCACGCCAGACCAGGCTTTGCGCATTGTTGGCTGCCATCCAGGAAAGGGGAAAACCACCTCGAACCCACAACGCGTTCTGTGCGTTCGCAGTTGCATCGCCTTGCAAGACCTCTCTGGCCTGAAAGGGGGTGAGTTCCAGTTGAGCGACGCGCCCTGCCAGACTTTCGCTGGTCTGTTGTAGCAATACGCCGGAAGCAGAGCCAAGTAACAGGAACTGTCTCGATGCTTCACCATTGCGCCGCCGAAGATCGATTACACCGCGCAGCACGTTGAACAAATCCGGTAGGCGCTGAACTTCGTCGAGGATCACCAGTTGGTTGGCGTGTGCAAGAAGGAACGCTTCCGGGTCATCGAGCTGCCGCTGCGCCGACGGTAGCTCCAGGTCCAGATAAAGAGCGTTCGGATTGCGTTTCTTCTCTGCAAGAGCAAGGGTTGTCTTGCCGGCTTGGCGCGGTCCCAAGAGAACAACTGCGGGAAACTGCTCGAGCAAGTCGCTCAAGGTGCGTTGCGCAAGTCGTGTGTACATCCGTGAATTATATCCATTCTTTGGAAATATTACACGGTAGATGGCACTCCAAATAATTGAGATTTGGTCACGATTGGACCCGTGGGCCTAGCTCGCCGAACAGCCGCGCAACGTCAAGTGGGTACGCACGCGCCCTTAAAGCAAGCCGCGCCTGGCCAGGTTGCGCATCAACTGGCCAGTGCCGAAAGTCCACGGCGGGCACTGGTCGGTGCGCCGCATGCGGTTCACCAGGCTGCCCAGTTGCGGCGCCGAGATGGTGACGATATCGCCCACCTTGTGGGTAAAGCCGCCGCCCACCGTATCGCGGTCCTGCACCGGCGCGAACATGCAGCCCAGAAACAGCATGGCGCCGTCCGGGTACTGATGGTGCGACCCCATCATTTGGGCTACCAGATCGAGCGGGTCGCGGCTGATTTGCGACATCGATGAGAAACCTTCCAGCACAAAACCGTCCTCACCCTCAACCTTCAAGGTGATGGTGGTGCGACGCACGTCATCGAGCGAGAAAGTGGCATCGAAAAAGCGCAGGCAGGGGCCGATCACGGCCGATGCGTTGTTGTCTTTGGCCTTGCCCAGCAGCAAGGCGGAGCGGCCTTCCAGATCGCGCAGATTGACGTCGTTGCCCAGGCTGGCGGCGACGATTTTTGAGCGCGAGTTGACCGCCAGCACCAGCTCCGGCTCCGGGTTGTTCCAGGAGGAGGAAGGGTGCAGGCCGGCATCGGCGCCGGTGCCGACGGCGGCCATGGGCGGCGCCTTGGTGAAAATTTCCGCGTCCGGCCCTATGCCCACCTCCAGGTACTGGCTCCAGGCGCTCTGGGCGATCAACACTTTTTTCAGCGCCATGGCCTGCGTCGACCCCGGTTTCAATTTCGACAGATCGTCGCCCACCAGCGCCACGATCTCCTGCCGGATGGCCGCCGCCGCGGCCGGGTTGCCGCGCGCTTTTTCCTCGATCACGCGCTCCAGCATGGACACCGCAAAGGTAACGCCGGCCGCCTTGATCGGCTGCAGGTCGGCCGCTGCCAGCAGCCAGGGCCGCTCGGGCTGGCGCGTGTCAGGCGCCGTGTTGGCAAACAGCTGGGCCACCGAGGCGATGCGCTGGCCGTTGGCCTGCCGCAAAGCAGCGGCCGGGTCCGGTGCTTCGCACAGATCGCGCAGGGTTGGAAAGCTGGCCGAGATGTCGATCACATCGTCGCCGCGCAAGGCCACGATGGATGGGCCGTCGACATCGGGGCGCCAGACCCGCGCCGCCAGGGCGCCGGAGGTGCCGTCGTGCGGAAGACCGGCTTGGGCAGTGAGTTGCATTGAAATGACTCCTTGAATGGTGGGCTACGAGATGGCGGAAAAGTCAAACACCGCCGGCGGGCGCTGGCCCGCCAGAGCGTACAGCAAGTTGCTGGTCGCCAGCTCCGCCATGGCGTGCCGGGTTTCCAGGGTGGCCGAGCCGATATGCGGCAGCGCTGTCACCTTGGGGTGTGTGCGCAGGGGCGAGTCCAGCGGCAGCGGCTCGGTGGCAAAGACATCGAGCCCGGCGGCGCGCAGCGTGCCGTGGTCCAGCGCCTGCAGCAGCGCCTGTTCCTGCACGATGGCGCCACGCGCGCCGTTGATGAAAATGGCCCCCGGCTTCATCAGTGCGAATTCGCGCGCTCCGATCAGGCCGCGGGTCTGCGGCGACAAGGGCAGCACGACGGCGACGATGTCGGCGCGTTGCAGCACCTCGTCGAACGAGGCGGCGCTGACTTTGCCAAGCAATGCCGGCAAGTCCTTGGCCACGTCCACCACTTGCAGGTTGTGGTACAGCACCGGCATGCCAAAGCCCAGCGCGGCGCGGCGCGCCAGCGCCTGGCCGATACGGCCGAAACCCAGGATGCCCAGCGTCTTGCCGTGCACGTCCCAGCCGAACAGCTCCTCGCCGATGTTGCGCGTCCAGCGCCCTTCGCGCACCAGATTGGCCAACTCCACCAGCCGCCGGCTGCTGGCCATGATGAGGGCAAAGACGGTGTCGGCGGTGGTCTCGGTCAACACGCCGGGGGTGTGGCACAGCATGACGCCGCGCGCCGCCAGCGCCTTCAGGTCGTAGTTGTCGACGCCCACCGACACACTGGAGATCACTTTGAGGTGCGGTGCGCGCGCCAGCAAGGCGGCGTCCACCGGGTAGCTGGAACCTATCAGGCCCTCGGCGTCGGCCAGCGCGGCATGAAAAATAGGCAATTGCGCCGGCACACGCGGATTCGCCACCGTCACCTCGTGCCGCGAGCGCAGTCGCGCCAACTGGTCCGGCGGCAGTTCGCGGAACACCAGAACCTTTTTGCGTGCGACGTCAGCCGTGTTCAAAGACATGGTCAAAGCCCCGCAGCGTCGAGTTCGGCGCGGGTCGGCAGGCCTTCGCTGTCGCCCAGCACCTGCACCGCGCGGGCGCCGATCCAGGCACCGCGTTTTACCGCCTCCGGCACGCTCTGGCCGTCCAGCAGCGCGCTGATGACGCCCACCGCAAAGCCGTCGCCGGCACCCACCGTGTCCACCACCTGGGCCACCGGGAAACCGGCGACGCGGCCGCAGCCCGCCTCGCCATCGAAATAAGCGCCGGCGCTGCCCAGCTTGACCACCACCAGTTTGGCGCCGCGCTGGCGGTACCAACGGGCGATGCCTTCGGGGCTGGATTCACCGGTCAGAAATTGACCTTCTTCCAGGCCCGGCAGCACCCAGTCGGCGCGCGTCGCCAGGTCGTTGATGGAAGCGCGCATCAGCTCGGGTGTGGCCCACAGGGTGGGGCGCAGATTCGGGTCGAACGAGACGCTGCGGCCGGCGCTGCGCATCAAGTCCATGGTCTTGCGCGCCGCCGGCAAAGTGGTTTCCGAGATGGCGGCAAAGACGCCGGTGGCGTGCAGATGGCGGGCGCTGAGCAACCAGGCTTGGTCGATGTCGGCGACACCCATGTGGCTGGCGGCCGAGCCCTTGCGGTGGTACTCCACCGGCGGGTCGCTGCCGTCGGTCACCTTGCCCTTGAACTGAAAGCCGGTATTCTGCGTCGCATCGCACACCACGTGCGAGCAGTCAATGCCTTCCTTGGCCATCGCCGCCAACAGGTAGCGGCCCATGGAATCGGTGCCCAGGCGGCTGGCCCAGGCGACCCGCAGGCCCAGGCGCGCCAAGCCGATCGCCACGTTGGTCTCGGCGCCGGCGGTGCGCTTGTAAAAAGCCTCAGCTTGCTCCAGCGGACCGGGCCGGTCCGCCACCAGCAGCAGCATGGCTTCGCCAAAAGTGATCACGTCGAGGGCGGGGTTCATGTGGAATTCTTTTGCGGTTGAATCAAACAGTGAGGTGGCGGCCTGCCAGGCTGGCGGCGACCTGGCGCAGTTGCGCAATTTCCTGCCGTGCGACGGTCAGCAGGTCGTCCCCCAGCAGCGGGTACTCGATGGCCCAGGGCACCGGGCAGGGCAGGGCGCGCAGCACGGCGCGCCAGGGCGCGCTGGAGTCGGCCAGCGGCACCGCCACCCAGCGTTGCGGCTGGCGCTGCACGCCTTTGCAATGCACGTAACGGACCTGGGCCGCCAACGCGTTGGCGGCTTGCAGCGGGCACTCGCCGGTCCAATGCCAGTTGCCCATGTCGAAAGTCATGCCGGGAAAAAAGCCCCGGCCATTGGCGACCTGAAAAAAGTCCTGCAAGGCCAGCAGCGTGCCGGCCTCCGCGCTCTGGTCGTTCTCGATCAGCAGTTCCATGGCGCTGGCCTGCAAGCGCTGCTGCACCTCGGACAGCGACGCTTGCGAGGCGGCCGCGAAACCACCGATGGACATTTTCAGGCGCGTCGCGCCCAGGGTCTGGCTGGCAGACAGGGCACGCTCCAGGGCGGCCACGTCCAGTGCGCCGTCGGCGCTCCAGAGCGGCTCGGCACAGGAATACACCGCCGCCTTGCCAGCGGCGCGCAGCGCCTGCGCTAGCGCCGGCAGCTCGCTGGCAGCGTCTTGCAGCAACTCGCTGCGCACTTCGACGCCGTCGGCGCCGGCCGCCAGGCTGAGTTGGGTGAACCCCAGTTGGCCCAGTCGGCGTACCTGCGCCGCGCCAAAAGCCGACAGTGAAATCAGGATCGCGCTGGGCGATTGAATACTGTCAGTGGCGCCGCTGTCGGCCGCCAGGTCGGTGCGGCCAAGCTCAGTGAGCATGCTGCGAACTCAGGATTTGACCCAGAAAATTGCGCGTCGTTTCATGCTGCGGGTTGCTGAAGAACTGCTGCGGCGCGGCCTGCTCAATGATCTTGCCGTCGGCCACGAAGATCACGCGGTCGGCGACGCTGCGCGCAAAACCCATTTCGTGCGTCACGCACAGCATGGTCATGCCGTCGTCGGCCAGGCTGATCATGGTATCGAGCACCTCCTTGACCATCTCCGGGTCCAGCGCCGAAGTGGGTTCGTCGAACAGCATGATCTTGGGCGTCATGCACAGGGCGCGCGCAATCGCCACCCGCTGCTGCTGGCCGCCCGAGAGCTGGCTGGGGTATTTGTGCGCCTGCTCCGGAATGCGCACCCGTTGCAGGTATTTCATCGCCACCGCTTCGGCCTCGTCCCGGCTCAGGCCGCGCGACTGGATCGGCGCCAGCGTGCAATTCTGCAAAATGGTCAGGTGCGGAAACAGGTTGAACTGCTGGAACACCATGCCCACTTCCTGGCGCACCGAGTCGACATTGCGGCCGCCGGCCGTCAGGTCGATGCCGTTGACCACGATGCGGCCTTGCTGCACCGTCTCCAGCCGGTTGATGCAGCGGATCAGGGTCGACTTGCCGGAACCCGACGGCCCGCAGATCACAATCCGCTCCCCGGCCGCCACCGTCAGGTCGATCTGGCTCAGCACCTGGAACTTGCCGAACCATTTATCGACCGCTTCCATGCGGATGATGGGCGCGGCGTCGCCGGCTGGCGTGGAGGAGGGCATTGTGGCTGTCATGGCTACACCGTGGTCGGCAGGAGGGTCTGATTTATTGCATCTTCGGCAGGTCGGTTTCCAGCCACTTGCGGTACAGCTTGTTGAGCTCGCCGTTGCCGCTGTTGCGCACCACGAAATCGTCCACCGTCTTCAGCAACTCGGCCTGGCCGGGCCGCAGCACGATGCCCATCACCTGCTGACGCAGTAGGAACTTGCTCTCGAAGGCGTTGGCCGGCGCGCGCTTGTCGATCTGCGCCGCCACCGTGGTGGAGCAGCCGATGGCGTCGACCTGGCCCGACATCAAGGCTTGCATGGCCGAGGCGTCGTCGTCGAAGCGGCGAATCTCGGTGCCCTCCGGCGCCAGCGCGGTCAGGGCCACGTCCTGGGTGCTGGCGCGGGCCACGCCGACGCGCTTGCCTTTCAGGTCGGCGGCGGTCTTGATGCTGGCTTTCTTGTCACCGTACAAAACAATGCTGGCGGCGGCATAAGGTTTGGAGAACTGGACCTGCTTGGCGCGCTCGGGCGTGATCGCCAGCGAAGCCACCAGCAGATCGACCTTGTTGGTCAACAGGAACGGGATGCGGTTCGGGCCGGTCACCGGCACCAGGTTGAGCTTGAGCCCCAGGTCCTTGGCCAGCAGGCGCGCCACGTCGGCGTCGTAGCCATCGGGCTGGTTGCTGGCGTTCATGGTGCCGTAGGGCGGAAAGTCGACCAGCATGCCGATCGTGAGTTCGCCTTTTTTCTTCAGCTCGGCCACCGTCTGTGCGCTGACCGACGGCAGCCAGGCCGACAGGGTGGCGGCCAGGCCCAGGGCCAGGGCGGTGGAGGTGAAGAGGCGGCGTTGCAGAGGCTTGAGCATGGTGAAATCTCCGTGGGTTGAGGTGAAAGTTGACGGTGGAAAAAATGGAAGGGTCTCAGCGCGTTTGGGTCGCCGCATGCCGGCGCTCCATGTGCGCGGCCAGCAGCGACAAAGGCCAGCACAACACGAAATAGATACCGGCGACGACGCTGAAAACGATCAGCGGCTGGAAGGTGGCGTTGTTGATGATCTGGCCCGAGCGCGTCACTTCGGCAAAGCCGATGATGGCCGCCAGCGAAGTGCCCTTGATGATCTGCACCATATAGCCCACGGTGGGCGGCAGCGCGATTTTGAAAGCCTGCGGCAGGATCACGTAACGCATGCGCGCCACGTAGTGCAGGTTGAGCGCCTGTGCCGCCTCCCATTGCCCGCTGGGGATGGCCTGGATGCAGCCGCGCCAGATCTCGCCCAGGAAGGCGCTGCTGTTGAGAATCAGCGCCACGCCGGCCGCCACCCAGGGGTTGATGTCCAGGCCCAGCACCGGCGCCCCGAAGAACACCAGAAAGAGTTGCAGCAGCAGCGGCGTGCCCTGAAAAATCTGGATGAAGCCGCCCGACAGGGTGCGCAGCAGGGGTTGCTCGCAAGTGCGGCTGAGCGCAATCACCAAGCCGCCGATGGCGCCGCCGACAAAGGCGATCATCGAGAGCGCCACGGTCCACTTGGCCGCCTCAAGAATGAACAGGAATTCGGAGAAGCCGAAGGTACGCATCAGATTCGGCGCCGGGCCGCCCCAAGACGAATCAGCCCCCTCGGGGCTGATGCCCGCGGCTCCCAACCTGCCTGCGCAGGGTGGGACGGGCAGAAGAGTCGTTGCCTTTGGCATCGACCTGTACAGGGAGTACACGAAGTGACAAGCGTGGGGGTCATATCAGCGGCCTGCCGGGTAATTGAGGGTGCGCCGGTAGATGGCCCGGAACAGCGCCGAGAAACCCAGCGCTAGCGCCAGGTAGATCACAGCCACCACGATGTAGATCTCGAAGCTGCGAAAGGTCTGCGATTGCAGATTGGCCGCCACCGAGGTCAGGTCGTCGGCCGAAATGGCCGACACCACGCTGGAGCTGAGCATCAGCAAAATGAACTGGCTGGTCAGGGCCGGGTAAACGGTGCGCAGCGCCGGCTTCAAGATGATGAAGCGGAAGATTTCGTGGCGTTTCAGGCTGAGCGCCAGGCCGGCCTCGATCTGGCCCTTGGGAATCGACTCGATGCCGGCGCGGATGATCTCGGTGGCGTAGGCGCCCAGATTGACCACCATGGCGGTCAGGGCGGCGGTGTGGGCCGACCAGCGCAGGCCCAGGGCCGGCAGGGCGAAGAAGAAAAAGAACAACTGCACCAGAAACGGCGTGTTGCGGATCAGTTCGATGTAGGCATTGATGAGCCAGCGCAGCGGGCGCGGACCGGCGGTCTTGCCCCAGGCGCACAGGATCGCCACCACGAGGCCCAGCAGCATGGCCGACATGGACAGCGCGATGGTGCTCCAGGTGCCCCGCAGCAGCAGCGGCCAGGCGGCAAAGACATCACCGAATTGAAACGAATAGTTCATGCGTGGGGGAAAACACTGAAACCGGTTTCAGGCAATTATAGAAGAGCGCGTGTGCCTGTTGTAACTGGCGAAAACCCTAGCAGTCTTTAAGTGGGTGTGGACACCGACGAGCCACGCGGCAGCAGGCGGCCGGACAGCAGGATCTGGCGCGGCGGCAACTCCAGGCCTTGCAGACGCTCGATCAGGCAGCCGGCGGCGATCCGGCCCAGCTCGTCGGTCGGCTGCGCGATGGTGCTCAGGCCCGGTCCCACATAAGGCGACCACTCGGTGTCGTCAAAGCCCACCAGTCCCACATCAGCGCCCAGGCGCCAACCGAGCCGCGCCAGCGCCGCCACCACGCGCAAGGTCACCACCGCGTTGCTGGAGAGCACGCCGGGCAGGCGCTTGCCGGCGCGCCGGCGCAGGCTGCGCAGCGCCTGCTCCAGGGCCGCGTCGCCGTCTTCCGCCGTGCTCTCGAACGTGCTGCCATGCAGGTCGGTGACGCCAGCCTGCGGCGCCTCGACGAAGGCGCGAAAAGCGGCTTTGCGTTCCTCGCGCGAGCTGACGTCCTTGACCGGCTCCGAGACAAACAACAGCTCGCGGTAGCCGCGCTCCACCAAGTGCTGTGTGCCCAGGCGCACGGCACCGGCGTTGTCGAGCGAGACAAAATCGGCTTGCATGTCGTGGTGCCGCCGGTCCACCAGCACCACCGGCTTGCCGTGGCGCGCCGCGTCGGCGGCAGCGCCGTTGTCCCGGCCCAAGGTGTTCAGGATAAAGCCCTCCACCTGGTAGGCGGTGAGCGTCTTGATGGCTTCACTTTCGCGCCGGCTGTCATTGCCCAGGTTGAACAGCATCAGCAGGTAGCCGGCCTGCTGGCAGGCTTTCTCGGCGCCGCGCAGCACCGCCACCGAGAACGGATTGGTGACGTCGGCCACCACCAGGCCGATCAGGCGCGAGCGGCCGCGCTTGAGCGCCTGCGCCATCGGGCTGGGGCTGTAGGCCAGGGCCTCGATGGCCACTTCCACCCGGCTTGCAATGTCTTTTGTCAGCAACCTCTCGCGGTGGTTCAGAAAGCGGGAAACGGTGGCTTTGGAGACGCCCGCTTCGCGCGCCACATCGGCAATGGTGGCGCGTGCGGCCGGTGCTGCGGCGGCGCTGTTGTGAACTTGTTTTTTGGCGCGCATTTCAAATCAGGGCAGGAATCGGCATTTCTCTGAAACCAGTTTCAGTGAATGGTAGCACTCTGGTCAGGCTGGCGGGAGACAGGTCGCCGACAGTTTTACGGAAAAGCAAAATACACAAACGTTTGCTTGTCCTAATTATTGTTAATACAATAAACACCGTGAATTACAGTTTCGATCCTCGCAAGCTTGCCATCAACGTACAGCGGCATGGGGTCTGGTTCGCCGAAGCAGAGGCCTTCGATTGGGAAACGGTGCAATTGCAGCTGGATGGCCGAAAACACTATTCGGAGCCCCGTTTTATAGCTACTGGCCTGATTGAACAGCGTCTGCATGTCATGGTGTTTTGTCTGCGCGAGGTGTCGGTGCGCATCATCAGCCTGCGCAAGGCCAATGACCGAGAGGTAAAGAGATATGTCAACAATGCTTAAGACCCGTTCCGGGCGTGCGGTGAGCCTGCCGACGCCTGAAGAAAACACCCGCATCGATGCTGGTATTGCCGCAGACCCGGACTCGCCCGAGTTGACTGATGGATGGTTTGCCGCTGCACAGCCAGCGGCCAAGGTTCTGGATGCTGGCGTGTACAAAAGCCTGGTTGCCATGAAGCGCTCGCCTGGGCGTCCGCGTGTTGAGCAACCCAAGGTGTTTACCGGCATCCGCCTGGATGCCGAGGTGGTGGCCTCCTTCAAAGCTTCCGGCAAAGGATGGCAAACCCGCATGAACGACGCGCTCAAAGACTGGCTGCGCACACATTCGCCGGTCTGATTTAAAAAGTCTGCCGCCGCTGGACCTTAGCTGTCTCGCAGCGTGAATTCCGGAAACAGGGCGCCGACCTGTGCCACCAAGTTGGCGCTGGGGAAATCGGGGTCTGCTACCTGCGTCAGTCCCTTATTGGCACAGCCGATGGCGCGAAATCTCTGCAGGGCGTAGCGCTTGACGCCCAGCCGGCTCAAGCGGCTTGCCAGCGCCAGCAGGTCCTGCTCGCTGTGCAGAGCCGGGTGCACGGTAGTACGGAATTCATGCGCCACGCCGCTGGCCAACACTATTTCGGCGCTGGTCAGGGCCGCGCCGGCGCTGTCGCGGATGCCGGTGACGGCGTCGTAGCCGTGCGGCTCGGCCTTGATGTCGAGGCCGATCCAATCGACCAGTGGCAGCACTTCGGCCAAGCGCCGCGGGTAGGCGCCGGCGGTGTGCAGGCCGACGCCAAAACCGAGGGCGCGAACTTGACGCATGGCGTCCGCCAGCGCGGCGTCCATGGTCGGCTCGCCACCGCTAAAGACCACGGCATCGATCAGACCCACGCGTCGCCTCAAGAGGGCCAGCACCTGGGTCCAGGGCAGCGAACTGTGCTCGGTGCGCGGCTGCAAGTGCGGGTTGTGGCAGTAGCCGCAGCGCCACGGGCAACCTTGCACAAAGACCACCGCCGCCAGCTTGCCGGGGTAGTCGGTGGCGGAGAACGCCGTAACGCCGCCGACCTTGAGTTGTTTTGGAACCAGGCCTGTGGTACTGGCACCGCCCGGCGCAGAGGTCTCAGTCGGCCAGGCGGGGCTGGCAGCAGCGCTCGTCGAAGTAGGTGCGCTCATGAAACTCGCCCTTCTTGCCGGTGTTGAAGGACGCCATGGGGCGGTGGTAGCCCATCACGCGGGTCCACACCTCGCAGCGCTGGCGCTCGTCGTCGCGCAGCACGATGGTGGACTGTGGTGTCAGCAGTTCCTGTTCGCTCAGATCGTTCATTTGGGCTTCTCCTTGCTGGTCTGAAAAGACGGTTTCACTGTGTCATTGCGGGCCTGACCCGCAATCCATGGATGCCGGATCAAGCCCGGCATGACAATGATGTGATCGCAATGACGCATTCATAAAATTTCATTTGCTTGTTCAGACAGCTTCGAGCTGTTTGCGCGCAATAATTTCGGCATCGCACTTGGGGCAGAAATCGTGGCGGCCGCCCAGGTAGCCGTGCTTGGGGCAGATCGAGAAAGTGGGCGTGACGGTGATGTAGGGCAGACGAAAACGCGACAGCGAACGTTTCACCAACTGGCGGCAAGCTTCGGCGCTGGACAGGGGCTCGTTCATGTACAGGTGCAGCACGGTGCCGCCGGTGTACTTGCGCTGCAGATCGTCCTGCAACTCCAGCGCCTCGAACGGATCGTCGGTAAAGCCCACCGGCAACTGGCTGGAGTTGGTGTAGTAAGGCATGTCGGGGGTGCCCGCTTGCAGGATGCCGGGGAACTGCTTGGCGTCTTCCTTGGCAAAGCGGTAGGTGGTGCCCTCGGCCGGCGTCGCCTCCAGGTTGTACATGTGGCCGGTCTGGTCCTGGAACTCCAGCATGCGCGCACGCACATGGTCCAGCAGGCGAATGGCGAAGGCGTGGCCCCACTCGGTGCTGATGTTTTCCCGGTCCTGCGTGAAGTTGCGGATCATCTCGTTGATGCCGTTCACGCCCAGCGTGGAGAAGTGGTTGCGCAGCGTGCCCAGGTAGCGCTTGGTGTAGGGGAACAAGCCGTTGTCCATGTGGCGCTGTATCACCTTGCGTTTGATCTCCAGACTGTCGCGGCCCAGCTCCAGCAGGGCGTCGAGTTCGCTCAGCAGGGCCGGCTCGTCGCCCGGGTGCAGATAGCCCAGGCGCGCGCAGTTGATGGTGACGACGCCCAGCGAACCGGTCTGCTCGGCCGAGCCGAACAAGCCGTTGCCGCGTTTGAGCAGCTCGCGCAAGTCGAGTTGCAGGCGGCAGCACATGGAGCGGATCATGTTGGGCTTGAGTTCCGAATTGATGAAGTTCTGGAAATAGGGCAGGCCGTACTTGGCCGTCATCTCGAACAGCGCTTGGGCGTTGGGGCTGTACCAGTCGAAGTCTTCCGTGATGTTGTAGGTCGGAATCGGGAAGGTGAAGACCCGGCCCTTGGCGTCGCCGGCCATCATGACCTCGATATAGGCGCGGTTCACCATGTCCATCTCGGCCTGCAACTCGCCATAGGTGAACGGCATTTCCTCGCCGCCAATCACGGGCGTTTGCTCTCGCAGGTCTTCCGGGCAGACCCAGTCGAAAGTCAGGTTGGTAAAAGGCGTTTGCGTGCCCCAGCGCGACGGCACGTTGAGGTTGTAGATCAGTTCCTGTAGGCATTGGCGCACCTGGTGGTAGTCCAGGCTGTCCTTCTTGATGTAGGGCGCCATGTAGGTGTCGAAGGAACTGAAGGCTTGCGCGCCGGCCCACTCGTTTTGCAGCGTGCCCAGGAAGTTGACGATCTGCCCGACCGCGCTGGACAGGTGTTTGGGCGGACCCGACTCGACCTTGCCCGGCACGCCGTTCAGACCCTCGTTGAGCAGGGTGCGCAGCGACCAGCCGGCGCAGTAGCCGGCCAGCATGTCGAGGTCGTGGATGTGCAGGGCGGCGCTGCGGTGCGCCGCGCCCACTTGCGGCGGGTAGACGTGATTCAGCCAGTAGTTGGCGATCACCTTGCCCGAGACGTTGAGGATCAGCCCGCCCAGCGAATAGCCCTGGTTGGCGTTGGCGTTGACGCGCCAGTCGAGTTGTTGCAGGTACTCGTTCATGCTGGCCTCGACGTCGACCAGGGTCTTGCGGTCGCTGCGCAGCTTGCGGTGCTGTTCGCGGTAGACGATGTAGGCGCGCAGTGTCCGGGGGTAGCCGGCATCGAACAGGGCCGACTCGACGGCGTCCTGGATTTGCTCGATGTGCGGTGCCACATGCCCTTGCACCTTGATCTTGGGGCAAACCAGGTAGTGCGTCAGGCGCCTGGCCTCGGCCGCATCGAACTCACCGCTGGCCTGCGCCGCGCGTTCCAGGGCAAAAGCAATTTTGCCGGCGTCGAACGGTTTGACGCCGCCGTCGCGCTTGATGATATGGGTGAAAACCGTTGCGCTTACCGTGCTCATGGGGTGCCCCTAGAAACGCTATATGTAGTGCCGAATGTCATTCTACACACTAGATGTAGTGTTTCTGTCGAAGCGGCGAAACGCCATCATGCGGTCTCGCCATAGTGGAGACCTCTACCCTTGCGCTCAAGCAGATCGACAACTACCAGGTGCTCACTTGGCCGGTTGAGAGAGATGGGCTAAGTGGAAGCCGCAACCGGCGGCAATGAATTCGCGAAATGGGGTGGGACCGGGCCGAAAGTGGCGACCGTGGCGCCGTTGTGTGTGATCGCGATCAGACGCATTGGGTCTGAATAGGACGAGTTGTCAAAAAGTATTCCGTCTTCGACGAAGGCAAACGTGGCGTGGGCATTTTCATGCGACTTCTCCCAGCGCCGGGGCAGCTTGTTCGGGTCAACCGAGTGACCACCAGTTTTGACGCGGTGCCCGATGCGCGCCTTTGCGAGCATCAGGTCGGCGAGCGTGACATAAACGAAGACAACATGAAATCCGGTAGCCTTGGCACGCTTGAGCAGGGCGATTTTCGCCCCGTTGGGGTCCGAAAAAACGGTCTCCATGACGAACGTCTTGCGTTGTCCAATCATGTGGTCCTGGAGGGTTGCCGCTATCTTCTGTGCCGCAACATCCGCTGCGGGGATGTCTTTCAATACAAGCGCCAGCAAGTCAGCGTTCAGAAAAATTGGCGGCGACTTCATCGCTGCAGCGACCGAGTTGAATAAAGAGGTCTTGCCGACGCCGTTGCAGCCGGCAAGGCAGATCAGAACGGGCTTGCCGTCATCCGGCGTGAGCCAACTCCGCAGCAACTGCTCTACCTTTTTTTGTTGCGATGCCGGCGCGCGACCGACTGGACGCTGGTTTGAGTTTTTCTTGGGAAACACGGCCAGTCCTTTCGGTTGCGGGTTGCTGGTTAGGGACAAAATCACCCCCCGCGTCAAAGCTACCGCGCACCACCTTCCCGTCCGGGTGGTATGCAATAACCACTTTGGGCTGGGCCGGATCGATGCCGTAGTTGACAACGCCGGATGACACGTACTGCGAACGCATTGCGTCTACATTGGGGGCCGCAACAAAAGCGGCTAAAGCACTCAAAATTTCGGAGGGCTCCTTGGCTGCCTTGACGCGCGGGATGAAGTTGGCCGGGGCGACAGTTTCAATCGCCTTGGCAATACGGGCCCAGTGCTCCAGTTGGGCCGACATGGAACGATCCGAAACTTCCGCGTCTGCGCGCAGAGACTCTGCGAATTCAGGAGACAGCGAAATCTGAACGTACTTCTTTCGCGCCACTACATTTTTTGACATCTTCATAACGCAACTCCGGCTTATAAGAACGGTTAACTCTGACCCATGCAGCACGGGTCGTGATGGAACTGGTGGTTGCGATTGCGGTTTCTCGACAAGCACCTACCGTTCACATGGATCGAAGTGTAGATCGCTTGCAAACAATGTCAAGCAATATATAGCATTACATACCGTTGAATAGCAATGTTCGTGATTCCGTTGGCTTGACCCGCCTGATTGCCCGCAGCGGCTCCCTCGGCTGCCGCCATAGGCGCCCTTGGCGATGCTGGCCAGCGTGTCGCCGGCGGCGTCGTTCACGAAAACCCGGCTGTTGGCGTCTTGCGGCACGGTGCTTTGTCATGCCAATCATGACGACTTTCACGCCAACTGCGCCGCTGTCTATCGGTGACATCGCCCAACGCATTCACCTGATACGCGGACAGCGCGTGGTGCTTGACACTGACCTGGCAGCCTTCTACGGCGAAACCACCAAGCGGTTTAACCAGCAGGTCAATCGCAATTTGGCGCGGTTTCCAGCAAACTTCATGTTCCAGCTTGATGAACAGGAGTTCGCAAACTTGAGGTTGCAATTTGCAACCTCAAGTTTGAAGAGTGGTCACGGTGGGCGGCGTTATGCGCCGTTGGCGTTTACGGAACACGGGGCCATCATGGCCTCAATGGTTCTCAACAGCCCGCGCGCCACCGAATTGAGCGTCTATGTGGTCCAAGCCTTTGTGGAGTTGCGCGGCATGATCTCCAGCAACCGCGAATTGGCGGTCAAGGTGCATCAGTTGGAGCGCAAGGTGTCAGTGCACGAGCGCAATATCGCCGAGCTGGTGGATTCGATGGCCAATTTGCTGGCGTCACCGCCAACGCCGCCCAAACGGCCTATCGGGTTCTTGCCGCTGGATGACAAGCCCCAAGGGAATGCCAAGGCAGCAAAGTCTGCCAAGACCGGGCCAGGCAAGAAGACGTAGCCACCAGCAACCTCACAGATTCAGCGGGTGGTTGTTTGCCAGGAACCCGCCAGTCACGCCACTGAGTGCGCCTGCGGTATAGATGGTTGCCACCCACCGCGTAGACCCCGGCCGAGGCGCTGGGGTAGTTGCCGCTGATGGGCTGGTAGCTGAAGTTGAAGTCGGCCGAGTTGACGTAGTTGGGCAGGCCCGCCGCCGTGCTGGGGTTCTTGCCGTCGACCAGGTCGCCGTAGCGGCCCAGCATCTCCCCGTTGACGATCAGCTCGCGCTGGATGTGGCCCTGCTGGTTGACGTACAGCGCGTGGCCGGCGGCGTCGTTCACAAAAACCCGGCTGTTGGCGCCTTGCGCGCTGTCGGTGACGGCAATGAGGTTGCCGTTGACGTCGTAGCTTTGGGTCGTGCTGCCGCCTTGCAGCAAGGTGCTGGTGCCGACCTGGCTGGTCTGCTTGTAGCCCTCAAAGCGGGTCAAGGTGTTGCTGTAGGTGTTGGTGTAGCTGCTGCCATCGTGGTTGCTCAGGCTGTAGCCCAGCAGGTTGCCGGCAGTGTCGTAGCCCCCGACGCCGTTTTGCGCCTGGTAGTTGAGGTCGTACTTGGCGCTGCCATCGGACTTGAGCACGTGCTCCTGGAGCAGCCGCCCATTGGCGTCGAAGCGCTTGATGCGGGTCTCCGAGCCGTTGCCCGAGATGGTGGCGCCCGTGGAGGTGGTGCCGTTCAGGGCGTTCACATAGCCCAGTGGCAGCGTGCCGCCGGGGCCACTTTGGACCACCCGGTCGGCGCCGTCGTAGTAGCGGTAGTCGACCTGCACGCCATCGCGCTCGATGCTGCGCAGGCGGTTCAGGCCGTCGTAGCGGTAGTGCTCGGTGGTCAGGCCCTGGCTGGTCTGGTAGGTCTCGGGCGTGGTGCTGTAGATGGCCGCGTCGGCGTCGTTGTAGCTGATCAGCTGGCTCACGCCGCTGATGGTGGCAACGCGGGTGCCCCACCAGGTGTCGCTGGTGCGGTTGCCGCCCTGGTCGTAGCTGATCTGGTGGCCTTGCGTGCCGATGTTGCCGGCGGCGTCCACCGCGTCCACCACGGTCTGGCGGTTCATCGCGTCGTACAGGAAGAAGCGGTTGCTGTCTTGGCTGGTGTCGCCGTTGATCACATGGGTCTGGATCTGGGTACGGTTGCCCACGGCGTCGTAGCTGATGTTGACGTAGGAGCGGCCATCGGCCACCCAGCGCATGCGCCCCAGTGCGTCGTAGGCCATGTGGTTGTCCTGGTAGACGATGCCCGCTTGGGTGGTCTTTTCTGCGATGCGATGGCCCGAGAGGTCCCAGGCGTAGCTGGTGGTCTGGCCGATGGCGTTGTCGACGATGCTGGTGGTCTGGCCGGCGGCGTCGTAGCTGTAGCTCAGGCTCTGGCCGCGGGCGTTGGTCTGCAGGATCAACTGGCGCGCGTTGTCGTAGGTGTAGCTGTAGCTGAACTGGGCGCCGCCGAGGTCGGTATGCCCTGTGAGCGCGCCAAAGTAGTCGTAGCTCCAGGTGGCCATCAGGCCGTTGGCATCCACGTCGGCGATCTTGCGGCCCTGGGTATCAAAGGCGGCCTGGCTGCGGTAGCGCACGCCAGGAGTCACGTTGTCCATGGGCAGATCGGTTTCCACCACGTTGCCGCGCAGGTCGTAGCGGTAGCGGGTGGTTTCTGCGTTGCCGTTGCTGCTGCTGAGCAGCCGGCCGGCCTGGTCGTAGCTGTTGGTTGTGGTGATGGCTTTGCTGGCAACGAGCTCCCGCACATTGAAACTATTGACGCTGTAGACATCCGCGACGGGGCGCACGGTGCTGAGCAAGCGTCCCAGCAAATCGTAGTTGTACTGCGTTACCTTGCCCACGGCGTCGGTGCTGCTGGTCTTCTGGCCAAACGCGTCGTAGCTGTAGGTCACGACGCCGCCATCGGCATGGTTTTCCCGGATCAGCAGCCCGTTCTGGTCGTAGGTCTGGGTGTTGAGGTGGCCGTTGGCGTCCCTGAGCGCGATCTGGCGGCCCAGCGCGTCGTAGTAGATGTTGGTGACCGGGCCGGTGCCGGCGTTGCCGCTGGCGTCGGGCTGGATCTGCATGACCACCTGGTTGTTGGCGTTGTAGCGGTAGCTGGTGGTCCAGGGTGTAACGTGCAACTTTTTTTTGGCAGCTAATGGGTGGCGAGGGGCTTTTCATTCTTTAATTGCCATTTGAAGCCATCTCCACATACAGGACAAGGGCTACGGGCTGCTTTACCGAATAGTCGAGGGAAAGAATGAATAAACCAGAGATTTACATCAGTACCGACATCGAAGCCGACGGGCCCATCCCGGGACCACACTCCATGCTTAGTTTCGGCTCAGCCGCTTACCTGGCTGACAAGACTTTGATCGGGACATTTGCCGCCAATCTGGACACGCTGCCGGGTGCAGCCGGGCACCCGAACACCATGGCATGGTGGGCACAGAATCAAGTCGCCTGGGACACCTGCCGGGTGAATTGCCAGCCGCCCGAGACAGCCATGCGCAACTATGTAGCCTGGCTCAAGGCACTACCTGGAAAACCGGTGTTTGTGGGCTATCCGGCGGCGTATGACTTCATGTTTGTGTACTGGTACTTGATGCGCTTTGCCGGGGAGAGCCCGTTTTCTCACTCGGCACTGGACATGAAGACACTGGCCATGGTGCTACTGAAGACCAACTACCGCAAAGCAACCAAGCGAAACATGCCCAAGGCCTGGTTTGACCCGCTGCCCCATACCCATGTCGCGCTCGATGATGCGATTGAGCAGGGGGCGCTGTTTTGCAATATGTTGGGGCACTCAGTCACCTGACCGCGCCTTAATCAACACCTAGCACTTCAACGACCTCCCCTAGGGATGGGGCCAATCGGTGCAACAGCTGATCAATCAGTTCCCTGTTCTCTGTGTCTGATGAAGTTGCTCCAGAGAAAGAAACCGTCAAATCATTCGGTTGTTCTCCATGCCACATCATTACCTGAACACCATCGTTGTTCATTCCAGAGATGTAGGGGCCTTGCATATCGCTGTCGCCTTGCCGCCATTTAAAACCCAAAAGCTTGCTACTAAATTGATCCAGCATCTGCTCCGCATTCAAGTCGGATTTGATACGAACGTGAATAAAGTCTTTCATTTTGTAGTCCTAAGGATGTATTCAGTAGTGTCCCTAGCTTGCGCAGCAGGATAGCCTACAAAGTTGACGTCGCGCCCGAGGATTTTTGACCAGGCTTGACGGAATTCGTCTAGTGGTCCAAATGAGCGTTGCATGTCAGCAGTTTTAAAAACGCCATACTTCTCGCTCGCCGTGATTCCCGCACCCTGTAGCTTATTGACCATCGTTGGACTCGTCACATTAAGGTCGTAGTCGCCTAATGCTGCTGGATTTTTATCCCAATGATGCCCCAAATCCTTGCTTGGATTCTCAGAATAGAAGGTCGTCGATGTTCCTTTCAGTCCAACCTCTGCATCTGCCAAGCCTGCGTTCCGCAAACTCATGTCGAGCTCTGACTTGAACAGTGCAAACTGCTGCTCGTTCTTAAAGCCCAAGGGCAGTTTGCCTGTAGACATTAATTCGATTTGTCGAGGGGTCACTCCAACACTTGCCATGTCCTCGGCAAACGTAGAACTCGCTCTTAGCTCCGCGTTTGCAAGCTGTCGCATTTCGATGGGGTTAAGTGCCCCTACCTCAGCCGTAGCGGCCTCTGCGGCAGCCGCGTTCCTGACCCCCCTTGCACCCAAGCCCAACGTTGTCGCCAGTGCAATGTCCGGCCCTAATTCACCAGTGCGGCCGGTGTAGCCAAATTCTGGGAAGGGCGACTCCCCAGGGCTGGGACCAATCAAACTTATGGCGGTGCCGAACGTTCGAATGCCCCCATTGGCCAATCCCGTAAGAGTGTCTCTTGCAACATTGCCATAGCCACCAATTTGATCATTGGCCATGGAAACAGCATCACCGAATCCGATTTGATCGTTGAGATAGGCACGCCCAATGCTACCGAGATTGCTTAGCAGCCCTGGTGCCTCAGAGATAGACCCGTTGACTGCCGAGGAACCCGCATTGCGTGCTGCGCGGCCACCATAGGCCATATATATTGCCCCTGCCTCCTCCTGGCTCATGCCCACGTTGGCAGCCGTTGTGGCGGCTGCGCGGGTCATCCTCGCTTGGCGTGCTTGTGCAAGCTGCGCCGTCTGTTCGGCATCAATGCTGGCGTCACGCATTTGCGTCAGGATGCGCCCGCCTTCAGCTTCTGCAGCCATGGCGCGCACTTGGTCACTGACGGGCAGATCAATGCCGAAGCTGCCTGAACCCAGGTCACCAGACTGATAGCTGTTGCCGCTTGGGACATAGCCACTGCCAAGCCCCAAGCCTGCGGGCGCATTGGCATTCTGATAGGCAATCTCACTACCCCTGAAGTTCTGCTGAGGGGTGTTTATTGGGGACTGCATGGCGTCAACAAGGGAGCCCCCCAATGCATTGCCAAAGGCATCCACCGCAATTTGCTGAATGCTGACCCTGCCGCCGCCCGCCACGGCCGAGGCCGTGGTAGCCACGACGCCACTGAAGACGACGCGGCTGAACTTGTCAAACCCGCTGAAGGCGTTGGTGGATATGCCGTTGCTGGTCAGCCCCAAGCCCTCGCTCATGCCGTATCCGACCCCGGCTCCGACAGCACTGGCGGCCACCGATGTCCAGTCAAAGCTTGGCTGCAAGCCGGTGACCACGCCAATGCCCTGGCTGAGGGCGTTACCCACCGCGGCTCGCGCCACCACATTGGACAGAGAGCCCGCCGTGGTGCCCATGAAGTTGCCCGCCAAGCCGGCGGAAACACCGCCTCCGATGGCCGACAGCGCCACGCTCCTCCAGCTGAAGCCTTGCTGTGTGCCCAGAGCGTTGCCGACCAATTGGCTGGCAATCGATCCTGCGGCAGAGGCTACTGCCATGGTGCCTGCCACGCCCAAGGCGGAGCCCGCTGCGCCAAACGAACCCGCCGCCCCCAAAGCTCCTCCTGCGGCTCCACCTGTCATCACCCCCATACCCGCACTCATCGTCTCCAGAAACCCGCCGGTCACGCCACTGAGTGCGCCTGCGGTATAGATGGTTGCCACCACCGCCACCACCGCCATGATGATCTTGCCCAGAGCCCCGCAGCCGTTGCTGCTGCCCGGCGGGCTGGGCAGGTTCGGTGTGGTGTCGCCCACCACCTTGCTCGGGTCGTAGGGGGCGAAGGTGCCGGCGTTGTTGGCCGTGTTGACCCGCGCCGGGATGGTGAGCGTCTGGCCCACCTTCAGGCCGGCGTCGCCGTTCAGTCCGTTGGCGTCGGCAATCAGGTACCACAGGCTGCTGTCGCCGTAGGCGCCCTTGGCGATGCTGGAGAGCGTGTCGCCGGCACCCACCGCGTAGACCCCGGCCGAGGCGCTGGGGTAGTTGCCGCTGATGGGCTGGTAGCTGAAGTTGAAGTCGGCCGAGTTGATGTAGTTGGGCAGGCCCGCCGCCGTGCTGGGGTTCTTGCCGTCGACCAGGTCGCCATAGCGGCCCAGCATCTCCCCGTTGACGATGAGCTCGCGCTGGATGTGGCCCTGCTGGTTGACGTACAGCGCGTGGCCGGCGGCGTCGTTCACGAAAACCCGGCTGTTGGCGCCTTGCGCGCTGTCGGTGACGGCAATGAGGTTGCCGTTGACGTCGTAGCTTTGGGTCGTGCTGCCGCCTTGCAGCAAGGTGCTGGTGCCGACCTGGCTGGTCTGCTTGT
>NZ_JAQTMS010000069.1 GCF_028714215.1 Rhodoferax sp. | reverse complement strand
CGTTCATCTGGCCGTACACCATGGACACTTTGGACTCGCCCAGGTTCTTGCTGTTGACAACGCCGGAGTCCATCATCTCGTGATAGAAGTCGTTGCCTTCGCGGGTACGTTCGCCAACGCCGGCAAAGACCGACAGACCGGAGTGGGCCTTGGCGATGTTGTTGATCAGTTCCATCATGTTGACGGTCTTGCCGACGCCGGCGCCGCCGAACAGACCGACCTTGCCGCCCTTGGCAAACGGACACACCAGATCGATCACCTTGATGCCGGTTTCCAGCAGTTCCTGCGACGGACTGAGTTCGTCGTAGGTTGGGGCCTTGCGGTGAATCGAGGCGTGCAGTTTGGAATCGATCGGGCCGCGCTCGTCGATCGGCGTGCCCAGCACGTCCATGATGCGCCCGAGGGTCGCCTGACCGACCGGCACCATGATCGGGTGCGCGGTGTTGGACACCGTCAAGCCGCGCCGCAAGCCATCGCTGGAGCCCAGCGCAATGGTGCGCACGATGCCGTCACCGAGCTGCTGCTGCACTTCCAGCGTCAACGCCGTTCCTTCGAGCTTCAGAGCGTCATAAACCTTGGGCATCTGATCGCGTGGAAACTCCACGTCAACCACGGCACCAATACACTGAACAATTTTTCCTTGGGCTTGAGCCATCACGTTTGCTCCAATAAATTAAATCTTGCTAACTGCTTGCATCTGCCGGGCCTCTAGGCCCCGATCGCCGCAGCCCCGGAGACGATCTCCGACAATTCCTTGGTGATTGCCGCTTGACGGGTCTTGTTGTAGACCAGTTTCAACTCGCCAATCACATTGCCCGCGTTGTCCGTGGCCGCCTTCATGGCGACCATGCGCGCGGCATGTTCCGAGGCCATGTTCTCGGCGACCGACTGGTAGACCAGGGCCTCCACATAACGCACCAGCAGTTCATCGATCACGGCCTGGGCATCGGGCTCATAGATGTAATCCCAGCCATGCTTGGCACCGCTGGCGGTCTCGCTGGCCTGGGTTTCAGCCTGCATTCTGGCCGCCGACAAGGGCAGCAACTGTTCCAGCACCACTTCCTGCCGCATCGTGTTGATGAAGCGGGTGTAGGACAGATAAACGGCGTTGATCTCGCCCTTGGCATAGGCGTCGAGCAAGACCTTGACCGGACCAATCAAACGCTCCAGATGCGGTTTGTCGCCCAGATGCGTCACATGCGACACCACCTTGGCGCCGATGCGGTTGAGGAAACCGAAGCCCTTGTTGCCGATCGCCACCGCCTGCACCGATACGCCGGCCGATTGCAGTTCACGCAGCTTGTTGGTCACACTGCGCAGCAGATTGGTGTTCAGGCCGCCGCACAGTCCCTTGTCGGTGGTCACCACAATCATGCCGGCCACCTTGGCGTCGTTCGACTTCATGAAGGCGTGAACGTATTCCGGATTGGCCTGCCCCAGATTGGCGGCGATGTTGCGCACTCTCTCCGCATAAGGCCTTGCGGCGCGCATGCGGTCCTGCGCCTTGCGCATCTTGGACACGGAAATCATTTCCATGGCCTTGGTGATCTTCTTCGTGCTCTCGAAGTTCTTGATCTTGCCGCGTATTTCCTTGCCTGTAGCCATGAAAGCCTCCTTCGCTGTTCTAAGGTGACCTTAAGCGAATGACTTCTTGAAGGCGGCGATGGCAGCGTTCAATTCGGTCTCGGCGTCTTTGTCCATTGCCTTTTCGGCTTCCAGCTTGGCCAACAGCGCCACATTCTTGTCCTTCAGATAGCCGTGCAGACCGTGTTCGAAAGACAGCACCTTGTTGATCGCGATGTCGTCCAGGTAGCCCTTGTTGACGGCAAACAAGGTGACCGCCATCAAAGAGATGGGCAGCGGGCTGTACTGCGCCTGCTTGAGCAACTCGGTGACGCGGGCGCCGCGGTCGAGTTGTTTGCGGGTCGCTTCATCCAGGTCAGAGGCGAACTGCGCAAACGCAGCCAACTCGCGGTACTGCGCCAAGTCGGTACGGATACCGCCCGACTGGGCCTTGATCAACTTGGTTTGCGCTGCACCGCCGACGCGGGACACCGAAATACCGGCATTGATGGCAGGACGAACACCGGCATTGAAGAGCGAAGTTTCCAGGAAGATCTGGCCGTCGGTGATCGAGATCACGTTGGTCGGCACGAACGCCGACACGTCACCGGCTTGCGTTTCGATGATGGGCAACGCGGTCAGGGAACCGGTCTTGCCCTTGACCGCACCTTTGGTGAAGTCTTCGACATATTTTTCGTTCACACGAGCGGCACGTTCCAGCAAACGGCTGTGCAGATAGAAAACGTCGCCGGGGTAAGCTTCGCGGCCTGGCGGACGGCGCAGCAACAAGGACACCTGGCGGTAAGCAACCGCCTGCTTGCTCAGATCGTCGTACACGATCATGGCGTCTTCACCACGATCCCGGAAGTATTCGCCCATCGTGCAACCAGAGTAGGCGCTTACATATTGCATCGCCGCCGATTCCGAAGCGGTCGCGGCAACCACAATGGTGTAGGCCATGGCACCGGCTTGTTCCAGCGCCCGCACCACGTTCTTGACGCTGGAGGCCTTCTGGCCAATAGCGACATAAACGCAGGTCATGTTCTGACCCTTCTGGTTGATGATGGCGTCGATCGCCACCGCGGTCTTGCCGGTCTGGCGGTCGCCAATGATCAACTCGCGCTGACCACGCCCCACCGGCACCATGGAGTCGATTGACTTCAGGCCGGTCTGCATCGGCTGGCTCACCGACTGCCGTGCAATCACGCCAGGCGCCACTTTTTCAATCACGTCCGTCATCTTGGCGCTGATCGGACCCTTGCCGTCGATCGGCTGACCCAGCGCGTTGACGACGCGGCCCTTGAGTTCCGGGCCGACCGGCACTTCCAGAATACGGCCCGTGCACTTGACGGTGTCGCCTTCGGAAATATGCTCGTAAGCACCCAGAATCACGGCGCCCACCGAATCACGCTCCAGGTTCAGCGCCAGACCGTAGCTGGGCTGGCCTTCGGCGTCGGCCGGGAATTCGAGCATTTCGCCCTGCATCACGTCCGACAGGCCATGAATGCGGCAAATACCGTCGGTCACCGACACGACGGTACCCTGATTGCGAATGTTGGCGCTGGCGGACAGGCCTTCAATACGACTCTTGATCAGTTCAGAAATTTCTGCGGGATTGAGTTGCATGACTCTTTCCTTCTTTCGTTAATTGGGCCTGCGCCAACCTGGGGCTTGCGCCTCAAGCGGTCAAGGCCATTTTCATTTGTTCCAGAGAGGCTTTGACGGAAGAGTCAAGAACCTCATCACCCACCACCACACGAATGCCGCCGATCAAATCGGGCTGCAATTGAACGCTCACATTGAGTTTGCGGGCGAAGCGTTTTTCCAGCGTTGCCGCCAAATCCGAGAGTGCCGCGTCGCCAATGGCAAAAGCGCTGTACACGACTGCGTCGGATGAACCGCCTTGCGCATTCTTCAAGGCCCGAAACTGCTCGGCAATTTCAGGCAAAGCGCTCAAGCGGCCGTTTTCGATCACGGTACGCAGGAAGTTTTGCGCCATCTGCGGCAACGCCACTTTGGCGACACCGGCAATCACATCGAACACCTGCGCATTGGTGACATTGGGGTTGTCAGCGAATTGCTGCAACTGCGAGTTCTGCGCAATTTCCTGCAAGGCCTCGACCCAGACTGCGACTGCGTTCAAGTCAGCCGCGGCAGCCTTGAACAAGGCTTCGGCGTAAGGGCGGGCGATGGTGGCAAGTTCGGCCATGGTGGTCCTCTTACAGCTCAGTCTTCAAGCGACCCAGCAACTCAGCGTGGACACCGGCATTGACTTCCCTGCGCAGAATCTGCTCGGCACCCTTGACCGCCAATGCCGCGACTTGCTCGCGCAGTGCTTCGCGCGCCCTGACGGTTTGCTGCGCGGCTTCAACCTTGGCTGCGGCAACGATTTTGTTGCCTTCCTCGACCGCTTTTGCTTTGGCTTCTTCAACGATGGCTTGTCCGCGACGCTCCGCTTCTGCCAGACGGGCCGTAGTCTCGGTGCGTGACTTGGCCAGCTCCGCTTCAACGCGCTTGTTGGCGGTCGATAGCTCGGCCTTGGCCTTGTCGGCAGCCGCCAGGCCATCGGCAATTTTGCTGGCACGCTCATCCAACGCAGCCGCTATCGGCGGCCAGATCAGTTTCATCGTAAACAGCACCAGCAATGCGAAGACGATGGCTTGCACCACCAGTGTTGCATTAATGTTCACAGTAAGTCTCCTTCAACAAGGTTGTTGCAGGCGGGGTTTACTTGACCAGACGTGCGATTTGAGCCAGAAACGGGTTGGCCGTGGCGAACCACAGGGCAATACCGGTACCAATAATGAAGGCGGCGTCAATCAGACCAGCCAGCACGAACATCTTGGTTTGCAGTTCGCCCATGAGTTCAGGTTGACGCGCAGCGGCTTCCAGGTATTTGCTGCCCATGATGCCGATGCCGATACAAGCACCCAAGGCGCCCAGACCAATGATCAGGCCAGCAGCCAGCGCAGCAAAACTAATAACTTCCATGATTCACTCCTAGATTAACGAAAAAACAAAAGACAAAAACAAACCAAAAATCAATGCGCGTCGTGCGCTTGCCCGATGTAAACCAGAGTCAACATCATGAACACGAATGCTTGCAGCAGAATGATCAGGATGTGGAACACCGCCCACATCCAGCCCGCCACCACGTGCAGCAACAAAAGCGTCAGACTACCTGTGGGATCCTCAGAGAAAGCCCAAGAACCTCCGAGCAAAGCAATCAGCATGAATATCAGTTCACCGGCATACATATTGCCGAACAACCGCATGCCATGCGAGACGGTCTTGGCGGTGAACGAAATCAATTGTTCAGCGACATTGACCACGGCCAAAATCACCGCAGCGACCGGGTTCTTGCTGGTGCCGAAGGGCGCCGTCACCAACTCATGCGCCCAGCCGCCGATGCCTTTGATCTTGATGTTATAGAACAGACAGATGAATAAAACGGATACCGACAGACCCAGGCTGATCGACAGGTCGGCAGTCGGCACGACGCGTAAATAAGCGTGACTCACATCGTGCCCGGCCGCGCCATAGATCCAGCCCCACACCATGGGTAGCAGATCAAGCGGCAGCAAATCCATCGTGTTGAGCAGCACGATCCAGACAAACACCGTCAGCGCCAGCGGGGCCACCAGTTTGCGGCTCTTGGCATTGTGAACAATGGATTTGGCCTGGCCATCCACTAACTCAATCAGAATTTCGACCGCTGCCTGAAACCGGCCTGGCACACCGGAGGTGGCGTGGCGGGCCGCTTTCCAAAGGAAGAAACAGCCGACCACACCCAACAGAATCGAAAAGAACAGGGAGTCTATATTGAAGACCGAGAAGTCGACGATATCGACTTGCTTCTTGTTCTGCCAATGCGTCAGGTGGTGAACAATATATTCACTGGCTGTCGGAGCGTTTGCTTCTGCGGACATTGTTAACTCTTCAGTCTATTTTTTCAGTTGCGACCATGACTTGCGCACAAGCTAGTTTCCACTGAAACTACGTTTTGATTTTGGACGCATCAACAGCGCCACCCAATACACCTTCAGGGTCACGATCAAGCCAATCAGCATTGCCAACCAGTCCAAATCCGTGACCAACTGCGGGGCCGCAAAAAGCATGCCGACACTGACGGCAATCTTGATCGCTTCCCAGACAAAAAAACCAAACCCGGCGGTCGCCGCGTTAAGGGACGAGAACTGACTCATCAGACCCCGCGCAAACAACACGGCAGGAATAACCACCGCCAAGCCACCATAGCCAGCCGACCATGCCGCGCCCGACCTTCCGGTAAAACCCCAGGCAGCCAGCGCCACCAACAAGGTCACCATTACCTGCACAGCGACTATCCGCCAAGGTGAGACCGAGGGCTGCCGTTCTCGAAGCGCCTGCGCTTCCTCGGCACTGAGCCGCTTGAACGCCAACTCTTCAGACTCATCCGAGTCAAATCCGGAAACTGGCGTGATTATCGACATCTCAAATTACACGCAGGTTACGCCCGACGGCTGTCGCAAAGCCTTGAATTATACGTAGAAACCGGCATCTTTTCGACCTGTTCTATTGACAAATGTCAACTTGGAGGCGGCTGCCACGGCGGCCAGACGTCCCGGCATAATTGGTCCATGAACACTCTTCCCCCTCTTCCCTGCTATTTGAACGGTGAGTTCACCGAGCTTCCCAAGGCCAAGATCAGCGTCATGGACCGCGGCTTCATTTTTGGCGACGGTGTCTACGAGGTTGTACCGGTCTATGGCGGGCGCTTGTTCCGTTTTGACCAGCACATGGCACGACTCGACCGCAGTCTGGCTGAAGTGCGCATGGTCAACCCGATGTCGCGCGCCCAGTGGGTTGAGCTTGCGCTCAAATTGGTGGCCTCTTACGCTGATTACGCCGGCGCCAAGACCGAAGATATCAATCAACTGATCTACATCCAAATCACCCGTGGTGTCGCCATGCGCGACCACGTCATGCCCGCCAACATCACACCCACCGTGTTTGTCATGGCCAACCAGATGAATCTGGCCAGTGACGCGCAGCGCAGCCAGGGCGTGGCCTGCGTCACGGCGGACGACTTCCGCTGGGCAAAAGCCCACATCAAAAGCACCAGCCTGCTGGGCTCGGTCTTTGCCCGCCAGATCAGCTTTGACGCCGGCGCACTGGAAACTATCATGTTCCGCGACGGTTTTTTGAGCGAGGCCGCTGCCAGCAACGTTTGGGTCGTCAAGGCGGGCAAAGTACTGGGCACACCGAAAGACAATCTGGTCCTGGAAGGCATACGCTACGGTTTGATCGAGGAAATCTGCCGTAGCAAGGGTATTGGCTTTGAGTTGCGCCGTGTCAGCCGTGAGGAAGTTTCAAACGCCGACGAAGTGTTGCTGTCTTCGGCCACCAAGGAAGTGCTGCCCGTCACTACGCTGGACGGCCGGCCGGTCGGCAGCGGCCGGCCGGGTCCGGTGTACGCACGGCTTTATGCTGGCTACCAGGAGGCCAAAGCTCAGGCACAGCAGGGCGGCACCCCGTGACCAGCGCAGCCACCGAGTCGCTGATTGAATACCCGTCGCTGTTCCCGATCAAGGTCATGGGTGTCAAGGCCGAGGGCTTGGTGCACGCCATCACGCTGATTGCGCGGCAGTTTGACCCCACATTCGATGCCGCCACGGTCGAGTTGCGCGAGAGCAAGGGCGGCAAGTACCTGGGTGTGACCATCACCGTCACCGCCACCAGCCGCGAGCAGCTCGACGAGCTCTATCGCACGCTGAGCACACACCCGATGGTCAAGGTGGTGCTGTAGACCGCCATGGCCATGTCACCCCATCAGCTCGGTCTGGTCGACTACCTGCCGACCTATGCCGCCATGCAGGCCTTCACCGCCGCACGCACCCCGGAAACCCCCGATGCGCTATGGATTTGCGAGCATCCTGCGGTTTACACCCAGGGCCTGGCTGGCAAGCCCGAACATATCTTTAACCCGGCAGAAATTCCCGTGGTGCAAACCAACCGCGGTGGGCAGGTCACCTACCATGGCCCGGGCCAGGTGGTGGCCTATCCGCTGATCGACCTCAAGCGGGCCGGCTATTTCATCAAGGAATACGTGTACCGGATCGAGGAGGCGGTGATCCGCACGCTGCTGCATTTTGGTGTCACGGGGCACCGCGTCGCCGGAGCGCCGGGCATCTATGTCCGACTGGAGGATCCTGGTTCGCACGCCATGCTGCCGCAGCGCCCCAGGAAATCGGGGTCGAATCCAAGCGCGCAGCGCGCTGGATCGGACCCCAATTTGGTACCGCCAAAGCATGCTGCCAGTCCCGACTTCACGGGCCTGGGCAAAATCGCCGCCCTGGGCATCAAGGTCAGCCGCAATTGCACTTACCACGGCGTGGCACTCAATGTGGCGATGGACCTGGAACCCTATTCACGCATCAACCCGTGTGGTTATGCCGGGCTGCAAACCGTGGACCTTTCTACAATTGGGGTATCCGTCGGCTGGGCTGAAGCGGCCGACGTCCTGGGCCACAAGCTCGCAATCCATCTGGCACCCTGACGCCCCCTGAACGCCCTTATTCACCATGAACCCTAGCCACGACACCCCGGTAGCCACGCCGACGCTGCGCGAAGTCCAGCCGCAGACCGGCTACGACCCCTCGGTCAAACAGAAGGCTGCCGCCAAACTGTCACGCATTCCGATCAAGGTGCAGCCCGGCGAGGTGCTGAAAAAACCGGAATGGATTCGCGTCCGGGCCGGCTCGCCAAGCACCCGCTTTTACGAAATCAAGGACGTGCTGCGTTCCAACAAACTGGTGACGGTGTGCGAGGAGGCGTCCTGCCCCAACATCGGCGAGTGTTTCGGCAAGGGCACGGCCACCTTCATGATCATGGGCGACAAGTGCACCCGGCGCTGCCCGTTTTGCGATGTGGGCCATGGCCGCCCGGACCCCCTGGATGTGAACGAGCCGGCCAACCTGGCCAAAACCATCGCCCAGCTCAAACTCAAATATGTGGTCATCACCAGCGTCGACCGGGACGATTTGCGCGATGGCGGCAGCCAGCACTTTGTCGACTGCATCCGCCAGACCCGCGCGCTGTCACCCAGCACACAAATCGAGATTCTGGTGCCCGATTTCCGCGGTCGCGACGACCGGGCGCTGGAAATCCTGAAAGCCGCGCCGCCCGACGTGATGAACCACAACCTGGAAACCATACCGCGCCTGTACAAGGAGGCGCGACCCGGCAGCGACTATCAATTCAGCCTGAACCTGCTGAAAAAGTTCAAGTCCTTGTTCCCCAACGTGCCGACCAAGAGCGGCCTGATGGTGGGGCTGGGCGAAACCGACGATGAAATTCTGGCGGTGATGCGGGACATGCGGGCTCACGGCATCGAGATGCTGACCCTCGGCCAGTACCTGGCACCCTCCACTTCACATCTCACCGTGAAACGCTACGTGCACCCCGACAGCTTCAAGATGTTCGAGTCGAAAGCCTACGAAATGGGCTTCAAGCACGCCGCCGTGGGCGCCATGGTAAGGTCCAGCTACCACGCCGATTTGCAGGCTGGCCACGCGCTGGGCAAACCCGCCGGCTGATCGAAACACCTCTTTTTGAAAACTTCTTGCGCCTCTTGCACCGCGCTCGCTGACCCATGCCCAGTACTGTCGTCCCTTTTGAATCGGCCCTGCGTCACGCACTGAAATCAGCCCAGTGGGCGGGGCTGCGCCATTCGAGTGAAACCACCACCCAACGCGTCGTGCGCAACGACCGGCCGGAGCGAAACCAGAGTTCTCTCGAAGAAGGTGCCATGTGCGAGGTGCTGGTGGACGGTCATTTCGGCTATGCCGCCACCGCCGATCTCAGCGGAGCGGGTTTGCAGCGCGCCTTCGACCGCGCCATTGCCACCAGCCGCGCCACCAGTCCCTACAAAGTGCAGGCCTTCGGGCCTGGCCAACGGCCCAGGGCGGTAGGCAGCTACCGCAGCCCACGCCAGCGGGATCTGGACACCACCAGCCTGGCTGAAATTACCGACTGCCTGGTGGCTGCCTCGCAGGCCATGAAGCTGTCGGATGCGCTGGTCAATCGCAGCGCCAGTGCGATGCTGATCCAGACCGAGATCAACTTCTTTTCGTCCAACGGGTCGGACACCCGCCAGAGCTTCGACATGGCCGACGTCACCTTGTCGGCGACGGCCGCCGAAGGCCTCGAGTCCCAGACCCGGAGTTGGTCCCGGACCGGCCAGTTGGGTGGTGAAGTGTTTCATCGCGCCGCACTGGCGCAGCAAGCCGAAGACACCGCCCGCGAAGCGCTGGCGCTGCTACAGGCCGACAACTGCCCCTCGGCGCGCATGGACTTGATCCTGATGCCCGACCAGATGATGCTGCAAATCCATGAATCGGTGGGCCATCCGCTGGAGCTCGACCGCATCCTCGGCGACGAGCGCAACTACGCCGGCTGGAGCTTTGTCAAACAGCAGGATTTCGGCCACCTTCAATACGGCTCGGCCCTGATGAACGTGTCCTTCGATCCGACCATGGCGCATGAGCTTGCCAGCTATGCCTTCGACGATGGCGGCCATGCGGCCCGCAAGGAATTGCTGATCGAGCGCGGGGTGCTCAAGCGCGGTTTGGGCGCCCTCGAATCGCAGTTGCGCTCCGGCTTGCCCGGCGTCGCCAATTTTCGATCGTCCTCCTGGAACCGGGCGCCTATCGATCGAATGGCCAACATCAACCTGGAACCTGGCAACGCCTCCCTCGAAGAGCTGATTGGCCAGGTCGAGCGGGGCGTCTTGATGCGCACCAACCGGTCCTGGTCGATTGACGACTACCGCAACAAGTTCCAGTTCGGCTGTGAACTGGGCCAGTTGATCGAGAACGGAAAGCTTGGGAAAGTGGTGCGCAACCCGAACTACCGTGGTGTCACGGTGGACTTCTGGAACCGGCTGGCCGGCGTCGGCCGCGACCCGACCACCCACGGCACCGCTTTTTGTGGCAAGGGCGAACCCAGCCAGGTCATCCGGGTTGGCCATGCTTCGCCGCCGTGTCTGTTCCGGGATGTCGAAGTGTTCGGGGGTCAAGCATGAAAGCGCACGATTTCACGACCCGGGTGCAGCGGCATTTCGACCAGCTCAGCACCGAATTGCTGGCCCAGTTGGTCGTCGGCGAAGAAGCCACTCTTAACCTCAGCGCCGAAGAAACACTGTACGTGCGTTTCAACGGCAACCGCGTGCGCCAGAATACCGACGTCGAGCAGCTCAGCCTGGCGCTACGCCTGCAAAGCAATGGCCGCACGGTGGAAAAGAGCCGAACGCTCACCGGCCAGCTTGAGGTCGATCGGGCGGCCATGACCCGCTTGCTGGAGCGCTGCCGCCATGAAGCATCGGTGCTGCCGCTCGATCCCAACCAGGTGCCACTCGAGAACCACGGCACCAGCCATGAGGAATTCAGCGGCCAGTTGCTGGCACCCGAAGAAATCGTGCCGGCCGTGGTGGAGCCCGCCGCAGGCTGCGATCTGGCCGGTCTGTACGCTGGCGGCTGCATCATTCGGGGCAATCGAAACTCGAAAGGCCAGAGCCACTGGTTCGCCACCGAAACTTTCTTCCTGGATTATTCACTCTATAACGGACCCCAAGCCGCCAAGGGCAGCTATGCCGGCTCGCATTGGAACGCGGCCGACTGGGAGGCCAACCTGCAACGCACCAAGGCGCTGCTGCAACTGCTGAGCCGGCCGCAACAGGACGTGAAGCCGGGCGCTTACCGCACTTATCTGGCGCCGCGCGCTTTTTCTGACCTGCTTGGCATGTTGGGCTGGAATGCCCTCTCCGGCGCCGCCTGGAAGCAGGGCCGCAGCCCGTTCAAGAAGCTCGCCGAAAGGCAGGCCCACCTGTCGCCGCTGCTGCACGTCGACGAGAACTTCGCTTTGGGCCTGACGCCACGCTTCAACAGCCTCGGCGAGGTTTCGGCAACGACGTTTCCACTGATCGAGGACGGCGAACTCAAGACCTTGCTGGTGAGTTCGCGCAGCGCCAAGGAATACGGTTTGCTGGCCAACGCCGCGTCGGAAACCGAAGCGCCGCGCGCCCTGGATGTCAGACCCGGATCGCTGGAGGAAAAAGACATCCTGCCAGCGCTTGGCACGGGTCTTTACCTGTCCAACCTGCACTACCTCAACTGGAGCGACCCGGTATCGGCTCGCGTCACGGGCATGACGCGGTACGCCTGCTTCTGGGTTGCTGGCGGCGAGATCGTCGGCCCGATCAAGGACTTGCGCTGGGACGAGAGCCTCTACAGCGCGCTGGGCAGCAAGCTGATGGCACTGACGACTGGGGCCGAAATCGACCCCGCGGTGGACACTTATTTTCAACGCGCCCTGGGTGGCTCCCGCACGCCTGGCGCATTGATTGACAATTTCACCTTCACCCTTTAGAACTTGTCCGTAAATAACTGGGGGCCCCAGTTATTTACGGACAAGTTCTTAGACGCCGTCGCGATCCGCGGCATGGTGCGCGCCGGTCGGCTGGCGCAATGGCGGCGGGCTGAGCGGCAAGCACAATGGCCCTGGTATGGATAAAATCAAGCCTGTTGCGTATCCCAAAATTCAAGGAATCACCATGTCCAGCCCCACTCCCAGCACGCAGGTTACCGAAATTGACCCGGTCGAAGCAGTCGTCTCTTCGATCCCTCTGGTGTTGCCTCTGGCCGGTGCCGTACTGATATTTTTGTTGGCCTTCATTGCTGTTTCAATGGCCTGACGAACCGATGCTCCCGATTGTTCGGGACAATTCACCATTAAAAATGCCACCGATCGGTGGCATTTTTAATGAGCGGCGCAAACCGCGCCGAATCACGGCTCGCTCCTGCTTTATCAGGATTCGCTACGCGACCGGGCGGCTTCAAGGTCCGCCATCACACGCGGATCGGCCTTGGCCAGCGCCCACAGGCGTTCGTCGGCACGGGCTCTCGCGAGGCGCTCGGACCAAGCGTTCAGAGCCCCCACTGCAGTAACAGCCAACTTACGCGCCGGCGCCGAAAACAGAGCCAATGCGGCAAAGCCGATCAACCACAGGGCGACCCAGGCGGCCAACAAATGGCCATCCGCCCAGGTGTCAATCAACTGGTCCGCCACCACCACCAGTGCCGACACCATGGCTGCCAGCAACATGACGCTCAAACCCCTGGTGCTGTCGAAGCCACGGCGTATTGCCCTCACTCCGGCAACCGCCGACTCAACGCGGGCAAGACCCAGATGCCGGGAGGGGAAACTGGGTTGTATAAAACTGGCCATGATCAAATCCTTACTTCAACACCACGCCATGAACGGCGCGGACATGGTCTTATATTAGGGTTTACGCTAATATGTTTCAAATTTATTTGTATGATTCAACCTATTCACAATGGTGATTAATTCCTTCCATGAACCCAAGCAATTTCCGCACACTTGATTTGAACCTGCTGCGGGTTTTCGATGAAGTGATGACCGAACGCAGCCTGACCCGGGCGGCACGCAAGCTCTCACTCACGCAGCCGGCGGTCAGCAATGCGCTGCGCAGATTCCGCGAGGCCGTGGGCGACGAACTGATCAAGCGCAATGGTCAGGCGATGGCGCCGACGCCTCGCGCCTTGGCGCTGTGGCCGGCAGTGCGCGACGCACTGCGCCAACTGCAAGAGGTCCTGACCCCCAGCAACTTTGTTCCGGCCCAGGCCAACACCACCTTCGTGCTGGCCATGGCCGACGCCACTGCGGCGGCACTGATACCGGGCCTGGTCGAAGTCATGGACCGCGAGGCTCCCGGCGTCTCGATCCGCGTGGTCCCCCTGACCACCCGCGATCCGCGCCGTCTGCTCGAGGACGAAGCGGTCGACCTGGCGATTGGCTACTTCCCCGCGGCTTTCGCTGATTTGACAGCCCGTGCGCAGGCCGGCGAAGCCATCGCGTTCAGCCAGCAACGGCTTTACAGCGGCGAATACGTGTGCGTGATGCGTCGCGATCATCCCCTGGCCAAAGGGCCCTTTACTCTGAATCGGTATTGCGCCGCGCGCCACTTGCTGGTCAGTTTTTCGGGACGTCCTTTTGGTTTCGTTGACGAAGCTTTGGCACTGCTCAAGCGCGAGCGCCGTATCGTGCTCACGGTGAATCAGTTTTTTACCGCGGGCAAGGTCGTAACCCACTCCAATTTGCTGACCGTTTTGCCGCGCCATTTCGTGAACAGTACCGGTTTGACGGACCAGTTGGTGCTGCGGGAATTGCCTTTTGCCGTGCCGACGGTTCATGTTGACGCCCTCTGGCACCACCGCTTGCACCGCGTCAGTGCCCATGAATGGTTGCGCGCCACCATCTCGGCCGTAGCGAATTCCGCATTTACCGTCTGAAAAACAGCCCAATGAAGATCCAGTTGCTGTCAGACCTGCACCTTGAAGTCCACCCGCATTGGGTCGCCACCCCGGCACCGGGGGCTGATCTGTTGCTGCTGGCGGGTGACGTCGGCTCCTACCAGGCCGGCTCGCTGCTGCCGGATGACGACTTTGGCCTGACCCGCTTTTCGCCCCACCAGGGCTGGCCGACACCGGTGCTGTTTGTACCCGGCAACCATGAGTACGACACACTTGACTTCGACGCGGCACACGCGCGCCTGCGCGAAACTTGCGGGCGGTTGGGCATCGGCTGGCTGGAGCGGGAAGTCGTCACCTACCGGAGCCGGCATGGCAGGCCGGTTCGCTTTGTCGGCACCACACTGTGGAGCGACTTCGACGCCCTCGGTCCGCTCGCGACAACAGCGGACACCCTCTCTGCCGGACTGCTCGCGCAACAACTCAGGGCGCGCGACAAGGCCTTTCGGGCCGCCAACTATTACCTGAAGAAAACCGGAACCACCCGGCAGGGCGTGCCGATGCTGGCCGAGAGTGCGCGCGAGCAGGCCCTGCTGTGCCAGGACTGGTTGACAAAAGCGCTGCTGGAACCCTTTGACGGTATCACGGTGGTGCTAACCCATTTCGCCCCCAGCCTCCTGAGCGCCGATCCGCGCTATGGCGTCGCACCGGGGACGGCCGGGTTTTGCAGTGCACTGGACCACTTGCTACCCCTGGCCCAGTTTTGGCTGCATGGTCACTTGCACGCCCCCAGCGATTACGTCAAGAATGGCTGCCGCGTCGTCGCCAATCCGCTGGGCTACGCCAGAAAGAACGAGCAAACTGCTTTTGATGCCACGTTTTGCATCCAGCTCCGAGACCGCAACGACGTTGGGTACACTGGTGTTTTGACAGAGGAACTCAAATGAAAATTCTTCTCGCCGTCGATGGCAGTCCCTACACCAAAAAGATGCTGGCCTACCTGACCACGCATGATGAATTGTTTACCCCGGGCAACGACTACACCGTGTTCACGGTCCAACCCGTGCTGCCGCCCCGGGCACGCGCCGCTGTTGGCAAGGAGATTGTCGACAAATACTATGCCGAGGAGGCCGAGAAGGTATTGGCCCCGGTGTCCAAATTTCTACTGCGCCACGGCATCGACGCCAAGAGCAGTTGGAAGATCGGCCATGCCGGCGAGAGCATCGCCAAGTTGGCCGACAGCGGAAAATTCGACCTGTTGATCATGGGCTCGCATGGCCACGGCACCCTGGTCAATCTTGTGATGGGTTCGGTCGCCACCCAGGTGCTGGCCAATTGCAGGGTGCCGGTGCTGCTGGTGCGTTAGGTCAGCGACACCGCCGCCGCGGCGGTCAAGGCGGTCGTGAGCGCATCCAGAACCAGAGAGTCCAGATTCCAGCAATGCCAGTACAACTCGACCGGCAACGCATTGCCGGGTGCAATGTCCACCAGACTGCCGTCATTCAGCTGTTCGCGCACCTGCAGTTCCGGCACCACGCTGACACCCCACCCATCCAGCACGGCACGCACCTGTCCTTGCGAGCTGGGCACATACAACTGACGTAGCGCGATATGTTTGAGATTGAGGGCGCGCGCGACGAACTCCGACTGCAAGTCGTCCTTGCGGTTAAAGGCAATGAAGGGCAAGGCGCGAAAATTGTGCGGTGACAAACCATCCGGGCAATGCTCGGCGGCGTAGGCCGCCTGTGCCACCGCCACATAACGCATGGCCCCCAGCGGCACCAGCCGGCAACTCCTTAAGGCCTGCTTGACAGTAGTCACGCAACCCAGCACCTGACCTTCGCGCAGCCACTCAATGGTGAAATCCTGGTCATCGGTGATGATCTCCAGACCCAAACCCTGACGTGCCACCCGCCCGAGCGCCGGCAGGGCCCAGGTGGCGATGCTGTCGGCGTTGATGGCAATCGAAATTCGCTCCACGTCTTGTCCACCACCCCCGGCGCCGGGTGCCAGATCCTTGAGATCACGCTCCAGATCGGCCCGCAGTAGCCGCATCTGCATGGCATGCTTGAGCAGCAAGCGCCCCGCCGAGGTGGCCCGCAAGGGGCGGCTGCGCACAATCAGCGCGGTTCCAACCTGCACCTCAAGCGAGCGCAGGCGCTGCGACACGGCGGACTGGGTGATCGAGAGGCGCACCGCGGCGCGCTCAAAGCCCCCCTCTTCCACTATGGCGGCAAGACATTCCAGGGCGTTGAGGTCAAAGGTATTCATGGCAGAAGAAGTTTTGATGCTTCTTCACAAAATTCAGTCTGGCTTCTATTATTTCACGACCTCACCCAGGAACCAGTGAACCAAGCTGCAAGCCATGGCCATGGCGCGATCTGACTTGATAAGAAACAAGTCATCCCGATGTTGGGTGGCATAGGCTTGCAGATGGAGGTCTGTATGCACAAAGTCCGTGAACCTGCTGTTGCTGGTGCCTTTTATCCCGGTCGAAGCTCAACCTTGTCCAGCCATGTCATGGCCTTGCTGGCCAACGCCAACACCAGTACCGACAACGCCACCGCGCCCAAGGCCATCATCGTGCCCCATGCCGGCTACATCTACTCCGGGGCCACGGCCGCGTTGGCCTACGCGCGTCTGGCGGCGGCACGAACAAGCATCCGGCGTGTCATCTTGCTGGGTCCGGTACACCGGGTAGCGGTGCGGGGCCTGGCCCTGCCCGGTGTCGATTACTTTGCCACGCCCCTGGGCCAGATCGAGATCGATCAAGCCGCAGTTGCGGCGATCACGCCGCTGCGCCAGGTGGTAGTGAGCCCGGCAGCCCACGCACCGGAGCACTCGCTGGAGGTGCAACTGCCGTTTCTGCAGGCGGTGCTGCAAGACTTCAAGCTGGTCCCGCTGGCGGTGGGTGACGCCACGCCGGCAGAAGTGGCTCAAGTGCTGGAGGTGCTCTGGGGCGGAGCGGAAACGCTGATCGTGATCAGTTCCGACTTGTCGCACTTCCTGCCTTACCGCGCGGCACAGGCCGTCGACCAGGAGACCGTGCAAAACATTCTGGCCATGGACGGCGCACTGACGCACCAACAGGCTTGCGGCGGCACGCCGGTCAACGGCTTGCTGCTGGCGGCCACGCGGCACCACCTGCGGCCCCAGTTGCTGGGACACTGCAATTCCGGTGACACCGCCGGCGACAAGGGCCGCGTCGTCGGCTACGCCGCTTTTGCCTTCATGGAACCTTGCGGGACAGACCGTAGCGACACGCAGTGCGCAAGCTCTGTCCCCAACATTTTGTCGGATGTTGGAGGTCCACCTTGCGGGACAGACCGCAGCGACACAAGGTGCGCAAGTCCTGTCCCCAACCGTATGTCGGGTGTTGAACGTCCGCCCTGCGGGACAGACCGCAGCGGCAGGAGCACCCGCACCTTCCTCAACACTTCAGGATCCCATGATGTCCACTGATTCCACAAAATCGGCAGTTGATCACCCCAAGCAGACGCCGGCCCCGGCGCGGCATCAGGACGATACGCAACACACCGCTTGGGCGCTGCCTGAGCCCGGCACCACACTGCTACCGATTGCCCGCGCCGCCATCTCGACAGCGCTGGGGCGCAGCCACGTGGCGGCCGAGGATGCGGTCTGGCTGCAGGAGTTGGGCGCCTCTTTTGTCACCCTGACCCAGCAGGGGCAATTGCGCGGCTGCATCGGCACACTGGAAGCGCGCCGCCCGCTACTGGCCGACGTGAAGGCGAACGCGGTCGCCGCCGCCCTGCGCGACCCACGCTTCTTGCCGCTGGCCGTCACGGAGCTTGAATACACCGAGATCGAAGTGTCTTTGCTGTCACCGATGCAAGCCATGCAGTTTGACAGTGAAGCGCAGGCGCTGGCCCAGTTGCAGCCCGGCATTGACGGCGTGGTGCTCGAGTTCCAGCATTTCCGCAGCACTTTTCTGCCGCAGGTCTGGGAGCAACTGCCCACGGCATCCGAGTTCATGTCCCATCTCAAGCGCAAGGCCGGGCTGCCAGCCGACTTTTGGGCCAAGGGCATGCGACTACAGCGCTACGGGGTGCGCAAATGGAAGGAAAAAGATCTCCGGCCCGCCGCCCACGCGCTGGCAGGAGCGACCGGTCGCGGGAAGCCATGATGCGGGAATCGAGTTACCCCGGGCGCTACTGGCACATGTTGACCGACGGCCGCATGCAGTGCGATCTGTGCCCGCGCGACTGCCGCTTGCACGAGGGCCAGCGCGGCGCCTGTTTTGTGCGCGCCCGCCAAGGCGGGCAGATGATTCTCACCACCTACGGGCGTTCCTCCGGCTTTTGCATAGACCCGATCGAGAAAAAACCGTTGAACCAGTTCTACCCCGGCAGCAGCGTGCTGTCCTTCGGCACCGCCGGCTGCAATCTGGCCTGCAAGTTTTGCCAGAACTGGGACATCAGCAAGTCGCGCGACATGGACCGCCTGATGGATCAGGCCTCACCGCAGACCATCGCCGCCGAGGCCCTCAAATATGACTGCCGAAGTGTCGCCTTCACCTACAACGACCCGGTGATCTTTGCCGAGTACGCCATGGATGTGGCCGACGCCTGCCATGCGCTGGGCGTGCAGGCTGTGGCAGTGACGGCCGGCTACATGCACGACCAACCACGGCGTGACTTTTACGCCAGGATGGACGCTGCCAATGTGGACCTGAAAGCCTTCACCGACGAGTTCTACTTCAGGCTCACCGGCGCGCACCTGCAACCTGTCCTCGACACCCTGGTCTACCTCAAGCATGAAACGCAGGTCTGGTTCGAGATCACTACCTTGTTGATCCCGGGCCACAACGATTCCGACGCCGAAATCACAGCCATGAGCCAATGGCTGATGCGGGAGCTCGGGCCTGATGTGCCGCTGCACTTCTCGGCCTTCCACCCCGACCACAAGATGCCTGAGGTACCCGCCACCCCGCCAGCCACGCTGGTGCGGGCGCGCAACATCGCCATCCAGCAGGGCCTGCACTACGTCTACACCGGCAACGTGCATCACGCAGAAGGCGACACCACCTACTGCCCGGGCTGCCGCACGCCGCTGATCGTACGCGACTGGTACCAGATCAAACAATACCGCCTGGGCGCTGACGGCCACTGCCCGGACTGCGGCGCTGCCGTGGCCGGGCGTTTTGGCGCAAACGCCGGCAACTTTGGCCGCAAACGGATTCCGATCGCCATCAACCGGGCATGAAACTCTGAGGCCAGACCAGAGCCTGGCGCAGTCTTGTCCGCAACCGATCAGGAGACAGATCATGAACTCGCAACTGCTAAGCATCCCGGCCGAAGGCGTCCATCTCGAAGGCCTGCTGGAACTCCCGGCGACGGCCCCGGGCATCGTGCTGTTCGCCCATGGCAGCGGCAGCGGCCGCCACAGCCCGCGCAACAATTACGTGGCGCGGGTGTTGCGCGACAAGGGCATGGGCACCTTGTTGCTGGACTTGCTCACGGTTTCCGAAGACCTGGACTACCAGACCCGCTTTGACATTGCCTTGCTGACGCACCGCCTGCTGCTCTCCACCCACTGGGTCAGGCAACACACGCCCCCGACGCGGCAGTTGGCGATTGGCTACTTCGGCGCCAGCACCGGGGCTGCCGCGGCGCTACAGGCCGCGGCAGCCTTGGGCGATGAAATTCATGCCGTGGTATCGCGTGGCGGTCGTCCGGATCTGGCCGGAACGCAGGCGCTGGCGAGGGTCAAGTCGCCCACCTTGCTGCTGGTGGGGAGCCTGGACGAGCAGGTGCTCGAACTCAACCGCGAGGCCTATGCCCGGTTGCACTGCAGCAAGGAGCTGGCCATTATTCCAGGGGCGACGCACCTGTTTGAAGAAACCGGCACGCTGGAACAGGTGGCGGATCGGGCCGCCGCCTGGTTCAGCCGACACCTCAAAACCTGAGTCAAGCCCCTTTCAGTATCTCGATCACCTGGTCGTCGTCGACCTGCGGGAAATGCTGGTAAAACTGTCCCACCGCCTGGAAGAATAGCGGTGCCTCGAGACACACCACCTCATCCGCCAGAGCAGCCACTTTGTCCAGCGTATCGGGTGGTGCCACCGGCACGGCGCAAATCAGTTTCGCCGGTTTACCGACGCGCAAGCCGTGCAGTGCCGAAATCATGGTGGCACCGGTGGCCAGGCCATCGTCGATCACGATGACGATGCGTCCCTTGGTGTCTATCGGCGGGCGAATCGGCGTGTACTGGGCACGGCGCCGGCGGATGGTTTCCATCTGGGCTCGCTTCTCGGATGCGATGTACGCCGCGTCCGCGCCATACAGTTCGGCGTAGTCGGACCGATAAGTCCAGCCGCTTTCATTGACCGAGCCAATCGCCAGTTCCGGCTGCTGCGGCGCGCGCAGCTTGCGCACCAGCACCACATCAAGTTCACCGCCCAGTTGGTCGGCGATGATTCTGGCCATCGGCACCGCGCCGCGTGGAATCGCCAGGATCAGCGGATTTTTGCCACGGTAGGCTTGCAGTCTTTCGGCCAGACGACTGGCCGCGTCCTCGCGATCACGAAACATGGTTGCCATCCTCCATCCGAATGAAGTTTGATGCGTTGCGCTGGCGAAAGCTTGATTTTTCTCAACGCGATGCCTCCCAGCCAGACTATTCTGAAACCGTTTAGGTGGCGCGATGGGCGGCCATCTGGCTGTTAACTATTGAGGCTTGGCAAGCAGATGGTGACTCAACTGAAGGACTTCGCAACCTCGGCGGTCGCCGTGGTTGAGCCGGAAACCCCCGCGCTGGTGGTAGCCCAACTGATGCGCCGGCATCACATTGGCGCCTTGGTGGTGGTTGACGCCCAGGAGAAAACTCGACCCGTCGGCATCGTGACGGATCGCGATCTGGTACTCGAGTTGGTGGCCGAAGAGCTCGATCCGACGGTCTTTACCGCTGGCGACATCATGTCGGTCGATCTGGTCCTGGCCGACCCCGAAATGGACGCCATGGATGCGGTCCAGCTGATGCGAACGCACCGCCTGCGCCGGCTGGTCATTGCGGACGCTGAAGGTCGACTGGTAGGCATCGTCAGCCTGGAGGACGTGCTTGAACTGCTGACGCATGAACTGGCCGATCTTGCCGCCAGTCTTGCCGGCGCCAGGGATCGCGAGATCGACCAGAGAGGCTAGTACCAAACAGGGCGCGTATGGAGAGACCCCCAGTCATTCACAAAACTGCGGCCGATTTTCGGCTGCCACCCCATTGGACCGACTACCAGGGTGGGCGCAGCGCTTTCTCCTGGGATGCCGCGCGAGGTGGCTTGCGCGGCTTGCCGGGAGGTGGTCTGAACATTGGCTTCGAGGCGGTTGACCGGCATGCCGAAACGGCCTTGCGCGACCAGACCGCGCTGCACTTTGTGGCCCGCAATTCGCCTGCCGTCGATCTGAGCTACGGCGAGTTGGCGCGGCAAACCAATCGCTTTGCCAACGTATTGCAAGGGCTTGGCGTCGGCAAAGGCGACCGCCTGTTTGTGCTGGCCGGACGCATTCCCGAGCTGTACCTTGCGGTGCTGGGCGCACTGAAGAATGGCACCGTGGTGACGCCGCTGTTTTCGGCCTTCGGCCCGGAGCCGATTGCCAAGCGCATCCAGCTCGGCGCCGGCCAGGTATTGGTGACCACCGATTCTCTCTACCGGCGCAAGGTCAAACTGTGGCGCCAGCAGATGCCCACGCTGCGCCACGTGCTGCTGGTGGCCGAGGACGGCGGCATCAGCAACGAGCCGGACACGCTCGACTGGGCGACCTTGATGGCGGCGGCGCCGGATACCTTCACCACCGTGCCGACACAGCCGGATGACCCCGCCTTGCTGCATTTCACCAGCGGCACCACCGGCACCCCCAAAGGCGCGTTGCACGTGCATGGCGCGGTCGTTACCCACTATGCCACCGGGCGCTATGCGCTCGATCTGCACCCGCAGGACCGCTACTGGTGCACTGCCGACCCGGGTTGGGTCACCGGCACTTCCTATGGCATCATCGCGCCGCTGCTGCAAGGCGTCAACTCGCTGATCGACCGCGAGGAGTTCGATGCCCAGCGCTGGTACACGCTGCTGGAGCAGGAAGGCATCACGGTCTGGTACACCGCACCGACCGCCATCCGCATGCTGATGAAAGCCGGCGTGGCGCTGGCGGACCAGCACCGCTGGCCGGCCCTGCGTTTTGTCGCCAGCGTCGGCGAGCCGCTTAACCCCGAAGCCGTCTGGTGGGGCAAGGAAGTGCTGGGCTTGCCGATTCACGACAACTGGTGGCAGACCGAGACCGGCGGCATCATGATTGCCAACACGCCGGCCTTTGACATCAAGCCGGGCTCCATGGGCCGGCCGCTACCGGGCATCGAGGCCTGCATCGTCGAGCATCTGGAAGCCGAGGACGAGCCGCCGCGGGTGCGCGTCATCGACCGCCCGGACGTTGAAGGCGAACTGGCCTTGAAGGCCGGCTGGCCGTCGATGTTTCGCGGCTACCTGAACAACGAGGCGCGCTACCGCAAGTGTTTTGCCGGCGACCTCTATTTGACCGGCGATCTGGCGCGGGTTGACGCCGATGGCTATTACTGGTTCGTCGGCCGCGCCGACGACGTCATCAAGTCGGCCGGGCACCTGATAGGCCCGTTCGAGGTCGAGAGTGTGCTGATGGAACACCCGGCGGTGGCCGAGGCCGGTGTCATCGGTAAACCCGACCCCATGGTGGGCGAGGTGGTCAAGGCTTTTGTCTCGCTCAAGGACGGCTACGCGCCCGGTGAGGCACTGCGCCTGGACATCATGGCGCATGCCCGCAAGCGCCTGGGGGCGGCCGTGGCACCGAAGGAGATTGCTTTTCTGCCGACCTTGCCGCGCACCCGCAGCGGCAAGATCATGCGCCGCCTGCTGAAGGCGCGCGAACTGGGTCTGCCGGAAGGCGATACCTCGACCCTGGAGGGCGGCGCATGACGGATTTTCAAGTAGCGGCTGCGCCAATTGGCCCGGTGCCTTGGGACAAGGCCTTTGCCGTGGCCGTGCTGTCCGACATGCTGCGCATCCGCCGCCTGGAGGAGAAGGCGGCCGAGCTGTACGGCTTGCAAAAGATTCGCGGCTTTCTGCACCTGTACATCGGGGAAGAGGCGGTGGCCGCCGGTGCCTTGCGGGTACTCCAGCCGCAGGACAACGTCGTGGCCACCTACCGCGAGCACGGCCACGCCCTGCTGCGCGGCCTCCCGATGAGTTCCATCATGGCCGAGATGTACGGCAAACAGCAGGGTTGTTCGCGCGGACGCGGCGGCTCCATGCACCTGTTCGACCGGGCGCACCGCTTCTTCGGCGGGCAAGCCATTGTCGGCGGCGGCCTGCCGCTGGCGGCAGGCTTGGCGCTGGCCGACAAGATGTCCGGGCGCAAAGCGCTGACCGCCTGCTTTTTCGGTGAAGGCGCGATGGCCGAAGGCGCGTTTCACGAGGCCATGAACCTGGCCACGCTGTGGCAACTGCCGGTGCTGTTCTGCTGCGAGAACAATCTCTACGCCATGGGCACGGCACTGGCGCGTTCCGAATCGCAGACCGATCTGTGCCTCAAGGCGGCGTCCTACGGCACGCCCACCATGCGGGTTGATGGCATGGACGTGGTGGCGGTGCATGAAACTGTGCAGCGCGCCGCGCGGCAGGTACGCGAGCAACCAGGCCCGGCGTTTGTGGAACTGCGGACCTACCGCTTTCGCGCCCACTCGATGTTCGACCCCGAGCTGTACCGCGACAAAAAGGAAATCGAGGCCTGGAAGACACGCGGGCCGATCCACACCTACAGCGCGCGCCTGAAAGCGCAAGGCAGCCTGACGGAAGCCGAATTTCTGGCCCTGGACGCGGCAGCGCAAGGCGAGGTCGAAGCCGCCGTCGCCTTTGCCGAAGCGGGTACTTGGGAGCCCGTGGAGGACTTGCTGCGCGACGTGCACACGCCTGCCGGCCAGCAAATCAGCGCAGACGCCGCCGCCCGGGGGGGTGTCTGATGGGTCGGCGCATCAGCTACCGCGAAGCGTTGCGCGAGGCGCTGCGGGACGCTCTGCAAGCCGACACCCGCGTCTTTCTGATGGGCGAGGATGTCGGCCGCTATGGCGGCACCTATGCGGTATCCAAGGGCCTGCTGGACGAGTTTGGCCCGGAGCGCATTCGCGATACGCCGCTGTCCGAACTCGGCTTTGTCGGTGCCGGTATCGGTGCCGCGCTGGGCGGCATGCGCCCGATTGTCGAGGTCATGACGGTCAACTTCAGCCTGCTGGCGCTGGACCCCATCGTGAACACGGCCGCCATGTTGCGCCACATGTCGGGCGGCCAGTTCTCGGTGCCCATCGTGATCCGCATGGCGACCGGCGCCGGACGCCAGGTGGCGGCCCAGCATTCCAACAGTTTCGAGGGCTGGTACGCCCACGTGCCGGGCCTGCGCGTGCTGGCCCCGGCCACGGTGGAAGATGCACGCGCCATGCTGGCACCGGCGCTGGCGGACCCAGACCCGGTGCTGATCTTCGAACACGCGCAGCTCTACAACCTGGAGGACGAACTGCCGGATGGCGCACCGCCCGTGGTGGACATCCACAGCGCCCGCGTGCGCCGCACCGGCACCGATGTCAGCCTGATCACGCACGGCGGCAGCCTGCCCAAGGCGTTACAGGCGGCCGAGGAGTTGGCAATGCAAGGCATCGGCGCCGAGGTGATCGACCTGCGCGTGTTGCGCCCGCTCGACGACGCCACCGTGATGGCTTCGGTGCGCAAGTGCCGCCGTGCCCTGGTGGTGGACGAGGGCTGGCGCTCCGGCAGTCTGGCGGCCGAGATCATGGCCCGCATCTGCGAGCAGGCCTTCTTCGACCTCGATGCGCCGCTGGCCCGGGTCTGCAGCGAGGAGGTTCCGATTCCGTATGCCCGCCACATGGAAGAAGCCGCGCTGCCCCAGGTGCCGAAAATCGTCGCTGCCGTGCACGCCTTGCTGGGGCACACAGCATGATCGAGTTCAAGCTGCCGTCGCTGGGCGCCGACATGGACGAAGGCACGCTGCTCAGTTGGGCCGTGAAGCCGGGCGACAGCGTCAAGCGCGGTCAGGTAGTGGCCGTGGTAGACACGTCCAAAGCGGCGGTGGACGTCGAAATCTGGCACGACGGCGTGCTGCACGAGTTGCTGGTGCAGCCGGGTCAGAAGGTGCCGGTGGGCACGCTGTTGGCGACGCTGCTGGAACCGGGCGAGCTGGCGCCGATGTCAGCGGAGTTGACCGCGGCGGCCGAGCTGGCACCAGCCTCCGTCCCGGCATCCGCTCCAGCGCCTGAAACGCAACACCTGCCGCAAGCCTCCAAAATGCCGATCACCACGCGGCCTGCCGTGTCGCCCTCGGCACGCCAGCGGGCCAGGGTTTTGGGTATAGCCCCCGACAGCGTGCGGGGCACCGGTGCGCAGGGGTCGGTGACGCTGGCCGACATCGAAGCGGCTGCCGCCGCGCCAACGACGCATGCGGCGGGAACGGCACCCAGCCCCAACGCAGCAGCCGATCGGCAGACCGAAATGCGCAAGGCCATTGCCGCCGCCATGAGCCGTTCCAAGCGCGAGATTCCGCACTATTACCTGGCCGAGACCATCCCTATGGCCAATGCGCTGGCCTGGCTGCAGGAACGCAACCAGGACCGGCCCATTAGCGAACGCATCCTCAGCGCCGCGCTGCTGCTCAAGGCCGTGGCCGTGGCCTTGCAACGCACGCCCGAACTCAACGGCTTTTACCGCGACGGGCAGTTTCAGCCCAGCGCCGCCGTGCATGCCGGTGTCGCCATCTCACTGCGCGGTGGCGGGCTGGTGGCTCCGGCACTGCACGACGTCGCTGACAAACCACTGGCGCTGTTGATGCGCGAGCTGGCCGATCTGGTCAAGCGCGCGCGCGCCGGCTCGCTGCGCAGTTCCGAGATGAGCGATCCCACTGTCACCATCACCAACCTGGGCGACCAGGGCGTGGCGTCGGTGTTCGGCGTGATCTACCCGCCGCAGGTGGCGCTGGTGGGCTTTGGTGCGATCGCGCCGCGCCCCTGGGTGCTGGGCGGTGAAGTGCGTGTCCAACCGCTGGTTTGCGCCACCTTGGCCGCCGATCACCGGGCCTCGGACGGGCATCGCGGCGCCCTGTTTCTGGTTGAACTGCGCGAGTTGCTGCAACAACCGCAAACACTGGCTGGTGTTTGATCAGAACCGGCCTGCACGCGAGGAGCCTGAGCATGAAAACCGATCGGCAAACACTACAGGAAGCCGTTTTGTCCTTGTTGCGCGCGATTGCGCCGGAACTCGATCCCGACGCGCTGGCACCCGAGCAAGCGCTGCGCCACCAGGTCGATCTGGATTCGATGGACTGGCTCAATTTCCTGGTCAGCCTGCATGAGCGCTTCGGTGTGCAGGTGGCGGAGTCGGACTACGCCCGACTGATTTCGCTCAACGACGTGCTGGACTACCTGCAAGCCCGATTGCTCTAAGGATTTGATGATTAAGGTCCACGCCCCAAGGGGCTGAAGCGTTACAGGCCGATGAAACAACAAACCCTAGCCATGGCAGCCGATCAGACTTTCGAGAACTACCGCAAGCCCACGCGACGCGA
>NZ_JAQTMS010000068.1 GCF_028714215.1 Rhodoferax sp. | reverse complement strand
CTTGATCGTGCAAGAGGACACACCCAAGGCGCGCAGCTCGGTCAATCGGGCGCACCTGGAAACACTCAACCCGTCGAGCAATTCCTACCAGGCGATCGAGTTGCTGCCCGGCGTCAACACCTTCAGCAACGACGCCACCGGCTTGTTCGGCGGCGGCCTGCGGGTGCGCGGCGCCAACTCCGATCAAATGGGCTTCACCATCAACGGTGCGCCGGTCAACGACTCGGGCAGCTTCTCGGTCTACCCACAGGAGTACAGCGATTCCGAAAACCTGTGCGAAATATTTGTCACCCAGGGCTCCACCGATACCGAGGCACCGCACGTCGGCGCCTCCGGCGGCAACATCGGCATGGTCACTTGCGCACCGGCTGACAAGTTCGGCATTCGGCTGTCCCAGTCACTGGGAATGTTGAACTACTCCAAGACCTTTTTGCGCCTGGATAGCGGCAAATTTGCCGGCGACAGGGCCAAGGCCTTCATTTCCTACTCCAAAACAAAAGCCGACAAGTTCAAGGGTCCCGGCAAGGCCGACAAAGAGCACATCGACTTCGGCGCCGAGTTCAAGCCCAACGACCGTTTCTTTGCCTCCACCAGCTTTCTCTACAACAACGCCATCAACAACAATTTCCGCACCTTGAGCTACGCGCAAATCGCCGCCTCGGGCCGGCAACTGGACTTCAGCGCAACGCCGCCGACACATTTGGCACCGGTGGCCGGCACGGCTCAGGTGGAAGCGGTGCCAGCCGACGGCTACTATCAGTTCAACATCAACCCGTTCAAGAACTACCTCTGGACCGGCAAGGCGGAATACAAGACCAGCAAGGACACCTCCATCTCGGCCGAGCCTTATTTCTGGTACGGCTACGGCACCGGCGGCGGCCAGTTGGCAGCCCTGAAAGAAGGCAATGCCGGCACCTTGCTGGGCAACGGCGTGCGCGACATCAACGGCGACGGCGACACGCTGGACACAGTGCTGGTGTACCGCAGTTCGGTCACCCGCACCTACCGTCCCGGCATCACTTTCAAGGCCAACGCCCGCCTCGACAATCACAACCTGCTGGCCGGCTACTGGGTCGAGCGCGCGCGCCACTTCCAGACCCAGCCAGCGGTCACCATCGACAGCAACGGCAACTCGGCCGATCGCTGGCTGGAAAATTCGGACCTGTACCTGAGGCGCCAGAGCGGCGGCATTTACCAGGGACGTGACCAATTGACGGTGAGCACCGGCACCTCCTTGTTTCTGCAAGACAGCATCAACCTGTTGCAGGACAAGCTGAACCTGCAACTGGGCGTGCGCAACTCCGCCATCAAGCGTGAGTTCAACAACTTTGCCAACGAAGGCTCCGGGCAAGGCGCCGACTACAGCGCCAGCAAGACTTACAGCAAGGTGTTGCCCAGCCTGGGCGCGCGCTATGCGCTGGATGGGCAGCAACAGCTTTTCATGAACCTGGCGGGCAACATGAAGGCGCCCGGCAATTTCATTTATGGCGGGCTGCTGAGCGGTGGCACCATGGTCAATGGCGTCCTGACCGGCGCGACCTTGCGCAATCTGGTCATGGAAATAGAGACCTCCACCAACCTGGACCTGGGTTACCGTTACGCCAGCGATGCCTGGACCTTCTCCGGCTCCCTGTACTACATCGACTTCAAGAACCGCCAAGCCCGCGCTTATGACCCGGTGGCCGGCCTGTCCATCGACATCAACGTCGGTGACGTGAAGACCAAAGGCTTCGAGCTGGAATCAGGCTACAAGCTCAATGCCAACTGGTCGGTTTATGGATCGCTGTCCTACACCAGCAGCAAGATGCAAAGCGATTTGCGCACCGGTGCCAGCAGCTACGAGGCAACCACCGGCAAACAAATGCCCGATACCCCGGAATGGCTCAGTGGCCTGAGTTTGAGCTACGCCAGCGGCCCCTGGTACGGCAATGTGGAGACCAAGTTCACCGGCAAAAGCTACTCGACCCTGGTCAACGACGAAGCGGTGGACGCCAAAACACTGGTGAACAGCACGCTCGGCTACCGCTTTGCCGACACCGCTTTCCTGAAGAAGCCCAGCATTCAACTCAATGTCGTCAACTTGTTCAACCGGGACTCCGTGAACATCAACTCCCCCAGCGGCAGTCTGTTCACGACCCGGGCACTGGGTGCCGGCGGCAGCACGCCTTACTACTACGTGGGCGCACCGCGCTTTGTCTCGCTCACCCTGCGCACCGATTTCTAAGCAGCTAATATCGATCCGATGACGGACCACGGAAGTTTCGCAATGCTCAAGTCACTAGCCGCCCGCCGGGCTTGGCAGGTCGCTGCCTGCCTGTTGGCGGCCCTTGCCGGCCTTTCCCATCCGGCCCTGGCCACGGACCCGGCAGCCAGCGCGCCGATCACGCTCTCGCTGCTGGCCTTGAACGACTTTCATGGCAACATCCTGCCGCCACCGGGCAGCGTGCTGGTGCCGGACCCGGCCCACGCGGCTGGCGCCCGGGTGTCGGTGGGAGGCGCCGCCTACCTGTCGACGCTGGTGCACAGTCTGAAGCAACAGAACCCGGAGCAGACGCTGGTGCTGGCCGCCGGCGACATGGTAGGCGCCTCGCAACTGACTTCGGGCCTGTTTCACGATGAGCCGACGATAGATATTTTGAGTCAGATCGGACTCGATATCTCCAGCGTCGGCAATCATGAGTTCGACAAGGGCCGCGCCGAATTGTTGCGCCTGCAAAAAGGCGGCTGCTTTCCGAAAACGGCGGATGGCAGCGCCGGGGTCATCGGCGTCGATACCTGCATGAACAACGGTCAGTTCAAGGGCGCCGGCTTTCAGTACCTGGCGGCCAATGTGGTTGACCAACAGAGCGGGGACACCTTGTTTCCGGCCTATGCCATTCGCAGCCTGGCCGGCGTCAAGATCGGCTTCATCGGCTTGACGCTGAAAGAAACGCCCAGCATGGTGATCCCGGCCGGTGTCGCGGGTCTGAAGTTCGACGATGAAGTCGAAACGGTGAATCGCCTGGTTCCGCGGCTCAGGGAGCAAGGCGTCACGGTGATCGTGGTGCTGCTGCACCAGGGCGGCGAAACGAAGGCGAAAACACTGCTGGACAAGTCCTGTCCGGGCTTCAGCGGCGAGATCGTCGGCTTGTCCGACCGCATGGATCCGGCCGTCGACCTGATCGTCAGCGGCCACACGCACCAGGAGTACGTCTGCTTTCGCCCGGACGGCAAGCTCATCACGCAAGGGGGCTCGTATGGCCGTCTGCTGACCAAGATCGATCTCACGGTCGACCGCTTGACCCATAAGGTGATCGCCAAGGACGCCAACAACCAGTTGGTGCTCAATGACGTGGGAGTGAAAGACAGCAGCGGCCAAGCGCTGCCCCGGCCGGCCCCATACCAGGCCCTGAAGCGCGACCCGGCGATCGACCGGGTGGTAGCCCGTTATGGCGACCTGTCGGCCTCCATCAGCGATGTGGTGGTGGGGCGCCTCGCGGCGCCGCTGGATCGCAAGGCCAACGCGGCCGGAGAATACACCCTGGGCGCGGTCATTGCCGATGCTTTTCTGGCCGGCTCCTCGGGCTCCGCTGACGGCGCCAGGCCGGCGCAGATTGCCTTCACCAACCGGGGCGGTGTGCGCGCCGATCTGAGCGCCAGCCTGAGCGTCAGTTTTGGCCAGTTGTTCAATGTGCTGCCGTTCAACAACAACCTGGTGAGCATGGACTTGACGGGCCGGCAACTGCTGCGTTTGCTGGAACAGCAATGGGAGAGCCCGCAACTGCCGGGCGGTCGCATCCTGTCGGTCTCCCGCGGCTTCAGTTATGCCTGGGATGCCAGCCAACCCGAAGGGGCGGCGCCGGGCACCGGTCAACGCATCGTGCCCAACTCCATGAAGCTCGATGGCGTGCCGATCGAGATGGACCAAAGCTACCGCATCACGGTGAATAATTTCCTGGCCGGCGGCGGCGACAATTTCAGCCTGTTACGGCAAGGCAGCAAGCTGCAGACCGGTGACATCGATTCGGTGGTGGCCAAGCTTTATTTCCGCGTCAAAGGCATCGTCAACGCGCCGGCACTGGACCGGATTACGCGCGTGAACTGAGGGCTTATTGAGGTTTTCGTAAATCATGACGTCCAAAAGACGAGACACTGTCATGCCGGCCCCGGATCGGGTCCGGGGTTTCAACATCCGGCATCCATGGATTGCGGGTCAAGCCCGCAATGACAACGTTGCATCGGTTCTCGTGCAACGGTGTCGTGAATTCCGGAAGCATCAATAGGCTAAAGCACTTCGGGTGACTGCACCGTGACCACCACGGTTTGCGAGTGCGCTTCCCGCTCCCGGTTGCGCAGCCACCAGACGGCGCCTTTTTTCACCGAGCATTCGGCCACGCTCAAGCCGATCAATTGGGCAATGGTCTGGCCCAGCGTCGGTTGATGGGCTATCACCAGCAGCGTGCCCTTGGCCTCGGGCCACTGCACCAGTTCAAGCAACTGGGCGACACTGGCGCCGGGTGCCAGTTCGGGTCTGATCTTGAATTTGCGGCCCAGGGCCAGCGCCGTCTGTTCGCAGCGGCGTGCCGGGCTGACAAAAATACGCGTGCTTTCGGGCAGTTGGCGGTCCAGCCAGCCGGCCATGCGCGCCGCCTGTTTTTCGCCGCGCGAAGTGAGCGAGCGCTCCATGTCATCGCAGCCAACGACCCACTCCTGTGCTTCCGCGTGACGCCACAAGACCAGGTCCATGTCAGTCACCCCGTGCGTCGTCGTGTCCGGCGTAGCGCGCCATCAGGGCGGCTTGTGCCCCATGTGCCGGGCGCCGGCCCTCGGCCGTAACACGGGCGTAGCTGCCATCGGGCAACAAATCCCAGGCATCGACGCCATCATGCAGATAGGCAATCAGATCTTCCTCCACAATGCGCTGGCGCTGTACCGGATCGGTCACCGGCCAGGCCAGTTCGACCCGGCGCATCATGTTGCGGTTCATCCAGTCGGCGCTGGACAAATAAAGCTCTTCCAGCGCGTCGCGGCGAAAGTAAAAAACCCGCGAGTGTTCCAGAAAACGCCCAATCACGGAGCGCACCCGGATGTTGTCTGTCAGGCCCGGCAGTTGCGCCGGCAACATGCAGGCACCACGCACGATGAGGTCGATCTTGACGCCCTTCTGGCCGGCCTCGATCAGCGCCTGGATCAAGGCCTCGTCGGTCAAGGCGTTCATCTTGGCAACGATTCGAGCGACGCCGCCAGCAGCTGCCACCTGGGCCGCTTCATTGATCTTCCCGATCAGCTCCAGGTGCAGATAAAACGGTGCCAGCAAGACCTGGTTGAGTTGCGGCAAGCGGCTGTGGCTGGCCAGATGGACAAACACATTTTCCACATCGGTGGTCAGTGCCGGGTCGGCCGTCAGGTGGCTCCAATCGGTGTACAGGCGTGCCGTGCGGGGGTTGTAATTGCCGGTCGACAGATGCGCGTAGCGCTTGAGCTGCTTGCCCTCGCGGCGCGTCACCAGCATCATCTTGGCGTGGGTTTTCAGGCCCACCACGCCGTACAGGACCTGGGCTCCGATGGAGTCAAGCATCTCGGCCCAGTTGATGTTGGCTTCTTCGTCAAAGCGGGCCTTCAGCTCCACCACCACGGTCACCTCCTTGCCGCGCCGCACCGCCTCGCGCAGCAAGTCCATCAGCTCGGAGTCGGTGCCGGTGCGGTAGATGGTCTGCTTGATCGCCAGTACCTGCGGGTCATTCACGGCCTCGCGCAAAAATGCCAGCACACCGTCGAAACTCTCGAACGGCTGGTGGATGAAGACATCGCCCAGCTTGAGGCGCTCGAAAAACGAGGCGCCGGGCGTCAGTTGCGTCGGATAGCAAGCCCGGTAGGTGGGGAAGCACAGCTTGGGCGCATGCACCAGGTCGATCAATTGCGTCAGGCGCACCAGATTGACCGGACCCGGCACCCGGTACAGGGCACCCTCCGGCAAATCGAATTGCCTCAGCAAAAAATCCGAAAGATGGGTCGAGCAGCCGGCCGATACTTCGAGCCGCACCGCTTCGCCGAAATTGCGGTGTTGCAAGCCTTGCCGCAAGGCCGTGCGCAGATTCTTGACGTCCTCCTCGTCGACCGCCAGATCCGAGTGGCGGGTCACCCGGAACTGGGAGAATTGCCCGACATCGCGACCCGGAAACAACTCCGCCAGATGGCCCCGAATCACGCTCGACAGCGAGACGAACAAGGCGCTGTCGCCAGAGACCTTGTCGGGCATGCGGATCATGCGCGGCAACACGCGCGGCACCTTGACGATGGCAATCTCGTTCTCACGGCCAAAGGCGTCGCGGCCACCCAGGCGCACGATGAAGTTGAGCGACTTGTTGGCGACCTGGGGGAACGGATGCGAGGGGTCCAACCCGACCGGCAGCAGCAGGGGCCGCACCTCGCGTTCGAAGTACTGCTTGACCCAGCGCCGCTGCGCCGGGTTGCGATCGCCGTGGGAAATGATTTTGATGCCCTGCGCCTCCAGCGTCGGCATCAAGTCGTCGTTGTACAGCGCATACTGGCGCGCCACCAGGGTGTGTGCCGCCTCCGCCAGCTTTTCAAACGACTCGACCGAGAAGGCGCCGCGCTCGTCCTTGCGCTGCTTCGCCGCCAGATGGGGTTCCGCCCTGACCTCGAAAAATTCGTCCAGATTGGACGACACGATGCACAGGTAACGCAGCCGCTCCAGCAGAGGAACATCCTTGCGGTAAGCCCAATTGAGCACCCGCTCGTTGAACGCCAGAATGCTGTGATCACGGTCCAGCAGCGTCACACTGGCAGCGGTGGGCTGCGTCAATTTCGGCTGATGAAGGGATGGAGACATGAGCTGACCAGCCTGTTTATTACAAATAAATGACTTATTGTTGACTCAATTGATGTCAGTTGTGTGACAACTATCAAATTGTTGGACCCCTGCTTGGACTGGAATTGGCTTTCGCAGCGGGACCAGATGCGCCAAAAACAGTTGCGTGCTATGTTCCCAAGTGAACTCCAGGGCGCGGCTGCGCGCTTCGTGGCGCGGCAACGCCAGCGCCTGCTGCCAGGCCTGCGCCAGATCTTCGTGCAGCACCCCGCCCTTGGCCGTGCCATCGCCCTGCCCCACCACTTCCGTCGGTCCGTCCACCGGATAGGCCGCCACCGGCGTGCCGCAGGCCATGGCCTCCAGCATCACCAAACCGAAAGTATCGGTGCGGCTGGGAAAGACGAACAGGTCGGCCGCCGCGTAAACCTGGGCCAGTTGGTCGCGCCGCAGGATGCCGAGCCAGCGCACTTGCGGATAGCGTTCTTTCAGGACGGCTTCCTGCGGTCCGGTGCCGCACACCACCTTGCTGCCCGGAATATCGAGTTGCAAGAATGCCTGGATATTCTTTTCATAAGACAGGCGTCCGACAAACAGGGAAATCGGCCGCGCCAGTGTGCTCAGCGCAGGATGATTCAGGGTTTGCTCGTGGTAGCGAAAAAGACGCATGTCCACACCATGCGTCCAGCCGCGCAAGTTTCTGAAACCGCGCCGCTGCAACATGCGCAAAACCCCTTGCGTGGGCACCATGACGCCCGACGAGGGCTTATGGAAGCGGCGTAGCAAGGCATAGCCCAGGCCCACCGGAATTTTCAGCGCGGCATGGACGAACTCCGGAAACTTGCTGTGAAACGCGGTGGTAAACGCCAACTTGTGCTTGACACAGTAGGCCCGTGCCGCCCAGCCCAGGGGACCCTCGGTGGCGAGGTGAATGGCGTCCGGCGCCATGGCTTCGAGCATCTGGCACAGGCCCCGGGCCGGACGAATCGCCAGGTCGATGCCGGGGTAGCCGGGGCAGGGGCGGGTCTTGAACAAGCCCGGATGAATCACCCCGACCCGGTGGCCCATGTCTTCCATCTGGCGCACCAGCTCGACCAGGGTGGTGACGACGCCATTGATCTGCGGTTGCCAGGCATCGGTGACCAACGCGATCCTCATGCCGTCAGCGCCCCGGCTTTGAGGCCTTGCTTGGCGGCTTCCGGCAGCGGCGCCCAGTGCAGCAATTCCAGGCGTCCGTCGAAGTGCTCGACCAGCGCCGTGCGGCTCTCGACCCAGTCGCCATCATTGCAGTACAGGATGCCGTCGATGTCGCGCATTTCGGCGCGATGAATATGGCCACACACCACGCCATGGTGGCCGCGGCGCCTGGCCTCGTGCGCCACCGCCTGCTCGAACTCGGTGACGTAGTTCAAGGCCTTCTTGACCTTGTGTTTGAGGTAGGCCGAGAGCGACCAGTAGGGCAAACCCAGGCGAGCCCGGCAGTAATTCAGATGGCGATTGAGTTTCAGCGTGAATTCATACAGGTTGTCGCCCAGATAGGCCAGCCACTTGGCGCACTGGATGACGCCATCGAAGTAGTCGCCATGGGTGATCCACAAGCTGCGGCCATCGGCAGTGCGGTGGACCGCATCGTCCACCACTTCGATGCCGCCGAACCGGTGTCCGATAAAGCCGCGGGCGAACTCATCGTGGTTGCCCGGCACATACACCACATGGCAGCCTTTGCGGGCCCGGCGCAACAGTTTTTGCACCACGTCATTGTGCGATTGGGGCCAATACCAGCGACGCCGCAACTGCCAGCCGTCCACCACGTCGCCGACCAGGTACAGATAGTCGCTGGGGTGGGCTTTGATGAACTCCAGCAAGGCAGCGGCCTGGCAGCCGGGCGTGCCCAGATGCAGGTCGGAAATGAAGATGGCGCGGTAGCGCCGGTGCGTCAATACATCGTCCGGATCGTCGGCTTGCGCTGGCCGGCCGCCGCTGACCAGCGGCGCCATGAAGTCGAAAGCCAGGCGCATCAGGCACCCAGAAAATGCTTGCGGTAGCGGCTTGGCAAATCGTTGATACGCATCATCATGGGCAGATCTGCGGTGTTGAAATCGGGGTCCCAGGCCGGCGCCCCCAGCACCTTGGCGCCCAGGCGCAGATAGCCTTTGATGAGGGCCGGCGGCTCGACCTCCAAGGCGCAGTCCAGTCGCTCCACCGGCAGCGGCAGACGCGGGCGCACATGGTGTTCAATCGGTGCCAGGTGCGTGGTCTTGAGCTGCTGCCAGATGCTGGCCGCCACGTCGCCGCTGACGATGCCGTTGTGCAGCATCGGGATGCTGGCGCAGCCGATCATGGTGTCGAGCTGGTTGCGCACCATGAACTCGGCCAGGGCGCCCCACAAAGCCATGATGACGCCGCCGTGGCGGTAGTCGGGGTGCACGCAGCTGCGCCCCAGCTCGACCATGCTCTCGCGCAGACCGCGCAGCCGGGTGAGATCGAATTCCAGGTCGCTGTAGGTGCTGCCGACGCGCCGCGCCTGCGCCGGTGTCAGCAGCCGGTAGGTCCCGACCACCTCCTGGGTGAGTTGATCGCGCACCAGCAGGTGCTCGCAGTAGCTGTCGAACAAATCGATGTCGTGCCCGGCCACGCTGGTGTTCAGGCGAGCGCCCATTTCATCGGCGAAAACGCGAAACCGCAAACGCTGCGCCTGACGCACTTCGTCGGCGTGCTTGGCCCACGAAACGCTGAGACTGCCACGCTCATCCGGCGCCATGGGTGCCGGGTTCGAGTTGCCAAAAAATGAAAGTGGGCGACGCCGCAAGCCCTTGGGCAAGGACAGCGGGGACAAAGCGAAGGTCGGGTTGGGCAGTTCTTTCATTTCTTTCTCCTTGTAGTTTCAGCTCCCGATGGTGCGGCCCATTGATGACCGCTTTATGGCAACTTCATGGCATTTGCGTGACATCGATTGCCCGCTGCCAGTGCTGTTTGCGGTGTGCTGAAAACAAGGAGGGTGTCCGGGGCCGGCACCGAGAGCGCGGGCGGCATTCAAGTCAGGTGGGGTCCGCCAGGCAGCGCGGCGGGACGGGTGTTGACGATCCCGGACGGTCTGGCCCGGCGCCGGCATGGCCGCTCAGGCCGGCTCGACTTTTGTCAAGTCGCTATTCTTTGGGCTGGGCTCTTGCCGGTCCAATTTTTCCGACCCTGACCTGTCTTTTTTCGAAATGCTTCAGGGCCACGTAAGTCGCCCCGCCCATCAGGCTGGCGCCCAGCAGGAACACGCCGTAAGCCAGCGGCCAGGGAACGCCTTGGGTCATCATGGAAAATTCCGACATGCCCCCGATGCCGGCCAGAATATTGATCGGCATGAAGACCACGCCAAAAATAGTCAGCTGGTTGATGCGCCGGTTCTGGTTGATGTTGATGAAACCGATGGTGGCGTCCATCAGGAAGTTGATCTTGTCGAACAGGAACGAGGTGTGGCTGTTGAGGGACTCGATGTTGCGCAACACCTGCTTGGCGTCGTCGAACTGGGTCGGCGACCAGATCCGGCTGCGCATCATGAAGTTGATGGCGCGCTGCGTGTCCAGAATGTTGCCCCGGATGCGGCCATTCAGATCCTCTTCTTCGGCAATGTCGCCCAGAATCGCCGCCGCTTCGCCGTCGCTGATGGTTTCGCTCAACACCTGTCGCCCGACCTTGCCCAGGGTGGTGTAAATGTCTTCCAGCGAATCGGCCGAGTATTCGACATCGGCCCCGTACAGGTCCAGCAGCACGTCGGTGCAGTCGGTCACATAGCCGACTTGGGTCCGCGCCCGGCGACGCTGCAGCCGGAACACCGGCAGCTCTTCATTGCGCAGAGAAAACAGAATCCCCTGGTGCACGATAAAAGCCACCGGCACGCTGCGCGAATTGCCCTCGCGGTCCAGCAGAAAATTGGACAGCAGGTGGATTTCGCCGTTCTCCTCGATGTGATAACGCGAGCTCACCTCCAGGTCGGTGACATCGCCGGGATCGGGCAGCGTGAGGCCGAAATGGGCCCCCACGTAGGCCCGCTCCGCCTTGGTGGCGCCCAGCAGATCGATCCAGATCGGTTTCACCCCTTCGAGATTCTTGCGGCTTTCAATCGGGATTTGGCGCAGCCGCCCCTCCACCAGTTCGAAAGCGTTCATCTGGCTTTCGTCGAAGGCTGGTTCCCGACTGCCGACCAACTGTTCCCGACGGCTGTCGGAAACCTCCCACAGCACATCGTTCTGGCGAGCGGCCGGGATCTGCTCCCACAGCAGCCTCGCCTCGGCCACCGGCAAGGCCTCCAGAATGCTGCCAATTTCTCCCACCGGCAATTCGGTCATCAGCTTGTGCAGTTCGGCCAGATGTTGGCGCTGCACCAGGGTTTCAACAATGTCCTGGCGCGGCATGCTCTGACCATGAACCATGTCTTCAACCAGCTTCTGCTTTTTCAGCATTTCAGACACTTTTTCGAGGGACATGGAGAGGGCTCTTTTGGCAAGTAGGTGATGCGGATTTGAGTTTACCCCCGGCTCCGTTCCTGGAGCCATGAAGTCGACATCAAATCGCAGGAAATGAGCTACCTCAGCCGACTTCCTTGGGTGTCGGAACCAGTTTCCGTTCTCTTGCCTACAGTCGGTGCGATTGCGTCCCCGATCCGAGCCGCTTTGCTGCCATGGCGGCTGGGCCAGTGCCTTCAGTCGAACAATTCTTTCCAGATTGATTTTTTACCGCGGTAACCATGATGATCATCGTGGTGTTCGTCGCGATAGCCATGACCGCCATCGTAGGGTTGGGGCGCCGGGCGCGCAACCTGCGCTGCCGGGGCAACGGCCGGTGGCGGCAATTCGCGCAGGCTGCGCTCAATGATTTTGTCGAGTTCCCCCCGATCCAGCCAGACCCCGCGGCACTGCGGGCAGTAATCGATTTCAATACCCTGACGTTCCGTCATGAGCAAATCGACAGTGGTACAAATTGGACATTTCATAATTTTCCTTTTTACAAGCGACCCTGGTCGCTGATTACACGAGGTTCAGCTTAAGTAGTCCTTAAAACGCCCGAATGGCACTCGGATGCACCGCCTATACTGCTGCGGTCCGTTCGAGAAACGAAAGGATCCTGAAAATTTCCAGCTTTGCCGACTCCTCCACCCTGCTCGGTCTCTGCGTCGCGCTGGGCATCGGCCTGTTGATTGGCGCCGAGCGTGAACGCCGCAAGAGCAGCGGTCCGACGCGCAACGCTGCCGGCATCCGCACCTTTGCGGTGTCGGCGCTGCTGGGCGCGGTGGGCGTCATTTTGGGTGGCGGCCTGCTGCTGGCGGTAATCGCGCTGCTGGTGGGCGCCGGCACCTGGGTCGCTTACCGGCGGACGTGCGACCTGGACCCCGGCATCACGACCGAGTTCGCGCTGCTTTTGACTTGCTTGCTGGGCGGTCTGGCGATCCAGGATTCGGCGCTGGCGGCCGCCATCGGGGCCTTGCTGGCCGTGCTGCTGGCGGCGCGCGACCGGCTGCACCACTTTGTCCGCAGCGTCCTCACGGCGCAGGAACTGCACGACATCCTGCTGTTTTCCGCGGTCGCGCTGATTGTCTTGCCGCTGGCGCCGGACCGCTTCATAGGCCCGTTCGATGCGCTCAATCCGCGGGCCATGGCCGGCTTGGTCGTGCTGATGATGGCGATCAGCGCACTGGGCTATGTCGCCATGCGCTCGGTCGGGCCGCGCTACGGCTTGCCGCTGGCCGGCTTTGCCGCCGGTTTTGTCTCCAGCACCGCCACCATCTATGCCATGGGTGAACGCGCTTCCAAACAAGGCGCCCTGAGGAATGGGGCGGTGGCCGGCGCCCTGCTCTCGTCGATTGCCACCATCCTTCAGATGACGGTGGTGATCGGCCTGATCCGGGCCCCCTTGTTGAATTCGCTGGTGCTGCCGCTGACCTTCGGCGGTCTGGCGGCCGGCCTGTACGGGCTGCTGTTCATGCTGTGGGGCTTGCCCGGCGGCAGCGCCAACACGCCAGACCAGGACGCGGGGCGCGCGTTCGAACTGAAAACGGCAGCCTCGTTTGCCGTGTTGGTGGCTTGCGTGCTGCTTCTGTCGGCCGCTCTCAACGCCTGGCTGGGGTCGCGCGGCATGCTGCTGGGCGCCGCGGTGACCGGCCTGGCCGACGCGCATGCGACGGCGGCGTCGGTCGCCTCGCTGGCAGCCGCCAACAAGATTTCGAGCGCGCAGGCGGTCGGGCCGATTCTGCTGGGCTTGAGCAGCAACACCTTGATGAAGGCCTTGGTGGCCTTCAGGTCCGGCGGCCTGCGCTACGCCGCCTGCATCGTGCCAGGGCTGTTGTTGATGATAGGGGCGGTCTGGCTGGGCGCCTGGCTGGCGGGTTGACAGACTGATCCTGGGCAGTGGCGCCGCAAGCGTTAATCGTCTTCCTTGTGCTCCTTCTTGCGCTGTCCTGTGCCCTCTCCTTCGCCGCCCTTGATGTCATGTTTGTTGGCACTGCGGTGACATTCAACGCAATTGTCAAACTTGCCGACGCCTTCCTCGATGTGCTTGCGCCGAATATTGGCGGCTGTGTGTTCGTGGCAGCCGTAACAGGTGTAGCGGTTGTAATCGTTGCGCAGATGGCAGGTGACGCAGACCGTGCTGTGATCGCCATCCAGGGCAAAGTACTTGTTGTGGTCGAAGCTGGCCGGTGTCCACTTCTGCTGCGTGTGGCACTGAAGGCAATTGCCGCTGATCTGTCGGTGCAAGGAGTCAATGGGCGTCTTGTGGCATGACTGGCATTGGTCGCGCATTTCCTTGACCAGCAGCGCATGATTGAAGCCACCGGCCAACTGGTAGCGCTTGACGCCTGCATGATCGCTATGGCAAGCGACGCAGTCTTGATTGATCAGCTTCTGGTGAAACGGGACTGCGGTGCGCGGCTTGACAACGGCCAGGCCGGCGGTCGTCAGGCGACCGATGTCGGCCGGCTTGTGACAGGTGACGCAGCGCCGGGAGTCGGCGCCGGTGAACGCCGCGTGGCAGGCGAAACAATCGCCCTCCAGTTGTTTGTGTCCGGCAATCAACTTGCCCGGGCCTACCATCAGATGCGGATAGACGAACACCAGCAGCGTCAGCACGGCCAGATTCAGCGCCAGAACGATCTTGACCATTCGGTTCATCGCCAGCCCCAGAATAAAAAGATGCTGAGAATATGACCCAGTGCCAGTAGCGCAAAAACGATGAAGATCGGGATATGCACCTTGCGCCACTGGGTCATGGCCTCGACCGTGACGGCGTCCCAGAACACCGCTTGCTCCACTTCGGGCTTGGACAGGCCGCGCAACTGGAACTGTTCGCGTTGCCCCTGCACGTGGCGGCGCGACCGGTCCAGCAACAGCTTGCCGACCATGCCGCTGACCACGTTGACGGCCATGGCCGCCGTGGCGAGCCAGGGCAACAAGGCATTGAAGTGCACGCCGGCGTGAAGCAGGACCATCAACGAGCCTAGCCAGGCAGTGAACTCATGGAACTGCAACAAGGATTTGGGATCTCCGGCCGTGATGTACTTGCGCTTGCGCATCGAATAAACCAGCGAACCGATGATCAAAAGCGTTCCCGGAATCCCCAGATAGCGGCCGACCCAGACCAGGTTAAACCGGTGCAGAGCGTAATCACCGGCCAAGGTGATGGCCACCAGCAGGCCCAGCAACAGGGCAAAAGGCAGTACATGCTTGCGCCAGAGCGATATCTTCATTTACAACTCCAGGGTCAGGTTGCTCTTTGGCGTGCAAACGCAAAGCAGGCAAGTGCCCGGCTCCGGATCGAAATCGGGTGTCTGGCGATAGGCCACCTCACCGGCCAGGATGGTGGTTTGGCAACTGCCGCAACCGCCGGCGCGGCAGCCGGAACTCACTGCCACGCCATGGGCCTCGGCCAAGTCCAGCAAGGTGGTACTGGCCGCCTGCCACGGCACTTGTTTGCCGGAGCGTGCGAAGCTGACGACCACGCCAGCGGATTGGTCCTCATGTTGCTTGCCGGCCGCTGCTGCTGGCTGCGTCGAACGCTGGCGTGGGATGGACGCCGGACCGAAGGCCTCGTAATGAATGCGGTTGTCTGGCACACCCCAGTCTTCCAGTGCCGGCACCAGGGATTCCAGCATCGCTGTCGGGCCGCAAAGGTAGAAGTGATAGGGTTTGAGTGGCAGTTGGCGACGCAACAGATCAACATCGACGCGGCCACGGTGCCGGTAGTCGCGCTCGATCTGGTCCTGCGGCAGCGCAGCGCTGAAGCAGATCCGTAACTGAAAATTCGGAGCCACCGCGGCCAGCGCCTGGAGATCTGATTTCAGCACCAGCTCGCGGCTGTTGCGCACGCCGTAGAACAACCACAGCTCGCGTCCCGGCTGTTCGGTCAGACAGCTCTTGAGCATGCTCAGCAGCGGCGTGATGCCGATGCCGGCACCGATCAGCACCACCGGCGCGTCGCTGCGGTCCAGGCAAAAATGACCGGCCGGAGCGCGCACCTGCAGCAGACTGCCGACCTCGATCTGATCGTGCAAGAAGTTCGACGCGCGGCCGGCCGGAAGCCGGCTGCCGGTGGGTGGCAAAACCCGCTTGATCGATACCCGGTAGCCGTTCGGTCCAGGCGCATCGGACAGCGAATAACAACGGATGATGGTGTCGGTGGTACCCCTGACGCCAGGCAGATCAAGATGAAAAGTCAGATACTGCCCCGGCTGAAAGGGGGCAAGGGGCAAGCCGTCTTGCGGCACCAGGTAAATGGAACAAGTCGATTGGGCGGCGTCCTCGGCCACTTTGCGCTCAACCCTGAAGCTGCGCAAGCCGGACCAGGCCGGCGTGGCCGGCTCCGGCTCGTCATCGCTGGTCAGTGGCTCGGCTGGAAGACGGATCTCCGTTGCGCCGCTGCGAAGGGCGAGGTAGTTCAACCAATGGCGCCAGAAGCCAAAGCTCAGATAAACGGCCAGTTGCAGCAGGATGCCGCCAACGATCCAGAGCAACAGATGGAGTGAGGTCACAGCGTCAAGCCCCTCCTGCGAAACGAAGTGGCACCAGCTTAAACCGGCTTTCTTAGGTATTCCTTAACTTACATCACTGAAGTCAGACTTTGCCGGGGACGCCCTGGCCAGCAGCCCCGGCTGGCAGACGGCTGGGAAGATGAGCCTCAGCTCGCCGCGGCATCCACCAGACTGGGACGCACACCGCGCAGCACCGCATGCGCGTTGAGCGAGCGTATCGGTATGCTCAGATCGCTGGGGATGCGCTGGTCCACCTGCAAGGCCAGGTAGCGCAGTCCACTGACGCGCAGGAAGCTGGAGAAATTGGGAATGTCGCCGCGGTGCTCCAGCAGTTCGTCGTAGAGCTTGGAGAGCAGTTGCGGCACGCTCATGCCATCGCGGGCGCCAATTTCCTCCAGCGTGTCCCAAAACAGGTTTTCCAGGCGAACACTGGTCACCACCCCGTGCAGCCGGATGCTGCGCGTGGTGGCTTCATAGCTTTGCGGATTGGCGCGGACAAAAATTTGGCACATACCGGTCTCCTTGGCACAGCGGGAAATACAGCCCCGAGCATACGCCCGGGGCTGCTTTGCCGCCAGCGCCGTCAATGCGAGATTTTGGTCCCCAACAAGGCCAGGAACTGCGACAACCAGGCCGGGTGCGCCGGCCAGGCCGGTGCCGTCACAAACTGGCCGTCGGTGACGGCGGCGTCGATGGCAATCTCGGCGAAGACGGCGCCGGCCAGTTCCACTTCCGGCCGGCACGCCGGGTAGGCACTGATGCGCTTGCCGCGGATGATGCCCGGCACGGCGGCCAGCACCTGCGCGCCGTGGCAGACGGCGGCGATCGGCTTGCCGGCGTCGGCAAACTCCTTGGTGATGGCCAGCACCCGGGCGTTGAGCCGCAAATACTCGGGGCCACGGCCGCCCGGAATCAGCAGCGCGTCGTAGTTGGCGCTGTTGACGTCGGCAAAGTTGGCATTGAGCGTAAAGCGGTGGCCCGGTTTTTCGCTGTAGGTCTGTGCGCCCTCGAAGTCGTGGATCGCCGTCATCACGTAGTCGCCGACCTTTTTGTCGGGGCAAACCGCGTGCACCGTGTGACCCACCGCCAGCAGGGTCTGGAACGGCACCATGGTTTCGTAGTCCTCGCCATAGTCGCCGCACAGCATGAGAATTTTCTTGCCCATCACAATCTCCTGAAAAGTTGGGACTGCCAGTTTGCGACGCCCCTGCAGTGCTGGGGTAACAAGGAATTACTACACGGCTAGGTGCTTTCCCCTAGGGATCGCCTGGCAATTGAAGACTTTTCTTCGCCGCGGCAGAAAAAGTACCGCTCCAGCCACTGGCGGCAATTCGCAATTGCTCCGAACCGAGCTTCGTCAGGGTGAAGGTGCCGCCGTTTCCCAACAGACTGCGCCAGACCCAGTTGGCCGCCGGACCCAGGCGAATTTGCTCCGCTGTAAAACGGATTTCGAAATCTGGGCCGGCTCGGCAAATGAGGCCGCCACTCTCGGCCCAAAGGCCTTCTTTGCTTTTGATGAATTCGAGCAGCAGTGAACCGTTCCTTTCAAGAATCGACACCCGCAAGGGCTTGCCGTCGTCCATTGTGGTTTCTTCCCATCGCAGGGGAAAGGTTTGATCGCCCAGCAGGCTTCTCAGCTGGTCGATGGTGGCCGCGCAAGTTGGCGATACGCGCGCCTCGCCGACGAATGACAACAGCAGAAGAAATAAAGGAAGACCACATTTTGGAAGCATGGGGGACTCAGGTTTTTACCAGCGGCCGGCTGCCGTCAGTACCAGTCCTGCAAGGCCTGCGCGTGCTGCGAGCCGCGGGTTGCAGGACCAGGCAGCCATAGCCGGTGGCCGCAAGCCGCTCTCGACAGGAAGTCCAGCAGCAACTGGTGCTGACGCAGCACCCGCTGTTGCCGATGCTCGATCAAGGGGTTGAAAATGCCGTGCCGCGAGAACAACTGGCGTGGATTTTTCTTGACCCACAGCCAGGAGCCCATCTCCAGCGTCAGCGGCAGGAACACGCGCTGCGGCTGTGCACAGGACTGCAGGTACAAATGGTCCCACAGATCCCCGTGCGCCAGGTATTGCAGGCTTTGCGGCTCGATGATGTAGCGGTGATGGCTGTGCGACTGCACAAAAATGTTTTTCAGCGCGTGCATCTCCGCCAGATGAGCGATGGGCGCGCGTTTGTGGGCATAGGGGAACCAGATCCGGTCGCTGCTGCCGAAGCCCGAATGGCAGTCCACGCTCAGGCTGAAGTCGCGCGTCAGCAACTCGGCGCTCACCACATCGCAGACCGCCTGATTCTCGATTTCCATCGGTTTGTTCTTGCGGCCGCGGTACCAGGGCAAGCCGGCGCTGAAGCGCTGCCCACCAACCAGAATAGGCACCGGGTCACTGGCTTCCACCGGTGCGTTGCGCATCAGGTCGACACCATTGGGGTTGGCGCGGGTGCCCAGCGCCATGCCGCCGGGGTTGACGATGGGCATGAAAACCAGGCGCACCGATTCAAGCTGCTGGTGCAAGGTGCTGTCCCATTGCAGGCGCATCACCAGGCTTTGCAGGTAGGCAATCACAACACCGGTACCGATGCGCTCCAGGCCATGAACGCCACCGAAATAACCCACCGCCGGTAGCTCGCGCGCCGGGTTGCCCAAGGTGATGACGTGCACCGGGTAGCTGCCGCCACCCGGCAATTTGACGTCACAGACCACGCGCGATTCGAGCCAACCGGCGCCCAACTCGATGATGCGCTCCAGCGCCACCAGTTCGGGTAATCTAGCCGGGGTCACGGTGACTTGGGGTGCGTGGGTGCAAGACGATCGGCATGGTCGCGAAGCATACAGGCGCCGCAGCGGCGCAGGCAAACTTTGAGCCTGCTGGCGTCGTAATTTGGCACTGACACGAAGCCGTCACACAAAGCGTTTAACTTGAGCAGCTACCCAGTTCACAGCTTCCAGTGCTCCAACCATGTTCCACAAAGCCGCCTTCTTTCGCGTCATGGCCATCCCGGCCTGCCTGGTCTGGGGGGTGCTCGAATTCCTTGCGTTACAGCGTTGCCGCCTGCAGAGCCGACGCGCTCACTTCTAGTACTTGTCATCACGGCTGCGTAACTGATGCTTTCCCAACCCTTGCCCGCAGCGCCTGCCAGCGCCGAGCCGATCACCGATGCAGGCGGTTTTCCGCTCGTCAAGCTGTTGCGGCTGGCGCTTGAATTCTTCCGTGCCACTCTGGTTTTGTGGCTGCTGTTTCCACGGCTTGAGCGGGACGACAAGCTCAGGCAAATTCAGCGCTGGGCCAAGAATGTGCTGCTGATTCTGGAGGTGGAAGTCCAGTGCGATGGACCGCTGCCCGCGCCCTGTGCCGGACTGATGGTGGCCAACCACCTGTCGTGGCTTGACATCCTGGTGCTCCAGTCGCTGTTGCCGGGCGTGTTTGTGGCCAAGGCGGAGGTCCGGCGCTGGCCGCTGGTCGGCTGGATGGCGCAGGCCTGCGCCACCATTTTTGTCGAGCGTTCGTCACGGCAGTCGGCCCGGCGCATGATCGAGAGCGCGCTGGCGGCACTCCAGCAGGGCTATCCGGTGATCGCATTCCCGGAGGGCACCAGCAGCGATGGCTCGGATCTGGCGCACTTTCATGCCAACATTTTTGAAAGCGCGATCAAGGCCCACAGCCACGTTCAACCAGTAACTTTGAAGTACCTGGATAGCGCTACCGGCCGGCCCAGCGAAGCCGCCCTGTTCACAGGAGACATGACGCTGGTAGCTTCGCTGAGAACGGTGATGGCCCAGCCCGGCATCAAAACGCGGGTCCAGTTTGGGGAGCGCATCCCGACACGCGGTCAGAACCGAAAATCACTGGCCCTGCAAGCCCATCGGATCATTCGCGCTCAGCTGACAGGTCAGCGTCCCGGCTTGGCTTCAGACTCGTGAGCTTGCATGGCAGAGCGCAACTGCGGCAACAAGGCCTGCATGGCGACGCGTCCGGCCACAATCGCGCGCCGGCGCGCCGCAAAGTCCGAGCTCGCCACACCCAGCAATGAAGGACGCACCACCACATCAGCGTTGCGCAGTTCAAAGCTGTTGATGCTTTTGCCCATGATGGAAAATGTTTGCAGCAGAATCTGCAAGGTGTCGCTGGCGCTATTGCTTTCGGGGGTGTCGGAAATGTCGACCGCGATGATCACCTCCGCCCCCATCTGGCGCGCGTAACGCACCGGCACCGGCGACACCAGCCCGCCGTCCACATACTCTCGCCCCGCTATCCTGACCGGCTGAAACAGGGCCGGCACAGCACTTGAGGCCCGTACTGCGGTGGCCGTGTCACCACGCCGAAACAGCACCCCTTCACCGCTGTTGAGATCGGTCGCCACAATGCCCAGCGGCAATGGCATGCCCTCGATCAGCCGGCCATTGACCTGCGCGCTGACATAACGTGCCAAGGCTTCGCCGCGCAACATGCCACGACTGAAAATGGGCAGCGTCCAATCGGCAAACGTGGCCTCTTCCATGCTTTCGGCCACCTGCTGCAACTGGGGCCCGGTCTTGCCGCTGGCATAGAAGGCGGCAACCAGACTTCCGGCCGAGGTGCCGACCACCAGACTGGGCCGAATGCCGGCTTCTTCGAGCACTTGAATGACCCCAATGTGGGCAAAGCCGCGGGCCGCGCCACCGCCCAGGACCAAGCCAATTTTGGCCGGCTTCCTGACGACTGCCGGCGCCGCCGGCAGGGGTTGCGGCACGGGACTGGGCAGCGGAGTCGAGGCACAGCCGGCCAGCAGCAGCGCCGCCCACAGCGCTGACCAAGCCGGCAGCCAAGCCAACAGGGACCGCAGCGGCTTCAATCGACCACTATCCAGCCGCCACCTCTTGTGCCTCGGGCTTGGAGCGGCCTTCCTTCTTCGGCAGGGGTTGAATATCGAGCAAGACCTCGGTCTTGCTTTCGTCCTGGTCGTCCACATCGACCGTCAGGCGGCCACCGTCGGTGAGTCGACCGAAGAGCAGTTCATCGGCCAGTGCGCGGCGTATCGTGTCCTGGATCAGGCGCTGCATCGGCCGCGCGCCCATCAGCGGATCAAAGCCTTTTTTGGCAAGGTGCTTGCGCAGCTTGTCGGTGAAGGTGACGTCCACTTTTTTGTCGGCCAACTGGGCTTCGAGTTGCAGCAGGAACTTGTCGACCACGCGCATGATGACGATCTCGTCGAGCGCCTTGAAGCTGACCACGGCGTCCAGCCGATTCCTGAATTCCGGTGTGAACAGGCGTTTGATGTCGGCCATCTCGTCGCCGGCTTCGCGCGTGTTGGTGAATCCCATGACCGACTTGTTCATGGTCTCGGCACCGGCATTGGTGGTCATGATGATGATGACGTTGCGGAAATCCGCTTTGCGCCCGTTGTTATCGGTCAAGGTGCCATGGTCCATGACCTGCAACAACACATTGAAGATGTCGGGATGCGCTTTTTCGATTTCATCGAGCAACAGCACGCAATGCGGCTTCTTGGTGACGGCTTCCGTGAGCAATCCGCCCTGATCAAAACCGACGTAGCCTGGCGGCGCGCCGATCAGGCGGCTGACCGCATGACGCTCCATGTACTCGCTCATGTCAAAGCGGATCAGATCAATACCCATGATGTAGGCCAGTTGCTTGGCGGCCTCGGTCTTGCCAACCCCGGTCGGGCCGCTGAACAAGAAGGCACCAATCGGCTTGTCGCCCTTGCCCAGGCCCGAGCGTGCCATCTTCACGGCCGAGGCCAGCATGTCAATCGCCTTGTCCTGACCGAACACCACGTTCTTGAGATCCCGGTCCAGCGTCTTGAGCTTGCCGCGATCGTCATTCGAGACATTGGCCGGCGGGATACGGGCAATCTTGGCCACGATTTCCTCCACCTCTGCCTTGCTGATGATCTTCTTGCGTTTGGAGGGCGACAGAATGCGCTGCGCGGCACCGGCTTCGTCGATGACGTCAATCGCCTTGTCCGGCAAATGGCGGTCGTTGATGTATTTGGCGCTCAACTCGGCCGCCGCCTGCAAGGCGGCCACTGCGTACTTGACGTTGTGATGCTCCTCAAAACGGGATTTGAGACCTTTCAGGATTTCAACGGTCTGCTCTATGGTCGGCTCGACCACGTCGATTTTCTGGAACCGGCGCGACAGCGCGGCGTCCTTCTCGAAGATGCCGCGGTACTCGGTAAAAGTGGTTGCGCCAATGCATTTGAGGGCGCCCGAACTCAAACCCGGCTTGAGCAGATTGGAAGCATCCAGGGTGCCGCCGGAGGCCGCACCGGCACCGATCAAAGTGTGAATTTCATCGATGAACAGAACCGCGTTGGGCTTGTCCTTGAGGGATTTCAACACGCCTTTGAGTCGCTGCTCAAAATCGCCCCGGTATTTGGTACCGGCCAGCAAGGCGCCCATGTCGAGCGAATAAACCACCGATTCGGCGAGCACTTCCGGCACTTCCTTTTGCGTGATGCGCCAGGCCAGACCTTCGGCAATGGCGGTCTTGCCAACGCCCGCTTCACCGACCAGCAAGGGGTTGTTCTTGCGCCGGCGGCACAAAATCTGGATGACGCGCTCGACTTCGTACTCGCGCCCGATCAGCGGATCGATCTTGCCGTCCTTGGCAAGCTGGTTCAGATTTTGCGTGTACTGCTCCAGCGGCGACTGCTTCTCGCTCTTTTCGCCACCAGATTCCTCGCCCTCGGCCGGGTTTTCGCTCGATTTGGCGGTTTCCGTGGGATCGTTTTTCTTGATGCCGTGGGCAATGAAGTTGACCACGTCGAGCCGCGTCACGCCCTGTTGATGCAGGTAATACACCGCATGCGAATCCTTCTCGCCAAAGATGGCGACCAGCACGTTGGCGCCGGTGACTTCCTTTTTGCCGCTGCCGGTGGACTGCACGTGCATGATGGCGCGTTGAATCACGCGTTGAAAACCCAGGGTAGGCTGGGTGTCGACATCGTCGGCACCGGCCACCTGAGGCGTGTTGTCCTTGATGAAGTTGGCCAGGGACTTGCGCAAATCGTCGATATTGGCAGAACAGGCGCGCAGTACCTCCGCAGCGCTGGGATTGTCCAGCAGTGCGAGCAGCAGATGCTCCACCGTGATGAACTCATGCCGCTGCTGGCGCGCCTCGACGAACGCCATGTGCAGGCTGACTTCCAATTCTTGGGCAATCATGTGATTTCCTTTTTGCCTTGCTTTGATGTTTAACTGTAATCTGATTTCAATATTAATTCCGAAGCGAGGTCATCCAACCGCTTCGGCACGGCGCTGGCAAACTTCCAACATCCTGCCACTCACCGGGATCTCGCGCCTGTTCGCTTCGTATAACTGCAGCCGGTCCGCCCAATTTTCAAGCTTCCACCGGCTCGCTGATGCATTGCAGGGGATGCCCCGCCTTCGCTGCCGCATCCAGAACCTGGTCCACCTTGGTGGCTGCCACATCCCTCGAATAAACCCCGCAAACACCCCGGCCGTCCAGATGAATCTTGAGCATGATTTGCGTCGCCACCTCCAGATCCTTGCCAAAAAATTCCTGGATCACCACGACGACAAACTCCATTGGCGTGTAATCGTCGTTGAGCATCACCACCTGGTACATCTGCGGCGGCTGAACCTTCTGGGTGCGTCGCTCAAGTACCACCGAGCCGCCATCATCCCGGTCGGGCTGACGCGTCGGTGAAACCGGTGGAATTTGGGGAGATTTGCTTGCCATGCTTTCATTCTATCGAGCGCACCGGCGCACCGCAGCGCTCACTGAAACTGGTGGCAGGTTTTCAACATTCAAGCGACAAGCATAAAAAAACCGCTCTCGGCCAGCCAGCCGGAGCGGTTACCGTGCTGGCGAAGCAGGACTTCGCCAACGGCAGCAGGGAGTTTTACATGTTGTCGATCATGACCTGACCAAAGCCCGAACAACTGACTTGCGTGGCCCCCTCCATCAAACGGGCAAAGTCGTAGGTAACTTTCTTGCTGTTGATGGACTTCTTCATGGAACTGATGATCAAGTCGGCCGCTTCGGTCCAGCCCATGTGACGCAGCATCATCTCGGCCGAGAGAATTTCGGAGCCCGGATTCACATAATCCTTGCCCGCGTACTTCGGTGCCGTGCCGTGGGTGGCTTCAAAACAGGCCACCGAATCAGACAAATTGGCGCCTGGGGCGATGCCAATGCCGCCGACCTGCGCAGCCAGGGCGTCCGAAACATAATCGCCATTCAGGTTCAAGGTGGCAATCACGCTGTATTCGGCCGGACGCAGCAGGATTTGTTGCAGGAACGCGTCGGCAATGCAGTCCTTGACGATGATTTCCTTGCCCGTTTTCGGGTTCTTGAATTTGCACCATGGTCCGCCGTCAATCAACTCGGCGCCAAACTCCTTTTGTGCCAGGCCGTAGGCCCAATCACGGAAGCCACCTTCGGTGTACTTCATGATATTGCCCTTGTGCACAATGGTCAGGCTGGGCTTGTCATTGTCAATGGTGTATTGCAGTGCCTTGCGTACCAGGCGCTCGGTACCTTCACGCGACACCGGCTTGATGCCAATACCCGAGGTGTTCGGGAAACGGATCTTGGTGACGCCCAACTCTTCCATCAGGAATTTGATCAGCTTTTTGGCCTTGTCGGACTCGGCTTCGAACTCGACGCCAGCGTAAATGTCTTCCGAATTTTCACGGAAGATCACCATATTGGTCTTTTGCGGTTCTTTCACCGGACTGGGCACGCCGTCAAAGTACTGGATCGGGCGCAGGCAAACATACAGGTCAAGTTCCTGGCGCAAGGCCACGTTCAAGGAGCGGATACCGCCACCGACCGGCGTCGTCAGGGGGCCCTTGACGGAAACCACGTATTCGCGCAGCGCCTGCAAGGTTTCTGCCGGCAACCAGACGTCGGGACCATAAACCTTGGTCGATTTTTCACCGGCATAGACTTCCATCCAGTGGATCTTTTTCTTGCCTTGGTAAGCCTTGGCGACCGCCGCATCAACCACCTTCAGCATCACCGGCGTAATGTCCAGACCAGTGCCATCGCCTTCAATGAAGGGAATAATGGGCTGATCAGGCACGTTGAGGGACATGTCGGCATTGACGGTAATCTTTTGGCCTGCTGAGGGCACCTTGATGTGCTGATACATAAGTAGCTGGTTCTCCGTTGGTGGGTTCAATTTACGCTTTGATCGATGCCAAAACCAAACGAAAATCCTTGTTTCAGGCTGGTTTGAAGGCGTGCTTGAATTTTAGTCCCAAAAAATTGCTGATTTCTGTCAACCGACGGTAAACCAAACCCGTTACGAACAAGCCTTCCAATCCATGGAGGGGAATTTTTGAAATAACGTTATCTCAAGGAAATTGAAAATGAACAAACTTCTCGCCGTTTTGGTTGCTGGCCTCTTCGCTGCTGGCGCTTTCGCTCAAGCTCCTGCTGCTCCTGCTAAAGCTGCTGCTCCCGCAGCCGCCGCTCCTGCTGCAGCTGCACCCGCTGCCGCCGCTCCTGCCGCCAAGGCTGACGACAAGGCTGCCAAGGCTGAAAAGGCTGCTGCTGCCAAGGCCGCCAAGGCTGAAAAGGCTGCCGCTGCCAAGGCTGCCAAGGCTGAAAAGGCCGCTGCTGCCAAGGCTGCCAAAGCCGAGAAGGCTGCTGCCAAGGCTGAAAAGGCTCCCGCCAAGAAGGCTGCCGCTTCTGCTGCCAAGTAAGACCAATCCCAGAAGTAAATCTTCTGGACTGGCTCAAAATGCCCGCTTAAGCGGGCATTTTTTTGTGACTGAATTACCATGGCGGCCGTCATAGTTACGGCAACATAGAGCAATGAAACACTTTTTGATGCTGCTTCTTGGACTGGCTGCCACTTTGGGCAATACAAGCCAGGCTCAGAATGCACCGCAATTGGAACTGCCCCGGGTCAAACTTTCGGCTGGCATCCATGTGATCGACACGCAGGTGGCGGCCACCCCCGAGCAACGCTCCACCGGGCTGATGTTTCGCAAAGATATGCCGCCATCGGAAGGCATGCTGTTCGTCTTTGAACAAGCCAGCGAGCAGTGCTTCTGGATGAAAAACACCTTGCTACCCCTGACCGCCGCCTTTGTCGCGGACGATGGCACCATCGTTAATCTGGCCGACATGAAGCCGCAGACCACCGATTCGCACTGCTCAGCGCAGCCAGTCCGTTATGTGCTGGAAATGAACCAGGGTTGGTTCGCCAAAAAAGGCATCAAAGCCGGCTTCCGGCTCGGCGGACGACCGTTTCAATCCAGGTAAGGCCTCTCACACGCACGAAAAAGCCGCCCGCAGGCGGCTTTTTCGATCAAACCTGAACTTCAGGCGAAGTTGGCTTCCGCAAAACTCCAGTTGACCAATTTGTCAAGGAAAGTTTCGACATATTTGGGACGCAGATTGCGATAGTCGATGTAGTAGGCGTGCTCCCACACGTCAACGGTCAGCAAAGCCTTGTCGGTCGTTGTCAGCGGCGTGCCGGCGGCGCCCATGTTGACGATGTCGACCGAACCGTCGGCCTTCTTCACCAACCAGGTCCAACCGGATCCGAAGTTGCCCACGGCGGACTTGACGAATGCTTCCTTGAACGCCGCATAGGAACCCCACTTGGCATTGATGGCCGCAGCCAGCGCACCTGAGGGTTCGCCACCGCCTTGCGGTTTCATGCAGTTCCAGAAAAAGGTGTGATTCCAGAT
>NZ_JAQTMS010000067.1 GCF_028714215.1 Rhodoferax sp. | reverse complement strand
TCTCATCCACCGCGCCGTCCATCATGTCGACCGCGGTGGTGCCCAAGGCGCCGGCGGTGATTGCACCGCCACCGCCGCCCGCGCCGCCAGCCAAGCCCGCGCCCAACCGCAACGACATCGGGGTCGCCTGTCCGACCCAGGTGCAGCCGGAGATGCCGCGCAAGGCGATGCAGGAGGGCACCGAGGGCGTCGTGAAGGCGCAGATCCGCATCAAGGGCGGGGTTATCCAGGAGGTCACCATCCTGTCCGGGCCAAGGGTTTTTCATGCTGCCGTCAAGGCCGCTATGCTTCAGTACAAGTGCATCTCCGATGGCGCCGAGGTCGTCGCTACTCAGGAATTTAATTTCAAGCTGGAGTGAATCTAAATTGAATATAGATCAGTGCTACCCCAGATTGCTGGGCGATATTGGCGGCACCAATGCCCGCTGGGCCTGGCAGGAAGCGGCCGGCGCGCCGTTGCAGGACATTTCCGTGCTGCCGTGCCAGGCCAGCGCATCCCTTTACGACTCCGCCACCAATTACCTGGCGGCGACGGGCCATGCGCGCCCGCAGTGCGCCGGCATCGGAATTGCCACTGCCGTCACCGGCGATCTGGTCAGCATGACCAACAACTCCTGGGTGTTTTCGATTGCCCAGTTCAAGCAGGCGCTGGGCCTGCGCCGCTGTCTGGTGATCAATGATTTCACCGCGCTGGCCATGAGCCTGCCGGCGCTGGGGCCGTCCGACTTGCGCCCGATTGGCGCCGGCGCGGCGGTTGCTGGCGCCCCCATCGCCCTGATCGGGCCCGGCACCGGGCTGGGCGTCTCGGGCTTGATAACGACCGACATGGGACAATGCTGCGCCTTGAGCGGCGAAGGCGGGCATGCTACTTTGCCAGTCGTTGACGATCAGGAGTTTGCCGTGTTGGCACTGCTGCGCGCGCGATTTGGCCACGTCAGCGCCGAACGCGTGCTGTCCGGCCCCGGCCTGGTCGACCTGTACCGTGCCGTGTGCGAACTCGATGGTCGGGTGGCGCAGAGTCTGAGCCCGGCCGAAGTCACCGCTGCCGCCATTGCCGGCAGCGATCAAGACTGTGTGAAGACGGCAGAGTTCTTCACCAGTTTTCTCGGCAATGTGGCCGGCAATCTGACCCTGACACTGGGTGCGCGTGGCGGTCTCTACATTGGCGGCGGCATCGTGCCGCTGCTGGGCGAAGCTTTCGATGCCACCCTGTTTCGCCGGCGCTTCGAGGAAAAAGGGCGCTTCAAAGATTACTTGAGTGCAATTCCGAGCTGGATCATCACCGCCTCGACACCAGCCCTGATTGGCGCCTCACGGGCCTTGGACCTGCTGCCGGCGGGATAGGAACTTATCCGCTAAGCTGTTGCGCGGGAACCTTCTGTCAAACCGCCTAAACTGCGGCCTTGCAGGACCGACCTTCAGCCTGTCCGCGACGGATTACTACCATGTCAATGACGCTTTACGACAACCCGCGACTACTGGCCGACATCGGCGGCACCTATGCGCGCTTCACACTCGAAGTTGCACCGGGCGTTTTTGAGCACTCGGTCTCTTTGCGCTGCGCCGACCATGTCGACTTCCACGCGGCCGTAACAGCCTATCTGGCGGGACTCTCCGGCACCTCCTTCGCCGACATCAAGAACGCCGCCGTGGCGATTGCCAACCCGGTATCGGGCGATGAAGTCCGGATGACCAACTACCACTGGCAGTTCTCCATCGAACAGATGCGCGAGCGCCTGCAACTGGACAACCTGGTGGTGGTCAATGACTTCACGGCACTGGCGATGGCGCTGCCCAGTCTGTTGCCGCACCAGCGGCGCCAGATCGGCGGCGGTACCGCCCTGAGCCGCAGCGTGGTCGGCTTGATTGGTGCCGGTAGCGGCTTGGGCGTGTCGGGCCTGATTCCGGCCAACGACGGCTGGGTCGCGCTGGGCACGGAAGGCGGACACACCAGCTTTTCACCGCGCGATGAGCGCGAGTTGGCAATTCTTCAATACGCCTGGCGCTACCACCCGCACGTTTCGTTCGAACGGCTGGTGTCGGGCCCCGGCATCGAACTGATCTACCGCGCGCTGGCCGAGCGCGCCGGCCGCGGCGGCGAGGCCTTGAGCGCGCCCGACATTACACAACGCGCGATCGACCGAAGCGACCCGGTGTGCGTGGAAGTGATCGATGCTTTTTGCGCCATGCTGGGCACGGCGGCGGCGAATCTGGCGGTGACGCAAGGCGCCTTCGGCGGCATCTATATCGGTGGTGGCATCGTGCCGCGCCTGGGCAGCTACTTCGATAGCTCGATTTTTCGCCAGCGCTTCGAAGACAAAGGCCGTTTCACCAACTACATGAAGGGCATCCCGACCTTTGTCATCACCGCCGTTGACGCCACCTTGCTGGGCGCCTCGGTCATCCTGGCGGCCCAGTTGCGAAGCCTGGACTCGGCCCAGGGTTCGGCCATTCTGAGCCAGATCCACCGCGCCCGCAACAATCTCTCGCCGGCGGAACAGCGCGTGGCGGACCACATCCTGGCCCACCCCCGTTCCACGCTGAACGACCCGATTGCCCAGATCGCCCGCGCCGCCGAGGTCAGCCAACCGACCGTGATCCGTTTTTGCCGTTCGCTGGGCTGCGAAGGTTTGTCGGACTTCAAATTGCGGCTGGCTTCCGGCCTGACCGGAACCATGCCGATCACGCACACCCAGGTCACCGGCGAAGACAGCATGCTGGAGCTGGGTGTCAAGGTGCTGGGCAACACGGCGTCCGCCATCCTGCAGGTACGCGACCATCTGAATCGCGAAACCATCGACCGCGCCATCCAGTTGATCAGCGCCGCGCAACGCGTCGAGTTCTATGCCGTCGGCCATTACAGCGTGGTCGCGGACGATGCCCAGTTCAAGTTCCTGCGCATGGGCGTTTCGTCCGTCTCCTACACCGCCCCGCGGTTGCAGGTGCTGGCCGCCAAACTGCTGCGCCCGGAAGTGGTGGCCGTTGTCATCAGCAGCAGCGGTCGGGTTGACGAGTTGCTCGACGTTGTGGAAAAAGCCCATGAGCGTGGCGCCACCGTGATCGCCATCACCGCCAGCCAATCGCCGTTGGCGCGCAAAGCCGATCTGGCACTGATCGTTGACCATGTCGAGGACACCGCAACGCAGGTCCCCATGATCAGCCGCATCCTGCATCTGCTGATGATAGACATACTGGTGGTGGGTGTCAGCCTGCGGCGCGGTGCCCATAACTTGCCGCTGCTGGGCAATGCGGCGACCGCCGCACTCGACGAGACACGACCGACAACGCCGGCCACCCGAGGCTCCAGCCCGGGGGTCAGTGCCGCCGGGGCACTGGCCCACTTGACATCCCACAGCCGTTGATAGCACTGCCCTGTCGCCGGTGGCGGGCGCGGATTCAGAACTTGTTCGTAACGGGCTACCGATCGACTTCCAGCAGCAGCACCGAGCGGGGCGCCAGAGTCAGCGACTTTGCCAGCGAAAGGCGCCGCCCCGAGAGGACGTCGGTGGCGCTCGCCTGGGGTGTCAACATTTCGCGAAAGCGTGACGTGTCCAGTGTGATCGGGGTCAGGTTTTTATTGAACGCCACCATCACCTTCTTGTCTTCCTGGTAACGAAAATAGACGTAGCTGCCATGCTCCGGTGCGAAATGCATCAGCTTGCCGTGGTGTACCACGCTGGCAGTCTTTCTCCAGTTCAGCAGCCGGCGCAGGAACGCCTGCGCGGCTTTTTGCCGCGGGCCCAGCCCGCGTCCGGAAAATGCATCGACCGCGTCACCTGGCCAGCCACCCGGAAAATCGGCCCGTACCTTGCCATCGTCGCGTTGCCTGGGGCTGGCCATCAGTATTTCGGTACCGTAAAAGAATTGCGGAATGCCGCGCATGGTGGCCAGATAAACCATGGCCATCTGGTACAGCCGATAGTCTTGCCCCAACTCGGAGAAGATCCGGCTGGTGTCGTGATTGCCCTCGAAAATCACCAGATTCCCGGCATCGGGATAGAGAAAATCGTTGGCGATAGCCAAGTACAACTTGTCGAACCCGCTGCCGTCTTTGTCGTCGCTTAACAGCCCCTGACGCAAAGCCTCGAAAACCGGAAAATCCATCATGCTGGGAGTCGACGAAAGGTAATGATCAGGGTTGACCTTGCCGCGCTGCCAGTACGAAACGATGGCCGGATTGGAACTCCATTCTTCCCCCACAATGTTGAAACTGGGATACTCCTTCATGATGCGGGCCGACCACCTTGTCAGGAAAGCCGGGTCGGAGTAGGAGTAGGTATCGGTGCGCAGGCCCGACAGTCCCGCGTACTCGATCCACCAGAGGCTGTTTTGTATCAGGTAGTTGGCCAGCAGGGGATTGCGCTGGTTCAGATCGGGCATCTCTGGCGTGAACCAGCCATCGGAAAATTTCTGGCGATCCACGGCCGCTGCGTGCGGGTCCTGAAGGGTGGTCCTCTTGTGATTCGTAATGACAGGTTGGTCCTGAAAATTCAACCAGTCGGCAGTCGGCAAGTCCTTCATCCACCAGTGCCCAGAGCCGATGTGGTTGAGCACCACGTCCTGAATGAAGCCGAGGTTTTTGGCTTTGGCCTTGGCGACCAGATTCCGGTAATCCTGGTTGCTGCTGAAACGGGCATCCACCTGGTACAGATTGGTGGCGGCGTAGCCATGGTAGGAAGTGCGGGGCTGATCGTTTTCCATCAGGGGCGTTGGCCAGATCTGGGTAAACCCCATTTTCGCGATGTAGTCGAGATGCTCGCCGATGCCCTGGAGATCTCCGCCATGGCGACCTGAAGAATTCCTTCTGTCGGCCTTTTCCTTCAGCCCGGCAAGGCTGTCGTTATCCGGATTTCCGTTGGCAAAGCGGTCCGGCGAGATCAGATAAATGGCATCCGAGGAATTGAATCCTTGTCTCTGCGCGGAATGGTCCGGTCTGGCGTTGAGCCGGTAGCGGTAACTGAGGACCGTTTCATTTTGTTGCTTGAACTGAAGGACCAATTCGCCGGCCGGCGCCGCATCGCCGATCTCCAGGTCAATGAACAAATAGTTTTGGTTGACCACGCGAATGACGTCTTTGAGCGTCACCCCTGGATAACTCAAACTGGGCGTCAAGTCCGCGATCCGTTCGCCATGCACCATCAACTGAAGTTGCCCTTCTCGCATGCCAACCCACCAGGATTCGGGTTCAAGATGCCGGATGCGATAGTCAGTGGCCTGGGCATTGAACGCCAGCGTCAAAAAAACAAGAACCAACAGGTGCACAAGAGGTTTCATAAGGATGCGTGAATGCTGCGGCCGAGTGTAAAGCGGGCAAGGTAAGATGGTTGGCATGAGGACTTGGCCACCATGACCCTGGGCACCGTTGGTCGCCGCCACATCATGCTGGTGGCCGGTGCTGGGGCCGTGGCAGGCGGGGCGGCGCTACTGTGGCAGCAGCGCGGCATGTTCGATTCCTACCCGCAGGGCTCACCTCTTGCCGTGGAGCTTGACGCTTTGCCCGAAGGCAAACTGCTGACCGTGGAGTGGCGCGGTTTGCCGGTCTGGGTGCTGCGCCGCTCGGCCGCGCAGATCGCCGCACTGGCAGTCCACGAAAACGCACTGGCCGATCCCGAATCCCGGCAGTCCTTGCAACCGCCCCCCTGTCGCAACCGGCAGCGCTCGCTGCGACCCGACATCTTTGTTGCGCTGGGACTCTGTACGCACCAGGGCTGCACGCCGGCGCTACAGGGCGATAGCGGCTTCCTGTGCCCCTGCCATGCCTCCAGGTACGACCTTGCCGGCCGCGTCTTCAAGGTCGGTCCGGCCAGCACCAATCTGGTAATTCCAGCTCACCACTTTGAAACCGACAACCGGCTATTACTTGGTATTGATGCCTGAGGCGCGAGGTCCGGATGGTGGGGTTGACAGGTTGCCTCAGCTCAAGGCGGCAGCTGCGCCACCGCCGGCGCTCGGGCCAGCCAGCGGGCGCCAAGGAAACTCAGGGCCAGCAGCACAATCACGCTGATTCCGACCTCTACCTCCTTGCCCGCGTACCAGAGCCCGAGGTCAGCGTGCAACCAGCGTGCCAAGCCGAAGGCGGCCACCGCCAGGCTGATGATGGCAACCATCAGACCCATCAGCCGCGAGGCAATCCGGGCCCGCTGATCCGCCTTGCTCAGCAGGCGTGCGATCCACAAGCCGTTGATGCCGTCCATCGCCAGCATGCCGGCGGTAAAGACCAGGCCCAGGGCCAGAGCATGCGCCAAACCGCCGTGCTGTGTGGCGGTGACGGCAAACAACGCGGCCTGGCTCATGGTGTCGAACGACAAGGCAAACAAGGCCCCCACCGCGGCAATCGCCAGGGGATGGGAGGCCGACTGCAGACGTGCCAGCAAGCCGCTCTTGAGGCCAACCGGCGCCACCACGGCATCCGCAGGGCTCAGCAGGACGGCGCGCAGATTGAGCAATCCCAGCAAGCTGAGAAAGCCAATCGAGATCCAGGTGCCGACATCCTCCATCCATCCCGGCACCTGCCAGCGGCTAGCCGCAATGCCGACAGCCAGCGCAATCAGCATGACGATGGAACCATGACCCAGCGAGAACAGCGATCCGCACCAACGCGCCCGCGCCGGCGCCTGCCGCAAGTTGTAGCGGGTCAAGCCGTCGATGGTCGCCAGGTGGTCGGCATCCAGACCGTGTTTGGCACCCAACACAAACACCAGGGTCAGCAGGCCAATCCAGTCGCTCGGCAATTCCATGGGCAATTCCTCAGATCAGGTTAGCAAGTGGTACAGCACAGGCCATCGCCATACAAGAACCATGCCTGCACCGGCCCTCGATTAAACGCCAGAGAATCAAGCCCTGGCGATAGCGGGCAGCCTTCGACCGATTCACAAGCCGGTTAGCAAACCGATTATCAAGTAACCGCTTGAAGTCTGAAATATTGCGCCGCAGCACGCGCAAGTCCTTGAATTAACGACATCGCAAGCCACCAACGCAAGGTGGCGCGCAATTTGCTTTTAGTCCTTCATCCGGTCCGGACGAGACCTGGTTCTAGAAGGAGACAACATGGGCGACATGCACGACATTTTCAACCTCGGTCGCGAGGCTTTGCAGGGCGTGGAACAGCGCCTTGGCATGTCCAGACGCGACTACCTCCAGTTTTGCGCCACCCTGGCGGTCACCATGGGACTGTCCAAGGGGGCCGACGCCGCGGTCGCCAAAGCCATCGAATCGGCCAAGCGGCCCTCCGTCATCTGGCTGCACTTTCAGGAATGCACCGGCTGCACAGAATCGCTGTTGCGGGCCGAGCATCCGACGCTGGAGAAGCTGATTCTGGATGTCATTTCGCTCGACTACCACGAGACCTTGATGGCGGCCGCCGGGCATCAAGCCGAAGCGGCGCGCAAGGACGCCATGAAAGCCAACAAAGGCAAATACGTGCTGGTGGTCGAAGGCGCCATTCCGGTCAAGGAGAACGGCATCTATTGCAAGATTGGCGGTCAGACGGCCATCGATCTGCTCAAGGAATGCGCCGCCGACGCGGCAGCGGTGATTGCCATCGGCTCCTGCGCCTCCTGGGGCGGCATGCCGTCCACCGGACCCAACCCGTCCGGCGCATCGAGCGTGGCCGAAATCCTGGGCAAGCCGGTGGCAACGATCCCCGGCTGTCCGCCCAACCCCTACAACTTCCTGGCCACCGTGGTCCACTTCCTGACCTTCGGCAAGCTGCCCGATGTCGACAAACTGGGACGCCCCAAATTTGCCTACTCCAGGCTGATTCACGAAAACTGCGAACGCCGCGCGCACTTCGATGCCGGTCGCTTTGCGATGGAGTTTGGCGACGCCGGACATCGGCAAGGCTATTGCCTCTACAAACTGGGCTGCAAGGGGCCGGAAACCTACGCCAACTGCCCCACCCTGGGCTTTGGCGATGCCGGCGAGAACAACTGGCCGGTCGGTTGCGGCCACCCGTGTATCGGCTGCACGGAAAAAGGGGTCGGCTTCACCAAGCCGATCCACCAACTTGCCAAGATGGCCAACGTGGCGCCGCCAGCGCAATATGCACGGATCGTGGAGGAGCAAGGCAAGGGCGCTTCATTTGCCTCGGCCGCCGCCCTCGCGGCATTGGCCGGAGCCGCCGCCGGCGCTGCCGTCATGCTGACGCGCAACCTTGGCTTGTCACATGCGGCGGAAGAAGCCGAACGCGCCAAAACCGGGAGCCAGCCCAAAGACAAGGCGCGGGTTTAATCATGGACTCTCGTCGCGATTTCCTCAAAGGGGTTCTCGCAGGCAGCGCCGCAATGACTGCGGCGGTTGTTTCGCAACCTGCCTGCGCCAGGGACACCCTCAGTCGACCGGCCGAAGGGCTTGGCTTGCTGTACGACGCCACGCTGTGCATAGGCTGCAAGGCCTGCGTTGCGGCCTGCAAGGAAGCCAATGGCAACCCGCCCGAGTTTTCCACCGCGGACCATCTGTGGGACACGCCGCTGGATACCTCCGGCTACACCTTCAACCTGATCAAGATGTACCGCAACGGCACGATGGAAACGAAGGACGCCGAGGTCAACGGCTTCGCCTTCATGAAGACGTCCTGCATGCATTGCGCCGATCCGTCCTGCGTTTCGGCCTGCCCGGTATCGGCCATGACGAAAGACCCGGTCACCGGCATCGTCGCCTACGAAGCCAGTGCCTGCGTCGGCTGCCGCTACTGCGTGGTTGCCTGTCCCTTCGGCATTCCCAAATACCAGTACGACTCACCCACCGGCAAGATCGGCAAATGCGAGTTGTGCCGCCATCGATACAAGGACGGTCATTACTCGGCCTGTGCCGAGGTCTGCCCGACCGGCGCCACGCTGTATGGCAAAACCACCGACCTGCTGGCCGAGGCGAAGCGCCGCATTGCGCTCAAACCCGGCAGCCTGACGCGCTATCCGCGCGGCAAGATTGGCGGACCGGACCAGAGTTACGAGGCAGCCGTCGGCAACTACCTGCCGCATGTGTACGGCGAAACCGAGTACGGCGGCACCCAGGTGCTCAAGCTCTCCGCGGTGACGTTCGAGAAGGTAGGCATGCCCGATCTGCCGCCCAAATCGTCGGCCGCAACCTCCGAGACGATACAGCACACGCTCTACGGCGGCCTCGTCATGCCGCTGGTGGTGCTGGGCGCACTCAGTTTCATCGCCAAGAAAAACGTCCATGACGAGGACGATTCTGCGGCCAACGCAAGCGGGGAGAAATGACCATGGCCCAGCAGCAACACACAAAACCGGCACCGGTCGGCGGCAGCCTGATCAATGCCGCAACCCTGGTCTGCGGCATCCTGATTGCCATCATGGCGGCCATCCTGCTGGTGCGCTTCGTTTTTGGCCTGGGCGCGGTCGCCAACATCAATGACGGCTACTCCTGGGGCATCTGGGTGGTGGTCGACGTGATGATAGGCTCGGCGCTGGCCTGCGGCGGCTTCTCGGTCGCCTTGCTGGTCTATATCTTCAACAAGGGCCAGTACCACCCCCTGGTGCGACCGGCGCTGCTGGGCAGCCTGTTCGGCTATACCCTGGCCGGAGGCGGGATCTTCGTCGATCTCGGTCGCTGGTGGAACTTCTGGCACATTTTCTGGCCCGGCTACGTCAACGCCAATTCGGTGATGTTCGAGGTGGCGGCCTGCGTCACGCTCTACATCCTGGTGATGTGGATCGAGTTTTCGCCGGTTTTCCTGGAAAAACTGGGACTGCATGACGTGAAGAAGAAGCTCAACAAACTGCTCTTCTTCTTCATCGCCTTGGGCATTGTTCTGCCGATGATGCACCAGGCCTCGCTGGGCACCATGCTGGTGGTGATGGGCGGGCAGGTCAATCCGCTCTGGCAAACCCCCGTGGTACCGCTGATCTACCTGCTCACGGCGATCATCATCGGCTACGGGGTGGTGCTGTTCGAATCCTGCGTCGCGGCCTCCAGCTACCGGCGCAAGATCGAAATGCACCTGCTGAACCCGATGGCCAAAATCATGCTGGGCGTGCTGGCGGTTTACCTGGTGGTGCGGGTCGGCGATTTGCTGCTGCGCGGGGCGTTTGGCGCGGCCTTCAAACCGAGCTTCGCGGCGCTCGCTTTCTGGGTCGAGAATCTTTGCTTCATCGCGCCTTTCTTCCTGATCGGCAGCGTCGAAGCGCGGCGCAATCCGGCACGCCTGTTTCTGGCCGGCATCGCCATCATGATGGGTGGCATCTTGTTGCGGCTCAATGGCTTCCTCATCGGTTACGGTCATTTCACCGGCTCCGGCTGGACTTATTTCCCCTCGCTGACGGAAGTGCTGGTGACGGTCGGAATGTTCGCGATGGAGGTACTCGGTTACATCATCATCACGCGTCGTTTCCCGGTACTGCCGCGGGAAAACCCAGCGCCGGCCAATTAAATAAAGATGGAGACTAGAAATGTCCAAACGTATAACCATTGATCCGATCACCCGCATCGAGGGCCACCTGCGGATCGACGTCGATATCGACGGCGGCAAGGTGCAAAAAGCCTGGTCGTCGGGCCAGATGTGGCGCGGCGTGGAACTGATCCTGCTGGGACGCGACCCACGCGACGCCTGGGCCATCACGCAGCGCATCTGCGGCGTCTGCACCACGGTGCACGCCATCACCTCGGTGCGCGCGGTGGAAAATGCGCTGAAGATGGAGATCCCGCTGAACGCGCAGTACATCCGCAACCTGATCATCCTGGCGCACTCGGTGCACGACTGCATTGTCCATTTCTACCACCTGTCGGCGCTCGACTGGGTCGACGTCACATCAGCGCTGAAAGCCGATCCGGACAAGACCTCCATCCTGGGTGAGAGTCTCTCCAGTTGGCATCTCAACAGCAAGCACGAGATGCGGCGCGTGCACGAGCGGCTGAAGCATTTTGTCAATGGCGGCCAGCTGGGCATTTTCACCAACGGCTACTGGGGCCATCCGGCCATGAAGCTGTCGCCCGAGGTCAACCTGCTGGCGGTGGCACACTACCTGCAAGCGCTGGAAGTCCAGCGCAAGGCGAACAAGATCGTCTCCATTCTGGGATCCAAAACGCCGCACATCCAGAACGTGGCGGTGGGCGGCGTCGCCAATCCACTGGCCACCGACTCGCAGGCGGTGCTGACGGTGGAACGGCTGATGGCGATCAAGGGCTGGATCGATGAACTGGCCGATTTCGTCAAGAACGTGTACCTGATCGACGTGGCGGCAGTTGGCGCTTTCTATCCCGAGTGGACCACCATCGGCAAAGGCGTCACCAACTACCTGTCGGTGCCGGACATTCCGCTCGATACCAAGGGAACGCAATTTGCCTTCCCCGGTGGCTACATCGACGGCGGCGACCTGTCCAAGCGCAAAGCCATCAGTTCGTTCAACGACGAGTACTGGATCAAGGGCGTGGAAGAGGCGGTCAAGCACTCCTGGTACAGCGACAACAAGGCCGGCCCCCTGCACCCCTACAAGGGCGAAACGCTGCCCAAGTACACCGATTTCAAGGACGACGCCAAGTACTCCTGGCTGAAGTCGCCCACCTTCTACGGCAAGCCGGCCCAGGTTGGCCCGCTGGCCCGGGTCTTGAACGGCCTGGCGGCCGGCCACGCGCCGACCACCAAGTACGCCACCGCGGCACTCGATACCGTCTCGGCGTTGGCAAAGACCAAGATTGGCTTGGGCGCCATGCACTCCACCATCGGCCGGCATGCGGCACGCGCCATCGCCTGCTGCGTCAATGTCGATACGCTGGCCGACCAATGGACCGCCTTGCTGACCAACATGGGCAAAGGCGATCTGGCCACTTTCAACAAGCCGGTGTTTCCCAAGGACGAGGTGATGGGGGTTGGTTTCCACGAGGCGCCGCGCGGTGCGCTGTCGCACTGGGTGGTGATAGCCGACGGCAAGATCAAGAACTACCAGTGCGTGGTGCCCTCGACCTGGAATGCCTGCCCGCGAAACGAGAAGGACGAACCGGGACCGTACGAGGCATCCCTGATGGGCACCCCCATTGCAGACCCGGAAAAGCCGCTGGAGGTGTTGCGCACCATCCACTCCTTCGACCCCTGCATTGCTTGCGCCATCCACCTGACGGACAAGGACAGCCATACTGCCATCTCGATCAAGGCGGTTTAGCTGCCAAAGGGCTTACTATCAAGGGGTCGGCGAGCTGGCGCCGACCCTTTTCTTTGACTGGGTATTGCTTTATGCGTGCAGTTGTTCTGGGTATCGGCAACACCATCCTGACCGATGAGGCGGCGGGTGTGCGCGCCGTCGAACTGCTGGAACAGACTTACCAGGTTCCCGCCAACGTGCAAGTCATCGACGGCGGCACCTCCGGCATGGAGATGATAGAAGACCTCTCCAACCTCGATTTTCTGATCGTCATCGACGTCGTCAAAACCGGTGCGGCGCCGGGTACCGTGGTGAAGATCGCCGGCGACGAAATTCCGGTTTTCTTCCGCCACAAATTATCCCCGCACCAGATTGGCTTGCCGGATGTGCTGGCCAGCCTGGAGCTGCTGGACAGCATGCCCAAAGAAATTGTCGTGCTGGGGGTTGAGCCGATTTCGCTGGCACTGGGCATGGAAATGACCGCCACGGTAGCCGAAAAAGTTCCACGGCTGGTCGATATGGCGGTGGCCGAACTGCTTGCGCGCGGCTATCTGCTGGAAGCGCTGCCGGCAAAGGTCTGTTGAGATGTGTCTGGCCGCCCCTTCGCGTGTGCTTGAAGTTGGTGCCGGCATGGCGCTCACCGAGTGCTTTGGCCAACGCCGCGAGGTCAGCCTGCTGCTGCTCGATGAAGAAATCAAAGTCGGCGATTACCTGCTGATACAGGCTGGTGGTTTTGCCTTCGAGCGCATTGCCCCCGAGCGGGCACTGGAGTCTTTGGCCTTGATGGAAAAGCTGATGGCCGAAGGTGCCGATGCCCGCAGCTGGGGTGAAAAGGCAGTCCGATGAGTTTTCGCATTCACCAGCACAATCCGGCTGAGGCGGTAGAGCAGGCCTTCTTTCGCATCCAGCAAGAACGCATGGCGGACGTGCCGCTTCTGAACTCGGCGCTGGCCGTGGAAGCGATCGATTTTCAGCGCTGGCAAGGGCATTGGCTGGGCATGCTCGTGACCCCCTGGTGCATGAGCCTGCTGCTGCTGCCCGGCAGCGCGCAAACATGGGTCTCGACCGGTGAGAACAAGCGGCGTTTCGTCAAATTCCCGGCCGGCGATTTCGCCTTCCTGGGCAGCGTCGAAGTGGAACTGGGCGAGTTCCAGAGTTGTTCGCTGTTTTCACCGATGGACCAGTTCCCCGCCCAGGCTGAGGCCAGCATGACAGCCCGCGCAGCGTTGATCGGTTTGCTGACGGACCGAAAAGCGTCCGCGACGCTGCCCGGTGAAAAGAAAGTGGCTGACCAGCCCTCGCTCTCGCGCCGGCGTTTTTTCGCTTTGCGCTAAGCTTGGCGTTAACAATCCTTGCGCAGGCTGAATTGAATGCATGAAATGTCGCTCGCTGAAGGGGTGCTGCAGCTGATAGAGGATGCGGCACGGCAGCAGGAATTTTCCAAAGTCAGTACCGTCTGGCTGGAAATCGGACAGCTCTCGGGCGTCGAGGTGGAGGCCATGAAATTCTGCTTTGATGCCGTGACGCGCGACAGCATCGCGCAAGGTGCCCGACTGGAGATCATTGCGCTGCCGGGCAGCGGCTGGTGCATGGCGTGCGCGCTGACGGTCCCGATGAAAGAAGTCTTTGGCGAGTGTCCGCATTGCGGCGGCTACCAGATGCAGGTGACGGGTGGCACTGAAATGCGGCTGAAGGAACTGGAAGTAACGTAAGATTTTTGCGGGACAGACCGCAGCTACGCAAAGCGAGCCAGCTCTGTCCTCAACTTGAAAAGGAAATCCAATGTGTACCACCTGCGGCTGCGGCGCCGGCGAAGTGAAAATCGAGGGTCCGCACTCCCACCATGAGCACGATCATGTGCATGCCGACGGTAGCAGGCACAGTCATGGGCATGGGCACGAGCACTCGGACGAGCTGGCCCATGAGCACCCGCATGCCCACGAACACCCGCACGAGGCCACCGGCGAGCATTCGCACGCCCCGGGTACCAGCAGCAAACGCATGGTGCAGATCGAACTAGATATTCTGGCCAAGAACAATGCCTACGCCCAGCAGAACCGCAAACGTCTGATGGAGCGCGGCATCTTTGCCTTGAATCTGGTTTCCAGCCCCGGCTCCGGCAAAACCACCTTGCTGTGCAAAACCATCACGCTGCTGGAGGGCCAGCCGGTGGCGGTCATCGAAGGCGATCAGCAAACCACGCACGACGCTGAGCGTATCCGCGCCACCGGCGCCCCCGCCATCCAGATCAACACCGGCAAAGGCTGCCATCTGGACGCCCACATGGTGGGGCATGCCATGGAACAACTGGACTTACCGGAGGATGGCCTGCTGATGATAGAAAACGTGGGCAATCTGGTGTGTCCGGCGGCTTTCGATCTGGGCGAGGCGCACAAGGTGGTCATTCTGTCGGTCACCGAGGGCGAAGACAAACCACTCAAATACCCCGACATGTTTCGCGCCGCCAGCCTGATGCTGCTGAACAAGATCGACCTGCTGCCGCATCTGGATTTTGACGTGGCGGCGGCCATCGCTTATGCGCGCCGGGTGAATCCGCAAATTCGTGTCATCCAGCTCTCTGCCAGCAGTGGCGAAGGCATGCCGGAGTGGGTCGACTATCTGCGCCAAGGGGTAGCCGGCGCACGGGCCGCCAAACAGGAAACGGTGGCCGGTCTGAAGCAGCGGATTGCCGAACTGGAAGCCCGCTTGCAACAACCCCTGAGCTGACCACTGCCTTGACTTTGATTGCGCGCCGAATAAGGGTCAGCGGCATCGTCCAGGGGGTCGGCTTTCGACCTTTCGTCTGGCGTTTGGCGCAGGAACTCCAACTCAGCGGCTGGGTCCGCAACGACGCCCGGGGTGTCGAAATTTTTGCCCAAGGCAGCGCCGTGCAAATGGCCGCCTTGCTGGAGCGCCTGCGCAGCGATGCGCCGGCGCTGGCACGCGTGGACCAAGTGCACTCTGAGGACGCCGCAACCACCGGCACCTGCGGGTTCAGCATCGTGGCCAGCGTCAAGGGGCGCTTGGCCACCGCCATCGGTCCTGACGTGGCGGTTTGCCCGGATTGTTTGGCCGAGTTGTTCGATCCAACCGATCGGCGTTGGCGCCACGGCTTCATCACCTGCACCCACTGCGGTCCGCGCTACACGGTGACCCGCACCCTGCCCTACGACCGACCGCAAACCAGTCTGGCGCCCTTCCCCTTGTGCCCGGACTGCGAGCGCGAATACACCACCGCCGCCGACCGGCGCTTTCATGCCGAGACGACCTGCTGCCCGGCCTGTGGCCCGCAGCTTTCGCTGCGCGATGCGCAAGGCCACCATTTCGAAGGCGATCCCATTGCCGTGACTCTGGACCTGCTGCGCGGCGGCGCCATCGTCGCCATCAAAGGGCTGGGCGGCTTTCATCTGGCCTGTGACGCCCGCAACGCAGAAGCTGTGGCGCGCCTGCGGCTGCGCAAGAACCGCGAAGAAAAGCCGTTTGCCGTGATGAGCGCCAACGTGGAAAGTCTGGCGCCCTACGCCAGGATTTCGACTGCCGAGCGCGGCTTGCTGGAGAGCCGTGAGCGCCCGGTCGTGCTGCTGCGCACGCCGACCTCTTGCGACGCGGTCTTGCCCGGCGTGGCGCCCGGTCTGCTCGAATTGGGTGTCATGCTGCCGACCACGCCGATCCACTTTTTGCTGTTCCACGAAGCGGCCGGTCGCCCAGTGGGCACCATCTGGCTGACGGCGCCGCAGGAACTGGTGCTGGTGATGACCAGCGCCAATCCCGGCGGCGAACCGATCGTGCGCGATGGCGTCGAGGCCCGGATACGACTGGCCGGCATCGCCGACGCCCTGCTGGACCACGACCGCGACATTGCGGCGCGCTGCGACGACAGCGTGCTGCGGCCGCTGGGAGCCGGCGCCCAGTTCATCCGGCGCAGCCGGGGCTACGCGCCCAGCGCCATCCGCCTGCCGCAGGCCGGCCCCTCGGTGCTGGCCTTTGGTGCGCACCTGAAGAACTGCGTGTGCGTGAGCCGGGACGATCAGGCGTTTGCCTCGCCACATATCGGCGATCTGGACAATGCAGCGACATGCTCCTTTCTGGACGAAACGGTGGAACGCATGCTGACCCTGCTGGAAGTCAAGCCCGCCCTCGTCGCCCACGATCTGCACCCGGACGACTACAGCACGCGCGCCGCGATCGCGTTTGCCGAGCAGCATGGCTTACCAACCCTCGCGGTGCAGCACCACCACGCCCATATCGCTGCCGTCTGCGCCGAGCACGGCCGGCGCGGCCCGGTGCTGGGCCTGGCGCTGGACGGCGTCGGCCTGGGATCGGACGGCACAGCCTGGGGCGGCGAACTGTTGCGGGTCGATGGTGCGCGCTTCGAACGCCTGGGCCATCTGCGGCCGCTGCCCCTGCCGGGCGGCGACAAGGCGGCACGCGAACCCTGGCGCATGGCGGCGGCGGTGCTGCATGAGCTGGGCCGCAACGCCCAGATCGAGGGGCGTTTTCAGGAGACTGGTGCCGGCATCGTCGCGGGCATGCTGGCACGCGGCTTCAACTGTCCGCGCAGTTCCAGCATGGGCCGTGTCTTCGACGCCGCCGCCGGTTTGCTAGGCCTTTGTTCGCACATGAAGTACGAGGCCCTGGCCGCCATTTTTCTGGAGCAGGCGGCGACTCGCCACATGGAGCGGCATGGCTGGCCAGCTCCCATGGCCGGCGGCTGGAACGTCAACCCCGATGGCCAACTCGATCTGCGGGCGCTGCTGGCGGCGCTGGATGGCGCGCCGGATGTCGATCTGGCGGCAGCTCGCTTTCACGCCACGCTGGTGGCTGCTCTGGCCGACTGGGTCATGCGGACCGCGCGGGCCAGTGACCTCACCATTCTGGCCTGGGGCGGCGGCTGCTTTCTGAACTCCCTGTTATCGTCCGGACTGCGGCAGAATCTGGAACAGCAAGGTTTGCAGGTATTGGCGCCCCGGCGTTTGTCACCGGGCGACGCCAGCATCGCCGTTGGGCAAGCCTGGGTCGCAATCAATTCTTTGGAGCAGTGAAATGTGTCTGGCACTCCCGGTCAAAGTGATGGCAGTCGGCGCCGGTCCGGCCGGCGACTGGGCGCTGGTCGATCTGGGTGGCGTGCAGAAAGAGATTTCACTGGCGCTATTGGACGGCGTCCAGGTCGGCGACTACGTGATCCTGCATGTCGGCTACGCCCTGTCCAAACTGGACCCCCAAGAAGCCGAAAAAACGCTGGCGTTGTTTTCCGAGCTGCAAGAAACCAAGGCCGCGGCGCTGTGAAATACATCGACGAATTCCGCGATGGCGCGGTGGCCCGCACTTTGGCCGACAAGATTGCGGCAACAGTGGCGAGCGAGCGAAGCTACAGTTTCATGGAATTTTGCGGCGGCCATACCCACGCCATCTCGCGCTACGGCCTCTCGGATCTGCTGCCGCGGAATGTGCGCATGGTGCATGGCCCCGGCTGCCCGGTCTGCGTATTGCCGATCGGACGCATCGACATGGCGATCAATCTGGCGCTGACGCGTGGTGTGATTCTCTGCACTTACGGCGATACCTTGCGCGTGCCCGCGTCCGACGGTTTGTCTCTGATGAAAGCGAAAGCCCGCGGCGGCGACATTCGCATGGTCTACTCGACGCTGGACGCGCTGCAAATCGCGCGCGACAACCCACAACGCGAAGTGGTATTTTTTGCCATCGGTTTCGAGACCACGACGCCACCGACGGCATTGGCGATCCAGCAGGCGCAGCAGGAGCAGTTGGCCAACTTCAGTGTGCTGTGCTGCCATGTTCTGACGCCGGCGGCGATCAGCCAGATTCTGGAATCGCCCGAGGTGCGCCAGTGGGGCACCGTGCCGATCGACGGTTTCATCGGTCCGGCCCACGTCTCCACCGTGATCGGCAGCCGGCCCTACGAATTTTTTGCCGAGGAATACCGCAAGCCGGTGGTGATCGCCGGCTTCGAGCCGCTGGACGTGATGCAAGCGGTTTTGATGCTGGTGCGCCAGGTCAACGAGGGCCGCGCCGAGGTCGAAAACGAGTTCGCCCGCGCCGTCACGCGCGACGGCAACCTGAAAGCCCAGGACCGGGTCGCCGAGGTGTTCGAACTGCGCCGTGAATTCGAGTGGCGCGGGCTCTCGGTGGTACCGTATTCAGCGCTGAAGATTCGAGAAAAGTACGCTGTCTTCGACGCCGAACAGCGCTTCCATCTTGAGTACCGATCGGTGCCGGACAACAAGGCCTGCGAATGCGGCGCCATTTTGCGCGGCGTCAAGCGGCCGCAGGACTGCAAGATCTTCGGCACCGTCTGCACGCCGGAAAATCCGATCGGCTCCTGCATGGTCAGCAGCGAGGGTGCCTGTGCCGCGCATTACAGTTACGGACGCTACAAGGACATGAACTGATGGCTGAAGTCAAAAGAGGCTACGTGCGCCCGCTCGATTTGAAACACGGTCGCGTTGATCTGACCCATGGCTCGGGCGGTCGCGCCATGGTGCAACTGATCGCCGAGCTGTTCACGCGGCATCTGGGCAACCAGTACCTGGGCCAGGGCAACGACGGCGCCGTGCTGCCGGCGCCCATGCTCGATGGCAAGCCGGCGCGGCTGGTGATGTCGACCGATAGCCACGTCGTTTCCCCGCTGTTTTTTCCCGGCGGCGACATTGGCAGCCTGTCGGTGCATGGCACCGTCAACGACGTGGCGGTGATGGGTGCCACGCCCCTGTACCTGGCGGCAGGATTCATTCTGGAAGAAGGTTTTGCCTTGAGCGACCTGGCGCGAATCGTCGAATCGATGGCACGGGCCGCACGCGCCGCTGGCGTGCCGGTGGTGACCGGCGACACCAAGGTGGTGGAGCGCGGCAAAGGCGACGGTGTTTTCATCAACACCACGGCGGTCGGTGTCCTGCCCGACGGCCTGGAGCTGGGCGGCAGCCGGGCGCGGCCCGGCGATGCGGTGCTGCTGTCGGGCTCCATCGGTGATCACGGTGTGGCGATCATGAGCAAGCGCGAAAACCTGTCGTTCGAGGCCCCCATTGTTTCCGACAGCGCCGCACTCAATGGCCTGATTGCCCGGATGCTGGGGACCAAGGCCGATATCCGCTGCCTGCGCGACCCGACCCGCGGTGGACTGGCGGCCACGCTGAACGAAATTGCCGGGCAGTCCGGCGTCGGCATGATGCTGCAGGAGAAGGCCATTGCGGTGAAACCGGTGGTGGCTGCCGCCTGCGAATTGCTGGGCCTGGACCCGCTCAATGTCGCCAACGAGGGCAAGCTGATCGCCATCTGCGCCAGCGCCGATGCGCCACTCCTGCTGGCCGCCATGCGCGCCCATCCACTGGGCCAGGACGCCGCCCAGATCGGCCAGGTGATGGCCGACCCGCATCATTTTGTGCAACTGACCACCGCTTTTGGCGGCCGGCGCATCGTCGACTGGCTGGCCGGCGACCAACTGCCGCGCATTTGCTGACGGGACGGGGTTGGCCTGACAGTTGTACCCGTTACCGTAGTCGGTCAAGGTTCCGCATAATATGGACCCATGCGTATTACCCCTGAACAGATCGTCGCTATTCGCAAGGGTGTATCCCAGCTTGCGGGCGATGCTGCGCGGATCTGGCTATTTGGTTCGCGCGTGCGCGATGATGCGCGGGGCGGCGACGTGGACCTGCTGTTGGAATTGGACGAGGCAGTGGCTGAACCGGCGCAACTCTCTGCCCGACTGGCAGCGCAAGTGTCGCGCGCGATGTATGGCCGCAAGGTGGACGTGCTGATCAAAGCCCCCAATTTGAAGTTTTTGCCGATTCACTCCATCGCTCTTGCAGAAGGCATACGCTTATGAGAATCACGCCATCCCAAACTGCTCGCCTTGAATTCCTGGCGCGTGTGACAGACAAGGAGTGTCAGCATTTGCTTGATACGGACGGACGTTTGTTCGGCAAGCCGTTCACCATTGAAGAAGCACAGAAAATTGAATCGGACCCCGTTCTGGCCGAGCGTCTGGATGCCTTTGTTTCGCGCTTTGGCAGACTGCAGGACACCGTAGGCGACAAACTACTGCCTGCCTTGCTCACGGCGTTGGCGGAAACACCAGGCCCGGCCATCGATAACTTGGACAAGGCTGAAAAATTTGGCTTTGTCGAGTCTGCCGATGTCTGGATGGAAATACGCCGCCTTAGAAATCAGATGGTGCATGAATACATTGAAGATCTGGCCGTGCTGACAAGTGCCCTGCGCAGTGGTCACGCTTTTGTGCCTGTGCTGGTAACGGCTGCGGGGCACTGCGTGGCAGAAGCACGTCGCCTGCTCACTGCGCAGACGGCCACGCCCGCGTCAAACGCATGAAGCTGAAATTCAAAAAGCCGGCCTACCTGACCCATGCCGTCGTGGCAGATTGCCTTGCCGGGCCAACCTAAGCATGCGCATCCTGCTGCTGACCCACGCCTTCAACAGCCTGACCCAGCGTCTGGCGGCTGAACTGCGCCAGCGCGGGCACGATATCTCGGTCGAGTTCGATATCGCCGACAGCGTTACCGAGGAAGCGGTGGCGCTGTTTGCGCCGGATCTGATTGTGGCGCCCTACCTGCGCCGCGCCATTGCGCCGGCGATCTGGTCGCGCCACGTCTGCCTGATCGTTCACCCCGGCATAGTGGGCGACCGCGGACCCTCGGCGCTGGACTGGGCGATTCAGGAAGGTCAGACCGAATGGGGTGTCACGGTGTTGCAGGCCGAGGCTGAAATGGACGCCGGGCCGGTCTGGGCCAGCGCCAGTTTTCCCATGCGCGCTGTCAAGAAGTCCAGCCTCTACCGCAACGAGGTAACGCAGGCGGCAACGACCGCGGTGCTGCAAGCGGTGCAGCGCTTTGCCTCAGGCAACTTTGTGCCGCAGGCACTGGCGACTTTTACGGCGCCGCGCGGGCGCTTGAGGCCCCTGATGAAGCAGAGCGACTGCAGCCTGAATTGGGAGCGTGACGACAGCGCCACGGTGCTGCGCAAGATGCACGCGGCCGATGGCTTTCCGGGCCTGGCGGACAGCCTGTTCGGTGAGCCCTGCCAGTTGTTCGATGCCTGGCCCGAAGCGACCCTGCGCGGTGCCGCCGGCACCTTGCTTGGACGTCGCGAAACCGCCTTGCTGCGCGCCACGGTGGACGGCGCGGTCTGGATCGGCCATGTCAAAAGAAACAACAGCATCAAGCTGCCGGCCAGCCTGGCGTTCCAGCGCGAGGCCCTGGCCCTGCCTGAGCTGCCGCTGGAGAGTTACTGGCGCAGCGACGCCGCCACCTGGCAGGACATTGCCTACGCTGAGCAGGGTGCGGTCGGCTTCCTGCATTTCGAGTTCTACAACGGCGCCATGTCGACGACGCAATGCGAACGCCTGCGCTATGCGGTGCGCTGGGCCAGGCAGCGGCCGACCCAGGTTCTGCTGCTGATGGGCGGCGGCGATTTCTGGTCCAACGGCATTCACTTGAATGTGATCGAGGCCGCCAGCCTGGGCCAGGGCTCGGCGGCCGACGAATCCTGGCGCAACATCAATGCCATGAACGATCTGGCACTGGAGTTGATCAACACCCAGCAGCACATCACGGTGGCGGCGCTGGGCGGCAACAGCGGTGCCGGCGGTTGCTTTCTGGCGCGCGCCTGCGACCTGGTCTGGACCCGTGAGACCGTGCTGCTCAATCCGCACTACAAGAACATGGGCAACCTGTACGGTTCCGAGTACTGGACCTACCTGCTGCCGCGCCGGGTCGGCCTGGACGCGGCCAGCGCCATCATGCGCAACCGGCAGCCGTTGACGGCGCAGCGCGCACTGGAGATCGGCTTTACCGATGCCTGCCTGAGTGGCGACGCGACTGCGTTCCACAGCGAGGTGGCACGGCGCGCGGCGGCGCTGGCGGCGGCACCCGACCTGGCATTACGGATTGCCGCCAAACGCGAGGCGCGTGAACGCGATGAAGCAGTCAAACCCTTGGCCGCTTACCGTGAAGAGGAACTAAGCCACATGCGACGCAATTTTTATGGCTTTGATCCCAGCTACCATATCGCGCGCCATCATTTCGTGCACAAGTCGCCGGCCTCGTGGACGCCGCGCCATCTGGCGCGCCATCGGGATCTGGGTTGGAGGGGGTCATGACCACCCGCACGCCCCTGTCGGTACTGGTGGTCGACGACGAACAGCGCTCGCTGGAGACCTTGCGCCGCACGCTGGAAGACCACTTCACCATTTTCACGGCGATCTCGGCGGAAGAAGGCCTGGGCGTGATGGAGGGCGAGTACGTCCAGATCGTGCTGTCGGATCAGCGCATGCCGGGGACTTCCGGCGTCGAGTTCCTGCGCAGCGTGCGTGCCCGCTGGCCCAACACGGTGCGCCTGATCCTGTCGGGGCATACCGATGCCCAGGACATCATCGCCGGCATCAATGAAGCCGGCATCTGGCAATACCTGCTCAAACCCTGGCACCCCGACCAGTTGCTGCTAACCCTGCAAAGTGCCGCCGAATTGTGGCGCTTGCAGCAGGAAAACCAGCGCCTGACGCTGGAATTGCGGGCCAGCCCGGAGCAGCTTTCACAACGGGTGGCGAACCTGCGTCTGAAGGCCAAAAGCCAGGCCGGTTTCGACCGCCTGACACGCGCCGCGGACAGCCCCTTGAACGCGGTCTGCGCCCTGGCCGAGAAGATTTCCGGCCACGACCTGTCGGTCCTGATCACCGGCGAATCGGGCACCGGCAAGGAGTTGCTGGCGCGCGCCATCCACTACGCCAGCACCCGCGCCGAGCAGCCCTTCGTGGTGGAAAACTGCGGTGCCATGCCCGACACCTTGCTGGAAAGCGAACTGTTCGGCCACCGGCGCGGTGCTTTTACCGGTGCCACCGAATCGCGCATCGGCCTGTTTCAGCAAGCCGATGGCGGCACCCTGTTCCTCGACGAGATCGGCGAGACCTCGCCGGCGTTTCAGGTCAAGCTGCTGCGCGCCCTGCAAGAGGGCGAGGTGCGCCCGGTCGGCAGCCCGCGTCCGGTGGCGGTGGACGTGCGCCTGATTGCGGCCACGAATCGCAATCTGGAGGCTGACGTGGCCAGCGGGCGCTTTCGCGAAGACCTGTACTACCGGGTCGCCGGCATCACGCTTTATCTGCCGGCGCTGCGCGAGCGGCCGCAGGACATTGCGCCCATCGTTTCGCAGATGCTCAAGACCTCGGCGCTGAGCGGCCGCCAGATGTCGGAAGAAGCCATGAATTGCCTGGTGGCCCATGTCTGGCCGGGCAATGTGCGTGAACTGCAAAACGAGGTGCGCCGTGCCCTGGCGCTGGGTGATGGCCCCAGCCTGGGTGCCGAACTGCTGTCACCCCGGCTGCGCCGACCGCCCACATTGGCGGCGGCCGTTGCCGACGCCGCGGCCACCGATTCAAGCCTGCTCAAGCACCAGTTGGAACGTGTCGAGGCGCAAGTGATACGCGAAGCGATGCGGCGCCACAAGGGCAACAAGACGCACGTCGCCGACGAACTCGGTCTGACGCGCGTCGGCCTGCGCATGAAGCTGATGCGCCTGGGGCTGGAGAAGGACAGAAGCCCGTTTTAGACGCTGCGCGATGGTGCCCATCAAGCAGCATCATGGTCGACGTTTCATCAACTCGCCGAACGGCAGCAGCCCGGCAAAGGCAATCACTGCTGCTCTATGCCGGCTTTCTTCACCAGAGCGGCGTACTTGGCCTTTTCGCTGCGGAAGAACTGCATCGCCTGATCCGCCGCCCCGACGTTGATCACGTTGCCCTGCTTGCTCATCGCGTCCTTGACCGCCGGGTCGTTGAAGGCGCTGACCAGCGCGGCGTGCACTCTTTGCACTTCGGCCGACGGCAAGCCCTTGGGACCCAGCACCGCGAACCAGGCCTCCACCACGTAATTCGGCAGACCTTGCTCAACGAAGGTCGGGATTTCGGGCGCGGCGGCGACGCGCTGCGAAGTTGCCACACCGATGGCGCGCAGCGCGCCCGACTTGATGTGCGCTTGCACGCTGGGCAGCGCGGCGGTGGCGAACTGGACCTGGCCGCCAATCAGGTCGGTCAGCATCGGCCCCACCCCTTTGTAGGGGATGTGGTGCGCCTTGACGCCGGCCTCGTCGAGAAACATTTCGGTGGCCAGGTGCAGGATGGTGCCGTTGCCACCGGAGGCAAAGTTCAGGTCGCCGCCCTTGCTCTTCAAAAGTGCGATCAGTTCCTTCGAATTGTTGGCCGGCACCTTGGCGTTGACCACCAGCACCACTGGCGTGTAACCGACTACCGCGATCGGCGTGAAGTCGCCCGGCATGTCGAAGGTCAGCGACTTGTAGACGCTGGGGAAGATCACGACATTGTTCGACACCACGCTGAGCGCGAAGCCATCGGCCGGCGAGCGCGCCAGCGCCTGCAAGCCGACGATGCCGCCGGCGCCGGGCTGGTTGTCGACCACCACCGCGTGGCCCAGGGCCTTGCTTAGCGCCGGCTGCGCGGCGCGCGTGATGGTGTCCACGCCCGAGCCGGTGGCGTTGGGCAGGATGAAGCGGATGGCCTTGTCGAGCTGCGCGAAGGCCGGTGCGGCCAGGCCGGCGGCCAGACCGATCAGCAACTCGCGGCGTTTCAATTGAGTCAAGTTCATGGTTTGAGTCTCCTTTTGTTCAGGCCACCACGGCCTGGGTTTTTAATTGATCGATTTCGGCCGGCGCGTAACCCAGCCCTTGCAGCAGTTCATCGGTGTGGGCACCCAGGCGTGGCGGCTGCAAGCGCACCGCCAGCCGCTGGCCGTCCATCGTAATCGGAAACAGCGTGGTCTTGACGGTCTGCCCGGCCTTGTCGCCGTCCGGCAGTACCACGTCGGCCAGTCCGCCGGTGGCGTTCAGATGCGGATCGTCGAACAAGTCCTCGGGCCGGCGGATCGGCGCAAACGGCAAACCGGCCTGCTCGAACAGCGCCGCCAGTTCGGCCGCGCTGCGGTCCGCCAGACGCTCGCGCAGCGTTGCCAGCAAGCGCGGACGTTGCCGCACGCGGTCGTTATTGGTGGCCAGCGCCGGGTCGGCCTTGAGGTCGGCGAAGCCCAGCACCTCGCACAGGGTTGCGAATTGCGCATCGCTGACCGCGGCCAGGAAGATTTGCTCGCCGTCCTTCACCGTGAACACGTCGTACACGGCCCACGGGTTGTCGCGCGCCGGCATCGGCTGCGGGTGTTTTCCGGTCACCGCGTACTGCAGCATGTGCTGCCCCATCAGGAACACGTTGTTCTCGAACAGGGCCGACTGCACTTCCATGCCGCGGCCCGAAATGCCGCGCTGGATCAACGCCCCCAAGGCACCGATGGCGCCAAACAGCCCGCCCATGATGTCGTTGACACTGGTGCCGGCACGCAGCGGGTCGCCCGGACGCCCGGTCATGTAGGCCAGCCCGCCCATCATCTGCACCACTTCGTCGAGCGCCGTCCGATGCTCGTAGGGGCCTGGGAGAAAACCCTTGTGGCTGACATAGATGAGACGTGGATTGAGCGCTGAAAGAGCGGCGTAATCGAGGCCGAACTTGACCAGCGTGCCGGGTTTGAAGTTCTCGATCACGATGTCGGCGCTGAGCGCCAGACGCCGCGCCAGGGCGGCCCCGGCAGGCAGCTTGAGGTCGATTCCGATGCTCTTCTTGTTGCGGTTGAACATCGGAAAAAAGCCGGCGCCGGCGCCCAGCAGCCGACGCGTGCCCTCGCCCTCCATCGGTTCGACCTTGATCACTTCGGCGCCCAGGTCGGCCAGCATCATGCCGCAGGTGGGGCCCATCACCATGTGGGTGAATTCGACGACCCGCAGGCCGCTCAGGGGTTGGGGTGCATTCATACCAAATCCTTCATGGTCTTGGGCAGGCCGGCGCGCCACAGCGTGCCGTGCAAGGTTTCGCCGATCAGCCACTGTGCCAGGCGTGCGCGCAGCGCGATCAGCGCATCGAAGTCCAGGCCGGTGGCGACGTCCATGCTGGCAAACAGGTAGGCCAGGTCTTCCGTCACCACATTGCCGCTGGCACCGGGCGCATGCGGGCAGCCGCCGATGCCGGCCAGGCAGGCGTCGAAGCGGCGCACACCAACTTGCCAGGCGGCAAACACATTGGCCATGCCCAGACCGCGCGTATCGTGGAAGTGGCCGCAGGCCAGACGCTCACCGGCCAGCTTGAAGCCTTTCTCGAACAAACGCGACACCTGTAGCGGATCGGCGTAGCCCACGGTATCGGCCAGTCCGACCCGGTCGGCACCGGCGTCCAGCGCCGCCTGCAACAGGCGCAGCACTTCGCTTTCCTCAACCCGGCCCTGCAGGGTGCAGCCGAAGGCGGTGCTGAGGCCTACTTCGATCAGGCAGTTGGCGCCGCTGCTGTCACGCAGCGCGCGTATTTTTGCAATCTCGGCCACCACCGCGTCGGGTGTCTTGTGCAGGTTGGCCAGGCTGTGGGCATGGCTGGCCGAGAGCGGCAGCAACATCAGATCGGCCTGTGAATCGAGCGCCGCCTGCGCGCCCTTGAGATTGGGTACCAGCACCGAGGTCAGCAAGCCCGGCAGGGTTTTTCCAAGGGCCACCAGTTGCGCCGTGTCGGCCAGTTGCGGCAGCAGCCGCGCCGGTACGAAAGAGCCGACCTCGATCTCGCGCAGGCCGGCCGCATAAGCGCCGCGCAGCCACTCCAGCTTGTGTTCGGTGGGCAGCGTGCGCGCGATGCTTTGCAGGCCGTCGCGCAGTCCGACTTCGCGCACGATGACAGGGGAGTTGGTATTCATTGGTAGACGTTGGCTCGCAAAAAGGCCCGAAGGCCGGTTAGAGAGCCAACGCCCCCTTTCAAACCGTGCATGCGGATTTCCCGCACACGGCTTACCAGTGGTCTGTCGGCTCGCAGCATTAC
>NZ_JAQTMS010000066.1 GCF_028714215.1 Rhodoferax sp. | reverse complement strand
CCTCCACGACAAGGACCAAAGTCTCCACCACAAGCGTCGCCACGGCTTGCCCCTTTGCAAATCAAGCACTTACGCGCAACCCAAGATCCAATTCCCGGGAAAGCAACGGCGAGTTGAGAAAGATGGGATAGCAGGCCGATGACGGTTTTGCTGTAGCCCAGGTGGTCCAGGTAGAGCGAGAAGAAAACATAGATGCTCATGTGCGCCAGCACATGGAAAAACATGGAGGCAAACAGCCACTGCACCGGCGGCTGGCGCAGCACGGGCCAGACCGCGAGCTTGACCTGGTGCGGATGCACCGCCTCCTTCAGGTCGGGCAGGCGCCACACGCTGATGAAGACGGCGCCCAGCGTCAGCGCGGTCCAGGCTGGAAAATGTGCCATGCCAAACTTCTGAAACCAGGCACCGGCCAGAAACACCGTGACCAAGAAACCCAGCGAGCCCCACAAGCGCACGCGGCCATAGCGGCGGGCATCGAAGGCGCCGCCGCTGGTCACCAGATGCGCCATCGCCGCCTCGCTCATGGCCATCATGAAACTGGTGTGGGTGAACATCAGCAGCAGCACGGCAGCCAACCAGCCCATGCCAAAGTTGAAGAACAGCCCCGCCGACGACAGCAAGGCCACGCTGGCCCCCAGGCGCAGCAGCTTGACGCGCTCGCCGGTGTGGTCGCTCAAGGCGCCCCAGGCGTAGGGTGCAAACAGGCGCGTGGCGGCTTGCACCGCGATCAGCAGGCTGATATCGAAGACGCCCAGCCCCATGTCCTTGAGCCACAGGGGCAGGTAAGGATTGAAGAACCCGATGTGGGCGAAGTAGCTCGCCGACAGCGCGGCAAACGGGATCAGGTGTCGGCGCTGCGCCGCCTCGGTCGACAAGTCAGGCCGAGGCGTTGATGGGCGCCAGGCTGGCCGTCACATCGCCGCACTGGGCGCGCTGGCGCAACGCGTGCTCCATCACCACCAGTGCCAGCATGGCCTCGGCAATGGGGGTGGCGCGAATACCGACGCAGGGGTCGTGCCGCCCCTTGGTACTGACTTCGGTGCTGTGGCCCGCCACATCGATGGACTCGCGCGGCGTCAGGATGGAGCTGGTGGGTTTCACCGCAATGGAGACTTCCAGATCCTGCCCGCTGCTGATGCCACCCAGCACGCCACCGGCGTTGTTGGAGCGAAAACCCTGCGGCGACAGCGCGTCGCCATGCGACGAGCCGTGCTGCGTCACACTGGCAAAACCGGCGCCGATCTCCACCCCCTTGACGGCGTTGATGCCCATCATGGCGTAGGCAATGTCGGCGTCCAGCTTGTCGAACAGCGGCTCGCCCAGGCCGACCGGGACATTCGTTGCCGAGACGCGCAGACGGGCACCGCAGGAGTCGCCGGCCTTGCGCAAGGCCTCCAGATAGGTCTCCAGCGCCGCCACATCGGCCAGCGGCGCAAAAAACGGATTGCCGGACACAAAGTCCCAGGACTCGAAGGCGATGGGCAGCTCGCCGATCTGCGTCATGCAGCCGCGAAACCGGGTCCCGTATTTCTCGAAAAGCCACTTCTTGGCGACCGCGCCGGCCGCCACCATGGGCGCCGTCAGGCGGGCCGAAGAGCGGCCACCGCCACGCGGATCGCGAATGCCGTATTTCTGAAAATAGCTGTAGTCGGCGTGCCCGGGGCGGAAGGTCTGCACGATGTTGGCGTAGTCCTTGCTGCGCTGGTCGGTGTTCCTGATCAGCAGACAGATCGGCGTGCCGGTGGTCTGGCCCTCATACACGCCGCTCAAAATTTCCACCGTATCGGGCTCATTGCGCTGCGTCACGAACTTGGAAGTGCCGGGCCGGCGCCGGTCCAGATCGCCCTGGATGTCAGCCTCGCTCAACAACATGCCGGGCGGGCAGCCGTCGATCACGCAGCCAATGGCCGCTCCGTGGGATTCACCGAAGTTGGTGACCGCGAATAAGTTTCCGAAAGTGTTGCCGCTCATGGCTGGGATTATCCCAGACGAAGAATTCTTCGGGCGCGTCACAGGATAATGCCCACTGATCACAAAATCGCAAAAGGAATCCCATGCCCGGCTATTCAGACCCCGGCTTCGACACCCTGGCGCTGCACGCCGGTGCCGCACCCGACCCGGCCACCGGCGCCCGCGCCGTGCCGATTCACCTCACCACCTCCTTCGTCTTCGAGTCCAGCGACCACGCCGCCGCGCTGTTCAATCTGGAGCGCGCCGGCCACGTCTACTCGCGCATCAGCAACCCGACCAACGCGGTGCTGGAGCAGCGCGTCTCGGCGCTGGAAGGCGGCATCGGCGCCATCACTACGGCCAGCGGCCAGGCCGCGCTGCACCTGAGCATTGCCACGCTGATGGGCGCCGGCTCGCACATCGTGGCCAGCACCGCGCTGTACGGTGGCTCGCAGAACCTGCTGCACTACACGCTGCGCCGCTTCGGCATAGAGACCACCTTTGTCAAGCCGGGTGACATTGACGGCTGGCGCGCTGCCGTTCGGCCCAACACCAAATTATTCTTTGGCGAAACGGTGGGCAACCCCGGACTCGACCTGCTGGACATAGCCACCGTCAGTTCCATCGCCGACGAAGCCGGCGTGCCCTTGCTGGTGGACTCCACCCTGACCTCGCCCTGGCTTATCAAGCCGTTCGAACATGGGGCCGATCTGGTCTACCACTCGGCCACCAAGTTCCTGAGCGGCCACGGCACCGTGATTGGTGGCATCGTGGTGGACGGCGGCAACTTCGACTGGGACCGGTCAGGCAAATTCCCCGAGCTCACCACGCCTTATGAAGGCTTTCACAACATGGTGTTCAGCGAAGAGTCCACCGTCGGCGCCTTCCTGCTGCGAGCCCGGCGCGAGGGTCTGCGCGACTTCGGCGCTGCCTTAAGCCCGCATTCGGCCTGGCTGATTCTGCAAGGCATTGAAACCTTGTCGCTGCGCATGGAGCGCCACATGAGCAACACGCAAAAAGTGGTCGAATTTCTCTCGAACCAGCCGTTCGTTGCGCGCGTCGGCCACCCCTTGCTGGCGAGCCATCCCAGCCACGCGCTGGCGCAACAACTGTTGCCGCGCGGCGCCGGTTCGGTCTTCAGTTTCGACCTCAAGGGCAGCCGCGAACAGGGCAAGAAGTTCGTCGAACACCTGAAGGTCTTCAGCCACCTGGCGAATGTGGGCGACTGCCGCAGCCTGGTGATTCACCCGGCCAGCACCACGCATTTCCGCATGAGCGACGAGGCGCTGGCCGCCGGCGGCATCACGCAGGGCACGATACGCCTCTCGATCGGCCTGGAAGACCCGGACGATCTGATCGACGACCTCAAGCGTGCACTCAAAATCGCGGAAAGAATTTAGCCATTGTCATTGCGGACCTGATCCGCAATCCACAGCACCGCCCCTCCCTGCGCGAACGTTGCCTGGATCCCGGATCGAGTCCGGGATGACAAATACCAACAAGACCACTGAGACTGGAGAAAGAATGTACTTGCAAGTCAATGGCGCCAAGACCTACTGCTATACCGGCGGCAAAGCCTTCGATGCCGCCAAGCCCACCGTGATCTTCATCCACGGCGTCCTGAACGACCACAGCGTCTGGATTCTGCAGACGCGCTATTTGGCCAATCACGGCTGGAACGTGCTGGCGCTGGACCTGCCGGGCCATTGCCGCAGCGCCGGCGAGCCCCCCGCCACGGTGGAACAGGCGGCCGACTTTGTGCTGGCCTTGATGGACGCGTCAGGCCTCGCCCAGGCGGCGCTGGTGGGCCACAGCTTTGGCTCGCTGATCGCGCTGGAGACAGCGGCCCGGGCGCCGCAGCGGGTCAGCCACCTGATCATGGTCGGCACTGCTTATCCGATGAAGGTCTCGCCCGTGCTGCTGGAGAACTCGATCAAGGCGCCGCTGAAGGCAATCGACCTGGTCAACACTTTTTCGCACTCGACGCTGGCGCCGCCGCCCTCGGCGCTAGGCCCCGGCACCTGGCTCTACGGCGGCTCGCGCGCGCTGATGAAGCGCGTGCTGGCCAGCAACCCGGCGGTCAACGTGTTTCACACCGGCTTCAAGGCTTGCGACGACTACCGCAACGGGGAAGCCGCCATGGCACAAGTGCAGTGCCCCACCCTCTTTATCCTGGGCCGCCAGGACCAGATGACGCCGCCGAAGGCGGCGCAGTCGCTGACGGCCAAGGCGGCGCGGGCCAAGGTGGTGGTGCTGGAGGCCGGCCACTCGCTGATGACCGAGGCGCCCGACGGCGTGCTGTTTGCCATCCGGGACTTCCTGCGGGCCTAAAGAGCGCACCGGCTTTTGCTGTCTGCTGCGGGACAGCACCCGAGGGAAAGTCATTAGACACCGAAGCGCCCCCGAGTGGCAGAATGAAACAGCACCCGGAAAAAAATCGGCACCACGGTACTTTTCAGGAGACATCATGAAAGCCATCACGCCTTCGGTCTGCGCACTGCTCGCCGGCCTGGTCCTGTCGCTCAGCGCAGCGGGACAAACCATTTCCATCGCCACCGGCGGCACCGGCGGGGTCTACTACCCGATGGGGGGCGGCATGGCGGCCGTGCTGTCCAAGCATGTGCCCGGCATGCAGGCCACCGCCGAGGTCACCGGCGGTTCGGTCGACAACCTCAAGCTGATCGGCAGCGGCAAGCCCTACATCGGCTTCACCATGACCGATGCCAGCCAGGACGCCTACCGTGGCGAGGACAAGTTCAAAGGCCATAAAGTGCCGCTCAAGACCTTGATGGTGCTGTACCCCAATCGCATGCACGTGGTCAGCGTGGAGGGCCGCGGCATCGCCAAAATGGCCGACCTGAAGGGCAAGCACGTCTCCACCGGCTCACCCGGCAGCGCCACCGAAGTGATGGCGTTTCGCCTGATCGAGGCAGCCGGTCTGGACAAGGACCGCGACCTGCGGCGCGAGCGCCTGGGTGTGGCCGAATCGGTCAACGCCATCAAGGACGGCAAGATCGACGCCTTCTTCTGGGTCGGCGGCCTGCCGACCGCCGGCGTGACCGATCTGGCCAATACGCCCGGCATCAAACTCAAGATGGTGGACCATGCCGAGGCGGTGCCGGCCATGAACAAGAAGTACGGCAACCTGTATGTCGAAGATGTGATCCCCAAGGATGTCTACCGCGGCATGGACAGCGACAACAAGCAGGCCACCGTGATGAACATCCTGGTGACCCATGAAAACATGGACGACAAGACCGCCTACAACATCGTCAAGACCATTTTCGAGCGGCGTGAGGACTTGATTGCGGTGCACAAGGAAGCCGTCAACTTCAAACTGGAAAACCAGCGAACCAACGCCTCGCCGATCCCGTTTCACCCCGGCGCGATGAAGTACTTTGCCGAGAGAGGCGTCAAGTTCAACTGAGCTGCCGGCGCGCTAGGCCCCGCTCCAAGCGGGGTTTTTTTCGCCCCGCACCCCCAACCTACAAGGTCCTGCCAGCATGAACCAGTCCAGCGCACCGGATGTGCCCGCAGTCGTCAGCGAAGACGCGCTGCACAAGGCCGAGGAATTCATCGAAGCCGACGAGGGCGCGGCCAACAAGTTCAAGGGCTGGCTGGCAGCCCTGGTGACCCTGCTGGCGTTTGTCATGTCGGTGTTTCATCTCTACACCGCTTACGGCATCGTGCCGACCCAGACCCTGCGCCCGGTGCACGTCGGCTTCGTGCTGACACTGTGTTTTCTGATGTTCCCGGTCGCCAGCCGCTTTCGACACCGCATCATGTGGTGGGACTGGATCGCCGCCGCCCTGTCGATTGCCATCGTGGTCTACCTGATCCAGGGCGGCGACGATTTCACCGACCGCAACACCGCCCCGGAAACCTGGGACATCGTCTTTGGCATCGCGCTGATCGCCCTGGTGATGGAAGCGATGCGCCGCACCAATGGCTGGATCATGCCGGCGATCACCTCCGCATTCATCCTGTATGCCTTGTTCGGTCCCTGGCTGCCGGCACCCTGGACGCACAAGGGCTACGAGATCGGCCGCCTGGTGGGCGTCATGTACATGACCCTGGAAGGCATCTACGGCGTGGCGGTCGATGTGTCGTCCTCGCTGATCATCCTGTTCACGATTTTCGGCGCCTTCCTGCAGTACTCGGGCGCCGGCAAGTTCTACATCGATTTTTCGTTTTCCGCCATGGGTGGCAAACCCACCGGTGCCGGCCGCACCGTGGTGCTGGCCTCGTTTCTGCTGGGCGGACCGTCCGGCTCCGGCGTCGCCACCACCGTGACGCTGGGCGCCGTCGCCTACCCCATGCTGGCGAAAGCCGGCTACGAGAAAAATGCCGCCGGCGGCCTGCTGGCGGCGGGTGGCCTGGGCGCCATCATCTCGCCGCCGGTGCTGGGCGCGGCGGCCTTCCTGATCGCCGAATTCCTGAAAATCTCCTACCTCGACGTGCTGCTGATGGCGGTGATTCCGACCCTGATGTTCTACCTGGCCTTGTTCCTGATGGTGGAGATCGACGCCCGCAAATACGGCATGGGCAACACCGCTTTCGCCAAGGTGGACACGGTGTGGAATCTGACCCGCAAATACTGGTTCCACTTTCTGTCACTGATTTCCATCGTCGCCTTCATGATGTGGGGTTTCTCGCCGGTGCTCTCGGTGTTCTGGGCCACCGTGGTGTCGTTCTTTACCAGTTTCCTGCGCCGTGACTGCGCCCTGCTCTCCTACGACCTGTTCCAGGGCAAGGGCTCGTGGCGCCAGAACCTGTTTCAGTCGCCGTTCGTCAAGGCCATGGAAGGCGGCTCCATCGGTGTGCTCAACGTCGCCGCCACCTGCGCCGGCGCCGGCATCATCGTCGGCGTCGTCACGCTGACCGGCCTGGGCCTGAAGTTCAGTTCCATCGTGATCGACTATGCCGGTGGTTCCCTGTTGCTTACAGCCATCTTCACCTCGCTGGTGGTGTGGATCGTCGGCCTGGCGGTGCCGGTGACGGCCTCCTACATCATCTGCGCGGTCATCGCCGCGCCGGCCCTGATCAAGCTGGGTGTGCCGGACTTTGCCGCCCACATGTTCATTTTTTACTACGCCGTGCTGTCCGAAGTGTCGCCGCCAACCGCGCTGTCGCCGTTCGCCGCCGCCGCCATCACCGGCGGCGATCCGTACAAGACCACCCTGCAATGCTGGAAGTACACCGTGCCGGCCTTTCTGGTGCCCTTCATGTTCGTGCTTGATCCGGCCGGCCAGGGGTTGCTGCTGATGGGCTCGACCAAGGCACTGGCAACGGCCAACTGGTGGTCCATTGCACAGGTGACGCTGACCTGCGCCATCGGCATCGCGGCCCTGGCGGCCGGCTTCCAGGGCTGGGCCTTGAAGCGCACCACGCTGACGGAGCGCTGGATGCTGCTGGCCGCCGGCTTCGCGCTGGTGTACCCGGGTGCGCTGGCCGACCTCGTCGGCTTCGGCCTGGTGATCGCCGCCCTGGCCATGCAATACTTGCGCCGGGAAACACAGCCGGCCTGACGTGTTGGCTCCTTCTGCCGGCAGAAGGAGCCATCTCAGCGCCACGGCCGGCCGCAGCCCGCTCTATCGATCAACGGAGAACCCCATGAGCCAAGCCATCAACATGCAACTCGACGCCCAGGTCGTCGCTGTTCTTTCGCAAGTCACCACCGCCACCCTGACCACCTTGCTGCTAAAAAAAGGACTGCGCAATGTCTGGCTGCGTGGCACCCGCCCGCTGCGCAGCGGCCAGCCGCGCCTGGTAGCGCGCGCTTTCACGCTGCGCTTCGTGCCGGCGCGCGAAGACCTGGCGACGCCCGAGTCCTGGTCCTCGCCGATCTCGACCAGGGCCGCGATCGAGGCCATGCCGGAGGGCTGCATCGCCGTGGTCGACGCCATGGGAGTCACCGATGCCGGCGTTTTTGGCGACATCCTGTGCACCCGCATGGTCAAGCGCGGCGTCGCGGCGCTGGTGACCGATGGCGTGGTGCGCGATGTCGCTGGCGTGCTGGGCAGCGGCCTGCCGGTCTGGTGCAGCGGCGCGGCGGCACCGCCCTCGGTGGCCGGTCTGACCTTTGTCGCCTGGCAACAGCCGATCGCCTGTGGCGGCGTGGCGGTCTTTCCGGGCGACGTGGTGGTGGTGGACGATGACGGCGCGGTCCTGATCCCGGCCGCCCTGCTGGACGAGATACTGCTGCTGGCGCCGGAACAGGAGCGGCTGGAGAGCTGGATCATGCGCCAGGTCGAACAAGGTGCGGCGCTGCCGGGCCTGTACCCGCCCAACGCCGAAAACAAGGCGCGCTACCTGGCCGAGACGGCCGCCAAATAACGCTGGGCAGCGAGGGCGGCTGGTTTCACAGCGCGTCGCGCAGCGTCAGCGTGGACCAGCGGCCGTTTTGCCAGAAATTGCGGGTGCTCTCTTCCTGCCGCAACAACAAGGCGTTGAGCAGCGGCGCCAGCGGCGTGCTGGCCGGATCGGCCAGCAGCACAAAGCGCGCCGCGTTGTCCTCCAGCTCTTCCTGCAACAGGCCAATCCAGTCCAGCTCGGCCAGGGTTTCCAGCACCGGCTCCAATTGCAGCGCGTCGATCCGCAGCAGCCCGGAGAGTTGTGCCATGGTCAAGCCCCGATCCGCGCTGCTGCGCACCCGTTGCAATTGCTGCAAGCTCTCCAGTGCCAGTTGAAACAGCAAGCCGTGGGTGCGCGAGCGGCGTTCCAGCCCGGTCAGCAAACTGGGCAGGTAAGCCGCAATGACGGCACCCAGCAGCACGATGACCCAGGCCGTGTAGATCCAGATCAGCAGGATCGGCACGGTGGCAAATGCGCCATAGACCATGGAATAGGTCGGTACCTTGCTCAGGTACAGGGTCAGCAATTTCTTCGCCAGCTCGAAACCGGCCGATACAAACAGGCCGCCGGCCCAGGCGTGGCCCCACTTGACCTGGGTGTTGGGCACAAAGTGGTACATGGCGGCCACGCCCCAGGCCATCAGGAAAAACTGCAGCACGTCCAGCAGCAATTGCACGCCGCCCGGCATCACGGCCACCACGCCCCGGGAGGCCGAGATGGCATACGAGGTGAGGCTCAGGCTGATGCCCAGCAACAGCGGCCCCAGCGTGATGGCGGCCCAGTACACCAGCACGCGCTGCCCCAGCGGCCGCGGCGTGCGCACACGCCAGATGCCGTTGAGGGTGTGGTCTATGGTCAGAATCAGGGCCAGCGCGGTGATGAACAGCAAGGCCACGCCGGCCACACCCAGCTTGCTGGCCTGGCCGGCAAACTGCGTCAGGTAGCCCAGCACCTGGCGCGCGATGTTGTCCGGAATCAGGCTCTCCATCAGCCACTTCTGCAGCACGACCTGAAATTTGGCAAACATCGGGAAGGCCGTGAAGATGGCCAGCGCCACGGTGAAGAAGGGCACCAGGGCCATCGTCGTGGTGAAAGTCAAACTGCTGGCGGTCAGGCCCAGGTGGTCTTCCCGGAAGCGCTCGCGCAGGGTCAACGCGGTGCTCTGCCAGGGAAAGTGCGACAGACTTTTCAGCAGGACTTGAAGCCGCTGCGGCAGGGTTGGGGCTTCGGTAGGTGGCAAGTTCATGGCCGCTATGATGCCACTGCAATGAACACAGAACAAAATGACACGCTCCCATGGGTCAGCACCACACGCCTGCTGGCGGTGGGCAGTTTGCTGGCGCTGATCCTGCTGGGCCTGGCCTGGGAGCTTTATCTGGCGCCGCTGCGCCCGGGTGGCTCCTGGCTGGCGCTCAAGGTGCTGCCGCTGTGCCTCCCGCTGGCCGGACTGCTGAAAAACCGCATGTACACCTACCGCTGGGTCAGCCTGCTGGTGTGGCTCTATTTCACCGAGGCGGTGGTACGTGCCGCCAGCGACCGGCCACCCAGTTCCCACCTCGCGCTGCTGGAAGCAGCACTGTGCCTGACGCTGTTTGTGGCCTGTGTGCTGCACGTTCGTCTGCGCCTGAAAGCCTCACACCGAAAGAATTGACGCCATGCAAACCCTGTTAACCACCTTGCGCCAGATCGTAGGCAGCAACCACGTCCTGACCGACGGCGACCTGAGCGCCTGGCAACAGGATTGGCGCAAACGCGCCAGCGGCAAGGCGCTGGCCGTGCTGCGGCCGGCATCCACCGACGAAGTGGCGCGCGTCGTGAAAAGTTGCGCCGAATTTTGCGCAGCCCACCCGGACTGTGGCCTGAGCATCGTGCCGCAAGGCGGCAACACCGGCCTGGTGGTGGGCAGCACGCCCGATGAATCAGGGCGCCAGATCGTGCTCAGCCTGCAACGCCTGAACGCGCTGCGTAACCTGGACGCCGACAACCTGACCATGACGGTGGAGGCCGGCTGCATTCTGCAGAACGTGCAGCAACGCGCGGAGGAAGCCGGTCTGCTGTTTCCGCTCAGCCTGGCCGCCGAAGGCACATGCACCATCGGCGGCAACCTGGGCTGCAACGCTGGCGGCACCCAGGTACTGCGCTACGGCAATACGCGCGACCTGTGCCTGGGGCTGGAGGTGGTCAGCGCGCAGGGCGAGGTCTGGCACGGTCTGTCGGGCTTGCGCAAGGACAACACCGGCTACGACTTGCGCGATCTCTTCATCGGCTCCGAGGGCACGTTGGGCATCATCACCGCCGCCACCCTGAAACTCTACCCGCGGCCGGCGGTACGCCTGACGGCCTGGGCCGCCGTGCCCTCGCTGGAACACGCGGTTGAATTGCTGGGACTGGCGCAGCGCCAACTGGGCGCCGAACTCACCGGCTTCGAGGTCATGGGCCAGTTCGCGCTCAGTCTGGTCGCCAAGCATTTCCCGCAGTTGCGCGTACCTCTGCATCTGGAGGCGTCGTTTTGCGTGCTGCTGGAGAACTCGGATCACGAATCCGAAGCGCACGCCAGAAGCCGCTTTGAACACCTGCTGGAAAGCGCCTTGGAGCAAGGCTGCGTCAGCGACGCCGTGCTGGCCGAAAACCTGTCGCAAGCCAATCAGTTGTGGCATATCCGGGAAAGCATTCCGCTGGCGCAGCCGCTGGAAGGCCTGAACATCAAGCACGACATCTCGCTGCCGGTATCGAGTATTGCCGCTTTCGTGCGCGACACCGACGCCTTGTTGCAGCAAGCCATTCCCGGCGTGCGCCTGGTCAACTTCGGCCATCTGGGCGACGGCAATCTGCACTACAACGTGCAAGCGCCAGAGGGCATGGACGCGGCGCTCTTTTTGCGCGACCACGAAGAACAGGTCAACACCCTGGTGTTCGATTCGGTGACCCAGTTCAAGGGCTCGATCTCGGCCGAACACGGTGTCGGCAGCCTGAAAGTGGAGCACCTGGAAAAATACAAGTCGCCGGTGGCGCTGGCCATGATGCGCGCCATCAAACGCGCGCTGGACCCGCACAACCTGATGAACCCGGGGCGGGTGGTGCGGGTATAGCAAGCGGATTGCTGTAACCCATTCAACGCAACGTTCACAGGTCCGGAAATGACCGGTGGAAGCCCGCGCCAGGGCCCAGAATAGCGGCTCCCATCTCATAGGAATTGCATGACAGCCCCACTTTCCCGTGCTTTCAATCGCCTGGCCGGCGCCAACCTCGCGGCGCAATCGGCCGAGCAGCTCAGCCTGGCCGCCGTGCCCATGGTGGCGGTGCTGGCGCTGGGCGCCGGGCCGGGCGAGATCGGACTGCTGGCCACGGCGCAGACCTTGCCCTTTTTGCTGCTGTCGATTCCACTGGGCCTGCTGGCGGACCGGACCTCGCGCCAGCGACTGATGGTAGGGGCCGAGCTGCTGCGGGCTGTGGCCTTGCTGGCCCTGCTGGCGGCACTGCTGTATTCCCGGCTTTCGATCGAACTGCTGGCGCTGCTGGGTTTTGTCGGCGCGGTCGGTACCGTGGGCTTCAGCGTCGCCGCGCCGGCCCTGGTGCCGGCGCTGGTAACACGTGACGCGCTGACGCTGGCCAACGGCCGGCTGGAACTGGCCCGCAGCGCCGCCTTTGCCGCCGGACCGGCACTGGCCGGTGCCCTGGTGTCGTGGGCCGGCGCCTCGGCCGCCTTCGTGCTGGCTGCCATGCTGTCGGGCTCGGCCGTGCTGCTGTTGCTGGGGATCCGGGAGCCGCGGCGTGCGTCGACGCCGGCGCGCCATCCGCTGCTGGAAATCCAGGATGGTGCGCGCCTGGTCTGGCAACATGCGCTGCTGCGCCCTATCCTTCTGACCGCCGTGGCCTGGAACATTTCCTGGTTCGTGCTGCAGGCGGCCTATGTGCCCTACGCGGTGCGGGTGCTGGGCCTGAGTGCCGGGACCTTGGGTGTCACGCTGGCCGGCTATGGCGTCGGCATGATCGTCGGCTCGCTGCTGGCGCGGCGACTGCTGGCGGCCCTGCCTTTTGGCCGGGCCATCCAGCTGGGGCCGGTGGTCTCGGTGCTGGCGGCGGCGACCATGGTGGCGACCCTGCTGGTACCCAGCGGCATCCTGGCGGCCGTGTCGTTTTTTCTGTTCGGCGTCGGCCCCATCATCTGGACTATCACCTCGACCACGCTGCGCCAGACCGTGACGCCCGGCGCCATGCTGGGCCGGGTGTCGGCGCTGTTTCTGACCGTCAATACCGGAGCCCGGCCGCTCGGTGCCGCGCTGGGCGGTGTGGTGGGAGCCCGCTGGGGCGAAGCGGCCTGCTTGGTGTTGGCACTGGCCGGCTTCGGCGTGCAGGCCTGGGTGATCTTGCGCTCGCGTGTCGGCGATTTGCAGCTCCTGCCGGCAGCGGCCGACTGAAGTCGGTACGATCCGCCATCGCCCCAAAAACCAACACCGATGATGGCCTGCTCTTTCACAAAACAATTAGGCTACCGATGCCTCCCAAATGGGTACCGGGTAGCCCCATGAAACCCTTCGATCAGATCACCTTGAGAACGGAGCGTCTACTGCTTCGCCCCTTGGCAGCGCCTGACGCGCCAGCCTTGTTCGCCGTGTTTTCCGACCCCAAGGTGATGCGCTATTGGAGCTCTGCGCCCTGGGCATCGATGGACAGAGCGCTTGAGATCATCGCCAAGGACCGAACTGCCCTGCCAGCCGGAGAGCATCTCCGGCTGGGCATTGAAATGGCGGGCACCGCCGAACTCATTGGCACCTGCTCCCTGTTCAATTTTGTACCTCAGTGCAAGCGCGCCGAAATCGGCTACGGGATGTCCAGCTCGTTCTGGGGCAAGGGCTATATGCACGAAGCGCTCAGTGCGCTCTTGGAGTTTGGCTTCGGCGAGCTCGAACTCAACCGCGTCGAAGCCGACGTCGATCCACGAAACGCGGCCTCGGCAAGATGCCTGGAACGCCTCGGTTTTGTCAAGGAGGGCCACCTTCGGCAACGCTGGATCGTCGAAGGAGAGGTGTCGGACTCAAGCCTATACGGCCTTCTTCGCGGAGAATGGCTAGCGACAAGAAACACAGCATGACTGACAAACCCATGAGCAATCGACCCATGCAGAAATTCCACGGCAGTTGCCACTGCGGTGCCGTTCAATTCGAGATCGAAACGGACTTCCCCGAGCTGACCCAGTGCGACTGTTCGATCTGCAGGCGCAAGAATGCACTGATGGTCAAGGTGCACGAGAGCAAGTTCAGGCTGCTGGCCGGAGAAGATTCACTCACCGAGTACCAGTTCCACACCAGGACCGCGCACCACTTCTTTTGCAAGGTTTGTGGCATCTACCCGTTTCATCGCAAGCGCATCGCGCCCGACCACTTTGGCGTCAATGTGTTCTGTCTGGAAAATTTTGATCCGACAGGCATTGCGGTTCGCCAAGCGGTGGGAGCGGCCATGACATGAGACGTCACGTCCTTGCGCGTATCCGGGGGCGAGCGTTGCTAATCAGTCGGGTTGGCTGACCCTGCTGCGCATGGATCATGCGCATATAATTTCAACACAAAATGCCAAGGAGAGCCGCATGCTCCAGTTCGACAAAGCACCCAAGAAGGCCACCAACCTCTCGCTCAACTCCCGGGTGCTGGAGATGGCGCGTGAAATGGGAATGAACGTCTCGCAGACCGTTGACGGACTGCTGGCCAGGGAAGTGGCGCGGCGCTACTGGGAGCAGTGGAACGAACGCAACAAGGGCGCCATTGACGCCTACAACGCCCGCATTGCAAAACACGGTCTGCCACTGGCCAAGTACCGCAGTTTTGGCAACAGCCTGGGTGATGGGCGCGAGGAAGTCTGAGATGGCTCGTTTCGACGTCTACACCAACCCCGACAGCGCCGAGCGCAAGCTGATTCCTTTTTACCTGGATGTGCAAAGCGACCATGTCCAAGGCATCCAGACCCGCATTGTGGTGCCGCTGTGGAAATCGGGTTTGCTGCCGACTCCGGTCGAAAACCTGAATCCGGAGTTTGAGGTCGCCGGGCAACGCGTGGTCATGGACACGCCGGCGCTTGGCGCTGCACCCACCGCGGTACTGCGGCGGGTGGCAGGCAACCTGACGTCGCACCAGTTGACGATACAGGACGCGCTCGACACACTTTTTGGAAGCTATTGAGGTCAAAACATGCCCCCGTACCCGATCCGCTCCCAATACGAAGACTTCATGCGCCATGTGGAGAGCCACGGCGTGTTCAAGGCCGACCGCACCGGCACCGGCACCAAGAGCGTGTTCGGCTACCAGATGCGCTTTGATTTGAACGAGGGCTTTCCGCTGGTCACCACCAAAAAGGTGCACCTGCGCTCCATCATCCAGGAACTGCTGTGGTTCCTCACCGGCTCCTCCAACAACAATTGGCTAAAGGAACGCGGCGTCTCGATCTGGGACGAATGGGCGCGCCCGGACGGCGATCTGGGCCCGGTCTACGGGGTGCAGTGGCGCAGTTGGCCGACACCCGACGGCGGCCACATCGATCAGATCGCGGAAGTCGTCAAGACGCTGAAAACCAATCCCGACTCGCGCCGCATCATCGTCAGCGCCTGGAATGTGGCCGAGCTCGACAAGATGGCCTTGCTGCCGTGCCACGCCTTCTTTCAGTTCTATGTCGCGCCCTCTGTTGCCGCGGGCGAAAAAGCCAGACTGAGTTGCCAGTTGTACCAGCGCAGCGCCGATATTTTCCTGGGCGTGCCATTCAACATTGCCAGCTACGCGCTGCTCACCCACATGCTGGCGCAGCAGTGCGACCTGGATGTGGGCGACTTCATCTGGACCGGCGGCGACTGCCACATCTACAGCAACCACCAGGAGCAGGTGGCGCTGCAACTCAGCCGCGCGCCTTATGCCTATCCGACACTCCACATCAAGCGCCGGCCCATCTCGCTGTTCGACTACGATTTTGATGACTTCGAGTTCCTGGGCTACCAGTGCCATCAGGCCATCAAAGCACCGGTGGCGGTGTGATCCAACGCCGCCAGATTCTGGCGCTGCTGGCGCTGACCCTGATGTGGGGCATCAACTGGCCGATGATGAAGCTTTCGCTGCGCGAGATCACACCCCTCTACTTTCGCGCACTCACCATGAGTTTCGGTGCCCTCTGGCTCTGCGTCTTCTACCGCGCACGCGGTCTGCGCATGTGGCCGCGAGCGGCCGAATGGCGCTCCGTGGTCACGCTGGGCCTGCCCAATATGCTGGGCTGGCACGCGGTGTCGATACTGGGTGTGAAGGAGCTGGCCTCCGGCCGTGCCGCGATTCTGGGCTTCACGATGCCGATCTGGACGGTCTTGATCGGCGTCCTGTTCCTGGGTGAAAAACTGACCCGTCGCGTGGCCTTTGCCGCCGCCTCGGTGGCCGTCGCCATCACGCTGCTCAGCTCGGTCGAGTTCAACGCCTTGTCGGGCCATCCGCTGGGTATCGTCTGGATGGAAATTGCCGCCGTGCTGTGGGCCGTCGGCACCCTGATGCTGCGCCGTGCCCACCTGACGCTGCCGATAGAGACGCTGACGGTCTGGATGATGGTGCTGGCCAGCGTCTGTCTGTGGCTTATCGCCTGGATCAGCGAACCGTGGCCGGCCTGGCAATTTTCCGGCGCCATCTGGGTCAGCCTGGTTTACGGTGCCTTCATCAACTACGGCTTTGCCCAGATCATCTGGTCGGGCCTGGCACGCAATCTGCCGCCCGCCACCAGCGCCATGAGCGTCATGGCGGTGCCCATGGTGGGCACCCTGGCGGCCACCGTGATCGTCGGCGAATGGCCGCACTGGCAGGACTTTGCGGCGCTGCTATTCGTCGCGGCAGCCATTGCCGCGGTGCTGATGCCGCCGCGCACCCTCCTCAAAACCCCATGAAACTGCACCTGATCTTTGCCCGCGCCGCCAACGGCGTGATCGGCCAGCACAACACCCTGCCCTGGCATCTGCCGGAAGACATGGCCCACTTCAAACGAACCACGCTGGGCTGCCCGGTGATCATGGGGCGCAAGACCTGGGACTCGCTGCCGCCCAAGTTTCGCCCTCTGCCGGGACGCCTCAACGTGGTGGTGACGCGCCAGAGCGACTGGCAAGCACAGGGCGCGCTGTGTGCCCATTCGCTGCCGGAGGCCTGCGCCCTGTGCCCCGAGGACAGCGACGTCTGGGTGATCGGCGGTGCCCAGCTTTACGCGCAGGCGCTGCCGCTGGCCAGTTCGGCGGTGATCACCGAAATCGATGCTCCGTTTGAAGGCGACGCCTATGCGCCACAATTCGGGCCGGAGTGGACCGAAGTAGCACGCGAGCGACACCTCTCGGTGACCGGTTTGAGTTTCAGTTTTGTCACTTATTGCAGAAATACAGGAGTTTGAAATGTCCGGACATGGTTTTCACGTACACGGCCCGCACGACCACGAGCTGGAGCACGCCCAGCAAGGTGGCCACGAGGGCGAGCATGGCGAACACGGCGGCATGATCAACCAGATTGCCATGTTCACCGCCATCATCGCCACCATAGGTGCCATCTTTGGCTACATGGGCGGCGCCACCCAGGCCAATGCCGGCCTGTACAAGAACAACGCCGCCATCAAGAAAACGGAAGCCTCCAACCAGTGGAATTACTTCCAGTCCAAGAGCACCAAACAATCGCTGGCCGAACTGGCGCGGGATCTGGCGCCGGAGGACAAGAAGGCGACTTACCAGGCCAAGGTGGAGCGCTATGAGAAGGAAAAGAACGAGATCAAGGTGGTGGCCGACAAACTCGAAGCCGAGGCCAGCCAGTGGGACAAGCAGAGCGATGAGCAAATGCACCAGCACCACCGCTGGGCCCAGTCCACCACCGTGCTGCAGGTCTGCATCGCACTGGCGGCGATTGCCTTGTTGACCCGCAAGAAATGGCTGGAATACGCCATGTTCGGCGCCGGCGGAGTCGGCATCATCGTCGGCGCCCTGGCGGCGCTGCATATCTAACCCGCTGGCGCCTGACTGGCGGGTCTGATGCCGGGTTGAATCATCAAGGTCAAGGCGGGGAGCAATTTGAACAAGCTATTGCGGGGCGTGCATTTTTCCGGACTGCTGTACGGCGCTGCGTTGCTGCTGCTGGTTCACCTTGTCGGCACGCTGGGCTATATGTACATCGGGCGCCCCACGGCCACCTGGATTGACAGCTTTTACATGACCTTCATCACCGTGGCCACCATCGGCTTCGGCGAGACCGTGGATTTGAGCAATCACCCGATGGGTCGCTTGTTTACCGTTTTCATCGCCGTGATCGGCATCGGTACCATGAGCTACCTGTTTTCCAGCTTGGTGGCGCTGTTGCTCGAATCCGACCTGAACACCGCTCTGAGGAAAAAACGCATGGAAAAATCAATTGCCAAGCTCACCGGCCACTACATCGTGTGCGGTATCGGGCGCGTCGGCAGCAACGTGGCCAGTGAACTGATCAAGACCCAGCGCCCGCTGGTGGTCATCGAAAACGACCGTGAGGCACTGAACCACTGGCTGGAGCTGCACCCCAACACACCGCATCTGCATGCCGATGCCGCCGACGATGAATCGCTGCGCCGCGCCGGCGTCATGGCGGCGGCCGGGGTCTTTGCGGTGACCGGAGACGACAGCCACAACCTGATGGTGTCGCTGTCGGTCAAGTTGCTCAACTCAAAAGCCCGGGTGGTGGCACGCCTGCACGACATTCGCAACGCCGACAAGGCGTGGCGCGCCGGCGCCGATGAAATCGTCTCGCCCGACTTTACCGGAGGCATGCGCATAGCCTCCGCCATGGTGCGCCCGCACGTCGTTAATTTCATGGACCAGATGCTGCGCAGCGATGACGAACTGCGGGTTGAGGAAGTGGTGGTGCCGGCCGGCTTCCAGGAAGCCCCATTGGGTGAGCTGATTCCGAAGTCAAGAGACTATATTTTGCTGGCGACCCACGAGCAGGGTCGCTGGGTCTTCAATCCAGCCGACGATCACTTGATCAAGGCCGGTGCGACACTGGTTTTGATGACCAGTCCGGCCGGGCGCACCCGGTTGGAAAAATTGCTCAACGATTGAAACCCGTTGCGGGGAACTTTTTTTACCTGAGGTTTTGCGGCCATGAAACTTGCCACCTGGAACGTGAACTCCCTGACGGTGCGGCTACCTCAGGTGCTGGACTGGCTGACAGCCAATCCGGTCGATGTGCTGGCGCTACAGGAACTCAAGATGACCGACGACAAGTTCCCGGCGCAAGCGTTCCAGCAAGCCGGCTACAGCGCTCAATGCTTCGGCCAGAAGACCTACAACGGGGTGGCGCTGTTGTCGCGTACGCCGGCCGTCAACGTCGTCAAAAACATCCCCGGCTTTGCCGACGAGATGGCACGCGTGATCAGTGCCGAAGTTGCCGGCGTGCGCGTCATCGGCGGCTACTTTCCGAATGGCCAGGAACCCGGCAGCGACAAATTCGAATACAAGATGAGCTGGCTCAAGGGCTTGCGCGACTGGGTCCGCACGGAACTGGTCAAGCACCCCAAACTGGTGCTGATGGGTGACTTCAACATCACCTTCGACGACGCCGACGTGTGGGACCCGATCGGGCTGAAAGACACCATTCACTGCACCGAGGAAGAGCGCTACCAGTTACGCGCCCTGATTGCGCTGGGTCTGCACGACGCTTTCCGCCTGCTCCCGCAGGCGGCAAAAAGCTACTCCTGGTGGGACTACCGGGATTTTGGTTTTCGCCGAAACCATGGCCTGCGCATCGACCACATCCTGGTCAGCGACGCCCTCAAGCCCTTGGTAACCGGCTGCGCGATAGACAAGACGCCGCGCAAGAACGAACGCCCCAGCGACCACGCACCGGTGGTGCTGGAGCTTGAATCACTGTGATTGCCACCCTTGTTGTCATTGCGGACTTGATCCGCAATCCATGGATCCTGGATGTTGAAACCCCGGACCAGATCCGGGGCCGGGATGACAACCACGGAGTCAGGCGGGCACTGACTCCGTTACTCTAAACCCAACTCCTGAATTTTGCGCGTGATGGTGTTGCGGCCAATGCCCAGCTTCTGCGCCGCCTCGATGCGCCGGCCGCGGGTGCTGGCCAGGGCGGTGCGAATCAGGGTGGATTCAAAGCGACGTATCAACTCGTCCCACACGTCGGTACGACCACTGGCCAGCAAGGCGATGGCGTCCGCCTCCAGGCCCAGTTCCCAACCGTCGCCGCCGATGTGAACCAAGGGCGCGGCCTGGGCCGTACCGACCGGGGCTGCCACAGGCGCTGCTGCCAGCGGCAGGTTGTCCCGGGTCTGAGGCGCCAGTGAAACCGAACCGGAAAGCGCATCGGCCGGCCCCGCCACGCCAGCTGTCACACCCACTTCGGGCGGCAAGTCTTTCGGCTCTATCACCTGCGCCGGTGTCATCACGGTCAACCAGTGACAGATGTTTTCCAGCTGTCGCACATTGCCGGGGAAACTGAAGTTGCCCAGCCAGACCAGGGCCGCATCGGAAATCCGCTTCGGCTCAACGCCCAGTTGCTGTGCGCTTTGCTGCAGGAAGTGGCGCGTCAGCATCGGCACGTCTTCCCGGCGCTCGCGCAAGGCCGGTAGACGCAGCCGGATGACGTTGAGGCGGTGAAACAAGTCCTCGCGGAACGCACCTTCCTTGACGCGCTGCTCCAGGTTCTGGTGCGTGGCGGCAATCACACGCACGTTGGTCTTGACCGCACTGTGGCCGCCGACACGGTAGAAATGGCCGTCGCTGAGCACGCGCAGCAGCCGGGTTTGCAGGTCGAACGGCATATCGCCGATCTCGTCGAGAAACAGGGTGCCGCCATCGGCCTGCTCGAAGCGGCCACGGCGCATGGTCTGGGCGCCGGTGAAGGCACCGCGTTCGTGACCGAACAACTCGGATTCAAGCAGGTCCTTCGGGATCGCCGCCGTGTTGATGGCCACGAACGGTCCGTTGGCCCGCGGTGAATGCTTGTGCAGGGCACGTGCCACCAGTTCCTTGCCGGAACCGGACTCGCCGGTGATCATGACCGTGACATTGCTCTGACTCAAGCGGCCGATGGCGCGGAACACGTCCTGCATGGCCGGTGCCTGGCCCAGCATCTCGGGCGTCTGCGCCATCTGCTCCTCGCCCACCTCTTCGCGCTGGCTTTCCTCCACGGCGCGCCGGATCAGCTCGACCGCTTTCGGCAGGTCAAAGGGCTTCGGCAAGTACTCGAAGGCGCCCCCTTGAAAGGCCGACACCGCGCTGTCCAGGTCGGAAGAGGCGGTCATGATAATCACCGGCAGGGCCGGAAATCTTTCCTTCACCTTGTTCAGCAAGTCCAGACCCGAGCCGCCCGGCATCCGGATATCGCTGACCAGCACCTGCGGGCCGTTCTCGTCGTTCACCGTGTCAAGCGCATTGAGCACGTCGCGCGGACTGGTGAAGCTGCGGGTCGGCAGGCTCTCACGCAGCAGCGCCTTCTCGAGCACGAAGCGGATGGACTGGTCATCATCTACGATCCAAATCGGCTTCATATGTTTTCCTGGTTAGTCGGGCTACCTACAAGTACCGCCCGGCCGCGCCGCGCTCGCCAAGACGTACTCATAAAAATTCCCCTGCTTGATTCAAATACACCCTCAAGGCAACGGAATCAGTATCTTGAAATCCGTTCGGCCTGGCACGCTGTCGCACTCGATCAAGCCATGGTGCTGCTGCACAAAAGTCTGTGCCAAAGTCAGCCCCAGGCCGGAACCGCCTTCGCGCCCCGACACCAGCGGGTAAAAGATGCGGTCCTTGATCGAATCCGGTACGCCCGGCCCGTTGTCGATGACATGCAATTCCAATGCCAACCGATAGCGTTGTTTGCCAAATGTGATCTGGCGTGCAATGCGGGTGCGAAAGATCAGCCGCGCCGCACCCTGCGCGATCTGTTCGGCCAAGGCCTGGCAGGCGTTGTGCGCGATATTCAGCACGGTCTGGATGAGTTGCTCGCGGTCGCCGCGAAACTCCGGAATGGAGGTGTCGTAATCGCGCACCACGCTCAAGCCCTTGGGGAATTCGGCCAGTATCAGGGAACGCACCCGTTCGCACACCTCATGGATGTTGACATCACCCACCAAATGGGGGCGCCGGTGCGGCGCCAGCAAGCGGTCAACCAGGGATTGCAGTCGATCCGCCTCGTGAATGATGACCTGCGTGTACTCGGTCAGTTCGCGCGATTCGATCTCCATCTCCAACAGTTGGGCGGCGCCGCGAATGCCGCCCAGCGGGTTCTTGATCTCGTGCGCCAGATTGCGAATCAGCTCTTTGTTGGCCTGCGCCTGTTCCGACAGGCGTTCCTCCCTGTCTTGGCGCGCCTGCAACTCCAGCGGCAACAACTCGACAATGATCTCGTCGGCTTTTTCGGTCTGCGTCACGATCACGTGGACCGGTAGCGGATCGTGGTTCAAACGATTCAGCCAGGCGTCGTACCGCAGGGCGGCAAATTGATTGCCACCGACACCCAGCAGCGCATTTTTCAGCGCCTCGGGTTCGGTAAAACTGTCCGGCAGGAAAGAGCCCACAATGGCGCGCCGCGAAATGCCCAGCGCATCTTCCAGTGCCGCATTGGCAAACGACACGGCCCCATTGCTGTGCACCACCGCCACCAGTGTGGCCAGCAGATCGAAGGACTGGAAGCGCATGGCCGGCGAAACGGCAGCAGGCGAGCTAAGGGAGTTGGAAGGCTGCTTCAAGCCGCTTATTTTGCCGCAGAGACTGAAGAGGCCCGGCCGAGCTCGCGGCGAATGCCGGCAATATCGCTTTCGTTGCGCGCCAGACTGGCCTTCAGTTCGGCCACCCGCTCCAGGTATTTTTGCGGGTTCTGCAACTCGGTATTGCGCTTTTCCGGGGCGCCGTTGTTGTACTCGCGCAGCAACTCGACCTGGCGTTCCTGCGCCTTCTTCAACTCGGATTCCAAAATCTGCAGCATGTCGGAGTCGCGCGCTTTCTGCTCGCCCGCATCCACCCGCTGCGCCGAGGCCGCCGCCGTTCGCACCGGCGTCGCGGCCGCCGCCCGGGTGCCCTGGACGATGGTCACGTTACCGCCTTCGAGCAGCTTGCAGCCCTTGGCCTGCGGACTGGGCACCGTGTTGGTGTACTCGTTGCCGCAACGGTAAATACGCTCCTGGGAATAACTGTTTGCCGTGCATACGCCAGCCAGCAGCAGCACGACCAAGCCTTTTTTCATACGGGAACTTCCATTGAATTCACCCCGTCAGTATGCGTCAAATTAAAAAGGACGGCCAGGCCGTCCTTTTTTGCCATGAACCGTAACGAATTACAGCGAATAGTACATCTCGAACTCGATCGGGTGGGTGGCCATGCGCAGGCGCGTCACTTCGCCCATCTTCAGTTCGACATAAGCGTCGAGCATGCTGTCGGTGAAGACGCCACCCTTGGTCAGGAAACCGCGATCGGCTTCCAGGCACTCCAGAGCTTGATCGAGGCTGTGGCAGACCGTCGGGATCTTGGCGTTTTCCTCGGGCGGCAGATGGTACAAGTCCTTGGAGGCCGCCTCGCCGGGGTGAATCTTGTTTTCCACGCCATCCAGACCGGCCATCAGCAGCGCGGCAAAGCCCAGATAGGGGTTCATCAGCGGATCGGGGAAGCGCGCTTCGACACGTCGGCCCTTGGGATTAGCCACATACGGAATACGGATCGAGGCGGAGCGGTTCTTGGCCGAATAAGCCAGTTTCACCGGGGCTTCGAAGCCGGGCACCAAACGCTTGTAGCTGTTGGTGCCGGGGTTGGTAATGGCGTTCAGGGCACGGGCGTGCTTGATGATGCCGCCGATGTAGTACAAGGCAAAATCCGACAAACCGGCATAGCCGTCGCCGGCAAACAGGTTCTTGCCGTCCTTCCAGATCGACTGGTGCACGTGCATGCCGGAGCCGTTGTCGCCGACGATCGGCTTGGGCATGAAGGTGGCGGTCTTGCCATAGGCATTGGCCACGTTCTGCACCACGTACTTGAGGACTTGCGTCCAGTCGGCGCGCTGCACCAGCGTGCTGAACTTGGTGCCCAGTTCGTTTTGACCGGCACCCGCCACTTCGTGGTGGAACACCTCAACCGGCACGCCCAGGGATTCCAGAATCAGCGACATTTCAGCGCGCATGTCTTGCGTGCTGTCGACCGGCGGCACCGGGAAGTAACCACCTTTCACGGTAGGCCGGTGGCCGCGGTTGCCGCCTTCGATCTTCTTGCCCGAATTCCAGGGCGCTTCGTATTCCTCGATCTTGAAGAAGGTGCCGGACATGTCGGTGTTCCAGCGCACGTCGTCAAAGATGAAAAATTCGGGTTCCGGGCCAAAGAAGGCGGTGTCGCCCATGCCGGAGGCCTTGAGGTAGGCTTCAGCCCGTTTGGCGATGGAACGCGGGTCGCGGTCATAGGCCTTGCCGTCGTTGGGCTCGACCACGTCGCAGCTCAGGAACAGCGTTGTTTCTTCAAAGAACGGATCGATATTGGCGGTGTTGGGATCGGGCATCAACTGCATGTCGGAGGCCTCGATGCCCTTCCAGCCGGCAATGGACGAGCCGTCAAACGCATGGCCCGAGCTGAATTTGTCTTCGTCAAAATGAGAAACGGGCACGGTCACGTGCTGTTCCTTGCCACGGGTATCGGTGAAACGGAAGTCAACGAACTTGACTTCGTTTTCTTTCACCATCTTCATGACGTCTGCGACGGTCTTGGCCATCAAATACTCCTGGTTGAATCGTTGTTGAAAAAATTACATCTCTGCGAATGCAGTTTTTGTGCCAATTCCGGTGTTGACGCAAAACTGCCTGACCCCGTATTTTGCCCTGAGTTTCAACCCGTCTTCAGCGCCTGCAAAAGAACTTCGCATCGGCTTCCCTCCGGCCAGGGCGGCTGGGCCATCGACAAGGGCAGCCGAACCCTTGAAATACCAAAAAATAGCCGCACCAATACGAGGCTATCTAGCCGATATTGCACCAAATTGGTTCGTTTATTTTTGCACCAATTCAGGGCCAAGCTTGGCATCAAAGACTTTCAAGCCGGCCAGCAGTGCCGGATAAGCCTGGCTTACCAGCCCCGGCTCGCCTTTCACCCCCAGCTCGATATGCCGGCCGTACTCCGGGTGATCGACACTGGGCAGGCTGAACACCTTGACACCGTCGTAACGGCGCTCAATTTCTTCCATCAGCGGCGTCAGCGTCGCCTCCATGGCGCCGAAGACGATGACCGATTTCTCGATCCAGGCGGCGCTTTGGTGCATGTGCGGATAGACCGTGTCAAGCACCCATTCGATCATCGGCCAGGCCATCACCGGAAAGCCGGGCACGAAATGAAGCGAGCCGCAACTGAAGCCGGGAATTCCGTTGAACGGGTTGGGAATGATCTGCGCCCCCACCGGAAACACGCCCATGTTCAGCCGGTGGATGTTGTCGGAGCGATTCGGCTCGTAAACGATGCCTTGTTCCCTGGCCAAATTCTGCATGCGCAAGCGGATCAGTGCTTCCGCTTCAGGGTGCAGGGCCAACTCCACACCCAGGGCACGCGCCGCGCATTGCCGCGTGTGATCGTCCGGCGTGGCGCCAATGCCGCCGGTGGAAAACACCACGTCGCCGGAAGCAAAAGCACGCTTCAAGGCGGCGGTGATGCGCTGCGGTGAATCGCCCACGTACTCGGCATAGTCGAGTTGCAGGCCGCGCGCCTTGAGCAATTCGATCACCTTGGGCAGGTGCTTGTCGGCTCGCTTGCCCGAGAGGATTTCGTCGCCGATGATAAGCAGACCGAAATTCGGTGCACTGCTAGAGAGAGTTGTTGAAGTCGCGGGATTTGTCATCCGGCAATCTTAGCGTCTCCCCATCCGTCAAGACCGGCGTGGGGATTGCCGCAGCGGCCGCGGCCAAATGGCTCTCGGCGCGCAAAGCCTGCAATGCCGCCAGGCAGTAGTGCGCAAACCAGAGGGAAGAAAAGGCGAACACCAGCGTATAGATCCAGATCGCCAGCGGCACCAGAATCACGAACGCCGCCGCCAACAAAGCGCCGGAGGCCCAGATCAGGCTGGGCGCCGCGCCCAAAAAACCAGACAGGACACCGATGCCCAGCAGCCAGCCCCGGTGTCTGCGGAAAATCTCCTTGCGCTCCTGGGCACTGGCGTGTTCCGCCAAGGCGTCAAAGGCCATCACCCGGTAGGTAAGCCAACCCCAGATCAGCGGCGGCAGCACCAGAATCAGGGGCGGCACCAACCACAGTGGAATTGAAACAATCAGCGCAATCAAGGCCAGCAGCGTCGAGCCCAAGGACCACAGCAGGCTGAACACCAGGGAGCCACCGCGCTTGCGCTCAAGCTGAGGAAAACGGCGCTCGGCCACCAACAGCGTCAATGCCGGGGTCATCAGCAAGGCCACCGTCAGCAGCGACAGCACCACAATCACCGGCGTGACCGCAAAAATCACGATCAAGGGCGCCAGCACCAGCTTCAGGCTGCCGGCGCCAACGCTCTGCAACCAGGCCCAGATCGAGTTGACGACCATCGAGGCTTCCAGTGCCCCGCGCACGAAATCGAGCGCACTGTCCCAGTAGTAATAGCCCAAGCCCAAGGCCAGCGCCACCATCAACAGCAGCGGAAAAAAAGACAGGGCGATGACCCGCGGGCGGATGCAGTAGGCCGCGGCACGCCAGAAGGAATCGAGAAACAGGTTCATGGAACAAGCATAACCGCAGCCTGCTGTCGGGCATCAAGCGGCAATGCTGGCCAGATCAGCCTGATTCAACCAGCGCCACTGGCCCGGTGCCAGATCCTCGGGCAGGCGCAGACCGCCGATCTGCGAGCGATGCAAGGCTTCCACCCGGTTGCTGACGGCGGCCACCATCCGCTTGACCTGATGGTATTTGCCTTCGGTCAGGGTCAGGCGCAGATGATGGCTGGCCACCGCCTCCGCAGCGGCGGCCCGCACCGGCTTCGGATCGTCGTCCAGCACCACACCGGCCAGCAGCTTGTTCAGCTGTTTATCGTCCAGCGGGTGCTTCAGCGTGACCTCGTAGACCTTGGGCACATGGTGCCGCGGCGAACTCATGCGGTGGATGAACTTGCCGTCGTCGGTCAGCAGCAGCAGTCCGCTGGTGTCCTGATCCAGCCGACCGACCGCCTGCACCCCCTGCACCGCGCCTTTTTGCGGCCGCAGGCGCAGCGGCGACGGCAGCAAGGTGTAAATACTGGGGTAGGTCGAGGGCTTCTGCGAACACTCGGTGGCGACCGGCTTGTGCAGCATCAGATAGGCCTTCTCATGGTACGGCCAGTCGATGCCTTGAACCCGGAAGTGCAATCCGTCTGCGGGAAACTCCGCCTGGGCCTCGGTGCAGGCAACCGGTTTTGTCGCGTCATTCGACGCATAGACCTGTACCAGACCCTGCTGGATCAGGCCGGCACAGACGCGCCGCGTGCCGAAGCCCTGGGAATAGAGAATGTCTTGCAACTGCATGACGGGAGTATAGGCAGCTGACCCAACATCCACCCCACCCTCGCCTTGCGTCGCCTGATCCGATCTGGGCGTGGGGGAACGGGTGCCAGCTACCGCTGCCGACTGAAACGGTGATCCGTCTGGTTGGACACTTCTTCTAAGATACCGTCCATGCGCCGTCGTGTCTTAAACTTTTTCAACCCAGGTTCCATAAGCGGGCGCAAGGCTTTTGGAGCAAGTGTCGCCATGATGCTGGTGATATTTCTTCTTGATATGGAGACCGGGACAGGAATCCGACTGGGTGCGCTCTATGTATTGCCAATAGCACTTGTGGGTCTCCATTGCGATGGGCGCAAGCCGCTGGTTGCAGCGATCCTTCTGTCCGTCTCATTTCAGACAATTAATGTTGTGAGCGACGCCATTGCGCTTGCTTCATCCATTACCGACATCACGGTTGGCTTCATTTCAGCCCTTCTGGTAGGAACTCTTGCCAATGCCGTGCGACACAATCACCGGGAATTGGAGGCGTTATCGCAAACCGACTCGCTGACAAAATTACAGAATCGGCGAGGTTTTGAGTTAACAGTTGAAGCTGAGATTGAGCGGCAAAACCGCTATGGAGGCACATTTTCTTTAGTGCTGATCGACTTGGACAAATTCAAGCAATTGAACGATTCCCGAGGTCATGCAGAGGGAGACAGAGCACTCGTGGTCATCGGCGAAATCCTTCAGGGTTCAATCAGAGACTCTGATACTTCCGCAAGACTTGGTGGTGACGAGTTCTCTGTGCTCTTGCCCAATACAAGAAGAAACGAATGCGAAGTCGTGTGTGGACAATTGGTTTCAAGGATTCAAAGCCGCATGCGCCAATTGAACTTTGAAATCACGGCAAGCATAGGTGCATCTACGTTTGACCATCCACCAGAGTCGCTGGCAGCCGCTTTTCGAATAGTGGATGAGGCAATGTACACAGCCAAAGCGAAAGGCCGAAACACGGCAGTGAGCATCCAGGCAATGCGGTGACGCGTCACATGCCGTTGATCAGCCGATGAATGCCGGTTTTCGCATTGCGGAGCGGTCCTTCGCAAGAATCAAAACAAGCGACGCAACCAAGCGCTGCCATCCCGATCAGCGCCCACTGCCTAGCCTGAATATTTCATACGGCTGAGTCGGCGGTCCCGCCCGAAGGCGCGTTGTCATTGGTATCTGAGGCCAAACACAACATAGGACCGCCAATGTCAAACTGTACCGGAGAATTTGGAGCAGGCA